>CALQCM020000027.1 GCA_943329075.2 Chitinophaga pinensis | reverse complement strand
CGGGTCCAAAATCTGGGCCGCTACAGCAGAGTTCCACGCCATCAGAGTTCCTCCCTTATGAAAATTGCTTTATTGGATAGGTACATTATCTTTTGCCATCCAGCATGTGCAGTTGATTAATGCCATTTGATTGGGTGTCGAAGCTTGCACTTTCAGCAAATTATGATTTGACAGGACTATCGCCAAGCACCTTGCCCTCGATATAGCCACATTCAACCGATTTTTGCTGAACAAGAAATCGATAAATCTCGGCAAATACTCCCCGCTCGACGTCGCCATTGACACAATCACGACTTCCGCTTCCTGCCCCTGAAACTTGTCGACCGTCCCCACACGCGCCCCTTTCGGCAACGTCCGTTTTAGCAGATTAACCTGCATGTTGTAAGGCGCAACAACGAGGATATCGTCCAGGGTAAACGGTCGAATTTCTCCTTGTTTGTTGCGGTAGTGCTGCGTCAGCAGGTTGACCACCAGTTCACTAACCACTGCGGCCTCCTCCTCGCTCCGCTGTGAGCAACCGTCGTGCTCAACAGGAAAGTAACGAATTCCTGTTGATTCAAACGCCGAATGGGCATTGCCATTCAGAATCAACGCCTGGTCAAAAGTAGGCGGGTCGGCTTCCAGACGCGAGTCGTAGAAGGCATCCGAAATAAAGCGGCAGACATCTGGATGCATTCGGTAGGTTGTTTCCAGAAAAATGCCACGCTCCGGCGCGATAGTCGCTTCGCCATCGAGCAGATAGTCGAGTGCGGAATCGCCGCTGCGGCCGGGATGTATCCCTTGAATGGGTTGCCCCAGTTGCATCTGATCGCCGAGCAGGATCAGGTTTTTGGCGCACATGCCCATGGCGATCATGTTGGCGAGCGAAACCTGTCCCGCTTCGTCGATGAAGAGATAGTCGAACTGCCCCCAAAAATCAGGCTTAGCCAGCAGCCAAGCGGTACCGGCAACAAGTTGTGGCAGTGGACTGGCCTGCGTGATGTCCTTTTCAGCTTTGACGTTCTCGATAAAGTCGCTATCGATGCACTGATCGTCCGACGCCCCCTTCTTCATGCCGATATAACTGGCTCCAGCCTCCTTCATCCGCTTGTCCACTGCTTCCAGCAGGTTGATGATGACCTTGTGGCTGTTTCCGGACACTGCTACCCGCTTACCGGTCTGAAGCAGTGCGGCGATCAGGTGTGATCCGGTATGGGTTTTGCCCGTTCCCGGCGGCCCCTGTATGAAAAGGTAGGAGTTTTGCATTTGCTCGACAGCGGAAATAATCTGCGGCAGAGGTTCTACTCCGGGCACGACAATCGGAGCGCCCGAATCTTTACCCTTCACATCCGGCAAACGACGGGCCAGATAGTCCAACACCGACTTGTAACGGGTTTCGCCCTTAATCACAGAGTCCGCGAAAGAAAACACGGCATCCCGCATGGCATCCGCGTTCACCGGGGCGCCGATGGAGATCGAAAAATTCGCGGGCAAATCATCGGTGCGAAGATCCAAATCGACCGTGCAGGCGTCTTCGTCAATAGCAACGACGAGGACTTCCCGCAGGTTATCCAGCCTTTTGGCACGGCTGCCCACCCTGACTTTGAAATCCTGCTCGGGGTAGTGGAAGCGATAAACCGCATACCGATCACCATCACCAATTAACTCTGGAGAGTGGAGGCCAGCGATGACCTCCGGATCCTCCTGCAACTCCTCGAACTCGGCGTCCTGGCGCTCAAAAAGGGACCACCACGCAGGTTTAGCAGTCCTGCGGTGAAAGTCCAAGAGCGAATCAATGAGTTTTGCTAATTCGGGATCGAGCGACAAATTCTCCGGGTGTGTGATCAGTCGACGGTGAAAACTAGCCAGCTTCGCCTCAAGTTGGACGATGTTTGCGGATTTAGTGCGGACAGATTTTTGCTCCAAATCGGCGGCCGCCTGAACAGAATGCCAAGGCAAACCAGCCGGTCGCAGCGTGAGCAGCCATCCCCGCAGTTGCCAAGTGGACCGGCAGTCGTCTTCGTTGTACTGACGGATGGATTCGAGCAAGTTCGGATCGCCGCTTTCGCGCCAGGTCTCATAGGCCACGATGCTGTCGGTGGCCTTTTTCACATCGGTGGAACGCTTCTCGGCGTAAAAAGCCTCGACGGCTTTGAGCGAGTAGCTGGATTTTGAGATGCGCAGCCCCTCGCGCACCACCTTGTACAAATCGACCAGACGGTGCTCACGCAGCAACTGATCAACGGCTGATTCCTTCACCCCATGCAGCGACATCAGGCGCTTCAAGGCTGTGTTCTCGTAATGGGCGTAGTGGTAAATGTGCATTCCTGGATAACGTTGAAGGCGCAGATCGACGAAATCCATGAAGTCCACGAAGGCCTGTCGCTCCTGCTCCCGATCGTGTCCCCAGAAGGGTTTGAATACCGGCCGTGTATCCTTGACGTAATAGATCCCAAAGAGGTATTCGAGGCCCCGTCTTGCATCGGGTCACCTTCCATGTCGAAGAACAGATCACCCTCGTCAGGCAGCGGTAGGCGGGAGAAACCCTTGAGTTCACCGACCGCCGGCGGGAGCACAACGGCCTTCTGTTCGCCGGTTTCGCGCTCCAGAACCTGCAATGCAGCCTGCTCGCGCAGTTTCAAAAGTGTCTCAGGCGCTAGTTTGGAAATACGGGTCTCCGCTGACAACGCAGCGAGTTGCGCCACAGTCTTGACCCCGGATTGCTCCAGACGAACGACTTGCTGCCGGGTGACATTGGCTACCGCCGAGAGATGGTCATCTGCCACGCGACGTTCTGCGCAGCGATCTCGCCAGTGGCAAAGCGAACAATGATCACAGGGAATCGGATAAGGCGGCGCACCCTCAGGATAGAGGGTCACAAATATATGGAAACGCTCCAGCAAATGCCGAAAATAATAGATGTAATCCGCCACTCGAAAGGACTCGCGTTTACCGTCCCCCAACTCGACATGCATGTGATGCGGCAGTTGCCCGGTCTGATCGGTCAGTAGGTCAGAATAAAAGCAAAGTTGAAGAATGAACTTAGCCTTGGTGGAATGCGCAAGCTTTGTGTCGGCCACTTCATATTGGTAACGACCCTGAGCATCAGTATTGCCAACACGGACGAGAAAATCGGCATGCCCAATGAGATTTCCACGCACCAGGGTCGCCTGAAAAATAACTTCCGCACCATCGCGAATGGCTGCGCGGGTTGCAGATATGCGTTCATCCAGGCTGGCATCTTGAGCAATCTCGGTGATGTTCTGGTGCAGTTCGCCGAGCTTGTCCAAAAACTTCTTCTCATGGGTGAAGCCTTTGTCTTGGAGGAGCTTGGTCTGGTCGTCTGTCGCGGTCTTTTCCATCGGCTCATCAAGATTGAGCCGATCCAGCCATGTCAGGTGCTGGCACTCCGCGAAATGCGTGAGGTCCGTAGCGGAATGGAAGATCCTATTGGAGATTTTTTGCATAGTTGTTGTTTTCTCGCTATCCGCTTTCCGGATGATTCCAGAAGCTCAGGGGAAAAACGATAGCATGAGCAGTAGACCATATATTGAGCTACCAACAAGCCTATTTCGCAGATGTCCCGCGCCGGAAGTAGAAAAATTCATTGGTAGCTCATTCTGTGGTCTACCAAATGGCATAAGCTGCACGCTCTGACAACAAGGCGGAGGTGTGCGCAATGGAAAACCTGACCCAACATGCCGTTACCCGCATGCAGCAACGCGGAATCAAGGCCCAGACCGTCGAGATGTTGTTTCATTGCGGGGCCAAGGAGCACGACCACCGGGGCGCGACCATTTTGTATTTCGACAAACGGTCGCGCCAACGTCTAAGTCACCAATATGGTGCGGAGCAGCTCAAGAAGATCGAGCGGCAATTGGATGCATACGCCGTGATTGCCGATAACGGGGCGGTCGTATCGGTCGGTCACCGAACCAAGCGCATTAACCGGAACTAAGGAGAAGACTCTATGGCCGTATTACTTGAGGGTGTAAGCCTCGTCTTCGAGAACGAAGTCCTGGAGCGAAAATATCCCGGTGGCGTACTCGGGCTTCGGGCCAACTGGAGCAATGGGTCATTTTGCAGCGATGGCACGGTATCGCGAATCGCCTATTTCGAGACCGATGACGCGTTTTGCACATTGATGTCGATGCCCGACTACGGGCTAGACGTCTCAACGGAGTTTGCTGCTGACGTAGCCGTTTTTATTCACGGTGGCGCTGCTTGGACGCCTTGTCTATGGCTAGAGACGAGCCACGCGCCCGGAAATTTCCAGGTCTGTTGGCATGTTACCGAGCAAGAGGGGGAAAAGTTTGCCGTTCCAAAATATTTCCGACGCGATGCGTGTCTGGCTGGGTACAGAAGCCTAGACGAGATTGCCATCAGCAAAAGGCTAGAACTTGTTAGAGAGGAACACGGAGCAGCCCTGTATCGGGATCAGAAACTCGGTACGCTTCTGTCCGGCCCCATCCCGTTGTCACGTCATTGAACAGTGGGGAGTGGTTTGCTTGGGGGCATCTGATTTATTTGCAGCGCGTCAGCGCAAAAAGCTCGCCCATATTCTCTAACGAGTCGAGGCTCCACAACCGCGCCAGCAGCGCATCACACTGCATTTTCGGTAATTGATCGCCGGCAAGCTCGCGGAATTTCTCCTCGATCTCCACGTCCGGCATCGGATTGCGCGGGTGCCCGCGGTGGTATTCGACGCGGATGTCTTCGCGCTTGCCATTGCGTAGCGTCACCGTCAGATCGCACAGCATGGCCTCGGGCTCGCGTTGATTGGCTTCTTCCGACTCGCCACATTTGATGCGGCCCACGAGTTCCAGCAGTGCCGGATCGTGCAGATAGGGATCATCAAAATATTTGACGTCGATGCAGCCGTATTTAAGTGCGACGCCGGCGGTGTAGGGCATGCTGTGATCCGCCGTTTCGCGATTGGCGGGGCGCCATTTGTCGATGTCGCCGGCCATCATTTCGATCGCGGTGTGCAGTGTACGCACGTCGATCGACTCGATCTCGTTGATGTCTTTTACCAACGCGCGCGCTTCGAGGGCCGCCTGCACCACTGACTGTGAATACTGGCCAAGCGGGTAACGCTTGATCAGACAATCCATGATGCGGAAAGGTTGTCCGTTGCCGCCGAAGGGGGCGAGTTCCACCGGCTGGCGCGTCACCGCGGTGAAATAACCGCCGCGGCCTTCGAACACCGGCGAGGGGCCGGTCATGCCGCGCTGCGCCATCTGCGCGGCGAAGATCGCGTTGCGGCTGGAATTCGCATAGGCGCAGCCCTTCCACATTGAGACGTTGCCGATGCGCGTCTGATACAGTGCGACATTGGCCGCCACCGTCAGATTGAGCGCATGGGTGACTTTTTCCACCGGTAGTTTCAGCAGGCGCGCCACGCCGAGCACGCTGGCCATGGCGCCGATGGTGACGTGGTCGAAGCCCATCGGTTTGAAGTTGATGGTGTCGCACATGCGGCAGAACATTTCGTAGGCGATCACCGTGGTGACGATCAGCTCGCGGCCGTTGGCATTGCCCAGTTCGGCGGCGGCGAGCAACGCGGCGACGCTGTCGCTCGGATGCCCCGCCTCGCGGCCGGTGTAGCCGTCGTTGAAATCGAGGTAGCGGATCATTGAACCGTTGGCGAAGGCGGCGAGGTCGGCGCTCGTGCGTTCGCCGCTGCAGAGGATGGTCGCCGGCTGCGTGCTGGTTACCGTGGCGGCCTGAGCGCGCGCGATGCGCACCGGTTCGCTGTTGTGGCCGCCGAGCGCGCAGCCGAGCGTGTCGACGATCAGGCGTTTGGCCTGGTGCACGACGGCGGGTGGCAGGTCTTCGTAACGGAGTGAGACCGCATACGCGGCGAGTTTTTCGGCAAGCGTGGTCATGGTTGTTCCTGTGGTCAGGCTTGCGAGTTTACGACAGGCGGTCGCGGTTGACTCAGCTTGCGGTTGGCTCACAATAGAAGCTATAAGAAAAGCAGTGGAGGAGCGATGAGACTATATATTTCCATATTCACCCCCGTATTGTTGTCGTTAGTGCTGGCTGGTGCTGCCGACGCGCAGAACTATCCGCTCAAACCGATCCGCATCGTTGTCACCAGCTTCGGTTCGGGCCCCGATCTCATGGCGCGTCTCGTCGGGCAGCGCCTGACCGAGGCCTGGGGCCAGCAGGTGATTGTTGACGCGCGTGTTGGCGCCACCGGTCGCATCGCCGCCGAGCACGTCGCGCGGTCGGCCGCCGATGGTTACACGCTGATGATGGTGACCTCGCAATTTGCCATCGGCTCGGCGCTCTACGACAAACTCACCTATGACCCGATCAAGGATTTCGCGCCGGTGGCGTTGATGGCGTCGACACCGTTCGTGCTGGTGGTGCATCCCTCGGTGCCGGCGAAATCGGTGAAGGAACTGGTGGCGCTGGCGAAAGCACGTCCCGGGCAGTTGCAGGGCGGCACTTCAGGCGCGGGTTCACCGGCCGGCCTCGCCTTGCAGCGGCTGAAATCGATGACCGGAGTCGGCATCACTGACATTCCGTTCAAGACCATCGTGCAGGCCTATACCGATACTGCCGCGGGCCAGATTCATTTCACCTTCACCGTGGTACCCGCGGTGCTGCCGGCGGTGCGCAGCGGGCGCTTGCGCGGGCTGGCGGTGACGAGCCTGAAACGCACGCCGCTGGCACCCGAACTGCCGACCATTGCCGACAGCATTCCCGGATATGAAGTGATCGGCTGGTACGGGCTGGTGGCGCCGGCGCGCACACCGCCGGAGATTGTTGTAAAACTCAACGCCGAGATCGGCCGCGCGATGCGCTCCGCGGAAATGCAGGAGCGCCTTGTCTCGCTCGGCGCAGAACTCGCGGCGCCGGCCAGTGCGCAGGAATTCGGCAGTTATCTTGCGGCGCAGATTGAGCAGAGCCGGCAACTGATCAAAGCGTCGGGTGCGCTGCCGGATTAGCGAATCACAGCCGGTGATACACTCGCAGCGCATGCGCAATTGCGCGCGACAATAAACAAAATCAGACTGGAGCAGGCATGGAAATCAGGGTGATGCAGACGGCGGCATTCAAGGCCGCTTACGAAGAACTGGTGCCGGGATTCGAAAAATCCAGCGGCCACAAGGTCGCCACGCTGTGGACGCCCAGCGTGGACATGATGAAAAAATTGAAGGACGGCGAAATTGTTGATATGGCTATCATGTCGGCCACGGCCATCGACGAACTGATCAAACACGGCCGCCTTATTGCGCGCACCAATCTGGCCACCTCGGGGATCGGTGTCGCAGTGCGCGCCGGTGCGCCGAAACCCGACATCAGTTCCGGTGAGGCGTTAAAGCGCGCCGTGCTGGCGGCAAAGTCCGTGGTGTATTCGACCGGACCCAGCGGCATTTATCTGAAAGACCTGTTCGAGCGCTGGGGCATTGCCTCGGAGGTCGCCGCGAAGCTCGTCGTGGTGAAAGGCGAACCGGCCGGCGCGGTGTGCGCGCGCGGTGAAGCCGAACTCGCTTTTCAGCAGGTGTGCGAACTGTTGCCGGTGCCGGGCATCGATCTGGTCGGGCCGTTGTCATCCGACGTACAGAAGATCACCACGTTTTCGGCGGCGGTGCATCGCGGCGCGGCGCACCCGGATTCCGCCGTGGCGCTGATCAAATACCTGACCGCGCCGGCGGCGGCCGCCACCATTCGCAAAGCGGGCATGGAGCCGGCGTAATCAACCAGTCCGGGTGCGCACGGTGATTGCCAATGCACGCACGTCAATCGCGCTGCTGTTGTGGTTGTGCGGTGCTGTGCATGCGGCCGGGGGGCCGTACCCGCTGCGGCCGATCCGCATCGTCGTCACCAATACCGCAGGTTCGGGGGCGGACGTGATGACGCGGATCGTCGCGGACCGCCTGACGCAGGCGCTGGGCCAGCAGATCGTCATCGATAACCGTGCCGGTGCCAGCGGCAACATCGGCGCGGAAATCGTTGCACACGCCGCACCCGACGGTTACACGCTGCTGATGATCACCTCGCAGCAGGCCAATGCCGCCGCGCTGGTCGAAAACCGTCGCAAATCGCTGGGCTACGATCTGGCGGCCGATTTCGCGCCGATCAGCCTCATTGCCTCGACACCGCTGATCCTGGTGGTCAATGCAGCGTTGCCGGTCAATAACATGCGCGAGTTGATCGCGTATGCCAAAGGCAAACCCGGCAGCATTAATTACGGCACGCCCGGCACCGGCACCGCGTCGCATCTGGCGACGGAATTGTTTCGCAGCATGAGCGGCATTGAAATCGTGCACGTGCCATATAAAGGCACGCCGCAGGCGCTCACCGATACGATGGCTGGGCAGTTGCAGCTTGCCGTGCTGGTGGCGACGGCGGTGATCCCGTCGTTGAAGGGCGGCAAGATCCGCGCGCTCGGTGTGACCAGTGCGACGCGCACGCAGGTGGCCCCCGACCTGCCGGCGATTGCCGAAACCGTGCCCGGTTACGAATGGACGGGCTGGTATGGCCTCGCCGCACCGGCCGGCACGCCGCGCGACATCATCGCGCGGTTGAATGCCGAACAACTGCGCCTGCTGAAAGACACCGCATTCCGCGAACGCATTGGCGAACTCGGTGCCGATCCGCTCGGTTCCACCGCTGCGGAATACGCGGAACACATCCGCCGCCAGATCGAGACGATGCGTCGCGCGGTGAAGGTGTCGGGCCTCAGGGTCGAATGATGCGCGCGCTGTTGTTTCCGATTGTCATCTTCGGCATCTGCGCAGGCACGGCCGGCGCGCAGAACTTTCCGAACCGCGTCATTCGCATGATCACCACCGAAGCCGGTGGCGCCTCCGACATTGCAT
Source organism: Chitinophaga pinensis (assembly GCA_943329075.2). Classification (GTDB taxonomy): domain Bacteria; phylum Pseudomonadota; class Gammaproteobacteria; order Burkholderiales; family SG8-41; genus PALSA-1004. The sequence goes on along the minus strand of CALQCM020000027.1, from coordinate 45,474 downwards.
CGCGCTTCATGACGCAGGCACTGGCAAACAATCTCGGCCAGCCGGCGATCGTCGAGAACCGCGGCATCATCGGTGTCGAGATCGTGCAACAGGCCGTGCCCGACGGTCACGTGCTGCTGCATTACACCAGCCCCTTGTGGATCATCCCGCTGTTCCGTCGCAATACGCCGTGGGAACCGCTGCGCGATTTCGCGCCGATCGCATTGACGGTGAATTCACCGAATCTGCTGGCGGTGCATCCGTCGCTGCCGGTGACGACGGTGGCGCAGCTCGTCGCGCTGGCGAAGGCGCGGCCGGGCGAATTGAACTACGCGTCGAGTTCGAGCGGCTCGGGCAATCATCTGGCCGCCGAGCTATTCAAGTCGATGACGGGTGCGAAAATCGAACGCATCGCCTTCAAGGGCGCGGGTGCGGCGATCAATGCTGTCATCGGCGGCCAGATCCACGTCATGTTTCCGACCGCCGGCTCGGTGACGCAACATATCAAACAGGGCCGCTTGCGCGCGCTTGCCGTGACGAGCTTTGAGCCATCGGCCATTGTGCCGGGGCTACCGACGATGGCGGAAGCCGGAGTGCCCGGTTACGAATCGCAGTCGCGCACCGCGCTGTTTGCGCCGGCGAAGACGCCGCCCGCGGTGATCGCGCGCATTCACGCCGAAGTCGCGCGCGCGCTCAACCAGCCCGAGGTGAAAGAACGTTTGTTCGCGGCCGGGCTCGAAGTGATTGCCAGCACGCCGCAGGAGGCGACCGCCGTGATCAAGGGCGAAATGGCGCGCATGGGCCGGTTGATCGATGAAGCGGGCTTGCGCGAGTAACGGCTCCGTTCATGGTGGTGTGCTTCTTCGCAGGCGGGGCGCCTGCGCCACGCTAGCCAATTACTGAATCGTGATGCCGGCGTCCTTGATCGCCTTGATCCATTTCGCGCGTTCGGCATTCATGTGGGTGGCGAATTGCGCCGGCGTGCTGCCGACTGCGTCGGTGCCGTCGGCAGCGAGGCGTGCGAGCACGTCGGGTTGCTTCAGCACCGCGGCGACACCCTGCTGCACGCGCTCGGTGATGGCACGCGGCGTGCCGGCGGGCGCCAGCAGGCCGTGCCATTGCGTGACGACGAATCCGGGCAGTCCGGCCTCGGCCATCGTCGGCACTTCCGGCAGCATCGGTGTGCGCTGCGCCGTCGTCACGGCGAGCGGGCGCAGATATTTCGCGCGGAAGAGGCCGGCAAGCGAGGCCGTGCTCGAAAACGTCAAATGCGTGCGGCCGGCGATCAAATCGGGAAACGCCGCGCCTATCCCCTTGTAGGGTATGTGCACGAGCTTGATACCCGTCATCGATGAGAACAGTTCGGCGGAGAGCTGCTGCAGCGAGGCAATCCCCGACGAGCCATAGGTGAACTTGCCCGGGTTGGCTTTTGCATGGCTGATGAAATCGGCCAGTGTTCCGGGCAGCGACGGATGCACCGCCAGCACATAGGGTGACGCCGAGACCTGGGTTACCGGTGCGAAATCACGCACGACGTTGTAGGGCGTCTTGTTCAGCTCCGGATAGATCACCGCGGTGACGCTCATGATGACGAAGGTGTAGCCGTCGCGCGCGGCATTGGCCGTCACTTCCATTGCGATCGCGCCGCTGGCGCCGGGCCGGTTATCGACTACCACCGAGGTTTTCAGATTCTCCGACAGCCCCGGCGCAATCGCGCGCGCGATCACATCAAGCCCGCCGCCGGGTAAGATCGGGCACAGCATGCGGACCGGGCGCGACGGATAATTTTGCGCAGTAGCGCCAGCCGCTATCGTTGCCAGCAATAGCGTCAACGCGAAATGATGTGGTCTGAATTGCATAAGCCCCTCCGGCGTCAAAGGCCGGCAGTATAACGCGCCCCGATTGCGCGGGTTGTTGTGGCGCAGGCGACCCGCCTGCGGGAAGCACCGTGCATTGACGCAGGCGGGTCGCCTGCGCCACAAAATCATTGTGTTTGCATGGCGTACGGCGCGTAGGCGCCGCGCGTCGTATCATGCACGCAATGACCCCGCTCGCTGAGTTCACAATATGAAAACCGTCGCGCTGCCGAACGGCGAACGCGTGCCCGCGCTCGGCCAGGGCACCTGGAACATGGGCGACGATCGCGCCAGACGCAGCGCCGAAATCGCCGCGCTGCAGGCGGGCATCGAACGCGGCCTGACGCTGATCGACACCGCCGAGATGTATGGCGACGGCCGCGCCGAAGCGCTGGTGGCTGAAGCGATTGCCGGCAAACGCGAAACGGTTTTCCTGGTCAGCAAGGTGTTGCCCAATCACGCCAGCAAACGCGGAACGCTGGCGGCCTGCGAACAAAGTCTAAAGCGGTTGAAAACAGACCGTATCGATCTCTATTTGTTGCACTGGCGCGGCAACGAGCCGTTCAGCGAAACGCTGGAAGCATTCACGCAATTGCAGCGCGCCGGCAAGATCCGTCACTACGGTGTCAGCAATCTCGATTTGAACGACTTGCGCGAATGGTGGCAATGCGCGGGCGGCGACGCCATGGTCACCAATCAACTGCTCTACAACCTGTCACGCCGCGGCATCGAATGGGATCTGCTGCCGTGGTTGCGTGAGCAGCGCGTGCCGCTGATGGCCTACTCGCCGCTTGAGCAGGCGCGCCTGTTGCAGAAAAAACCGCTCGCCGATTTCGCCAGGCACCACGGCCTGACGGTGGCGCAGGTGGCGCTGGCGTGGTTGCTGGCGAACGACGACGTGATCGTGATTCCGAAAAGCGGCAACCGCGCACGCATCGAAGAAAACGCCGCCGCGCTGGACATTACCCTGACCGCCGCGCAGCGCGCCGAACTCGACGGCCTGTTTCCGCCACCGGCGGGGCCGCAGGCGCTGGAAATGCTCTAGGGTATAGTGGCGAGAAAACTATAATCATCCAAAAAACCGGGGGGGAGGAAACATGTTGCGTGAGTGGTTATGCGCGGCTTTTCTGCTGACGTTCTGCGGGGGCCTGTTCGCGCAGGCGCCGGCCTATCCTAACAAGGCAATCCGCATCGTCGTGCCGTTTCCGCCGAGCGGATTTTCCGACACACTGGGCCGCCTGATCGGCCAGAAACTGGCGGAAGCGTTCGGCCAGCCGGTGGTCAACGACAACCGTCCCGGCGCCAGCGGCACGATCGGCGAAGAGTTGGTCGCCAGGGCCGCACCCGACGGTTATACCCTGCTGACGGCGAGCCTGAACTACGTGGTCAAACCCAACATGGAAAAGCTGCCGTTCGACACACAGCGCGATTTCGCGGCGGTGGGCCTGATTGCGCAGGGGCCGCCGCTGGTGATCGCGGTCAGTGCCGCTTCGCCGTACCGTTCACTCGCGGACCTCATCAGCGACGCACGCGCCAATCCCGGCAAGCTGACTTTTGCCAGCGCCGGACGCGGCTCGTCGGGCCATTTGACTGCGGAACTGCTCAAATCGCAGGCCGGCATCGACATCGTACAGGTACCGTACAAAGGCAGCGTGCTTGGCGTAACGGCGACGATCAGCGGCGAAGTGATGGTCAATGCGTCTTATCTGCCGGTGGCGCTGCCGCTGGTGAAATCGGGCCGTCTGCGCGCGGTGGGTTTGACGGCGGCGAAGCGCAGCGTGTTGCTGCCCGAGGTGCCGACTGCCGCCGAGGCCGGTTATCCGGGCTGCGAGGTCGGTGGCATGATGGGACTGGTGGCGCCGGCTGCCACGCCGCGCGCCATCGTGCGGAAATTAAACACGGAAATCGCGGCGATTGCGGCGCGCCCGGATTTTATCGAACGACTTGAGGGCTATGGTATGCAGCCGTCGGCACAGAAACCCGAAGAGTTCGAACAATATATCCGCGAACAGATTGCGCGCTGGGGAAAGATACTGAAGAGTGAAATTGCCGCAGACGGCCGGCGCTGAGCGGGCAGAGCGATGATTGCGCCACGCAAGGAACGCGCGATCCGCACTCTCTCACTCAGCGAGCGTCTGGTGACGCGCGATTTCGGCCTGCGCGACGAGCGCAGCGCGACGCGCGTCGGCGAGGCGCACCGCCACGAATACCTGCAGGTGCAGCTTAATCTGGCCGGACGCACCGAACAGCACATCGGTTCGACGGTGCGCCCGCTGGGGCCGGGCCAGCTGTCTTTTATCATGCCCTACCGTGTGCACCGCATTGCGCATCCGCCGGGCTCGCGTTTTTTTGTGCTCAGCTTCAGCCTGCGTTTTCTGCGGCCGGAACTCGACATTGATCCACTCGATCTCGATGATGTGGCGCTTGAACGCGCGCCGGAACTGGCGCCGTTTCTGTTTCAGGAATACATGGATTTCGCACTCAAGGGCCGCGACCTCACGATCGCGCGCGACGCCTGCCTGAACATGGCGCGCGAGTACCGCGATCGCGGGTTTTGTTCACTCGAACTCATTCGCGCCAATCTGCTGCTGCTGATCGGCACGGTGTGCCGCTGCCACGAGCGCGACATTCTGCGTTTGTCGTCCGAGCAGGCGCAGCGTCGGAGCCGTCGCGACGTGGTATCGCGCGTGACCCGCTATCTGCGCGAAAACCTCGCTGGACGCAGCAGCCTGCACGATGTCGCCGCTGCAGTGCACCTCTCGCCCAATTATCTTGCGCATCTGCTCAAGAAGGAAACCGGCAAGACCTTTGTCGAACTTGTTACCGAGCGGCGCATGGAAAAGGCGCGCGAGCTGCTGCGCCACACGGCGCTGCGCATTGCGGAAATTGCCGCCGCCACGGGCTTCGACGATGAGGCCTATTTTGCGCGACGCTTCAAGCAATTCTCCGGTGTCACGCCGCGCGATTACCGTAGCGGGGCAAGCGCGCCGCGGCGCTCCAAACCGTAGAAAAATCCGGGAAAAAAGCCGTCCCGTCCTTGGCGTATCGTTGCCACGTGCCTTAGTCTTGCCGAGCTGCGCTGCAGATGGCGTGAGCTGCATTCTTGCAACCAGGAGGTGTTTTGTGGCTGGTTATTTCACAATGCTCGAAACGGACGTGCTGGTGGTCGGCGGTGGTGTCGCCGGCAGCATGGCGGCAATTCCCGCGCTGGAGGCCGGTCTCAAAGTCGTGATCTGCGAGAAGGGCAAGGTGCTCGACCACTGCGGCAGCGTCGGCTGCGGCGTCGACCATTACCTGACGGTGATGGACACCGGTCCCGAGTGGGACACGCCGGAATTTCTGCTCAAGCACGTGCCGGACCTTACCGATGGCATCGTCGACATGGTGGTGGCGGGGCGCGTGATTCGCGAGATGCCGCGCATTTTCCGCAAGATTGAATCGTTCGGCGTCGATTTCAAGGACAAGAAGCTGGGCACCTACTACCGCCTGCGCTCCTTCGGTCTGCCCGGGACCTACCACATCAATTTTGACGGCACCGATTTCAAGAAGCATATCGGCGAACGCGTGCGCAAAGGCAAGGCCAGCGTGCTGATGCGCACGATGGTGGTGCAGTTGCTGGTGAAAGACAACCGTGCCTATGGCGCGCTGGCGTTTAATTTTCGCAGCGGCGAGTGGTATGCGATCCGTGCGAAAGCCGTGGTGCTGGCTGCCGGTGACGTCAACCGCATATCGCACAATGCCTCGGGGCTGGCGTTCGACAGCTGGCATTTCCCGTACAACACCGGTGACGCGCAGGCGATGGGTTATCACGCCGGTGCGCAGCTGGCCAACATGGAATCGGTCGAGGCGACGCTGACGCCGAAAGGTTTCTCGACGCAGGGCCTCAATGCGCTGGTCAGCCTCGGCGCCTATTTCGTCAACAAGTCGGGCGAGCGTTTCATGTTCCGTTACGACAAGAAGGGCGAGAATGCGCGGCGCGCCGTGCTGGCCGATGCGGTCATCAACGAGTATCTGCTCGGCAACGGGCCGATTTATCTCGACTGCCGTCATTTGTCCGAGGAAATGCTCGACCACATGGAGCACACGCTGCAGGTCGACCGTTACACGCTGCCCGCCTACTATCAGCAGAAGGGCGTCAATTTCCGCACCGAACTCGTCGAGATCTCGGTGTCCGAATTGTCAATCCGCCGTAGTGGCGTCTATTTCCGCGGCAGCGGGCTTGCGGTCGATGAAGACGGCGAAACGTCGGTATGTGGCTTGTTCGCGGCAGGTGACTGCGCGACGGTCAGCGGCGGCATCGCCGGCGCGGCGGTGTTGGGGCATATCGCCGGCGAAGGCACGGTCAAATGCGTGCGCAAAAATACCGCCAGCCTGCCTGAAATCGACAAGGCCGCCATCGAGTCGGTGCGCGCTCGCGCCAGTGCCAGCCTTGGTCGCAAGGACGGTGTGGCGTGGAAGGCGTTCGAGGGCGAAACGCGCGATGTGGTCACCGATTACGTCGGTGTGCGGCGCACCGCAAAAGGGCTGCAAATGGCGCTCGATACATTGCGCGCACTGGCGAAAAAAGAACCTCTGCTCAAGGCCGACGATCTGCATGGCGTGATGCGCGTCGAAGAAGCGGTCAACGTGCGCCTGAATGCGGAAATCATGGCGACTGCGTCGCTGGCGCGCGAGGAAACGCGCACCGGTTCGGCACACTGGCGGCTCGATTTCCCAAAAACAGACGACAAGAACTGGCGCAAATTCGTCATCGTCGAGCGCGGCGCGCAGGGCCCGTCGGTGCGCACACTGTCGGTGGACCAGCCGCTGTCGGCGGCATTTGATCGCAGCACGTCGGCCGTCTAGGAGCAATCATGGCAAAACAGAATGAAGCGGTGTTCAACCCGATCCGGATCAACGCAGACACCTGCGTGCGTTGCGATCTGTGCGACTGGATCTGTCCGGGTGACCTGATCTACAAGGAAGCCGACAACAAGGAAAAACTGCCGGTGGTCGCTTATCCGGATGAATGCTGGTATTGCGGCCTGTGCCAGTCGATCTGCCCGACCAATGCAATTACGGTGATATTTCCGGAGTGCATGATCCACAACAAGACCGATGTCGTGACGCTGCTCGGCAAGGTGCTCGAGTAATTACTCCGGTTTGATTCCGGCCTGGCGCGCCAGCTTGATCGTCATCGCGACTTGCTCCGCAATCAGCTTGTCGAATTCAGCCGGCGTGGTCGGCGCGGCTTCGGCACCCATCGACAGCAGACGTTGCTGTATATCCGGTTGCGACAGCGCGCGTGTGATTTCACGGTTCAATTTGTCGATGATGGCGCGCGGCGTTTTTGCCGGGGCCAACAGGCCCGACCACGAATCCCATTGATAACCGGGCAGGGCCGATTCGGCCAGCGTCGGCACGTCGGCATAGACGGCGACGCGTTTTTTCGCCGTGACGGCGAGCGCGCGGATCTTGCCGTCGCGCACCAGAGACACTGCGCTCGCCAGCGGTGACATGAAAAACTGCAGGCGCCCGCTGATCAGATCGGTGATGCCCTCGGGGATGCCGCGGTAGGGCACGTGCACGGCGTCGATGGCGGTGGTGTGCTTGAACATCTCGGCGGCGAAGTGCGCGCCGCTGCCGGTGCCGCCGGAACCGTAGTTGAGTTGCCCCGGTTTTGCTTTCGCCAGCGCGATCAGTTCCTGCGCGTTTTTCACATTCAGTGTCGCGGGCACCACCAGCACGTAACAGGCGGTCGAGGTCAGCGTGATGCCGGCGAAGTCGCGGATCGTGTCGTAAGGCAGTTTTGCGTGCACCGCCGGAATGGCGACGTGCGACGAAGAAACGAACAGCAGCGTATGGCCGTCGGGCGCGGCATCGGCAACGATCTTGGCGGCGACCACACCGCCGGCGCCGGCGCGGTTGTCAACGATCACCTGCTGGCCGAGCGTTTCATAGAGCTTCGGCGCCAGCATGCGCGCCGTGATGTCGGGTTGGCCGCCCGGCGTAAAGCCGACCACCATGCGGATCGGCCGCACCGGGAATGCGCCGGCCGACGGTTGTGCCAGCAAGGGCATCGTAGCGATCAGCAACAGGCCGGCTGATGCGCTGCGGATGGATTTGAGATTGACGGCAATCATGTTGTTTGTCGCGAAGTTTCGGGGAGGCATGATTTTGCCCCAATTCCGAAAAGATGATACCGGGTGCGGCCGGCGGGCATGCCGGCGGCGCATCGGCTATCATGCCGCGTATTGGTAAAGCGGAGCATGGCAATGGCTGGTGCACGGCGGCGCGGCGGCTTTTCGCTGATTGAAATGATGGTGGTGATCGCAATCATCGGCATACTGGCGCTGATGGCGGCGCCGAATTTCCAGGACACCATCGTGCGCAACGAAATCAAGGAGGCGCTGCCGCTCGCCGACATTGCCAAGCAGCCGGTGGCGTTCACCTGGGCGACGACGCAAACGTTTCCCAAGGACAACGGCGAGGTGCTGCTGCCGGTGCCGGAAAAAATCGTCAGCAACCTGATCAAATCGGTGGCGATCAAGGACGGTGCGATCAACATCACCTTTGGCAACCGTGCCAACGGCATCATCAACGGCAAGATGCTCACCCTGCGCCCGGCCGTCGTGGAGGACACGCCCGTCGTGCCGGTGGCCTGGGTCTGCGGCAGTGCCGAGGCACCGGAAAAAATGGTCGCCAAGGGCAAGAATGAAACCAATATTCCTGATGCTTTCCTGCCCTTTAACTGCCGCGCCCGCGCAGTCAAAAAATAAGAGGGCGAAAAAAACGCGCCCCACCGGGAGCGCGTTTTTGACGATTGCGACTGCGGCGTATTATTTTTCGGCGAAGCAGTAGAACAGACCGGCGCCGCCGGTGCTCACCAGCGCAGGCTGGCTGCAGCCGCCGCGCGAGGCGTGCGATGAATTCCACGAGCGCGCGATCGCATCGTCGCTGAGGCCTTCGCGGTCGGTGTGACCCATCTGGATCGCGCCGTCTGCGCCGCTTTTCGTGTAGTTGCCGCAGGTCATGTCGCTGCTTGCGGGGTAGGCGCGGCCGTACCAGTCGGAGCCGGTCAGCGCATCATGCGTATTGGGTTTCTCGGCGCGGCCGTTGACGATGGCGCCTTTTTCCGTCAGCAGCGTCTGCTTGGTCAGATTGGCGGTGACGTTGTGCAACTCGTCGACGTTGTAAGCAACGACTGCGCCCTTGGCGTTGGTCCACGGGCCGCTGCCGATGCGGTCGCGCGCATTGATCACCGGCAGGCCGTTGATCGCCTGCTGGCTCAGATAAGCGCGCCAGGTACGGTTGCCGGCACCCGCAGCCGCGGCGAGTTTCTGGCAGTGCGCATCGGCGCCAGCCAGACCGCCCAGATCCGCACCTTTGCCGCTGCCGACGCTGGTGACGGAATTGTGCAATCGCGTCGGCAGCAGCGGCGTTGCGGAGACATTGAAATTCCGTCTGCGCATGGCCGGCGGATCATACGAACGGTTTGCGGGGCTGCTCACCCGTCTTGAGGGCAAACACGGCAAGGACATCAAATGGGTCGGCAGCGTCGTCACGCCGCGCGCATCCTAGCGCCGCTGTCGCGCAACAGCGGTGCGCGGCAGAACAGGGATGCGCATTGAACGGGGGCGGCCTGATCCGCATTGTTGACACGGATGCCTGTCCCGAGGACTTCGCCGTCGCGGAACCGGAAGACCACCGCTTTCTGCAGGCGTTTCAGCGCGCCGGCATCGGCGATTTTTGCTGCGGTTATCTCCTTGTCTATCGCGGCGAAACGCGGGTCAGCGTGGTGCCGTACTTCACCACCGAATACCGCCTGAACACCCTCGTCACCAATCCTTTGCTCAGGTGGTTGCTGGCGCCGTTGGGGTTCAAGGTGGCGTGCGTCGGCCACCCGTCAACCGATGCCGGCAGAATAGAGGGTGAGATTTCCGCGGATGTCCTGCAGGCGGTGAACGCCGTTCTGCGCGACAAGGCTGCCGCCACCGCCTATAAATGGTTTACCGAGCCGTTGCCGCTCGCTGATTTTGTCGAGGTGTGCGGACTGCCGATCAACGTCTTGAAGGCGGGCGCTGATTATCCGGCGGCGCTTTCCCGCAACCAGCGCAAAAATGTCCTGAGGAAAATCAGAAAGAGCGCCGCGCTGGTTTTTACGGAATACACGCCGGAAACCCCCTTGCCCGACGCGTTGATTGCCGGGGTCTGCAGCTTGTATGCGTCGACGGCAGACCGCGCTGATCTCCAGTTCGAACGCCTGAATGAAGATTATTTTCGTCTTACCGCGCCGATCAGCACTTACATGCTTGCGTATGAGGGCGGGCGCCTGATCGGTTTTGTGCAATGGTTGCGCAAGGGCAGCAGAATGTCGGGCAAATACCTCGGCATGGATTACGCGCGCAACCGCCACTACGATCTGTATTTCGGCGTCGTTCTGCAGTCGGTGCTGCGCGGCATTCGCGATGGTGTGCGCGAATTCGATCTGGGGGTCAGCAGTTACTATTCGAAGCGCATGATGGGCGCCGGTCTGCTGCCGACGCGGCTGTACTTCCGGCATCACCAACCAGTCGTTCAGTGGTTGCTTGCGCGCTGCAAATTCCTGCTCGAGCCGTCGGCGGACGAACTCGCCTAGGAGTCTGTCGGCAGATCAGCGCCGCGCCGCAGCTGCAGTGTATTTGTCGTTGTCGGCAGGAAGTTGCAACGCACCGCTGCGCAGGCCGCCGATGCTGGCCTGAAAGAAACTGTTGGTTTCCCAGGCCACCGCGTCGCGTTCGTTATCGATGGTAATCATGTGATAACTGTCGCCAAGAAGGACTTTGCGTTTCACCGTCGAGCCGATGTGTTTCATGACGTGTTCCGCGCTCTTCGGGCTGGCGGTTTCGTCGTCGATGGCGTGGATCACCAGCGCGGGCGCGGTGACGTTGTGCAGATTGCGCATGACATGCCGGCTCAATCGCGTTGCCTGATAGACATGGTCCATCGTGATGCGCGCCGCACCGGCTTCCGAGAAACCCTTGCGCATGGCGCGTGCAATGCGCTGGCGGATCTGGGCGTTCTTGATGCCGTAGGGTTCCTGTTCGGTGAACGAATACAAATGGCGCACCGGCGTGTGAAACCACAGCGGCATCAGAAAGCGGTACCAGGGGATCGACCAGCCATCGTAAAAAAGCGTGATCGACAGCAACGACAATGCGGAAACCTCGCGCGGTCTTTCGTTGGCGAGCCCCAGGCTCAGCACCGATCCAATGCAAAGTCCGCCGACCGAAACGGAGCGGTATTCGCGTTTCAGACGATCGAAAACCGCAACGACCTGTGCCAGCCAGTCTGCGTAATCGGTGACGTCAGAACCGAAGCCAAATCCGCGGATGTGCGGTGCTTCGACGCTGAAGCCGCGTTGATTTAATGACGTGGCAAGAGAAAACATCTCCAGCGGGCTGCTGGCCAGACCATGCAGGAGGAGGACGGCGTCGTCGCCTGCTGCCAGTTTGATGGTTTGGGTTTGTCGCATGGGGCGTGTTTTTATATTTGTTTTGGCAAACCGGGTCGAGCCGTTAATGCCGTGACGCGTATATAAAGTGTTGAATTCAGAAGAATCATATCAATTTGCGGCTAATGGCACAATCAATCAAAAGCGGCGGGTTTTACATTTGTTTTATTTGTGTTTAATCAATCTTTGCTTGAATCGACCGGGATCAACTGCGCGCCTGCGTATCGAAGTCATCGGGCAAAACTAAAAGTGTGTTGTCCGGCAGAGCGGGGGGCCCGAATCCGGCCAAGGTGCTCACGCGTCAGCGATGCGTTTAACGCGGTGGCGTTTCTTCCGGCGCCACCAGTCGATCAACGCGCCACAGCGCCGGAAACCATTGGATCCACAGCGCGGCCACCAGCAGCGTGCCCGCACCGCCGATCACCACCGAGGCGACAGTGCCGAACCACGCCGCCACCACGCCGGACTCGAACTGGCCGAGATGGTTCGAAGTACCGGTAAAAATCGAACTCACCGCAGCCACGCGTCCGCGCATGCCGTCGGGCGTCTGCAGTTGCACCAGCGAGGTGCGGATCACCACGCTGACCATGTCTGCTGCGCCCAGCACCATCAGCGCGCCGAACGATAGCGCAAATGATTCCGACAATCCGAACACAAGCGTGGCGGCGCCGAAGGTTGCCACCGAAGCAAACATCACGCGCCCGACATGGTGGTCGAGCGGCAGGCGCACCAGCACCAGCGAAATCAGCACCGCGCCGAGTGCCGGTGCGGCGCGCAGCAGACCGAGGCCGGTCGGGCCGGCGTCGAGAATGTCGCGCGCAAAAACCGGCAGCAGGGCGGTGGCGCCGCCGAGCAACACCGCAAACAAATCGAGCGAGATCGCGCCGAGGATGACGCGCTTGCTGCGAATGAAAGCAATGCCGCCGAACAGCGATTGCAGCGTCATCGGTTCGCGCGACGGCAGCGCGGCATGCGCAAGGCGGATGCCGGCGAGGAAGATGCCCGCGCCCAAGAAGCACAGGGCGCTGGCCGCGTAGGCGGGCACCGGTCCGATCAGATAAATGAGCCCACCGATGGCGGGGCCGGCAATGATCGCGGCTTTACGCACGCCGGAATTCCACGCGATGCATTGCGGCAGGATGCCGCGCTCGACGAGGGTCGGCATCAGCGCGCGCAGCGCCGGCTGCTGGAAGGTGTGCGACGCGCCGAAGGCCGCGGTGCAGGCATAAATCAACGCGCTGCCCAGTGTGCCGCTCAGGCTGGCGATCGCGAGTGTCGCGGTGGCGCTGAATTTGACGATCTGGCAGACGGTGGTGATGCGCCGCCGGTCAAAGCTGTCGGCGACGTGGCCGGCGACCAGCGCGAGCAGAAGCTGCGGCAGAAACTGCGCGAGTCCGATGAGGCCGAGGGCGAGTGCGCTGTTGGTCAGATCGTAAATCTGCCAGCCCACCGCGACCATAAAAATCTCCTGGCCCAGCGCGAGCAGCGTTTCGGCGATCCAGTAGCGCGTGAACGCCGCGTTGCCCGGCGGTCTCATGGCCACTGGCGTCTCTTCAATCCGTCATTCCCGCGAAAGGGGGAATCCAGGCTCGTAGGGTGCGCACTGCGCACCTGACAACCGCCAATCCGCGTGCGCGTTGCGCACCCTACAACTTGCGGTTTGAGTTGGGGCACTGCGGTTTTACGACCGCAGCGCTGCATACGCCTCGGGAAACCGCGCGCGCGCTTCGTCGTGCAGCGGTTTGACCGCGGCGACAAAAGCGGCGCGCTCTGCTGCGGTGAGGCGCACAACTTCGTCGCCGGCGTTCTTGATTGCCTGCTCGGCGATGTCTTCCTCGCGCACCGCCAGTTCGCGCTGCACCAGCACCGCTTCACGCACCGCCGCCATCATCGCGTCCTGTAATGCCGTGGGCCAGCTTTCGAACGAGGCGCGATGACAGTAAATGCCGCGCGACAGATAGCTGTGGCCGGTCAGCGTGTGAAACCTGTGAAATTTGTGCACGCCGTAATCGACGGTGTTGGCGAGCGGATTCTCCTGCGCATCGAGTTCGCCGGCGGTGATCTGCGCGATCGCCGGTTTCAGATCCATAATCAGCGGTCTGGCGCCGAGCAGTTCATAAGTGCGCGCGTGCATCTGGCTCGGCAGCGAGCGGATCGACATGTCTTGCATGTCGGCCGGCAGATGAATGGCACGCAGGCGGTTCGAGACATGGCGGTAACCGTTCTCGAAGTAACCGAGCATCTTGTAGCCGGGAATGCGTTGCTCGATCATGCGCGTCATGTAGGCGCCGAATTTGCCGTCCATCGCCGCGCGTGCTTCTTCCAGGCGGGCAAAGAGAAACGGCAGGTCCGCAAATTCGAGTTCGGGCACGCGTTCGGTCAGATAACTCGTCGATTGATAGGCCAGCGTCAGGAGGCCGCGCTCGCTCATCCACAACACTTCTTCGGCCTTGTAGCCGAAGTCCATCACATTCCACACGTACTTGATGTCGACGTCGTTGCCAAATTGCCCGATCAGCCGTTCGCCGATCATTTTCAGCGCGCGGCTGTGCGTGGTGGTGGACGGGCCGTAGCCGCCCATGACGATCTGCGTTGCCATGAATGTCTCCGAATGAATGCTGTGGTCAGCCGGCGGCGAGAATGTCCTTGAGGCCGCGCATCGCCAGGTTGTAACCGTAGATGCCGAAGCCGGTGACCACGCCGCGCGCTGCGCGCGCCACTTCCGAATCGCGGCCGCGCCGCGCCGGGTTCGAGATGTGCAGTTCGATTACCGGGAACTTCACTTGTGCGATCGCTGCCACCAGCGCCGGGTAGCCCGTGGTGTAGCCGGCCGGATTGATGATCGCCGCGCTGACGTCGCCGGCGTCGAACGCGGCGTAGAGCTTGTTGATCACTTCACCCTCGACATTCGACAGAAAGATTTCGACCTCGAAGCCGAGTTCTTTGGCATACGCGCGGATGTGCTCGTCGTATTCGGGCAGCGTCATCTTGCCGAACACTTCAATCTGCGATTTACCGCGCATTTGCATGCCGGCGCCGTGTATCACCAGTAATTTGGGCATGGCTTGTCCTTTGTGCGAATCAGTTCGTGTTGAATGGCGAGGCGACAGTTTACCCAAGCGAAGCCGCGCGTGCGGAGAATTCCGGTTCCGGTCGCTGATTCGCTGCATGCGGTAAACTGTTGCTCGGGAAATCAATAGCTGCCGGCAACCGTCGTTGTCGCCGCAAAGCCGAATCGGGGGTTTTTTGTATAGTTGTCGAGCCAATGCGCAGGCGATTGCCTGCGTCGCCGCCGTCTGCGCAACAACGTGCGCGGCGCCGTCACACGCGGCGGATAACGCCGCGTTTCCACAAAAGCCGGTGCGCTGGATTGTACCGTTCGTGCCGGGCGGCAGTATCGATCTCGTCGGTCGCGTGGTTTCGCAGAAACTCTCCGAGCTCTGGGGGCAGCAAATCGTGCTCGATAATCGCGGCGGTGGCGGCGGACGTCTCGGCGTGCAGGCCGCGGCGCTCGCGGCGCCGGATGGATACACGCAACTGCTGACACTCAGCACGACACTCACGGTCGATCGCAGCATGTTCAAAAACCTGCCCTACGATCCGGAAAAATCATTTGCGCCGATCTCGATCGTCGCTTCGACTTCGCAACTGCTCGTCACCAATCCGGCGCTGCCGGTGCGCAACGTGCGCGAATTGATTGCGCTGTGCAAAGCGCGTCCGGGCCAGGTCAACTACGGTTCGAGCGGCGCGGGTGGCTCTTTGCATCTGGCGATGGAGTTGTTTAAGTCGATGTCGGGTATCGACATAGTGCATGTGCCCTACAAAGGCGGTCCGCCGGCCGCGGCAGATCTGATCGCCGGACAGATCGCAATGTTGTTTTTCAATACGCCCGCAGCCTTGCCTTACGTCAAGGCAAACCGCCTGCGCGCGATCGGTGTCAGCACTGCGCGGCGCTCCGAACTGCTGCCCGAGGTGCCCACCATTGCCGAGGGCGGTGTACGCGGCTTCGATACCGACGTCTGGTTCGGTCTGGCGGTGCCCGCGGGTTCGCCGGCGGAAGTGGTTACGCGCACGCAGCGTGACATTACCGCCGTGCTAAAACTGCCGGAGGTGCGGGCAAAATTGCGTGATCTCGGCGCAGAAACGGTCGGCAGCACGGCGGAAGCTTTTGCCGCGCGCGTAAAATTGGAATCCGCCATGTGGGAGAAAGTCATCCGCGTGGCAAAAATCGGAACGGATCACTGATGAATTTCAAAACACAAAGGCATTCAAGATGGGCACGCTGAGCGGCAAGGTCGCGGTCATCACCGGTGGCAGCCGCGGTATCGGCCGCTGTGCGGCGGAACTGTTTGCGCGCGAGGGTGCATCGCTCGCGTTGTGCGGCCGCACGGAAAAAACATTGAAATCGGCGGCTGAAGAATTGGCGAAGGCGCATGGCGTGAAAGTGCTGTGGTCATGCGCGGACATTCTCGATGATGCCTCAGTCAAACAATTCATCGCCAAAGTCGGTGCGGAACTCGGGCGCATCGACATGCTAATCAACAACGCCGGCGAATCGTCGCAGCGGGAGGTCAACGGCGTGAACTGGCCGGTCAATGCGGTTGACGCGGTCGGCCAGCCGTTGCCAAAGGGCCGCTTCGAAAACATCAGCGACGACGAATGGCGCGGCGCGCTCGAACAAAAGGTGCTCGGCATGGTGCGCGTGACGCGCGCCGCGTTGCCGCTGATGCGCGCCGCGGGCGGCGG
Source organism: Chitinophaga pinensis (assembly GCA_943329075.2). Taxonomy (GTDB): domain Bacteria; phylum Pseudomonadota; class Gammaproteobacteria; order Burkholderiales; family SG8-41; genus PALSA-1004. Next base: position 29,421 of record CALQCM020000027.1, on the reverse strand, counting down.
CAGCATCGTCAACGTGACCTCGATCAAGGGGCGGCAGCCGCCGCCGCGTGTGGTGACCTCGGGCGTAGCGTGGGCAGCAGCAATGAATCTGTCGAAAGGCCTCTCGCTCGAACTGGCGCTGGACAATATTCGCGTCAACGTTGTCAGCGTCGGCGGTATCATGACCGAACAGATGGAGGCGGGGCGGCAGAAGTGGGCGCCGGAGAAATCACTGGAAGATTTTCTTGCGCCACGCGTGGCCAACATCCCGCTGCAGCGGCTCGGCACCGTCGAAGAAGTCGCGCAGACGATTTATTTTCTCGCTTCCCCATTGTCGGGTTATGTCACCGGGCAATGCGTGGCGGTGGACGGCGGCGGTTCGCGCGCTATTTGAACGCAGCCAATTAAAAGAAACACGCAGGAGGAAATCATGTCGGCCCAGTTAAAAAGCAATGCGCCTGAAGATGTGCAAGTGGTGCCTTCGGGCAAAGCCGTCGGCGCGGAAATCCGCGGCGTTGATCTGTCACGACCGGTGCCCGAGGCCACCAAAGCGTTGATGCGCAAAGCGTGGGCCGATCACGGCGTGCTGCTGTGGCGGGACCAGAAGCTACCCGACATTTCGTTTCTCGAGGCTGCCGGCATTTTTGGCGTGACAAAGGAACCGGCGGCGCGCAAATACCAGATGGCCGGCGGCTACAAGATCGGCGGCAAAATCGTGCCGCTGCATCCGCACGTCAGCCTGATCTCGAACCTCAATGAAGAAGGCGTGCCGGTGAAAGACAACGGCGCGCTCGGCAGCTACGAAGTGGTGTGGCACAGCGACAATTCCTACGTCGAAGTGCCGCCGGCCGGCAGCATGCTCTATTCGGTGGTGATCCCGACCAACGGGGGCGGCGACACCTGGTTCAACAACCAGTACCTGGCGTATGAAGAACTGCCCGAAGAATTAAAGCGCGCGATTGCCGGCAAATCGCAGATCCACGATTCGTCCCGCAACAGTGCCGGCGTGTTGCGGCCGACGGTCAAGTTGCCAACGAAGCCCGAAGAAGTGCCGGGCCCGCCGCATCCGCTGGTGCGCATCCACCCGGTGACGAGGCAGCCGGCGCTCTATCTCGGCCGCCGCCGTGATTGGCCATCGAATTACATACTCGGCATGTCGAATGAAGACAGCGAAGCGCTACTCGACAAACTGTGGGCGCACGCCACGCAGGAGAAATACGCGTGGGGCCATCAATGGCGTGTCGGTGATCTCGTTCTGTGGGACAACCGTTGCTGCATGCATTACCGCTCCGAGGTTGATGCCTCGCAGCCGCGTGTGCTCTACCGGACGGTGGTCAATGGCGAGGCCGTGACCGGCGCCTGATCGTCGTATCTGTTAATCTTGATCGGGGTGCGCTATGCGCACCCCGATTTTTTTAAGGTTGGCATTTATTTTGCAAAGGGAGAGAGCAATGAAGCATCGCGTGGGGATCGTGGGTGTGGGTTTGATGGGGGGCTGGCTCGCACGGCATTTGCTGGCGGCCGGTTATTCGGTGATTGCACATGATCTCGACCCGGCCAAGGTCGACGCCATCGTCGCCGCCGGCGGGCAAAAAGTTGCGTCCCCCGAGCAGATCGCCGCGCAGGTCGACGTCATCATTCTGTCGTTGCCGAATTCGAAAATCGTCGATGACGTCGTGCGCAATTCGTTGAAGCTCTTCGAGACCGGCCGCAAGGGGCTCATCCTGCTCGACGCCTCGACCGCCGACCCGGTACTGTCGAAGACGCTGGCCGCCGAACTCGCCGCCAAGGGTGTCGAGATGTCGGACTGCACCATCAGTGGCACCAGCGCGATGGCGAAAGTCAAAGACACCGTTTTCATGTTCGGCGGCAAAAAAGAAATTTACGAACAATGCATCCCGCTGTTTCAGGCGATGGGCCGCGAGTGGGTCTATATGGGCGCGCATGGCAACGGCGCGACGATCAAGCTCGTCGTCAACCTCGTGCTCGCGCTGAACCGCATGGCACTGGCCGAAGGCCTGACGCTGGCGAAGAAGGCAGGCCTGGATGCCGCACAGACGCTAGAAGTGCTGAAAAAATCCGCCGCCGGTTCGAAGTGCATGGACCAGAAAGGCAAATACATGGTCGAGGAAAACTATCTGCCGCCGATCGGCCACCTCAGCATTCACTATAAAGACGTGCGGGCGATGCTCGCACTCGGTGCCAGCCTTGATTGCCCGCTGCCGCTGCTGGCGATCAACGCGCAGGCGCTCGCCTCGCAGATGGCGAAGGGGCGCGGCGACTGGGACAGTTCGGCGGTGATGCAGTTCTACAAGGAACTCGCCAACCTCTGATGCGGGCCTATTTCGCCTTGCCGATTGCAAAATCCATGATCAGGCGCGCGGCGAGGTAAAGGCGCGGCTCGATCGAATCGATTTCAATGTACTCCGCGTCGTTTGAATGTCCGCCGAAGCCGCGCAGGCCGAAGCGTTCGATTACCGGGCCTTTCGCCCTCAACGCGGCGAAGGCGGCGTCAGTGCCGCCGCCTTCGGCCACGGTGCCCACGACGAGTTCCCAGCCAATCTCACGGTAGATGGTCTGCGCGTAGCGCGCCAGCGTTTCCGCGCCCGGCGTCATTTCCAGCGGCGGGCGGCGGCGCTCGAATTCCATCGTCACTTTGGTGTCGGCAATCAGCTGCGTCTTGATGCGTTCGCGGACTTTTGCCTCGATACCGTCGTAATCGGCGATGCGCAGCACGCGCACGTCGGCCACTGCGCTGCCGATCGCCGGGATCACATTGCGGTTGGTGCCGGCGCTGGAAATCGTCCAGTTCATCTTGAGTCCGGTTTTTGCATCAGACAGATCGCGCGTTTGCAGGATCTGGTGCGACAGTTCGTAGAGTGCGTTGCGGCCGAGTTCCGGCGCGGAACCGGCATGCGAGGCCTTGCCTTCGACTTTCAGCACGACGGCGGCGATGCCAGCGGTGGTCAGCGACAGGCGGTCGGACTCAACGCGCGAGGATTCGAACGAAAATACCGCGTCGGCATCCGCACCCAGCCGGGTCAGCAGGGCGCGCGAGCCGGGCGAGCTGACTTCCTCATCGGCATTGATGAGCACCGTGAGTTCTCCGTAGTCGCGGAAGTTCAGTGTCTTGAGCAAGGCAACGGTGTGAAGGATCGTGGCGATGCCCTGCTTGTCGTCGGCGATGCCGAGGCCGTAGGCGCGGTTACCGTCGATGCGGAACGGCTGTTTTTCGAGCATGCCGCGCAGATAGACGGTGTCCATGTGCGCAATCAGCAGGATTTTTTTGTTGCCAGTGCCGGCAAACCGTGCCAGCACCATGCGGCCTATTTGCTTCGGCGTGTCGACCATGCGGTAGGCATCGGAACCGGCTTCGAGCAGTTCAACCTTGCCGCCGAGCGCGGTGAGGCGCGCCGCGATCAGCGTCGAGATTTTGTCGAGGCCCTCGCGGTCGCCGCTGCCGGATTCGATCGAAACCAGGTCCTTCAGCGTGTCGAGCAGCGGGGCTTTTTCCTTTGCCGCCAGCGCGGCGACCGGTTCGACTGCAGCGCCTTGCGCGACGGCAATGCACGCCACACCGCAGAGCAGCAGGATCGCGCGCAAGTAACATGCTGCGGGAAGGCGGGTCTTCATGGTGTGATTCTCCTCAAGGGTCGAATGGTGATGCGGTTTTCGCGCCCTCAGGAGCTTACTCCACCTTGATGTTGGCCTTCTCGATGACGTCTTTCCACATCGGTACTTCGCGCGCGATGCGCGCGCGCAGCGATGCCGGGCCGCCGGCGATGACGCCGAAGCCCATGGTCTTCAGCAGATCGCGCACTTCCTGGCGTTTCAATATGACCGTGGTTTCGGCGGCAAGGCGATCGACGATTTCCTGCGGTGTGCCGGCCGGTGCCAGCATGGCAACGAAGGTCTCCGATTCGGTGCCGGGGAAGCCGGCTTCGGCGAGTGTGGGCACGTTCGGCAGTTCCGACCAGCGTTCGGTCCCGGTCTGCACGAGCACGCGGATCGCGCCCGAACTCACGTGCTGCATGAGGCCGAGAATGTTGACCGAGCCGACATGCGTGGCGTTGCTCAATATGGCGAGGATGGCCGGTCCACCGCCCGGATAAGGCACGTGGGTGGCGTTTATTTTGGCGCGCGACTTGAACAGTTCCATGCCCAGGTGTGGTGTGACGCCGATGCCGCCGCTCGAATAATTGAGGTAATCGGGTTTGCTGCGCGCCAGTGCGAGCATTTCGTTGAGGCTGTTGATGCCGGAGTCGGCACGCGTGGCGATCACGTTGGGCGACGCGCCCGAATCCGAAATCGGCGCGAAGTCCTTGATCGGATCGAAGCCGGCGTTCTTGTAGAGGCTGCTGTTGACGACCACCACGCTGGATGTCAGCAGCACCGTGTAACCGTCGGGTTTGGCGCGCGCGACCGCACCGATGCCGATGTTGCCGCCGGCACCGGGGCGGTTTTCGATCACCACCGTTTTGCCCAGTGCTTCGGTCAACGGCTTGATCAGCACGCGGCCCAGCGAATCGCTGGCACCGCCCGGTTGAAATGGCACGATGATGGTAACCGGGCGCTCGGGCCACGCCGCGGCGAACAACGGTAGCGGGCAGGTCAGCGCCGCCAGTAAAAATGCCAAAGCGGCGCCGTGCCCTGCCTTGATGAATTGGGACATTTTCCCTCCGGATGGTGTTTGTTTGATTTATAGCCGAAGGTTACTGCATGCGCGCGACAAGTTCAAAGCGCCGCTGCCGGCGGGGGCGATATGACATGCGTCAAAGCAGGAGCAGGCGCATTTGCTAATATCGGCGCAAACATGTCCCCGATCCCACGCATCCGCCGGCAGCTGCGATGAGTCCGGCGCCCGCTTTGCCGGTTGCCGGGCAGTCGCGCGACGCGGCGACCACAGTGTCGCTGGTGTTCCTCTGCAATTGCGTCAATGCGCTGTGCGTCGGCGGCATCGCGCTGTTTCTGCCGTTGATCCGCGAAGACCTGAACATCACCTTCACACAGGCCGGCATGTTGTCGGTGGCAGCCACCGCGACCTACGCGCTGGGGCAGATTCCGGCGGGATTTTTGACCGACCGCTTCGGGCCGAAGCGCCTCTTCTTTCTCGGTGTGATCGGTTCCACGCTGTTCATGCTGCAGTTCGGTTTTGTCAGCAGCTACGAACACGCGCTGGTCAATCAGATGCTGACCGGCACCTTTCGCGCGTTTCTGTTCGCGCCGGGGCTGACGCTGTTGTCGTCGTGGTTTCCGCCCGAGCGCCGCGCCACGGCGATGGGCCTCTACATCGCCGGTAATTTCACCGGCAACATCATCCTCTCGCTGATCGGGCCGTTGATGGTGGCGTCGCACAGTTGGCGCTTTCCGTTCACGGTGTTCGCCCTGCTGGGTGTCGCGATGGCGGTGGTGTTTCTGCTTTTTGCCAGGGAGAAAACGCGCCACACCGCGCGCGACCCGCTCAAACTCAGCGATATTGCGCAGCTTGCGCGCTATCGCATCGTCTGGGTGGCCAGCGCACTGCAAATCATCCGCATGGGGCCGGTGGTCGGCATCAGCTTCTGGATGCCGTCGTTTCTCGTCGCCGACCGCGGCTTGACGCTGACCACCGCCGGGCTGGTGACGGCGATGGGCGCGGCGCTGAGCGCGCCGTCGAATGCGATCGGCGGCTATGTGTCGGACCGGCTCAACAATCCGCCGCTGGTGATTGGCGGCGCGCTGGCGATACTCGCCACCACCGCGTTTCTGCTGGTGCAGATAGAATCGCTGCCGCTGCTCTTGCTGGTGATCGCGGTGAACTCGATCTTCGCGCAGTTTTATTTCGGGCCGCTGTTTCTGGTGCCGGTCGAAGTGCTCGGCCAGCGCACCGCCGGCATTGTCACCGGCTTTTGCAATCTCTTTGCCAACGTCGGTTCAGTGGCTTTTGCCTTTTCGCTCGGCGTGATCAAGGACCGCACCGGTTCGTTTGCGTGGGGCTTCGGCGCGATTTGCATCTCTTGCGTGGTCGGCGTGCTGCTCAGTGTGGTGCTGGCGCGCATGCGCAGCCACGCGCTGGCGGCGCAGACACCAGCCTAGTCTGCGCCGCCAGCGCAGGCCGCGGTGGCGGTTATTTCTTCGCTTCTTCCTTTTCGAGTGGTGTATTCCCGCTCGGCCCCACCGCGTAGAAATACAACACCGCGCCTTCACTCATGGTTTTGCCGAAATGCGGCTGGTTGGCCGGTTCGGTGAAGAAGGTGCCGGCGGGATGCGCGTGCAATTTCTTTTCATCGTATTTGTCGCCGTAGCCGATGTAATGCACGCCGGAGACCACCATGCCGTAACGCTGGTCCGGATGCTTGTGCGCGAGCGCCTTGGCATTGGGCGGCCATTTGACGAGATACAGATAAGGCCCTGCCTTGCTCGGGTGTCCCATCAGGTAGGCGTTCTCGCGTCCGCTGGCGGATTTTTCCCATTTCATGGCTTCGGGTTTGACGAGCGTGACACCGGGCGGCAGATCATCGGCGGCGCGCACGGTGAATGCGGCCAGGCACAGCAATGCGGTAACGGCAAGCATGAAGCGTTTCATGGTTCTCCTCCTGTTGTTATTTGCGGCGCGAACGCGCTGTCACAGCTATTTTAGTCCGCGCGGTGAGAGCGCGCTAGAATGCACGGCGATGTCACTATTCGAAATTTCCGTGCTGGTGGTGCTGGCCGCGCTGGGCTGGTTGTGGTTCGACAGCCTCAAGGCGCGCGAACTGGCACTGCGCGCCGCGCGCGAGGCCTGCGCCGCCGACGGTTTCATGCTGCTTGATGACACGGTGGCGATTGCCTCGCTGAAACCGGCGCGCAACGACGACGGCCGCCTTCTTTTGCAACGCAGCTACGATTTCGAATACAGCGACACCGGCAATAACCGCATCACCGGCGGCATTGTGCTGCTGGGCCACCGCATTGTCATGCTGAACGTCGGTTCGCGCGAGGGCAGCAACGTGTATACCTTGCATTGAATACGCAGCAACGAACATAACAACGAACAAACCAAACCAAACGATACAGGCGAGACTATGAAACTGAAATCATTCATTGCGGCAATGATGCTTTTCCCGGCGGGTGCGGCGACGGCGGCCTGGCCCGAACGCCCGATCACTATCATCGTGCCGTTCGCGGCCGGCGGTGGCAGCGACATCGTTGCGCGCATCATTTCAAAATATCTGACCGAGGCGCTCGGCCGTGCGGTGCTGGTCGAGAATAAGGCAGGCGCGGGCGGCAACATCGGCATCATTGCCACGGCGCATTCGAAGCCTGATGGTTACACTTTCATGGTGGTGTCGAGCGTGCTGGTGGTGAATCCCAGTCTCTACAAACAACCGTTCGATCCGTTCAAGGATTTCATGCCGGTGGTGGACATCGGCGCCTCGCCCAATGTCATCGTCACGCGCGCCGATTCAGCTGTCAAAACGGTGGCCGAGTTGATTGCGCTGGCGAAAAAAAACCTGACCTGCTGAATTACTCGAGCCCCGGCAGCGGCACTTCGCCGCATCTGGCCACTGAACTGTTCAAGTTCCGCGCCAGGATCAATCTCACGCATATTCCGTACGGCGGCGCCGGGCCGTCGTTGCAAGCGGTGTTAAGCGGTGCCACGCAACTGGGCGCCTTCAGTCTCGGCAGTGCGGCGACACATATGAGCGCGGGCACCCTGCGCGCACTGGTGCACACCGGTGCGGCGCGCATGGCGGATTTTCCCGCGGTGCCGAACATGACCGAGGCCGGTTTCCCGAATTCCGATTCCGAAACCTTCCAGGTGCTGGTGGCGCCCGCCGGCACGCCGCAGGACATCATCGACCGTTTGTCAAAAGAAGTGATCGCCATTGTCAAACGACCGGACGTGCGCGAAACGTTACGTCAAACCGGCTTCAGTGTGATCGGCGGCGAACCGGAGATGTTGCGCGCGCGCATCGCGCGCGAAGTGCCGATGTGGAAAGAAGTGATCGACCGCGCGGGGATCAAGCCGGAATAGGTCCGCGCCGCGCGAACGTCAGTGCATCAGTTTATTGTTGCCGCCGGGATCTGCCGGCGGTGACGTTTCCGTCACTCCTGCGGGCGCGATCAACCATTTCGCATCGACCTGCAGGCGATCGAGCAGTACGCCGACCTGTTGCGCGAGGTGATGCGCGAATTTCAGATTGACGTTGGCACCGGTGGGTGTGCCGAGGTCGAGCGAGACGCCGTGTTCGATCTGCGTCAGCTTCAGGGTGACGACGAGCACCGGTGCCTCGCCGAGCGGAAAGTTGGTGCCCGGCACGAACTCATCGTCGAGCCTGGTCTGTTGCTGTACAGCCTGTTGCTCGAATTCGGTGACCGCCTGCGCGACCTGCGGTGAAAACTTTTTGGCGACGGTGCGCGCGGCGATGGTGCGGTTGGCGGCAAGCAGGCGTGCGGTGACCGGGCGCGTCAGCCAGAAGCGAAATTCCTCGCCTTCGTCGGTGCTGACGCGCAGCAGGATGCGGTCTTCCGCCGGCACGTAACCGCCGTTGAGTTGTTTGATGCCCATGGTGCGGTTATTTTAACCCGTGCCGCCGTCAAACCGCCTCAGCGCATGTTGGTAGCGAGAAAGTCATAGGCTTCCCGCCAGGCCTGCCGTAATTCCGCTGTAAATTCGCGTGCGAGCATCATTTCCAGCGTCCACAGCAACGCTTCGCCGAAAGGCGCGTAATGCTCGGGTTTGACTTTAAATGCGGCATGCCGCGATTTGAGGTCACGCAGCAGCGGCACGAGTGCGTCCGGCGCGTCCAGCATCTTCACAATCTTGTCGAGCATGGCGGCCAACACGCGCGACTGCTGATCAATGTTTCCGCCGAACAACAGGCAAAGTTCCGGCCTGGTATCGAACAGCCGCACGTAAAACATGTTGACGAATTCGTTCATGCGCGGCTGCAGGCGCTTAAACGACGATTTGACGAGAGCAATGTGTTCGGGCGACATGCGGACCGATGCAGGGCGCTGCGTGCTCGCAGCTTCGACTCCATGCTAGGGGCATCGCGGGGCGTCAGCCTTGATGCAGATCAAATTCGATACGTTGCAGCCCCGCCAGACAATCACATCAGTGGCGGCAGACCTACGATTCGATGGCTTTGGTCACCGAATGCGGTTTGCCAATGTGCCGCCAGCGCTGAAACGCGATCATGGCCCAGATGCACTCGGCGAGCGCAAAGGGCAGTGAGTTGATCAACACCGCGTAGAGCGACGCCGCAGCGCATGAGAGGGAAAATGCGAGCTCAAACCAGGGTGACTGCTTTTCCAGCGCGTAGGTCGTCACCATGGCGATAACGGCGAGCAAGCCGAAGAGTTCGATCATGGGTTAGTCAATCGACTTGGTCACCGAACGCGTGTTGCCGAAGCAGGGAATATAAACCGTGTGCGCGCCGGGGCCGCCGGCGACGATGATGGCGATGTCGTGCGGCGTATGCGCGATGGTGAGCCAGGTGTCCGCGTCGATGGGGCCATAGGCTGCGGTGCGCGAAGCCTGCGCGCGGCCCATGTCCTCGGGCGTCATGCGGCCGGCTTGCATTTTCGAGCGTTCCCACAGTTTCGCCTGCACGTCGGCCTTGCTGTAACCGGCGTCGTGCAGAATTTCAGCGTGTTCCGGCGAGAGCACGATCCACGGCTCGCCGCCGTGCACGTATTCGTTGCTCGGGCCGTGCATCATGGTGTCGGCGAATACGCGCAGGATATCGTCGGCGTTTTTGCCGTAGCTGTGCATGTTCATCGTGCCCTCGGCGCCAACCACGGTGACCGTGCTCTGTTCGCGTTGGAAGCCGCGCTCGACATGCAGCGGCTGCCACGGGTTCTCTGCTTCGTTTTCGGCGCAGCAGAATGAAATCTTGCCGGGCTGGCCTTGCGTTGCGCGGTCCATCTCGCCGGGCAGCGCGACGCCGATGTTTTGCAGAATCAATCGCAGTGCGCGGCCGAGTGTCGCGTTGGCCCAGTTGCCCTGGCCCAGGCAGTTGGCGCCGCTGTTCATGTTGAGTTGCTGTGCGACCGGGCCGTTGACGATCAGCCACACCGCCACCGGATCGGTGGTGGTCTGCACGCCTTGCAGGTTGAACGGGCACTCGCACACCGCGGAGGTCGCGGCGATCAGCAGCGGCAGGTGCGCCGGTTCGCAGCCGGCCATCACTGCATTGATGGCGATGCGCTCGACGGTGGCGGCGCCGAAACCTGGTGCTACGCGCGCAATGACTTCATCGGCGCAGCGCGCGCTGCCGCACAGCATGGCTTCGACGCGCTCCGGCGTCGGTGGAATGACGGGCAGGCCGTCACCCCAGCGCTTTTGCATGATGAAGGCGTTGATCGCGTTGAGATCGTCGTCAACCTCGAACAGCGCGGCGCGCGTGGCGATCGCCGCACGCACGCCGGATTTTTCGCCGGCCTCGCTGTTGGCAACAAGCTGCGCGATATCGGCCGCGCACTGCGCGGCCAGTGCACGAACATCAGCACGTGATCGACTGCTGAACGGATGCGGCACCACGGCGATCGGCAGATCCGGATAACCGCAGGCGGCGGCCTGCGCGCGACCAAGTTTGACGAACGCGCTTGAGCAGATGGTCAGTGCGAGCGGCCCCAGCTTCGTCACTTCGGCATTGTCGTGGATACTCCACGACGTGCAGGCCCCTCAGTCGCCGGAGCCGGTGATGACAATATCGCAGCGGGCGGCGATCTCTCTGATCATGGCGTCATCGGCCGGGATGGACGCGCCGCGTTTGCGCCGGGTGACGAGCGCTTTGACGCCGTGATTTTTTACGAATTCGGCGGCAAGGTCTTCGACAAGGAAATTGAAATTCGGTTTGGCGTTGTCGATGAAGCCGATGGTTTTGCCGATGAGACCGTCGAGGGTGCGGCGCGCCAGTTGCGGCAGGTCGCCGGCGGGGGCGGTGGGGTCAAAAATGCGGGTGGTGGCGGACATGCAGTTCTCCGGTGTGCGGCAAGCGTGTGTGCATTTGTGCGAATAAGCGATCGAACTTAATCGAATTTCGGTGGGCAGGCAACAGAGGGCCCGCGAACGCAGGTAGATTGCCCGGAAGTTTGTAGTCCGGAAGGCGCGCAGCGCATTCCGGGAAAATACCGCACGCTGAACCCCGGAATACGTTTCACGCCTTGCGGGCGACGGCTTTAGCGGACAAGCTGCGCGGCTGTGGCACCCCTCACGCTACAATAGAAGGACAGATTCATGGAGAGCTCACTTTGAAAAAAATGTTGTTCATCGCATTCGCGCTTACGTGCGCGGCATCGCACGCCGCCGATTTTCCATCGCACCCGGTGCGCATCGTCGTGCCCTCCACGCCGGGCGGCGCACTCGACATCCTCTCGCGCATGCTGGCGCAGAAACTGCCGGAGCGCTGGGGCCATCCGCTGGTGGTGGACAACCGCTCCGGCGCGGGCGGCATTATCGGCAGCGAAATCGTCGCCAAATCCGATCCCGACGGCCACACACTGCTGGTGGTGGCGCTCGGTTACGCCGCCAACCCCTTTCTCTACGACAAGCTGCCATACCGCACACCGCAGGATTTCGCCGCCATCACCGTGCTCGCCTCGCAACCGAATGTGCTGGTCGTACATCCCTCGGTGGCGGCAACCAATCTGCGCGAACTGATCGCATTGGCCAAGGCGAAGGCGGGCGGTCTTGCCTATGGCACCTCGGGCATCGGCACCAGCGGCCATCTGGCGATGGAATTGTTCAAGCGCATGGCGGCCGTTGATATGATTTCGGTGCCCTACAAGGGCGCGGGCGCGTCGAACGCCGCGGTGGTGGCGGGACAGGTGCAGGTGTTGTCCACCGCGCTGGGTGCTGCCATGCCCTTCGTCAAAGGCGGGCGTTTGCGCGCGATTGCAGTGCTTGGTGCAAAGCGCACGCCGGTCGCGCCGGAGATTCCTACCGCGGTTGAATCGGGGCTCAAGGATTACATTGTCGATGGCTGGTTCGCGGCGCTCGCCCCGGCGAAAACGCCGCCGCGTGTTGTCGAGCAGCTGCAAAAAGAATTTGCGGCCGTCTACAAGCAGCCCGACATTGCCGCGCGCCTGTTCGACGGCGGTTTTGACGCGGGCACGATGACGCCGAAAGAAACCTCCGCCTTCATCGACGCTGAGATGAAGAAATGGGGCAAGCTGATCCGCGAAGCCGGGATCAAGGGCGAGTAGACGTCTTTAACCTGCGCTTGGTGTGGAATCGCTGATTTCTGCGGCGGTTGCGTGCCGATAACGGATTGACATTGTTTATGCAAAGACCGCCGGAATACGCGCGTTTGCTGGACGAAGGCACAACCCTGCGACAGCAGGGGCGCCTTGAGGAGGCCGTGCGCGTATTGCAAACCGCATCACAACTGGTTTCAGATGATCCGGCGTTATGGTCGGAGCTGGCGCATGCGATGCGTTGGCAGGGCCAATACGGGCCGGCTGAAGAAGCAGCGCGCAAAGCATTGGGCGTGCAGCCTGAGCACGCTCCGGCCCTGTTCAATCTGGGCGCGATATTGGCGGATACCGGGCGCGTTAACGAAGGTATCGCGTCGTATCGAAAGGCGTTGCAGTTCAAGCCGGACTTTGCCGAGGCGTGGAGCAATCTCGGCATGGCGCTCGGCATGATCGGCAAGCCGGAAGAAGAGGTTGACGCTTACCGGCGCGCGCTTGAGGTGAATCCCGCCCTGGCCATGGTTTGGAGCAATCTGGGCAGCGCGCTTGCAGGACTCGGGCGATTTGATGAGGCCGTGGAAGCCTGCCGCCGTGCAGTCAGTGTTGATGCCGAATATGCGATTGGCTGGTCGAATTTCGCAGATGTGCTGAGACAAGCCGGAAATTTCGAGGAGGCGGTTACCGCCTGCAGCAAGGCGCTGGCAATCGACGGTGGCCTGGCGGTCGCGTGGCATAACCTCGGTATTGTCAGCCTTGAATCAGGGAACAATGCAGAGGCCGAGCCGGCATTTCGGAGCGCGCTGGAGCTTGCGCCGCAAATGGCGGCGGCGTGGGGTGGGCTCGGCCGCGCGCTCCTGCGGCGCTCGGCGCTCGATGAATCGATTGCCGCACAGGAGCGCGCACAGGAGCTCGATCCGAACCAGGCCGACGGTTGGCGCAACCTCGGTCATTCTTACTGGACAGACAAAAAGCCCGCCAGGGCAGTGCAGGCATTGAAGCGTGCGGTCGCACTGTTTCCCGAACACGCTGGCTTGCGCGCAGACCTCGTATTTTTTCTGATGCAGATTTGTGAATGGGCCGAACTCGATAGTCATCTCGCATGGTTGCATGCCAGGGCTGATCTGTGCGTAGCGGGACAGGAGGTATCTCCATTTGCCAGCATTGTCTGGTGCGACGATGAGGCGAAAAATCTCGCGATCGTGCGGGCGGCTTCTGACAAGTGCGAGGCGCGTTACGGCGTAAGGCGGGAATTCGCGGTGCGCCGCACGAAATCCGACCAGAGGCTGACAATCGGTTACTTATCGAACGATTTGCGCAATCACGCAGTCGCCCATTTGATGCGTGGTGTGTTTCTGCATCATGATCACCGGCGATTTCGGGTGTGCGGCTATTCTGTCAGTACCGGCGACGGCAGCCGCTGGCGCAATGATATTGAGGGTTCCTGTGATGTATTTCGCGAGGTCGGCACGCTCGATTACCAGGCTGCGGCGCGGCAGATTGCCGCCGACGGAGTCGATATCCTGATTGACCTTAATGGTTGGACGGGTGGTGTGCGCTATGAAATCTGCGCACAGCGGCCTGCGCCGTTGCAGATGACCTATCTCGGTTATCCGGGTGCCACCGGCGCTCGGTTTATCGATTACGCGATTGTCGATGAGATTATTGTTCCTTCGGCGAGCGCCTGTCATTACCGCGAGCGGCTTATATACATGCCGCACACCTATCAGGCCAACGACAATCGGCAGGAAATCGCCGACGAACCGGTGACCCGGCAAGGTGCAGGATTACCGGACGGCGCGCCGGTCCTGTGCAGCTTCAATCGGCCTGAGAAGATCGAGCCGGTGATGTTCGAAGCATGGATGCGCATCATGAAACGCGTGCCTGACGCGGTGCTGTGGTTGTTGATAGGCGATTCCGACGCGAGACGCAATCTCGTCGATGCCGCACAGCAGCAGGGTGTTGCGACCGAGCGCATTGTTTTTGCCGAGGCGCTGCCGAAGCCGGGGCACCTGCGGAGATTCCAGTTGGCCGATCTGGTGCTGGATACACGCATCTACAACGGGCATACCACGACCAGCGATGCGCTATGGGCGGGCGTGCCGGTTGTCACTCTTAGCGGGCGGCAGTTTGCGTCGCGTGTATCCGAAAGCCTGCTGCGGTCGATTGGCGTGTCGGACCTGGTGACTTATACGCTTGCTGATTATGAAGCGCTGGCAGTGAAGTTGGCGCAGGACCGGATGTTGCTGAATTCATTTCGGCAGCGGATTGCCGCAAACCGCGATAACCATCCCCTGTTCGACACGCCGCGCTTCACGCACAATCTCGAACGCGCCTACGAGTTGGCGTGGGAGTTGCATTGCAGCGGGCAGCCGCCGTCTACGTTCAAGGTGATGGAGAGTTGATCATTCGCGAGGCAGCGGTTACTGCGGCTCAATGCCCGCCTTCTTCGCCAACTGCATCGCCGTTTTCAACTGCCGCGCCACGTAGGCATCCATTTCTTCCGGTGTGGTCGGATTCGGTTCGGCGCCCAGTGCGCGCAGGCGTTCGACTATTTCGGGCAGGGCGAGGATCTTCACCACTTCACGGTTGAGCTTGTTGATGATGGCGCGCGGCGTTTTAGCGGGGGCCAGCAATCCGCCCCACGAATCCCACTCGAAGCCAGTGACACCCTGTTCGGCAATGGTTGGCAGGTCCGGATAGAGCGACGAGCGTTTTTTTGACGACACGCCGAGCGCGCGCAGGCGGCCGTCCTTGATCAGCGACACCGAACTGGCGATCGGCGCCATGGTGAATTGCACGCGGCCGCTGATGGTATCGGTGAGCGATTCCGGAATGCCCTTGAACGGGATGTGCACGACGTCGATGCCGACACTCTGCCGGAACATCTCGCCGGCGAAATGCGTGCCGCTGCCGTTGCCTGCCGAGGAAAAATTGATCTGGCCCGGTTTTGCCTTTGCCAGTGCGATCAGTTCCTGCACTGTTTTGACATTGAGCGAAGGCGGCACCGCCAGCACATAGGTGGCGTTGGCGGTGAGCGTGATGCCGGCTAAGTCTTTCAACGTGTCGTAGGGCATTTTCGCACGCACCGCGGGCGAGGTCACATGCGCCGACGATACCGACAGCAGCGTGTGGCCGTCGGCCGGTGAGTCGACGACGATTTGCGAGCCGATGATGCCGCCCGCACCCGGCCGGTTGTCCACCACCACCTGCTGGTGAAACACCTCGGTGAGTTTGACCTGGATGAGGCGCGCGTAAATGTCCGGCTGGCCGCCGGGCGTGAAGCCGACCACGATGCGGATCGGACGCATCGGAAAATTCACCGCCGGATCGGTTTTCTGTGCGAGCGCGGGCGTGGCAAATACAGTGGTTATTACGCTGGCGGCGATCAATATTTTCATGAGGAAATTCCTTAACCTGGCGCATGAGTTTAGCGCAGCTACGGTTTTGTGGTGCAGGCGACTCGCCTGCAACGAGGCACAGGTGCGTCTCGCAGGCGGGTCGCCTGCGCCACAAAGGCGGGTCGCCTGCGCCACAAAGGCGTGTCGCTATTCCCTGATCCCGGCGTCTTTGATTACTTTACCGAGGCGCGCCATCTCCGACTTGATCACCGTGGTGAATTCATCCGGCGTGCTGGCGACAACTTCGACGCCGGCGTTCATGAACAACTCCTTGACCTCGGGCTTGTTGAGGCCGCGCGCAATTTCCTGCTGTAAAAGATTGATGATGGCTGGCGGCGTTTTTGCCGGCGCAAACATGCCGATGATCGATAGCGCTTCGTAACCGGGCACGGTGGAGGCCACCGTCGGCAGATCGGGGACCAGAGCTGAACGTTTGGAGGTTGCCACGGCGATCGCGCGCAGCCGCCCGGTCTTCATGTGCGTCGCCACCGAGCCGAGGCCCGAAAACATCAGATGCGCCTCACCGGCGACCAGTGCTACCACCGACGGGCCGGTGCCTTTGTACGGGATGCGCACCATGTCGGTGTGCGTCATCGCCTTGAACAACTCGGTGGCCAGATGCGGCGAGGCGCCGATGGTGCCGGCGGCATAGTTGAGCTGCCCCGGTTTTGCTTTCGCCAGCGCGATCAGTTCCCTGATCGAACGCACCGGCACCGAAGGGTGCACGACGACGATGATGGGCGAAATGATGGCGAGCGTGACCGGTGCCAGATCGCGCAGCGGATCGTAGCCGACGTTGTCGCGCAGAAAGGGCAGCAGCCACACGGTGTTGCCATAGAACATCAGCGTATAACCGTCGGCCGGTTGTTTAGTCGTGTATTCAACTGCGAGTCCGCCGCGGTTCTCGACGATCACCTGCTGGCCAAACCATTTGGTCATTTCCTGCGCGATCAGGCGCGCGCCCCAGTCGTTGGTGCTGCCCGGCGAGGCGGTGACAATGCGGATGAGTTTATTGGGGTAGTTTTGCGCGTATGCGGGTTGTGCGGTCGATACTGCCGCGACCAGCGACAGGCCCGTGCCGCCAAGCAAAGCCGTCATGCCCGCGCAGGCGGGCATCCAGATCGAACGCAATCTCGCCGATAACCATTGTTCTGGGCTCCCGCTTTCGTGGGAGCGACGGGTTTGGTTGAGCATCGTGCTTAGCCTTGAGCCGCCGCCAACCCTGCCGCGTTCCCCGCGACGCGGCCGAAGGTCGCCCCCGACATCATGCCCGAGCCCGAACCGTAGCCGCCGACGAACAAGCCGCCGACCATTTCGCCCGCCGCATAGAGTCCGGGTATTGGGCGCCCCGCGACGTGCTGCACGTTGCCGGTTTTTGCTTCGATCTTCAAGCCGCCGAATGCAAAGGTGATGCCGCAGCGCACCGGCCAGGCTTCGAACGGGCCCTTGTCGATTTCCAGTGCGTAGTTCGATTTCGGCGGATAAATGCCGCGGGTCGATTTGCCGTCGAGCGTATGGCGGTCCGGATTGTATTGACCCGGTTGCACCGCGGCGTTGAATTCGCGCACCGTCTTCACGAAGTTCGGCACGTGGATGCCGAGTTCTTCGCCGAGTTTTTCCAGGGTGTCGGCCTGCGCGTGCGTGGCTTTGCGGTAGTTCGAGGTGTAGAGATTGAGGTCGCGGATTTTCGCGTCGAGAATCTGATAAGCCACACCGCCGGGTTGCGAAAGAATCGCGCGGCCCATGCTCGCGTACGTTCTGCCGCGCGTCTCCCACACTTCGTCGATGAAACGCTCACCGTTCTGGTTGACCATGATGCCGTACGGATACATGTAGCGGTTCAAACTGTCGCCGTGCACGTGCACCGAGGGCACGGTGAACTTCGGCAGCGCGATGTCCTGCGGCGAAGCGTGGCAGGTGCTCCAGCTGCCGTGCGGCATGGCACCGATGTCCATCGCCATCTTCAGGCCGTCGCCGGTGTTGAAGGGCACGCCGCGCACGTGCACCATGTCCCAGCCGGGGCCGAGGTAACGCGCGCGCATTTCGGCGTTGGCTTCGAAACTGCCGCAGGCCAGCACCACCGATTTGGCGTGGAACTTGACGAAACCCTGCGGTGTGAGCGCGACGACGCCGGTGACGCGGCCTTTCGCATCCTGTATGAGTTCGACTGCCGCGGTTTCGTAATGGAATGCGACCTTGGCTTTTTCGAGGATCGCGAAGTTGCGTTTCTGCAGGCCGGCGCCGCCGCCGTTCATGGTCAAGACGTTGTCGTTGGTCATGCTCGCCGGCACCCAGTCGTGGCCTTTGCCGGCCAGCCACTGCACGGTCTTCAGCGATTCGGTGACGTGCACCTGCAGGAGTTCCTGGTCGGACTGGTTGTTAGTAACGCGCATCAATTCGTCCCACACCTCGGCCTCGGTGCGGTGCGGCAGGCCGCAATCGAGCAGTTTCAGCAGTTCCTCATCCGACATGCCGCGCACCAGCGGGCGCAGGTCTTCGATGCCGTTGAAGACGAAGCGGATGTGGCCGGTCATCGCGCTGTTGCCGCCGCGGTCGCGCAGCGTTGATTTTTCGATGATCGCCACGCTTGGCGTTTTTTCCAGCGCCGCATGCGCCGCGCAGCACGCCGCGTTGCCGCCGCCGACAATCAGCACGTCGTAGTGAAATTCCTGGTCTGCCATTGCTTTTCCTTGTGAGTTGATGCGTGAATACTATTCGCGGATGTTGGCATCGCGGATGACCTTGCCCATGCGTGCGGTGTCGTTTTTGACGAATGCGGTGAATTCTTCGGGCGTTGTGCCGTTGGCATCGACCCCCGCGTTGAAAAGCAGCTCCTTGACTTCGGTTTTATTCACCGCGCGGGCGATCTCCTGCTGCAGGCGGTTGACGATGGCCGGCGGTGTTTTTGCCGGCACTAAGATACCGAGCACGGAGGTCGATTCGTAGCCCGGCAGTACTGAGGCGATCGTCGGCAATTCCGGCGCCAGCGCCGAGGTTTTGGCACTGGTGATGGCAAGCGCGCGCAGTTTGCCGGATTTGATGTGCGGCGCCACCGAACCGAGGCCGGCGATCATCAAATGCACTTCGCCGCCGAGCAAAGCGATCACCGACGGCCCGGTGCCCTTGTAAGCGATCCTCACGATGTTGGTGCCGGCCATCGCATTGAACAACTCACTGGCGAGATGCGGCGCCGCGCCGATGGTGCCGGCGGCGTAATTGAGTTCGCCGGGGCGTGCCTTCGCCAGTGCGATGAGTTCGCGCGTCGATTTCACCGGCAGCGACGGATGCACGACGAGAATGTTGGGCGAACTCATGGCCAGTGAGACCGGAACGAAATCGCGTGCCGCATCCCAGTTCACGCCGTCGCGCAGAAACTGCGTCAGCCACGCCGCGCTGCCGTAACCGAGGATGGTGTGGCCGTCGGGTGGCGCCTTGGCGACGTATTCCATGCTAAGGCCGCCGCGGTTTTCGACGATCACCTGTTGCCCCATTGCGGCGGTCAGTTCCTGCGCCAGCACGCGCGAACCCCAGTCGTTGGCGCTGCCGGTGGCGGCGGTGACGATGCGCATGAGTTTCGACGGGTAGGCTGTCTGCGCGACGGCGCTGCCGGTCAAAAGCGACGACGCGAGCACGCACAGTGTTGCGACAGGGACATACAACGAGAACGACCGCATGGCTCCTCACCAGATCTGCTTGCAGCCGGCGGTCAAGCGATTGGAGCCCGCCGCCGGTTTTCTTTGTGCATGAAGCTAACGCAGCGACGGCGAATTGGCAAGCATGTCAGTGATCGATGGCGAAACTGCGCCGTTGTCGCCGGTAATGTTATAAATTGCCGGCGGATCAACGCAAAAGGCCCGTTTGACAATGATTGATCGTGCGATTTTCGCGAGCTGGTACGATTTGCCGGAGGCAGGCGCCGACGCCTATCTGGCGTGGCTGCATGCGTGTTATCTGCCGGCATTGCTCGGGCGCAAGGGTTATCTGTGGGCCGCCCATTACCGGGCGGTCGACAAAGAACAGCGCCCCGCCACGCAGCGCGAGAGTGCATTGCACCGCATCGATGCTGCCGCGGTGCCCGCCGGCAGCCGCTACGTGCTGCTCATCGGCGCGGGGGATGCCAACGGGTTCGGTTCGCCGGACTGGCGTGCGCTCGATGCCGCATTGCCGGATGCCGACCGTGCCATGCTCGGCATGCGGCAGGGCGAATACGTCAACGTGATGGTGGAGGCGGCGCGTATCGACGGGCCGGCATTGAAAGATTATGCGCACGGCATGGCGCCGGCACCCTGCATTCAATTTGGCAATTTCAACTGTGCCTGGCGCGACGAGCAGGACATGCTGGCGTGGTATGCGGGCTGGCGCATGCCGGCGATGCGCGAATGTCCCGGTGTCATACGCGTACGTCGCCTCTGTTCGATTGCCGGCTGGGCGAAACACGGCGTCTTCTACGAATTCACTTCGCTGGCGACGCGCAACGAATTTTTTCTCGGCCATGAAGATGCGCACCCCGATATCAAGGCGTGGTCCGATCGCATGGTCGGAAAATTGACGCATGCGCCGGCCTCGTCAACGCTGGCGCTGCGCATCTGGCCGCCGCTGGCTGACGCGCACGGAAAATAGGCGGCGATGAAAACATCGATGGCAATTGTCGCAGCGGTTGTCTCGACGCTTTTGATTGGGTCCGCAGGCGCTGCCGCGGTGGCACGGTGGCCGCAGCTTCCGGTGCGCATCGTGGTGCCGCAAAGCCCGGGCGGTCTCACCGATCTCACGGCACGCCTGATCGCGCCGCGTCTCGCCGAACGGCTCGGTCAGCCGGTGGTGGTCGATAACCGGCCCGGCGCCGGCAGCATGGTTGGCACCGATCTTGTCGCCAAGGCGGCGCCCGACGGTCACACGCTGGTGGTGGTTCCGTCGTCGATCACCATCATTCCGAGCATCTACAAGCACGTGCCGTTCGATCCGGTGCGCGATTTTGCGCCGCTGACGACGCTGACCTCCTACCCGAGTATTGTCGTAGTGCCGCCTGCGTTGCAGGCGACCTCGATCAAGGAGTTGATTGCGCTGGCGAAGGCGCGGCCCGGCGCGCTGAACTACGCCTCGGGCGGCGCCGGTACGCCGACGCAACTCGGTCCCGAACTGTTCAAATCGATGGCCGGTATCGATATCGTGCACGTGCCGTACAACGGCGGCGGGCCTGCCATCACCGCACTATTGGGCGGGCAGGTGCAACTCTACTTCGGGCCGATCGCAACGGTGCTGCAACTGGTGCGCGGCGGAAAATTGCGCGCGCTGGCGGTAACGGGCGCGCGGCGTTCGTCCGTGGTGCCCGAGGTGCCGACAGTGGCCGAATCGGGCCTGCCCGGTTTCGAGCAGACGACCTGGAATGCGCTGCTCGCGCCGGCGCGCACGCCACCGGCGGTGCTGGCGCAACTGGTCACCGACGTCGGCGCCATCCTTGCCATGTCTGCGATTCGCGAGCGTTTTGCCGCTGAGGGCGTTGAAACCGGCGGCATGCCGCCGGCACTGCTGGCGGCCAACATCAAATCCGAAATCACGAAGTGGGCGCAGGTGATCCGCGCTGCCGGCATCAAACCGGAGTAAGCGCGGCACCGAGGGGGCGGCGCCCCCCGGGATTTCTTTAGAGCTTGATGCCGAGCAGTTTTGCCGCGGTGGTACTCAGCATGGCGATGCGTTCTTCGTCGCTGAACGGCGACGCCATGATGTGCTCGACGCCCTTGTCCTGCCAGCGGTACGGATAGTCAGTGCCGAGCATCAACTTGTCGACGCCGACTTCGGCGGCGAGGTGGCGCAGCGCCTCGGGCGTAAACACCAGTGTGTCGAAGTACATGTCGCGCAGGTATTCGGTCGGCTTTTTCTTCAACTTGATGTTGGCGTCGCAGTTGGCCGGCGAGACCATGCAGGAATAATCCGAGCGTGCCGCGTACGACGGCAGGAAGCCACCGCCGTGCGCCGAGCAGATTTTGAGACCCGGGAATTTGTCGAGCGTGCCTTCGAAGATCAGGTGCGACAGCGCGATGGTGGTGTCGAGCGGATTGCCGATCGCGTTCGACAGCCAGCCGTTGCCCTTGTAGCGGTTGGCGAGTTCCGGCTGGGTGGCCGGATGGATGAACAGCAACACACCTAATTCCTCGGCCTTTGCCCACACCGGATGGAATTTCGCGTTCGAAAACTCGACGCCGGCGACATGGCCGCCGATGGCGATGCCGCGCATGTTGTATTTCTTCATCGCCGTTTCGAGCTGTGCGACGGCGAGGTCCGGATACTGCAGCGCGAGCGAGGCGAAGGCGACAAAGCGGTCGGGATGCGCGGCGCACAGTTCGGCGAGTTTTTCGTTCTGCATCTGCACGACCTTGGCGACCAAGTCGCGCTCCATGCCGTACCAGAACGGGTTGATGCTGAGCGCCTCCATGTCGATGCCCTGGGCATCCATCGCGCGCAGGCGCTGTTCGAAGACGATGAAGGTTTCGTCGGAGCCGCGCGTGGAGGGCGACAAAATCGATTTCGGATCGCGCCCGGTCAACGCCACCGCCTCGGGGATCGCGCAATGCGCGTGGATGTCGATGGTCTTGATGCGGCGGCCGTTGATGATCGTTTGTTTGCGCGTGCCCTGCGCATGCGCAATGCCCGGCACATTGCAGCCGGTGAAAACGACGCCTGCCGCAGCGCCGGCGGCTTTCTGGATGAATTCCCTGCGTGTGCTCATGTGCTCCTCCGCTTGTAATCACGCGCCGATTCGAAACGATCGGGCCGGAAAGATTATGGCACGCCGCGCGCGGTGTGGCGCGCAGGTAGAAAAACGGCTGCGCCCGGGGAGGGGGCGCGGCAGGCTTGCCAGCCGCCGCGCAGGACGCAGCCTTGCTGCCGGTTACTTCTTCATTTCGTCTTTTTTCATCATGCCGTCTTTGGCTAGGCTATCTTGTTTCATTTCATCCTTCTTCATCATGCCGTCCTTGGCCATGCCGTCTTTCGCCATGTTGTCGGCGGCAAACGCGCCCGACATTGAAACGGCCATGCAACCGGCAAACACCAGCGTGATTAGATTCTTCATCGGTAAATCCTCTCGAAAGGTTGAATTTGCGCGGGCGCCTGGTCGGCGGCCCGCACGTTCGACTGCCGCCGGCGCACGCGTACGCGTGTCACCGGACGAGGGGTAGTCGGGGTGGACGGCAGTTCCTTACAACGATCCTGGCTAATACCGATGGTTGACTGCCGGCCAGACCTGACGGGCGTTATTTGATTACCCGTAGCCCGGAAGGAGCGCAGCGTATTCCGGGACCGGCGCTGCCAATTCCATCGAGGTCGATATGGTTAACTATCGCCGTAACCGTGCTGCCGGCGGCACATATTTTTTCACCGTTAATCTGGAGGATTGCCGTTCAACGCTGCTTGTCGACCATGTGAGCACATTGCTGCGGTCTATTTTTAACGTCAAACGCCATCATCCATTCGTTATTGAGGCAATGGTGATAATGCCCGACCATTTTCACGCGGTGTGGACATTGCCGCCGGGTGATTCGGACTATATAAGGCGATTGCAATTGCTCAAGGCGCAATTTGCAAAACATTTGTTGAACGCGGGTGTTTTGATCAATCGAAACCGACGTGGTGAATATGATCTATGGCAAAAGCGGTTCTGGGAGCACACGATCCGCGACGACTTCGATTTTGAGGCGCATGTGAACTACGTGCATATCAATCCAGTGAAACACGGATACGTTAAACGCGCTAATGATTGGCCGTATTCAACCATTCATCAATACGTGGAGAAAGGTGTTTTGGCGGCGGATTGGGCGTGTGGCGCGGACGAGGGCGAATTCGGCGAATAGCGAAGGCCGATCCCGGAATACGCTGTGCTCCTTCCGGGCTACGAGGTATTGATTTTGAGTCGCGCCGGGTCAAGCCACGCCTGGCTGGCTTTACTGCACTACTAACTTGTAGCCCGGAAGGGGCACAGCGTATTCCGGGAAATGGAAGATATTTTTCTACTGGTGCGAATACAAAACGCCACCCGCCACCGGCACTTTCGCCATCAATATCTGGCCCGACGACGATTCGGTGATGTAGAGCGTTTTGCGGTCCGCGCCGCCGAAGGCGATGTTGGTGGTGGCGTGGCCGGCGCAGGACTTGATGCGGTAGACGGGTTCGCCCATTTTGTCGAACATCCACACGCTGCCGAAGCCGGCGTGGGCGACGGTGAGTCCGCCGGTTTCGTCGACGGCCAGCCCGTCGGGGCCGCCGTGGCCGCCGGAGAGCTGCAGAAAGAGCCCGACTTTGGTGACTTCACCCGATGCCAGCAGCGGCAGGCGCCACACGGCATTGGCGCGCGTGACGTTGACGTAGAGATTGCGTTCGTCGCGGTCGAGGGCGATGCCGTTGGGGCTGGGAATGTTGCGCAGCAGACAATTCAGCGTGCCGTCGGCGCGCATCCGGTAAACGCGCCCGCTCGGGTCCTGCAAACCGGTCTGGCCCTGATCGGTGAAATATAGATCGCCGTTCTTCGCGAAGATCATATCGTTGAGTCCGCGGAAACCCTCCGAGTTCGCCGATTCGAGTATCGGCGTGACCTTGCCCGATTTGGGATCGCACAAGAGCAGGCCCTTGCGGTGATCGGCAATGAAGATGCGGCCGTCCTTGTGGATCTTCAGACCGTTCGGTTCGCCGTCGTATTCGGCCACCACCTCGAATTCGCCTTTCGGTGAAACGCGGAAAATGCGGCCGTACGGAATGTCGGTGCAATACAGATTGCCGTCACGGTCGAAGGACGGGCCTTCGAGGAAGGAGCCGAGCTTGTCGTACTGGCGCGCCGCGACCCAGGCCGAGGGCCGGCTGCAATGCAGTTTGTCGGGCACGCGGGCGAAGACTTCGGTTTGTATGATGGTGGGCGGTGCGAACATGATTTTCTCCTCGGTACTTGTTTTGACTAACCCGTCACTCCCGCGAAAGCGGGAGTCCAGGATTTTCGAACTGCCGGATACCCGCTTTCGCGGGTATGAGGGTTCTAATCAGGGAATGATTTTTTCTTTGCGATAATTTTCAAACTGCCGCGCAAACATGTCGAACGAATCAAGCGTTTCGGTAAAGCCGAGCGCGCGCGCCTTCTGCATCGACGAAACAATGTCCCAGTCGGGGCGGAACTGGTAATCGCCGTAGGCCCACAGCGCGATCTGATCGAGCGGCGGCGCCTTGAGGCTGTGTTTTTTCACCACGGCGTCCCACACCGGGCCCTTGTCCGCCATGTAATCGACGAACTTGATGGCGCGCGGTGCGCCTTCTTGCATGCCGAACCAGCCGGCGAATTTGCGCCACAGATCGCACCAGCGCGGGCTGTCGCCGTTGACGACATTGAAAGCCTCGTTGCGGCAGCGCGGCTCGGTCGCCATCCAGACGATGGCGCGCGAGAGCAGGCCGAGATCGGTGAACTGGGTGTGCGCCTGGTAACCCGTGGCATTGCCCGGGAAGTCGAGCGGCAGGCCGAGTTCACGCTGCACTTCGGCATAGACGGCGATGACGAGTCCGGCCGAGCGCGGCACGTCCACGGCGGGATCGCAGAAGGCGTGCGGCCGCGAGCTCGTATAGGCCCATGCCTTGCCCGCGCTTCGCGCACGCAGAAACGCATCCTGCACAAAATAATAATTGTCATTCGGCGAACGCGCGCTGTTGTCTTCTTCGAGCGGCAGTTTTACCGGGCCCAGTTGGTGGCCGTACCACTTGCTGCCGTGCAGCGCATGCACGTGTTCGAGCCGGCCGTTCGCCTCGATGACGGTGACGAGGTTGGCGAGCATGGCGTTGTTGGTTTCAATGTCCTCGGTTTTACCCTCGACCGGATGATCGTAGCGCGCCGCATAGAAGATATGCGATGCGGCGATGTCTTTGAGTTTTTGCCCGACGTCGGTGCGGTCGGCGAGATCGACCGCAATCCATTGCACGCCGGGGCGCGTTTGCACGTGGCGTGCCAGCCCGATGACATTCCAGCCGCCGTCGGCGAGCAAGCGGTCGGCAATGCGGCGTCCGATAAGGCCGGAGGCGCCGGCGATGACGGCGGTCTTGGTGTTCATGGGATTGTTAAGGTATGGTTGGCTAGAACATCCCCGTCGCTCCCGCGAAAACGGGAGCCCAGGAATCTGTCTGGCATTTGATTCTCAAAAATTCCGGTTTCCCGCTTTCGCGGGAATGACGGATGGGTAACAAGGCGCATTTTACCGGGCACCCTTCATAGCGCGAGCGAGGCGGTGTAAGCGCCGACCGCGGCGGATTGTTCAATACGCCAGGCGCCGTCGAGCAGTTGCCCGGTTTTATCGGCAGTAAAGATCAACTCGCATTGCGCGCGCGTTTTTTCGGAAACTTCATCGTCGGTCAGCGGGCGGCCGATGCTGCCGCGGCAGTGTGCAACGTGCGTGTCGAAAGCCTGGCCGTTTTTCAGCACAATACGCGCGCTCGCCGTCTCGGCGCCGAATTTTTCATTGGTGGCGATCGCCACCTTGCGGCGCAGCCGCGCCACTGCCGGGTCGTGCACGACGGCATCGTCCATTTGCGCCAGCCCGGCAATCTTGCAGATGATGGAAGCCGCCGCCCAGTGTTGCAGACTGACCAGGGTCTGATTGCGGTCCGTGAGTTCGGGGCGGTCGGCTAGCTTCGCAGCGAGCGGGCAGACAGTGAGTTCGACGCGTGCAACGTCCTCGGCGTTGAACGCATTGGCGCGCGCGAGATCGACGCAGGCGTCGATCACCGGATGCACGACGAAGCCGCAGGGGTAGGGTTTGTAGGCGAGTGTGGTGATCTCGAAAGTCCTGCCCAGGCCCTCGACCGCCGCTGCCATGTTCGGATTGCTCGCAAACGATACGCCGAACCCTTTTTCGCCTTCGATCATGGTGTCCGCGCAGGTGAAGCGCCGCGCCGCCAGCAGCGCCGACATCAGACCGCAGCGCGCGGTGTGCCCGGGCGTGAATTGGCTGCCCATGGTGGTGTGCGATTCACGCAGTCCGCCGGCCTGATTGGCGGCGTGGCCGAGTGCGGTGGCGATGCCGGTTTCATTGAGCCCCATCGCTTTTGCCGCGGCCACTGCGGCACCGATGCCGCCGACCAGCCCCGCCATCGACAGGCCGATGTTGCACTCGGCCGGTTTGGTAAAGAGGATGTTGCCGATGCGGCACTGGATTTCAACGCCGAGGATCAACGCATGCAGAAATTCGATGCCGCTCATGGGTTGACGTTCGGCGAGTGCCAGCAACGCACCGGCGACCGGACTGGTCGGATGCGCGACGGTGGCGAAATGCGTGTCGTTGAATGCGACGGCCGCCGAACTCATGGTGTTGATGAAGGCGGCGTTCAGCAGATCGAGCCTGATACGGTGGCCGACCACGCTGCTGTCGCGCGCGCCGTTGAATTCGTCGAGCACCGCCAGCACGTGCGCGACATTCGCTTCGCGCGAGCCGCCCGCGGCGCAGCCGACCCAGTTGACGAAGGCGCGCACGCCTTCGCGCCGCACCGCCGGCGGCAAGGCGTCGTAGCGCGAGGCATGAACGTAACGCGCGAGTTCGCGGGTGATGCGTCTCACAGGCTGGCTTTCCGGTCGATGGCGGGTTGCGCGGGCCGCGCGGGTAAGCGGTTATAATCGCCGGCGGCACGCACAAAATTGACAAGCGCGATGATGAATAAGCACTGCGTGAATGTCAAACGCAAGCGGCCATTCCGTTATAAAAAATTGACGAACGCATCAGAAGGGGAAACCGCTGTGCCGAGGCTGGTCCGCATTGCATTCGCGACTCTGTTCGCTGCCGTGACGGCGGCGGCCTGCGCGCAGACCTGGCCGGCGAAACCGGTGCGCCTGATCATTCCTCTGGCCGCCGGCGGCAACCTCGACATCGTCACGCGCACCATCGCGCAGAAACTCACCGAGGCCTACGGCCAGCAGGTGATCGTTGAGAACCGCGCCGGCGTCAATAGCGTGGTCGGCACTGAATACGTAGCGAAGTCACCCGCCGACGGCTACACCTTCCTGATGATGTCGAGCACCTACCTGACCACGCCGCTGCTGTCGCGCAACACGCCCTACGACCCGCTGCGCGATTTCACCGGCGTTACCCTGCTGGCGTGGCTGCCGCAGCTGATGGTGGTGCATCCCTCGCTGCCGTCGAAGTCGGTGCGCGAATTCATCGCGCTGGCGAAAACACGGCCGGGTGAAATCAATTACGCATCGGCCGGCACTGCGTCGGTGGGCGATCTGGCGACCGAACTTTTCAACCGTCGCGCCGGCATCCGCACCACCGCCATTCCGTACAAGGGCAATGCGCTGGCGCTGATCGACACGGTCGGCGGCCAGGTGCAGCTGTTCTTCGGCGCGATCGGGCCGATGCTGCCCTATATCAACACCAACCGCCTGCGCGCGCTCGGCGTGTCGGGCGCCAAGCGCTCGCCGCTGCTGCCCGCGGTGCCGGCGATCGCCGAAACGCTGCCCGGTTACGAGGCGGGCCTCTTTATCGCGATGGTGGCGCCGGTCGCAACACCGCGTGACATCGTCGCGCGCATGCATGGCGAGATTGCGAAGATCATGCAGACGGCGGAAATGAAATCGCGGCTGGCCCAACTCGGCGATGAAATTTCCGTCAGTGGCTCGCCCGAGCAATTCACGGCGTTTCTGAAAACAGAATATGCCAAGTGGGACAAAATCATCAAGGAAGCCGGCATCAAGGTGGAGTAATTGTTCTCCTCCCCCTTCAAGGGGAGGGAAGTATTTTTGAGATGAATTTTAAATAGGAGATTCAAGATGAGTCAGTTGAACGGCCCCGCCCGTTTCCGCCAATTGCTTGCCAAGCCCGGCTACATCCAGGCACTCGGCATCTGGGATCCGCTGTCGGCGCGCGTCTGCGAATCGATGGGTGTCGAATGCGTGCACATCGGCGGTTATCAGGCCGGTGTGGGCACCGCGATCAGCGAGCCGCTGATGACGCTGACCGAACTCGCAATGCTTTGTCATTACGTCACCTCGGCGGTGAAAATTCCGGTGTTCGTCGACGCCGGCACCGGTTTCGGCGAACCGCTGCATGTGATGCGCTCGGTGAAAGAACTCGAACGCACCGGCATCGCCGGCATGCACATCGAAGACCAGATCTTTCCGAAGCGCGCGCATTATCACAAGTATGTCGAGCACACGGTGTCGTGCGAGGAGATGGTCGACAAGATCAAATACGCGGTGGCCGCCAAAACCAATCCGGATTTCGTCATCATGGGCCGCACCGACTGCATGGCCACCAGCGGCTTCGCCGAGGGCGTCAAACGCGCCAACCGTTATCTCGAAGCAGGTGCCGAGATGATCATGTGTTTTCCGAACAATGAAGAAGAAATGCGGCTGGCACCCAAAGAGATCAACGGCCCCGTCGTCTACGTGGTGAGCGAAGGCAACCGTATCAAACGCCCGGTCCGCTCGCGCCAGGAATACGAGGACATGGGCTACAAGATGGGCACCTATCCGACGCAGCTTCTGTGCCCCGCGGTGCAGGCGATGAAAACAGTCGTCCAGTCGTTCATGGAAACCGGCCGCAGCGGTCTTGATCCGGACAACATGATCAAGTGGCGCAAGGAATGCGAAGACCTGATCGGCCTTGACGAGCACTACAAGGTTGAAGCGGCGACGGTGGAAAAATAAAGTAATACGACCAGTATTGATGGCGGATCTCCTGCCGATAAGAGGGGGATGCGTAGATCCATTTAGCAGGAACCCTCCCCCTTGATGGGGGAGGGTAGGGTGGGGGCTGATGTTTCCCCGGCTTTTCATGCTCGTAATCCGAGTCGTTTCTTGAGCACCTGCATGGCGAAGTCGGTCAATATAAGGGAATGCTGGGTACACAATAGTTTAGCCAAAGTG
>CALQCM020000026.1 GCA_943329075.2 Chitinophaga pinensis | reverse complement strand
CTTTTGATCTTTTCTACGCAAAATGAGATCAAGACGAAGAGCGGTACTCACGGCATCGTGAAAGTCGTTAAGTGCGTGTTTTTTGATGACGCACGCAGCTGTGACCGTCGTCGTATCAGCACTTATAGCTTGGCTTTGCGCTGTGCTCTCGACAACAAGATCGCTGTTGCTGATCTCTCTGTCTTCATTGAAGAGAATGGGGGCGTTCAAGAACTTCGTCGCTTCAAAACGACAAAGTCACTTTCTCTCAGTGATCGCTCTGAACGAGCGCGATTTGCTCTTCAATCAGCTACGCCTTTGACGACGTTTCAGAACGAGGCGATCTCACAGAGCATCGATGCTACTGACTACGATCAGCCGTTTGTCGCTGTTTTCGTCAAACGCGCTGATGGTCAGATCGAGATTCACGGTGTGGTCAAGAACAAGGCGGCTGTCAATGCTGCGCTTGCAACTCTTTTCCCTTCAAAGTCGTCTGTTTAATTCAACTCTATACGTGGTGCAGCGAGAGCTGCCCACGATCACTTTTATAAGGAAATAAATCATGATTAAGAGTTACGAACCGAAAAGTCTTTCTGACTTTTCATTCAGCAATCCTCAAACAGAGAAAACGTTGAAATTGCTTTTGTCTAAACAGATTCCATATCCTGCTAACGGCAAGAACGGTATCTTGCTGTATGGAGCATATGGAACTGGTAAGACAACTTTGGCGAAACTGCTGCCGATTCTCTTAGATCGGGCTTATGGTGAAAAACAGTTTTTTGAGGATTCAAGGTGGCTTTACGATTTCATCAGCTGTGGACAAGTAACACGCGGCGACTTATTAATGGCTAAGATCAATCAAATGATCGATATGCATTTTCCATCGAACCTTAATGCGAAAATTGTCATACTTGATGAGGTCGATAATCTCTCGGAAAGTGCTCAGAGATCGCTTAAAGGTGTCATGAATCGAAAATATTTCGGGCTTATTATGACTACGAATTACATCTCGAAAATTGACAGCGGGCTTAAGGATCGATCTCACTTACTAAATATGGATGCACCATCTCCTGCATCGGTTTTACCCTTACTGCGACAGATTGCAATTGACATTGGCTGGACTGATGCGCTTGATGCTGACTTAATTACGATAGCGAAGGAATGCAAAGGCAGTTATCGTGGTTATGTCTCAGCTATTGTTACTGAAGCAGACAATAGGAAGTGTCTAATGGCGGCTTAGATGTTTGTCGCTGCGAAACGACAAAAGAGAGTGCTTTCATGCACTCTCTTTTTTTATTCTGCCTAGACTTCACCTACATTTTCTACTTGCACATTGATCAGTTTGACGTTCGTCTTCGATGCCAAACGGCGTTTTCTGAGCATGCCTTTTTTAAAAACTGAATAAACATTTTGGGCTGTCAGCAATAGACCTTTGCTAGACAGTATGCCTTCGTCACCTAACGTTTGCGCGATTCGTTTAAACGTCAAACCACGACCAAGCCTAAGCTCAGAGACTCGTTTTAGAAGGTTTTTTTGATCAGTCGTGTAACGACTAACCGTCAGCGCCTTAGTGGTCAGCCTAAAGGTGCAATGAAGTGCCCTAGTAGAGTCAAAACTACCTACTAGCAGACTTACTCGACGGTGGCGGCGTCGATGGCGCCATACACCGCGCAGCCGGGCCCGCACTGCTCGAAGAGTGCCGCGCCCTGAACGGATGCCGCACCGGTGAGGCGAAAATCACGCGCGGCTACAAGCTGTCTGCCAGATTCGTGATTCACACGGTGGGCCCGATATGGAATGGCGGCAATCGCCGCGAAGCGGATCTGCTGGCGTCCTGTTATCGAAACAGCCTCGCACTGGCACGCGAACATGGCGTCAAAACCATAGCGTTCCCGGCCATTAGCTGCGGCGTCTATCGCTACCCGCTGGAACAGGCAGTGGCAATTGCGGTGCGCGAAACGGCAGCCTTCGTCACTGCCGACGATGGCATCGACAAAATCATCTTTGCCTGTTTCGGCGTGGAATCACTGGCCGCTTACACGCGGGAACTTGCGCGCCTGTAGGCTGCGCGTGGGAGGCGCGCGTCAGTCAATGCGCACATTGCCGCGCTTGACCACCTCGCCCCAACGCGCGAGATCGTTACTGATGATTTTTGCAAACTGCGCCGGATCGTTGCCGACCGACTCGAGGCCAAGTGCGGCAAAACGCGCGCGCACGTCAGGCAGTTGCGCGGCACGCGCGATCTCGCGATGCAAAGCGCCGACAATGGCCGGCGGTGTTTGCGCTGGCACCAGCACGCCGTACCACGAGTCGACTTCAAAGCCCGCATAGCCGGACTCGGCCACGGTCGCAATGTCCGGCATGGTTGCCGAGCGTTTGCTGCCGGTCATTGCCAGCACCTTGATGCGGCCGGCCTTCATCAGCGGCAGGATCGACGCCGCGCTGCCGAACAACATCGGCACATGACCGCCCACGACGTCGTTGAGTGCCGGGCCGGTGCCTTTGTACGGCACATGCGCGAGTTCGATCTTCGCCATCTGTTTCAGCAATTCCATCGCCAGATGCGGTGCGCTGCCTGCGCCGCCGGAGGCGTAATTGAACTGGCCCTGTTTCGCTTTTGCCAGCGCGACGAGTTCACTGACGTTGGCAGCGGGAAACGACGGATGCGCCGCCAGCAGATAAAAACCTGAAACAATCAGCGACACCGGTGCGAGGTCCTTCACCGGGTCGAACGGCAGTTTCGCGTAAAGCGCCGGATTGATGCAAATGGTGCTGACGGTGCCGAGCAGCACGGTGTAACCGTCGGCCGGCGCTTTGGCGACAATATCCGAGGCCACGTTACCGCCGCCACCGCCGCGATTGTCGATGACGAACTGCTGCCTCCAGGTCTCGGTCAGCTTTTGCGCAATGATGCGCACGATCGGATCGGTACTGCCACCGGGCGGATAGGGCACGAGGAAACGAATCGGCTTGTCCGGATAATCCGCTGCGCGCGCCATCACATTCAGCAACACGCCTGTCGCCGCTAACGCAATAAGGAATAAACGCTCAATCCGCACGAATTCCAGCCTCCTTGACGACTTTCGCCCACTTCGCGATTTCATCGCGGATGTATTGCGCAAACTCCGCGCGCGAATTGGCGACCACTTCATAGCCCTGCGAAAACAGGCGTTCCTTGACGAGCGGATTGCCGAGCACTGCGACGTGGTCGCGATGCAACTGCTCGATGATCGCCGGCGGGGTGCGCACCGGCGCGAGAATGCCGTACCACTGTGTGGAATCGAAGCCGGGCACTGCGGCCTCCGCAATCGTCGGTAACTCCGGCACGATCGGAGAACGCTTCGCGCCAGTGACCGCCAGCGCTCTCACCTTGCCGGCACGGATGTGTGGCAACGACGAAGGCAGGCTACCGAAGTACATCGACACCTGGCCGGCGATCAGATCGATGAAGGCCGGCCCCGCGCCCTTGTACGGCACATGGTTCATGTTGACCCCGGCCATGCCTTTGAAGAGTTCCGCCGAGAGATGCGGCGAGCTGCCGTTGCCGGCTGAAGCGTAATGAAAATAGCCCGGCTTGCCTTTCAGCAGCGCGATCAGTTCCTTCACGTTCGCCGCCGCCAGCGACGGGTGCACAACTAGCACGTTCTGCGCCACCGCCACCATGGTGATCGGCGCAAGATCCTTGACCGGATCGTAGGGCAGCTTGCCGAGGCTGACGTTGACCGAGATCGGCGCGATATAACCCATCACAATCGTATAACCGTCGGGCTGCGACTTCGCGGCCAGGTCAACGCCAATGGTACCGCCGGCACCGCCGCGATTGTCGATGACCACGGTATGGCCCCAGCGCTCGCCGAGCTGCTGCGTCAACGTACGCGCCAGCAAATCGGTACCCCCGCCCGGCGGCAGCGGCACGATGAGACGCACCGGGCGCTCGGGAAAAGCGGCGGGCGCCGCGCACGCACACAATGCCCATGTAGCGCCGGCAACGGCGCGCAAAATCTGACGTATCGTGTCAGAACGCATAACGGCGCAACCCTCCATCGACCGGGATCACCGTGCCCGTGATGTAACGCGCCAGCGGCGAGGCCAGAAACACCGCCAGATTGGCGACGTCTTCGGGCTGACCGAGTTCGCCCAGTGGAATGTCCTCACGCGCGTACTTCGCGCGCACCTCTTCGGAATAATTGCGCAGGATCTGCTCACTGACAATCTTGCCCGGCGCAATCGAATTCACCGTGATCTGGTAACGCCCGACTTCGCGCGACAGCGCCTTCGCCCAGCCGTGCAACGCGGCTTTCGACGGATAAGCGATGTTCATGCGATCCGGTTCCGACTTTCCCGACATGTGAATCACGCGTCCCCAGCGCCTCGCCATCATGTCCGGGATCACTGCCTGCGTGAGCTGACGCACGCGCGTGAAGTTCAACATCAGGCCTTCTTCCCAGATGTTCTCGGCGCCGATGATGGGCAACTGGCGGCTGCCGCCAGCTGAATTGATGAGGATCTGAATATGATTGAAGGCGCGACGCGCCTCGGCGGCAATCTGCGCCGGCGCCTCGGGCTGCATCATGTCGGCGACGATGACGGTCGGCTTGACGCCGCCGGCGGCGACGATCTCGGCCGACAGTTGCTCGAGCAACTCACCGCGGCGCGCGACGATGGCGACCTGCGCGCCTTCAAGCGCCAGCGCTTTCGCGCAGGCGCGGCCGATGCCGGCGCTGGCGCCGGTCACCAGTGCTGTTTTGTCTTTTAGTTGTGCATCCATAGCTTGCCCTGCTCCTGCATTAATTGGCGCGCGCGGCCGCGAGGATCGCGGTGAGCTTGCCAAGGTCATCGAGTTTGTCGAGGTCGCGCACCAGCGCGATCAGTTCGTTGCGCTGCGCGTCGGTCAGGCACTGGCGCGTGAGAATGCCGAACTTGCGGTAGACCTCTTCTTCGGTGGCAGGGTTTTCCGGGCTGCCAAGGCGATGCAGCACCTCCTTGAATATCTTGCGGCCGTCTTTGGTATGCACTGTAAGACGCGCCGCGTGGCGAAACAACGGGCCCATGTCGTCGATCTCTTTCTCCGCAGTGGCTTCAATGCGCTTGATGAAATCGAGAATTTTCGGATCGTGCAGGCGGTCTTCGCGATACTGTTCGACAAACGCATCACCATCGATGGCAATCACCGCCATACCGAAGAACAGGTTCATCTGCGCCGCCGTCACGCCCTGCGATTTGTATTCCCAGGCGCAGTGCACATGCGTCATCGTGCTCAATCCGGTTTCGATGCGCGTGATGTCGTCGGCCTTGAGCTTGTTGTCGCGCATGATCTGGCGCAGGCCATCGAGCGCGCTCTGGATGCTCGCCACCGAGGAAAACAGCTTGTAACCGACATTGAGCGTTTCCCACTCGCTGCCGAGGCCACCGGTAATTTTCGGCGTGTCGTGTTTGTCGCTGAGCGTGGACAGAAATCCACCGAAGTCGGCTTCGACCACGTTCTTGATGCCGGTGAAACCGCGCCGCGCCAGCAGCGCGCCATAGACGCCGCTTTGCGCTGCGCGACCGGAATGCATGCGCTTGACCATCGCGCCCTCCTGCGCCGACATCAGGCCCGAGCTCTGAGTCGCCGCAATACCGAGCGCGTCCTGCGTCTGGTCGGCATTCAGGCGCAGCATGTTCGCAGCGCTGGCGCCCGAGACGAAAGTGCCCGAGGTGCCCTGCGGATGCCAGCCGCGGAAAAACAATCCCATGGTTGCCGCCATGCCGACACGCGTGCCGACTTCGTAGCCCGCGACCATCGAAGTGATCACATCGCGGCCGCTGCGCCCGCCCTCAGCCTCGGCGCAGGCCAGCGCCACCGGCAGACAGATCGAGCCCGGGTGAAACAGCGAAGCCTTGTGCATGTCATCGCTCTCAAAGGCGTGGCCGGCGGTACTGTTGACCAGCACGGCCTGCGATGCCGACGACTTGAAGCCGCCGCCGATCACCGTCGAGCGCGCCGCGCCGCCCTCGTCCTTCACCATGTCCATCAACTTGCGCGTCCACGGCAGCGTTGCGCCGTAAAGACAGCAGCCGATCGAATCGAGCGCCAATACCTTGGCGTGCGCCACCACTGCCGGCGGCAGATCGGAAAATTTAAGGGCCGCGGTGAATTCGGCAAGTTTGCGCGTCGCATCGGGCGCGAGTTGTGACAGCTTGGGACCGGCGTTTTCCATCTGAGCTCCTGTGTAGGAAAAAGTGTCCGCAGGGACTGCGGCACGATCTGTTGTTTTGCGTCGCCGGAGTATTGCAGGCGAACGAAAGAATGCGGCGAACCCCGATGATACGACAGCTTGCGGTCATATCGAAAGAAGGCTGCCGCCAATCTGGATCGGCGCCAACCGCGCTGCGGCGCGCGCCTATAATTATTCCCCATCAATCCTGATCACCGGAACCGGGCCATACCGGTAAAATCTCGTCGCCCCGCGGGCAGTTCGCGGGGTTCAAGGCTCGATGGCAGATTGTTGAATCTCGGCCCGACCCCGTCAAAATGGCTGACAGCCGTCGGCATCCGCAACCGCGCCGATCTCGAAAGCGTGGGCGCAATCAACGCCTACAACCTGTGCAAGGCGCACGGCTATAATGTCAGCCTCAATCTGCTGTGGGCATTGCAGGGCGCGCTGATGGATATTCCGTCGACGCGCCTGTCCGCCGACGTAAAACAACAACTCAGGCAACGACTGGAACCATCATGACAAGCAAGGTATTGTCGCAAATCGACAAGGACGGCAATGCGACCGTAGCCTTGAACCGCCCGGACGTGCACAACGCACTCGACCCGGAGATGGGCGTGCAGCTGATCACCACGCTGAAGGCGCTCGAAGCCAATCCGAAGGTGCGCGCCGTCGTCATCATCGGCCAGGGCGACAGTTTTTGCGCCGGCGCCGACATCGGGCACATGCGCAAGAGCGCGAATTTTTCAAAAAAACAGAATTACGAAGCCGCGCTGGCGCAAGCGCAGATTTTCCAGATCATTTATGCGTTGAAGAAACCCACGGTTGCGTGCGTGCACGGCGCGGTGCGCGGCGGCGGTGTCGGCATTGTCGCCGCCTGCGACATCGCGATCGGCTCAAGCGATGCAACCTTCCGTTTATCCGAGGTACGTCTCGGCATTGCACCAGTGATGATCAGTCCCTATGTGGTAACGGCGATCGGTGAGCGCCAGGCGCGGCGTTATTTTCTGACCGGCGAGACCTTCGACGCAGCAGAAGCATTCCGCGTCGGGCTGTTGCACGACATCGTCGAACCCGGTGAACTCACCGCGCGCATCGGCAATGTGCTGGCCGAACTCTATTGCGGCGGACCGAAGGCCATTGTTTTTGCCAAGCAGCAGATCGCGAAAGTCGCGCACGCCAGCGTCGGCCCTGAAACCGTCATCGAGACCGCACGCACCATTGCGGAAATCCGTGCCACGCCGGAAGCACAGGAAGGCCTTGGCGCCTTTCTGGAGAAACGCAGCGCCGCCTGGGTGGCGCCGGTGTCGGCAACCAAGAAAAAGAAAAAGCGCTAAGGGTCCGGCATGGCGATCCCCACCCGCGTCCGCATCGTCGAAGTCGGCCCGCGCGACGGCCTGCAGAACGAGGCGCAGAACGTGCCCGCCGCCGTGAAGATCGAACTGATCAACCGCCTGACCGACGCCGGTCTGCCGGTGATCGAAGCGACCGCCTTCGTCTCGCCAAAGTGGGTGCCGCAGATGGCCGACAATGCCGAGGTCATGGCCGGCATCCGCCGCAAACCCGGCGTCGGCTATCCGGTGCTGGTGCCGAACCGCAAGGGCCTTGATGCCGCCATCGCCGCCGGTTGCGACGAAGTCGTGGTGTTCGGCGCGGCGACCGAATCTTTCTCGCGGCGCAATACCAACTGCTCGATTGATGAAGGCCTGGCGCGCTTTGCCGAAGTCTGCGCCGAAGCCATTGCGCGCGGCCTCAGGGTACGCGGCGATATTTCGGTCTGCCTCGGCTGCCCCTACGAAGGCGAAGTACAGCCCGCGCAGGTCACGCGTGTGGCGCGCGAACTGTTCGCCATGGGTTGTTATGAAATCACCATCGCCGACACCATCGGCGCCGGCACACCGGGCCGCACGCGCGCGGTCATCGAGGACGTCGCGCAATACATCGCACCGGAAAAACTCGCCGGACATTTTCACGACACCTACGGCCAGGCGCTCGCCAATACGCTGGCCGCGCTCGAATGCGGGGTCGCCACCTTCGACAGTTCGGTGGCCGGTCTCGGCGGCTGCCCCTACGCCAAGGGCGCCACCGGCAACGTCGCCAGCGAAGACCTGCTCTACATGCTCGACGGTATGGGCATCGCCACCGGTATCAACATGCAGAAACTCGTCGCCGCCGGCGACTTCATCTGCAAGGCACTCGGCCGCCCGACGCAATCGCGCGTGGCGCGCGCGCTCGCCGGCAAATTCGCGGCGGCATGAGCGAAGAAGTCGAATCGCCGTGCGTGTTCGTCTGCGAGATCGACGCAGAGAGCGGCTGCTGCCGCGGCTGCCGCCGCACGCTGCGGGAAATCTCGTACTGGACGACCTACACACCGGCGCAACAACGCGCGCTGCTCGCCGAGCTTGAACAGCGCAAAATCGCAGCCCCTCAATAATTTAACCCAACCGCTTCAACGGAGTCCGTCATGCCGCTACCGCCCGCCGCCCCCAGAAAAAACATGCACACCCGCGACATCCAGTGTTGCGGCTATGAGCGCGCAGACGGCCTGTGGGACATCGAAGGCCACCTGGTCGACACCAAGTCGTTTCCCACCACCGCGCGCGACACCGGCCGCGCGCGCCAGGCGGGCGAACCGATCCACAACATGTGGCTGCGTCTGACGGTTGATCTCGACATGGTGATCCGCGAGGTCGAGGCGGTGACGGACGCCAGCCCCTACAACCTGTGCCCGACGATCACGCCCAATTTCAAAAAACTGGTCGGCATCACCATCGGCCCGGGCTGGCGCAGGGAAATGCTCGAGCATCTCGGCAACGTCAAAGGCTGCACGCACCTGGTCGAACTGCTGGGCCCGCTCGCCACCACCGCGTTTCAGGCCACCAACCGCGCGCGTGAAAATCGCCGGCAAGCCGACCCGAAGATCGGCGCCACGCGGCCGTTCCAGATCAATGCCTGCCACATGTACAAGGAAGACGGCGACTGGGTGAAGGATCGCTGGCCGGCTTTTTACACCGGCAAATAATTTAGACGGCCTCTGCTCGCGTCCTTCGACAGGCTCAGGACAATCGGCAATTTATTGATGCCGTTCGTAGTGAGCTGGTCGAACCACATTTGAAACAGTGCTGCCTTAGCGGCGCCGTGCCATCCAGCGTAGCAGCGGCGACAGCGCGCCGAAAATGCCGATGCTGGCGAACGCCAGCCCCCACGCCATCACGTTGCCGTTGCCACCGGCAAGATCAAGCACGACGCCAAACACCAGCGGCGCGAGAAAGGCCGCAGTAAATCCGGAGAGCGAATACACCGCCATCGTCGCCCCGCGCTGTTGCGGTGGTGTCGCGGCAATTACACCGGAGGTCAGCGCACCGGAATCGCCGAGCATGCAGCCGTAGTGCACGCACATCAGCAAAAACACGAACAGCCACGGCAACGCTGCGGTGAAACCGACCACGCAGGCCAGCGCGCCGGACGCTCCCATGAAGAGGAAAATCATGCGCTCGCGCCCGAAGCGGATGGCCAACTCGTTGCCGCTGACACTCATGACCGGACCCAGCACGTTGATGATGGCGGCCAGCGTCGCTGCCGCCAGCGGCAGGCCCATGCCCTCCGGCTGCAGGCTGCCGCAGAAAACCAGGAAAGCGACCATCCATGAACGCTGGCCGAACAACTCGTAGTTGTGCAGCGAATAACCGAGCACGTAAAGGCGCGTCTTGCGGTTTTTCAACACCGGCCTGAAATCGAGCAGCGCCGGCGCCGCGGCAGTTTCGTGTGCGGCGTGCACGCGGCCCTTCGGCATGCACAGCATGACCAGCAGTGCCGCCAAGACCGGGCCGATGGCGCCGAAGGCAAACGCCGCCGGCCAGCCGAAGCTGGCGGCGACCTTGCCGCTGACGACGATCGAAATGCTCGAACCAACGCCGAATGCCGCGGTGTAGAAGGCCGTCGCGCGCGATTGCGCCGCACCCTGCAGATGATCGGTCAACGACTTCAATCCCGGCATATAGGTGCCGCCGAGTCCGGCGCCGATCACGAACTGGCACAGCAGAGCGCTCCACAGGCCCTGGGCGAACAACGCGAAGCAAGCCGCACCGAGCACCGACAGCGCGCAGGCGAAAACGTAAATGCGGCGCGAATCGATGCGGTCGGTGAGGCTCGACAGCACCGGCACCGCCACCATATATCCGCTGTAGAAAATGCCGCCGATGAGGCCCGCCTCGGCGTTGCTGAGCGTCCATTCCTTCATCAGCCCGGGCAACAGCGTGGTGTAACAGGCGAAGCCCGTCATGCTGAAGACTTCGGCCATGCACATCACCCCGGTCATGCCGACCGGCGTGCGCAATCGTACTATTGTCATGCGCCGAGTCTACCGCGCCGCCAGTCGCGCACGATTTCACGCGCGGCGTTGTGGCCGGGCAGTCCCGTCACGCCGCCACCGGGATGGGTGCCCGATCCGCACATATAGAGGCGCGCCAGCGGCCCGCGATAATCGGCGTGACCGAGCAGCGGACGGGCACTGTAGAGCTGGTCGAGCGACAGCGCACCGTGAAAGATGTCGCCGCCAATCAAACCAAACTCGCGTTCCAGATCGAGCGGCGACAACACACGCCGGCCGAGGATGCTCGCCTTGAAATTCGGCGCGTGGCGGTTGACGGTATCGATGACGAGATCAGCGGCCTCGTCACGACTATCGTCCCAGTTTTTGCCGCCGGGCAGTGCAAACGCAAAGTGCTGACAAAACAGACTGGCGACGTGTTTCCCGGCGGGTGCGAGCGTGTCATCGACCGTGCTCGGGATCAGCATTTCGACGATCGGCTGGCGCGACCAGCCGTGCGTGCGCGCGTCGAAGTAGGCGCGCTCCATATAGGCGAGCGACGGCGCCATGATGATGCCGGCCTGATGGTGCGGTTGCAGCGTCGTGCCGCGCTGTGCGCTGAAGTCGGGCAGTTCGGACAACGCCACGTTGATGCGGAAGGTCGCCGACTCACAACGAAAATTGCGCATACGCACGACGAAATCGTCGTCGAGTTCGCGCGCTTCAATCAATTGCAGATAGAGCAGCTTCGGGTTGAGGTTGGACACCACGCAGCGCGCACTGATTTCGCTGCCGTCGGCAAGCGCGACGCCGCGCACCGCACCGTCGCGGACCAGCACCCGCGCGACCTCGGCGTCGGTCGTGATCTCGACGCCACGCGCACGCGCCTCCGCCGCCATCGCCTGCGTAATCGCCCCCATGCCGCCGACCGCGTGCCCCCAGGCGCCCTGTTTGCCGTTGACCTCGCCGAACACATGATGCAGCAATACGTAGGCCGAACCCGGCGTGTAGGGGCTCGCAAAATTGCCGACGATCGCATCAAATCCGAAAGCCGCCTTCAGCGCGTCCGATTCGAACCACGCATCGAGTAACTGACCAGCGCTTTTGGTGAACAGATCGAGCACGTCGCGCCGCGCCGACAGGTCGAGTTTGCGCAAACGATTGCCGGCAGCCAGCGCGGCCAAGAGATCGCGCAGACCGCCGCCCGCATTCGGCGGCGTTTCGAGCGCCAGTTCGCGCAGCACCGCGGCGACACCCTCAAGCATGTTGTAGTAACGCGGCAACGCAGCAGCGTCGCGCGCAGAAAATTTTGCTACCGCGCGCTGCGTATCAGCGAGCGTCGGCCCGATCGTCAAAGCACTGCCATCCGCCAGCGGCAGAAAATTTGAAACCGGCCGTTCGAGGATTTTCAGTCCGTGTTCGCGCAAGCGCAGGTCGGCGATGACTTTCGGGTTGAGCAGGCTGACCGTGTAACTCGCCGTCGAATTGCGAAAGCCTGGATGAAATTCCTCGGTGACTGCAGCGCCACCAACCACCGCACGGCGCTCGAGCACGCGCACCTTGAGCCCGGCCTGCGCGAGATAGCAGGCGCAAACGAGGCCGTTGTGGCCGCCGCCGATGACGACGGCGTCAGTATCGATAGGGGACGCCATGATAGAGCGACCATTCTACCCGACGGCGTTCACTCCTAACCCTGGTTGTAAGCGATCAATTCCTGGCGCTCGTTGGTCAGAATCCTGCCGCTCGAATGCCGGTTGTTTGACTCCGTGATGATGGGACGCTTGATGCCCGGCGCAATCCAGTAATTGTTTTTCACAATCGTGTTGCCTGGGTATGGCCCCCTGCTATAGCCGCCCCCCTCAACCCGGAATGCGTCGAAGGTGCCAGCAGGTATCGTAACGCTTTCGCGAGCGACCACCTTGAATTCAAATTCCGTCTCGTGAATGCCGTTCGGTTGCATGACTTTGAATCGTGTGGTCCATTTTTTTCCGACCGAGTATTCGGGAATGAAAAACTGCGCACCCGTGTACACCCAACCGTTCGGACGTTTGATGATGTTGCCGAAGAGGTCGGTCGTGAGGCGGCCATCGCCGAATATCACCGTATCTTCGGTAATCTCCCTGACTCTGTTTACAAACTGGCGCAATTCCAGTTTGGTGTGCAGATCAATCTCGCGATAGCTCCAGCTGTCGCCAACCTTGAAATTGGTATCGATGCGTACCGTACCCTTGCTAAACGGATTGGGTCCGATGGCTGCAATCTGCGGCTTGGCGACAGGCGTCTGCGGATTTGAAAGTCGTTCTTCTTCGAGCTTCGCCAGCCGTCGCTCTTCGGCGAGACGCAGTTCTGCGGCGCGCGCCATCTCCTCGGCCAGTCTTTTTTCCTCGGCCAGTCGTTTCTCCTCGCCCGCCCTGCGCTCCTCCGCTTGTTTGCGCTCCTGCGCCAGCCGCGTTTCCTCGGCCGCACGCTTATCTTCAGCCAGTTTGGTAATTCTCTGGTCATCGGCCAATCGCTTCTGTTCGGCGAGTCTGCGCTCATCGGCAAGACGCTTTCCCGCCGCGATGCGCTTTTCTTCGGCGAGCCTTCTTTCTTCAGCGAGACGCCGCTCCTCGGCAACTCTTTTCTCTTCTGCGAGCCGTGCCTGTTTTTCCGCTTCCGCGCGTTGCGCGAGGCGCTGGGCCTCGGCATGTTTTGCCTCTTTTTCAGCAAGCACCCGATCGAGGCGGTACTGGGCCAGTTCGGAAAACTTGCCGCTGGGATAGGTGCGCAAATATTTTTCCAGCGGCTCCGGATCCGTGGCGACCTTGATCTTCTCCCAGATCTCGAGTTCGTCGTTGAACGTCTTCTCCAGTTCCGCTTCCGAC
Organism: Chitinophaga pinensis; assembly: GCA_943329075.2. Lineage (GTDB taxonomy): Bacteria > Pseudomonadota > Gammaproteobacteria > Burkholderiales > SG8-41 > PALSA-1004. The sequence goes on along the minus strand of CALQCM020000026.1, from coordinate 41,739 downwards.
AACTTCTTGATGTGCTGCGGCGGCAGGAAGTAAAAATCGTCTTCGAGCGAAGTGCTCTCCCACGGGATCTGCTGCCCTTCGGATTTGCGCCGCACCGCAAGGCGCACGCGCTTCAAGACATCCTCGATTTTCGCTTCGGGCACCTTAATTTCGCGCAGCAGGTTTTCCGTATAGAGGCCGTTCGCACCATCACCATCGCCGGCGGTATTGCCGGGTGAAGTCGCATAGGCCAGGAGCGATCCCGGCGGCGCGTCGAACTGGCTCAAGCCCTTCTGCTCGGTCGGCACCTTGGTGCCGAAGGGGTTGTCGCGACAGGCGTCGAGCATGATGACGTTCATCGGGTTTTTCGCGCGGGTCATGCCTTCGAGCAAGGAGCTCAACTCGATGGTTTTCGCGCGCATGTCTTCGAGTTTCTCGATCACAGCATCGACCGGAATCAGATAGTTGCGCCATGCGAGCTGCGCGCCGTGCCCGGCGTAGTAGAACATGCCCACACCCTTGGTCTTGGCGAGCTCGGCGCTGAACGAGGCGATCGCCCCGGCCATCTGGTTGCGCCCGGCGTCGAGCAGCAAGTCAACCTTGAAACCGGTCTTCTGTAATTCGCCGGCAATCGCTTTAGCGTCATTGGCCGGGTTCTTCAGCGGCGCTTCGGCATATTTTGTATTGCCGATAATCAGCGCCAGACGCGGCAATGCGTTAAGTGTCGTTTGTGCATAACCATTCGGCACCCACAGCGGCAATGCCGATACGCCGGCCAGTGCACCGGCCTGCTTCAACCAGAGACGGCGCGCGTATTGCCGTTGCTGGCTGGCGCTGCGAAAAAACGACGACATGCTGCCCCCCATTGGTCACTTCTATTGCCGGCGATTCTTAACCAGCGTCATAGTGCTGGCAAGTCGTTAAATCAATCTTGCAAAACCGGATTTTATATCGTCATGGCAATGGACTGCCGTTATGGCGAAGGCGGACCACCGGCGGCAATGCCGCTGCCATCGTCGCGTGCAGATAACAGGTGCGCGCCGCGATCGTCAGCAGATTGGACTGCACCTCGTCCACAGCCTCGCCGTTGAGGAACAGATGCGTGTCGAAACCTTCGGCAGCCCCTGCCTGGAACGGGCTGAACTGCACCAGCCGCACCGAACCGACGGCGAGCTTCATCGCATCGACATAACGCGCGATCTGCGTCATGTAACAAAACGCGAGGCCCGCCGACAGCAGTGCGAGGCCGCAGGGCGCGCGATCGCCGCCGCCTTCGTCGCTGCGAAAAGCGAAATGGCTCATGCCCGGCAACTGCAGCCAGGTTTCGATATCCGTCATGCCCGAGGCATCAACCAGACGGCCGCGCCCGGTAACCTTGCGCGTGATGCGCGTGGTGGTGGCAGACGGCGCGATGGCAATTTCGCCGCCCTCGCGGACTGATAATTTTTCGATGGTCTCAGCGGCGTCACTGTGTGCGCGGGGTGGCGCCTGATAACGCAAAAACGGATCGACAACATCGGCGGCCGGCGAAGCTGCAACGTCCGCAACCGTGCGGCGCCGGCCGTTGATATACAGCGCAAACGTATTCACCAGCGGCGTGCGCAGTAACGCCAGCGCCGGCGATGCCTCAACCGCAGCCGCGATAACGGCCGCCACGGCTGCCGCTGATGCGTTGCTACGCATATCGATTTGAATGCGCGTCGGTTCGGCATGGCCTTGTCCGGTGCCCAGCGCAAACGAGCCGGTCAGCCAGTACTCGTTATCGAGCACGATATCGAGTGATTCCAGATCCACGCCTTGTCGCGCAGCGGCATTGCGTATGCAACGAATCAGATCGCCCTGCAGGCCGGCATTGAAATAGCCGAACGGAAACGGCGCGAGGTCGGTGCCCTTGAGATGCAGCCCTTCGTCGGACAACAGGCGCCACGCAGAGGCTTCCTCGCCGGCACTGACCACCGCTTCGCGGACGTGACCGCCGACATGGCGCGCATCGACCTTGAATGTTTCGCACGCTCCGTCGAGACGCGGCTGGCGACCGGCGCGCAAACGGAAAGCCAGCGGCCCGGGTTCAAATGTTGGTGTCAAAACAGGTTCCTTAACGCTTCACGCAAAGTCAGTGCTCAACTCGCGGGCATGGCTTCAAGCCGCTTGGCAGAATCGTTTAATCCCTTCAATACAGAATCCAGCACGTGCTGCGGGAAACCCCGGGGTATTGCGGTCTGAATCGATGCGATAACGTTCGGGGTTGCGGCGAGAATCTCATTTATAAGCGGTTCCGCCGTCTCACCCCATCCACAACGAGCCGCAGTCTCGTTGAAGTGCCTGCGCTGAATGTCTTTCATCAGGTAATGCTTATTCTTGCCGCGGATTGACATCGCGAGTCGCGCGTTGTGCCAGGATATTTGTTTGGCGCCGTTACCGATGATCGGCCAGATCGAAAGAACGTCATAAAGCGGTGTTAACTGGTAGCGTCCCTGGTTCAGGAGACGAATACTGAAATTTTTGGCGTGTCCATCACCTGCTGCCAGCATCCAGAACAGGAGTTGAGCTTTGAGCAAACAAGCCAGGTCGCTATCTCGATTGACCGAACCCCTCAGTATTTTAGCGATTTCGAGCATTCCCGGGCCGCCGTCACGCTCGTACTTCAGCGAGGAAGGCGTCGCTGTCGCCTGACAAAAATCTTCCTGGACGAGACGCAGCCAATATTTCCCGCTCGAATGTCGTTGCCGGTCAAAGCGCTCAACCACGAGCGCTTTTTGGGAGCCAAATTGACCAATCTCGCAGTTGGCCACCGGCAGGCCGTACGCAGCCAGTATCTGCGCGCATAGCCATTCGTTTTCCACCGAGCTCGTCATGTCCGCCTGCATATTGCCCACCAGGCCCAGCGGCAATTTGAATATGTGTGTGGTTGGCGTTGATCCGGACGGCCGACACCAGCGGCCCTTGTGCCGCAGAAAAGCGGTTTTTTCCTGGGTGCCTGCAATCGAGATGCGAAAACCATCCTCTGCAAGGTGTTCTGTGAAGGATGGGGGTGATACGGCTTGAATTAATGCTTTTTCGATCCCGGCGTCGGTCAGCGGTTTTGCGTCAATTGTGTGGACGCCCTGCGGCTGTTCGCCCGGCTTGAGCAACTGAATTGCGCCTACGCAATCGCGGCCGATCGCCGCGAGGAGTTCGAATGAGCTGCGCGATGCGATGTGAAAACGATCCTGCAGACGTTTTCGAATGGGTTCGCTGTCTGGCAGCAGGTTGTCGAAGTAGTATTCGACCGGCTTGCCCTTGATTGGGGCCTTGTCGAGGCTGAACGGCAACGATAAGGACAGCGGGCGTCCGTTCTCTGATTCAACCCAAGCGGGGTCATATTGGAATTCGATGTCGCCGCGGGCGGGAATCCGCCACTCGCCTGCAAGTTGGCCATTGATCCAGACTGCAAGCGCGCGCGCGCGGGATTTTCGGCCCATGGCTTACCACTCCGTTTTGGACGGCCGTTGCGCGGCGGGCCTGTTTTGGATGACCAACTCCAAGCCGAGGAGATTGCAGAGATCCAGCAGGCGCTCAACCGTGAGGGTGCCGGGGCTGGTCTCGATCTCCGACAGGCGGTTCTGACTGATGGTTAATTTTGCGGCGAGCGCCTGTTGCGAGAGCTTGAGAGCCTTCCTGCGGCTGGCGAGGATCTGTCCAAGTTGTGCGCTGTGGTTCAGAATTTGTCGCATATGTAATTTATCGGTTATGTCGATAAACACAACATATCGCCTTTGCCGATATATGTCAATTATCGCTTAAACCGATACTTTTGAGCTTGCAAAGCCCCCGATTGCTTGGGCGCCTTGCGTGGGGCGCGGTATGCAGCGCGGAACGAATGAACAATCAACTCAGCGAGGCTACTGAAATGTAGCGAGAGCAGCTTCAGACGAGATTCAACCCGTACAACATCTTTCTTTTGGGGCAGAACCTCGGCCTTATACCGATTGAACAGCTCGGCAACCGCCGTATGTTCGGCTTCTGTCCGATCGACCAAGACACCACGATCCATTTCTGACTCGATGAACCGAGACTACCGATCCGCCTCGTGCTTTGATGCAAAGGATTTCGCTACTGGGCGAGGCCCCTTCTTGCGCACCTGTCCCTGCCAGTTACCTGTTTCCAGCTTTCGAATAGTTGCCATGTCACACACCCCCTGCGAGCGCAGGTTGCCGCGCTGTGATGGAAACGTGACGAGACGAACTACCGGGGAACCAAGGATTCCGTAAATCTTTGAATTATTGGTGCGCCCGGCCCGATTCGAACGGGCGACCTTCGGCTTCGGAGGCCGACACTCTATCCAGCTGAGCTACGGGCGCGGCGGGTATGGTGAAACAGGGGCGCAAGCATAGCGTTTTTCACCCATAGCGTCCAACCGGAGATGGGGGCCGCCGCCGGGCCACAGGCGGCGACTGCTTTTGCGTTTCCGCACGATTAGCGGCCGCGCCCGCCACGGCGCGGTTTTACGGTGGCGCGGCATTCTCGCTATAATGCTGACCTTTCGAACGTCGCAGCCCGGGAATCCTCATGAGCGAAAACCATACCGAAGAACAATCGTCGCCAATCAAGACGCCGAAACAGCTGATCACCGTCATCCTGTTGTCGTTTCTGGTGCCAATCGGCCTGATCGTCCTGCTGTCGCAATTGCTGACGACGGGCCTCAAAACTGGCGACAAACAAGGCGCCATGAGCGACGAAATGGTTGCCGCCCGCCTCAAACCGGTCGGCCAGGTCGAGGTCACCGATCCGAATGCGCCCAAAGTTGAAAAATCGGGCAAGGAAATCGTCGAAGCGGTTTGCGGTGCCTGTCACATGAGCGGTGCGCTGGGCGCGCCGAAAATCGGCGACAAGGCGGGCTGGAGTGTGCACATCGCGCACGGACTTGAGCACCTGACCCAGAACGCGATCAAGGGTGTGAAGCAGATGCCGGCACGCGGCGGCAATCCGGACCTGACCGATACCGAAATCGCGCGCGCCATCGTTTTCATGGCCAACCAGTCGGGCGCGAATTTCCAGGAACCGGCGGCCAAAGCCGCCGCTCCGGCGAAAAAGTAATTTTCTGCACATGCAGAACAAAAAGGCGCAGCGCGATCTGCGCCTTTTTTTCGCGCTGACTTCCGTTGCATCTCCGGCCCTGAATCTGCGGACCTGAACTATGGCCATCTACGCCATCGGCGACGTGCAGGGCTGCTACTCGGCGCTGCGGCGGTTGCTCGACAAATGCCGCTTCGATCCGGCGCGTGACCGTTTGTGGCTGGTCGGCGATCTGGTCAACCGCGGACCGCATTCGCTGGCAGTGCTGCGGTTTGTCAAAGGCCTCGGCAAACGCGCGGTCACCGTGCTCGGCAATCACGATTTGCATCTGCTGGTGGTGGCCGCCGGTCACGCCAAACTGCATCGCGGCGATACCATCGATGCCATCCTGCGCGCCTCCGACCGCGATGAATTGTTGCACTGGCTGCGCCACCAGAAACTAATGCACACCGGCAACGGCTATGCGATGGTGCATGCGGGCCTGCTGCCGCAATGGACCATCGCGAAATCGCTGGCGCTGGCGCAGGAGGTTGAAGCCGCCCTGCAAAGCAACGATCACGACGATTTTTTGCGCCACATGTACGGCAACAAACCGGAACGCTGGCGCGACAGCCTGCGCGGCCACGACCGCCTGCGCGTCATCACCAACGTGCTCACGCGCATGCGCCTGTGCACCACGGCAGGCCGCCTCGAATTCAGACACAAGGGCAACCCGGTCGAACGACCGCGCGGGTTCATGCCATGGTTCACGGTGCCGCAGCGGCGCAGTCGCAAGACGCCGGTCATCTTCGGACACTGGGCGGCGCTCGGTCTTTACACTGGATCAAACGTGTTCGCGATCGACACCGGCTGCGTCTGGGGCCGCGAACTGACGGCACTCAGGCTGTCGGACCGCGCACTGTTCCAGCACGCTTACTCGGGGCGGCCAGGCCAAGCGTAGCGGCAATGCGGCGCGCCGCTTCATCGGCGAGTTCGCGACGATGCATGCCGGCGCAATCAATTGGCGGCAGAAAATACAGATCGAGATTGACGCGCCGCTGCGTCAATAACTGCATCAGCGATTGCGCCAGCGATTTTTCGCCCTCGTAATCAGCTTCGATGCACAGGCTGCCGTCGACGCGACTGTAGCGCAGGGCGACCGGGTGGACCTGCGCGCCGCAGGCCAGCGCCGGCTGCAAGAGCGACGCATGGAACGGCAACACGACGTCGCCATGCGTGGTGGTGCCCTCGGGAAACACCGCGAACGCATCGCCCGCCTGCATGGCCGCGGCCATCGTCGCATTGATGTCGCGCGTGTGGTGGCGGCGCGCGCGGTCGATGAACAGGGTCTCGCCGCGCACGCACAACCAGCCGATCAGCGGCCAGCGCCGGATTTCGGATTTGGCGACAAAGCGCGTCGGGCGCACCGCATTGACCGCAAAAATGTCCAGCCACGACACATGATTGCCGACAATCAATACCGTCCCGCCGTCAGGCGGCGTGCCATGCACACGCAGATGCACCGCGAGCAGACGCAACAATCCGGCCGACCAAACTTTGAGACGGCGGCGGCGCGACGCGCGATCGACCAACGGATAGATCAGCGCCGCCACCAATACTGCGCGCAGGACATGCAGCAGCAAACGCAGCAGACGGAAGGCGCGCACTGCGCGGCGGGTGGTTTTGGACGGCATCGATGGTTCGCGGGTTTGCCGGCGCGACACGCGTTCAGTGCGTAACGCGCGTGCCCTGTTTATCGGCGATCACGCGCACGCGCTCGCCCGCTTTGAACGTCTCGCCGCCCGCTTGCAGCACCAGAATTTGCCGGCCGTTATCGAGACGCACGGTAATCTCAAGGCCTTCGCGGCGGCTGGCGTTGGCCGCCAGCACATTGCCTGCGATCGATCCGGCCACGGCACCGGCCACCGAGGCCGCCTGGCTGCCGCGACCACTGCCGACGGTACTGCCAGCGGCGGCGCCAACACCACCGCCAATCACTGCACCGGCGATGCCGCCGCCGCGATCGCCCAGCGGCACCGCGCGCACTTCTTCAACCACCCCGCCACGCTCCGCTTCGGCCGGCAGCGGTTCGGTTTGATAACCGCTGCCCGCACACCCGGCCAGCAACACAACGCCGGCAATGAGCGCGGTTTTCACCACAAAACGGTGTTGAAATTCTGCTTGTAGCGCGCGGCGATTTCGTCGCGCGTGAATTTGTGGTTCTGGCCGCCGCGCTGCGAAATTTTCAGGGCGCCGATCAGCGAGGCGAGACGCCCGGTGGTTTCCCAGTCCATGCCGTTGGCAAGCCCGTAGAGGAGCCCCGCGCGGTAGGCGTCGCCGCAGCCGGTCGGATCAATGATGGCGTCCGGCGTCGCGCAGGGAATTTCAATCATGCGGCCGCCGCTGAAAATCTGCGAACCCTTGCCGCCGCGCGTAACGACGAGGCCCTTCAAATTTTTCGCCAGCGACTCGAGTTTCTCGCCGGTTTTTTCCTGCAGCACGCTGGCTTCGTAATCGTTGACCGACAGGTAGTCTGCCAGCTTGATGAAGTTGCGCAGTTCTTCGCCATTGAACATCGGCAGGCCCTGGCCCGGATCGAAGATGAACGGAACGCCGGCCTCATGAAACTCGCGCGCGTGCTGAATCATGCCGTCGCGACCGTCCGGCGCGACGATGCCGATGACGGCATCTTTCGCTTCGGCAATATGGTTCTCATGCGAAAAATTCATCGCGCCCGGATGGAAGGCGGTGATCTGGTTGTCGTCGAGGTCGGTGGTGATGAAGGCCTGCGCAGTAAAACTATCAGCGACCTTGCGGATATGCGTCTGCGCAATCTTCAGGCGGTCGAGGCGCAGTTGATAGGGCTGGTAGTCATCGCCGACTGTGGCCATGATCAGCGGTTCGCCGCCGAGCATTTTCAGACTGTAGGCGATATTGCCGGCGCAGCCGCCGAATTCGCGCCGCATGTCGGGAACGAGAAAGGCCACGTTCAGGATATGCAACTGCTCGGGGAGTATCTGTTCCTTGAAACGGCCGGGGAACACCATGATGGTGTCGTAGGCGATCGAACCGCAAATCAGCGTGTGCATGGTAGAAATTGTCTGTCTGAAAGGCGCTGATTATAACATCGGCGCTGTGGCGGCCCCGCGTGCGCCGTGTCGCCGGCATCTGCTATCATCAACGCGCCTGTTCACCGCAGAGGGGAGCAAACCATGTTTGAAGAATTCAAGAAATTCGCCATGCGCGGCAACGTCGTCGACATGGCGTGTCGGCATCATCATCGGCGCGGCGTTCGGCAAGATCGTTGATTCGCTGGTAAAAGACCTCATCATGCCGCCGATCGGCCTGCTGCTCGGCAAGGTTGATTTTACAAATCTGTTTTTCGTGATGAAGGAAGGCGCCACCGCCGGCCCTTATCACAGCGTCGAGGCGGCGCAAAAAGCCGGCGCGGTGACGTTCAACTACGGCATGTTCATCAACACCTGCATTTCGTTTCTGATCGTCGCCTTCGCCGTTTTCATCCTGATCCGCGCGATCAACCGGCTGAAGGCCGCCGAACCGCCCGCCGCACCGGCGCCAACGCCGGAAGACGTGATGTTGTTGCGCGAAATCCGCGACGCGCTGAAAAAATAGCGTTTGCGATACACCAATAAAAACGGCGCGGGAAACCGCGCCGTTTTTATTTCTGCCGCCGGCCCACTAGCCGAAGGCGATGATCAACCACACCACCACAACATTGATCAGCGCAAGCATTACCGCGGCGCTGCCCATGTCTTTGGCGCGTTTCGCCAGCACGTGGTTCTCGAGAGAAATGCGATCGGTGATCGCCTCGATGCTCGAATTGACCAGTTCGGCGATCAGCACCAGCAGGATACTGGCGACCATCAGCGCCTTGGCCACGCCGCTCACAGGCATATGCAGGGCGAGCGGCACCAGTATCAGCGCCAGCAGCACTTCGAGACGAAACGCATCCTCGTGCCGGAACGCCGCGGCGAGACCGTCGAGCGAATAGAACAACGCCTTCCAGATCCGCTTCAAGCCGCCCTACCCGCGACGTCGCCGCATGATCGGTGCCGGTGCCCGCGCTTTACTTGAGCGCGGCGAGCGCAGCGTCGTAATCCGGTTCGTTCTTGATTTCCGGCACGAGCTGCGAATACTTGACCTTGTTGTTCTCGTCGAGCACCACGACCGCGCGCGCGGTCAGGGCCTTCAACGGACCGTCGGTGATATCAACACCGTAGTTGCCGTGAAAATCGCGGCCGCGGAAGCTCGACAGCGTAACCACGTTATTCAGGCCCTCGGCTTCGCAAAAACGTTTCATTGCAAACGGCAGATCGCCGGAGACGACCAGCACCACCGTGTTGGCGAGGCTGCCGGCCTGTTCGTTGAACTTGCGGGTCGAGGTCTGGCAGACCGGGGTGTCGAGGCTCGGCACGATGTTGAGCACTTTGCGCTTGCCGGCGAAATCTTTCAGGCTGACTTCCTTGAGATCCTTGCCGGTCAGGCTGAAGTCGGCGGCAGCATCGCCGGCTTTCGGAAAGTTACCTGCGACGTTGATCGGGTTGCCGCCGAGTGTGACGCTGGACATCTGCATTCTCCTTGAAGCAATTAATTGTCGGAATTACGCGGGCGCCAAGTATGCCCTGCACATCTGTGGCGCGCAAGAATGCGCGGCATTCGCCGGCGCCAAAACCATGATCTGTAAATGGGCTCTGACGACAGACCGTCCGGTGCGCCGTTACTGCTGATCGGCGTCGGCGACTTTCTGATAAGCATCGGCATCGAGCAGACTGGAAAATTCAGCGGGATTGCCCGGCCGCAGCCTGAATATCCACGCGGCGTAGGCATCGGCGTTGATTTTTTCCGGCGCGTCCGCAAGTTCCGCGTTGACCGCGATCACCTCGCCCGATGCCGGTGTGTGCACGTCGGAGGCGGTCTTGACCGACTCGACGATACCGCAGGCCTCGTCTTTCGCGACCTGCCGGCCGAGCGCGGGCGCTTCGACATACACCAGATCGCCAAGCGTTTCCTGCGCGTGATCAGTGATGCCGACGGTGACGCTGCCGTCAGCCTCCTGTTTCAACCAGGTGTGCAAAGCCGAGAATTTGAGTCCGGCGGGTGCAGTCATTTTCTGTTCCTTGTTTCAATCATTGCCGCATCAACCGGCGGGTGCGGCCATCAGGTCGAGCCGGAATCCGGCCGCGCCCAGATCGCCGCTGTCGATGTTCAAGCGGATGGTCACTTCGGCGCTCGGCGCCAGACCGGCACGCGCATCCTTGCTGTTGAGCAGGTACTCGGCGGGCAGAAAAATGCGGCGCGCCACCGTGTGTTCGCGCGTGTTGGTCAACACCACATCGAGCGCCGGATAACCGAGCGCGATGGCGGCCTGATTGCGCAGCGTCGCCGTCAATACCACCAGGCCCGGGTTCGCCGTGTCCGCTGCCTGCATGTCGGAGGCTTCGATCGTGATTTGCCGCGGACGCTGCGGCAGTGCCACTGCACAATTCAATACTCTGCACCCTTCGTTCAACAGGGGCCGCATCTCCGGCACCGAGGCCGCAAGGTCGCCGCGGTACAGATAAACGAACTGGGCGCCGAGCAGCAGCAGCAAAAACAAAGACGCGCCGGCCCAGATCATGCTGCGACGGCGCGGCGGCGTGGCGTGCGGCACGAAGGCATCTTGAACGGGTGTCGGCGCCGGAACCACACCGGCGCCTGCATTTTCCAATGGTACTGCTGCTTGCTCTGATGCTGGCCCCGCGATGGGCTCTGCCGCCATCGGCGGCACCAACAATATCGACTCTGTATTTGGCGGCGGCTCAAGCGACGTTTCATCACTCACGGCCTCCGCCGCAAAGGACGGTGCGACCGGCGCCGCGTCCACCTCAACCGCCGTATCTGCCGACGCTGTCTCGACCGGCAAGGCGGGCTCTGCCGCAACCACTGAAACAGTATCCTGTTCCGCCGCGACGGCCGGCGCAGAGGCGGCGGGAGTTGCTACCGGCTCGGGTAACGCCAGATCGACCGGCCCGGCATCACCATTTGATGCAGAGGCACGGAACGACGGCGGCATCGCCTCAACCGCCGGCATCAACCCGGCGGCACGTGGTGCGGGTTCAGGCGACGTCACCACGGGCAGCGTGGCGAGCACCTTGAAACCGTCGAACACCGTGGCGCAACGCCCGCAACGGACCATGCCGTGCTGGGACTGCAACTGCTGCGGCGTCACGCGGAACGTGGTGCTGCAGGAGGGGCATTGCGTGGTCATACTCATGCTTGAGCTCGCATCAATCCGTATCGATCAGTGACCGCTGCCAACCAGCAGTACCCATCCGTCTTCGCGCTGGTCGTGCGTCATGTCAAACCACTCTCCATAACAATCGAGCACCTCGCCGGCCTGATGCTCGAGCACACCGGAAAGAACCACATGCCCGCCGTGTTTTGTTGCGCGTGCCAGCAGTGGCGCCAGCAATTTCAGCGGATTCGCCAGAATGTTCGCAACCACCACGTCATACCTCGCAGACACCGTGTAATCGGCGCCCTCGACCTCGACGGCCGCTTGATTTTGCATGGCATTATTACGCGCCGCAAGCACGGCCGCCGGATCGATATCAATCGCGGTGGCGGTGGCGGCACCGAGTTTCATCGCGGCAATGGCGAGTATGCCCGAGCCGCATCCGTAGTCGAGCACGCTGTGTCCGGCGCGCAGATTGAGATCGAGCCACTCGAGACACAAACGCGTCGTCGGATGCGTGCCGGTGCCGAAGGCGAGGCCGGGATCGATGATCAGATTGATCGCATGAGCGTCGGGTGGCGTGTGCCAGGTCGGCACCACCCAGACGTGCGGCGACACATGCACCGGACGGAAATCGGCCTGCACGGCACGCACCCAGTCCTGGTCTGCGACACGTTCGACGCGGTATTCGTGATTTGCGTTGTAATCCGCCGCGGCAAGCGCAGCAGGCATGGCGACGGCAATGTCGGCGTGCTCATCGAACAACGCGCAAATGCGCGCCAACTCCCAACTGGATGCGCCGGGTTCGCCGGGTTCGTTGAAACGCGCGCATTCGCGCGGCGTGCCGGCATAGGCATCCCCGGTCTCCACCGACACCGCGCCCGCCTCCAGCAAGGCATCGGCGAGTGTATCGGCGTTTGCCGGCGGAACATCCAGCGTGATTGCAAGCCAGGCCATTGACGGTTTCGTCTGCCGAGCGCTAACCGCTCTTGACCGACTTGGCGAGTTTTTCTTCGAGGTAGTGGATGCTGGTGCCGCCACGCCGGAACGCCGCATCCTGCATGAGTTCGATGTGCAGCGGCAGATTGGTCTTGATGCCTTCGACCGCCGCCTCCGACAAGGCGATGCTCATGCGCGCAATCGCCTGTTCGCGCGTATCACCGTAGGCGATCAATTTGCCGATCAGCGAATCGTAATGCGGCGGCACGAAATAATTATTGTAGACGTGCGAATCGACGCGGATGCCGGGCCCGCCGGGCATGTGCCACGAGGTGATGCGGCCGGGCGAGGGCGTGAATTTCACCGGGTCCTCGGCGTTGATGCGGCATTCGATGGCGTGGCCCTTCAGCACGATGTCGCGTTGCTTGACCGGCATGCGTTCACCGGCCGCAATGCGGATCTGCGCCTGCACGAGATCGATGCCGGTGACGAACTCGGTCACCGGATGTTCGACCTGCAGACGCGTGTTCATTTCGATGAAATAAAACTCATCGTTTTCGTAGAGAAATTCGAAGGTGCCCGCCCCCTCGTAGCCGATCTTGCGGCAGGCCTCGGCGCAACGCTCGCCGACGCGCGCGCGCGCGCGCGCCGAGAGATGCGGCGCCGGCGCCTCTTCGATGATCTTCTGGTGGCGGCGCTGCATCGAGCAGTCGCGGTCACCGAGGTAGATGGCGTTGCGGAATTTGTCGGCCAGTATCTGGATTTCGATGTGGCGCGGTTTTTCCAGATACTTCTCCATGTAGACCATGGGATTGGCAAACGCCGCCTGCGCCTCGGCGCGCGTCATTTGCACCGCGTTGAGCAGCGCCGCCTCGGTGTGCACCACCCGCATGCCACGGCCGCCGCCGCCGCCCGCCGCCTTGATGATGACCGGATAACCGACCGCGCGCGCGGTCTTGATGATTTCCTCGGGCACCTCCGACAACGAGCCTTCGCTGCCCGGCACGCAGGGTATGCCGGCTTTTTTCATTGCCGCCTTGGCGCTCACCTTGTCGCCCATCAGGCGGATGGTTTCGGCCCTCGGCCCGATGAAGACGAAGCCGCTTTTGTCGACGCGCTCGGCGAAATCGGCGTTCTCCGAGAGAAAACCGTAACCGGGGTGAATGGCCTCGGCGTCGGTGACTTCCGCCGCGCTGATGATGGCCGGAATGTTGAGGTAGCTCAGCGCCGGCGCCGCCGGCCCGATGCACACCGATTCGTCGGCCAGTTTGACGTACTTGGCTTCGGCGTCCGCCTCGGAATGCACGGCCACCGTTTTGATGCCCATTTCGCGGCAGGCGCGCTGCACACGCAGCGCGATTTCGCCGCGATTGGCAATAAGGATCTTTTCAAACATGAGTGATCACCGTGCAGCGTATGGCGTCAGGCGTCAGGTGCAAAGTCGCGTGGCGGCAGCCGCGCGCGGCGGTCACTTCGTTCGTGCAGGGCCTGTTCGCCTCACCCCTCACGCCTCGCGCCTCACCCCTCACGCCTCGCGCCTCACCCATCAACCAATCACCATCAGCGGGTGCCCGTATTCGACCGGCTGGCCGTTCTCGACGAGGATGGCCTTGATGACGCCAGTGCGGTCAGCTTCGATTTCGTTCAGCAGTTTCATCGCTTCAATGATGCAGACGGTTTCGCCTTCGGTCACGCTTTGGCCGACTTCGGCAAAGGACTTCGCGCCGGGGCTGGGCGAACGGTAAAAAGTGCCCACCATCGGCGACTTCAGCAGATGACCTTCAGGCTGGGCCGGCGCGGCGGGCTCGGCCACTGCCGCCGGAGCGGGTGCCAGCGGCGCGGCCGCCACCGCTTGCGTCACCATGGCCGGCGCGGCCTGCACCTGCGTGCTGCTGCGGCTGATACGGACCTTCTCCTCGCCTTCGGTGATTTCGAGTTCGGCGATCCCCGATTCCTCGACGAGGTCGATCAATTTCTTAAGTTTGCGCAAATCCATGGTCATGCTCCCGGCGAGTGCTGCAACGCGTAGTCGAGCGCCAATTCGTAACCCTTGCCACCCAGCCCGCTGACGATGCCGATGGCGAGATCGGTGAAATACGAGTGGTGGCGGAATTTTTCCCTGGCGAACACGTTGGACAGGTGTACTTCGATAAACGGAATGGCGACGGCAGCGAGCGCGTCGCGCATGGCGATACTGGTATGCGTAAAGGCCGCCGGATTGATGATGATGAATTCGACGGCGTCCCGCTGCGCCTGCTGGATGCGGTCAACCAGTTCCCCTTCGATATTGCTTTGGAAGGTGTCCAGCGTAACTCCCGCCAGGTGCGCGCGGTCGGTGAGCCGCTGATTGATGGCCGCCAGCGTTGCCGAACCGTAATGCGCGGGTTCACGCGCGCCGAGCAGATTCAGGTTGGGGCCGTGTATGACGAGTATGCTATTGGGCGTAGGCATGATGTCGATAACGCTGTCTTTTTATAAGTAGCAACCTGGCGGAACCTGGCAAAGCGCGCCAAACCCACCCCGACGCATCTGATTTACGACACGATAACTGCAGATCGGCGAATTTTATCGGATTTTAAGGTTGTAAACCGATTACTCAAAGAGCGCTTGGCCGGTTAGCCCCCTGTCGGTTCCTTGCTGCGCGCCGGCACAATCGCCCACCGCAGCCAAAAACCACAACGGGCGCAAGGAAACCATCAAATACCGGTAGTGTCAAGCTAGGCAAATCAAGAAATTCGCCATTTAACAGAAAATGACGGCATATTCGCAGAACTTAATGGGAAATTTAGGCCAATAGGCCGAGCTTACCGCCAGTCTACAGCAGCGGAAAAATCATTTTTTCGAGTTTTTCAGGCCTCAGAATACCAACCACCGTGGCAACGACGCGCCCGGAACGATCGATGATCAGACTGAACGGCAACACGCCGGCACGATCGCCGGCCACGCGTGCCAACTCCATGGTTTCAAGCCCGCCAACCAGCAATGGGTAGTTCATGCCCATTTCATTGGCGTAAATCGCCACTCTTTCGGCCGTATCGACGGCGATGCCGACAAATTGGACGCCGTTCGCTGCATGATCTGCCTGATACTTGATGAAACCCGGGATCTCTTCGCGGCACGGGGCGCACCAGGTCGCCCAAAAATTGACGACCAGCACTTTGCCGCGCCATTGTTCGAGCGAAAGCGGCTTGCCGTCCAACCCATTCAGGCGGGCGGCGAATATGCGCTGGCCGGTCGCCACCGCATCCGGAACGTCGCTGAAGGCACCGGCACGCCATTGATAGACCAGAATGCCGGCAACTGCGAAAACGATCGCAGCGGCCGACAGCAGCAATTTTTGTCGCATCAGATCAGCGCAGAACGGTATCCAGCGTTGCCGCAAAGCGGTCGGCGGCCTGGAAGCCGACCACGCGCAATCCCTTGACCTCGCCGCCGCTCCGGTCGAAGAAAACGATCCCCGGCGGCCCGAACAGCTCAAAGCGTTTGAGCAAGGCCTTGTGCGCGTCGAGATTGGCGGTGACATCGGCCTGCAGTGCGACCATTTCATCGAGCCGCGTCTGCACCATGGTGGCACTGAACGTATCGCGCTCCATCTCCTTGCACGACACGCACCAGTCCGCATAAAAATCCAGCATGACCGGCTTGCCGGCCGAGGCGCGCACCGCGCGGTCGAGTTCTTCGATGCTGCCAACGCGCTGGAAATGCACTGCCGGACCGGGCTGTGCCGCCGCGCCGCGTAAACCGCCGAGCGGCTGCAACACATCGCGCGCGCCAGACAACGCGCCGATGATCAGCGCAATGCCGGTCACCAGCGCAATGATGCCGACGCCCTTGAACAATCGCCGGTAGCCCGGCACACCCTGCGGCAAGGGGTCGAGCGCCTGGAGGTAAACCGCAAACATGATCAACAGCACGGCCCAGGCCAGGAAATGCGCCATCGGCGGCAACAGCGGCGAGATGAGGAAAATCGCGACGCCCAGCAACACCACGCCGAAGAAACGTTTGACCGTATCCATCCACGGCCCGGCTTTCGGCAGCAGCGTGCCCGCCGACGCGCCCACCACCAGCAGCGGCACGCCCATGCCGAGGGCCAGCGCGAACAGGGCGGCGCCACCCAGGATGTAATCGCCGGATTTGCTGATATAGAGCAGCGCGCCCGCCAGCGGCGCGGCCACACAGGGCCCGACGATCAGCGCCGACAGAATGCCCATGCCGAACACGCTCACAAAATGCCCGCCATGCAGGCGGTTGCTGGTCACCGCCAGTTTGCTCTGCAACGCGCTCGGCAATTGCAGTTCATAAAAACCGAACATCGACAGCGAGAGCACGACAAACAAGGCGGCAAAGCCGCCGAGCACCCACGGCGTCTGCAACGCAGACGACAACATCGTGCCGAGCAGCCCTGCCGCAACGCCGGCCAGCGCATAGGTGATCGCCATGCCGAGCACATAGGCCAGCGACAGCGCGAAGCCGCGCGCATGGGTAAGGTGTTCACCGTGCGGCACCAGAATACCCGACAGGATCGGGATCATCGGAAACACGCAGGGCGTCAGCGCCAGCAGCAGGCCGAAACCGAAAAAGCTCGCCACCAGCGCGAGGAAACCGCCTTTGAACAAATCTGCGATGAGGGCATCTTCCGAACGCGGCGCCGATTCTGCCGGTGCAGGGCGCACGAATTCGGCAACGCCCGGCGTCGTTGCCGATGAAAATCCGGCAAGCCTGATTTCCGCGCGCTGCTCCTGCGGCGGATAACACACACCGAGATCGGCGCAACCCTGCGATACCGCCTTCAGAACATAACGGTTTGCGGCAGCGTCCACGCCGCTGACCGGCAGCACCATGGTGATGGTGCCGCGATAGATCTGCACGTTGCCGAAGAATTCGTCTTTTTTGATCTGTCCCGCCGGCAATTTTGATGCGTCGACGGTAATCGACGCGGGCTCGGCGCTGAATTTGAATTTGTCGCGGTACATGTAATAGCCGCGCGCAATTTCATAACGCACCTCGACCTTGCCCGCCTCGAGCAGACGCGCGGAAAAGCGGAAGGCTTTTTCAGGCTCGAGTAAATCGGGATCCTGGCCGCGCGCGGCGCAGGCCAGCAACATCAACAAGGCAAAGAGGAGGGCGCGTATGGACATGTTATTCAGCCGGTTCAGTTACGGTTTGTGTATTCACCCAGTCGAGAAAACCGGGCGCGCCGCGCTCCACCGCGACGGCGATGATTTCGGGCAGTTCATACGGATGCAGGCCGCGGATGGCGGCCTCGACATCATCATACATTTCGCTGCGCGTCTTGATCAGCAGCGGCACCTCGGTGGCGGTTTCAACCGCGCCCTTCCAGCGGTAAACCGAGGTGCACTCCGCCAGCAGGTTGACGCAGGCCGCCAGCCGGCGCTCGATCAGCGCATCGGCGATGCGGCGCGCGACCGCACGGTCCGGCGCATTGGTCAACACGATCAGCGCGGCCATCGGCGGCGTTATACCAGTACGCCGGCGGCGGCAATGCCTTCACGCACCGTCGGATAACGCAACGTGAGGCGCAGTTCGCGCTTGATGCGGTGGTTCGACAGGCGCCGCGATTCGCTCATGAACGACAACAACGCCGGCGCGATACGCTGCCCGGCCTCGGCCCGTGAGACGCGCGGCGGCCGCGGCAGGCCGTAACGGTCGGCGACCAGATCGAAGTAATCGCCCATCTTCAGGACGCTGTCGTCGCTGGCGTTGTAGAGCCGGCCCGGCGTGCCGTACGACAGTGCGGCCACCGCCATACGGGCAAGATCGTCGGCATGGATATGGTTGGTATAGGCGTCTTCATCGGCGCGCAGGGCGGGCGTGCCATCGCGCAGGCGTTGCAACGGCAGACGCGCCTCGGAATAAATGCCGGGCGCGCGCAGCACGCAGATGCGCACGCCGCTGCGCCGCCCCCATTCGCGCAAACGCCGTTCCGCATCAACGCGGCGCTGCGCGCGCGCGGTTGCCGGCTGCAACGGCCGCGTTTCGTCAACCCACGCGCCATGACAATCGCCGTAGACGCCGCTGGTGCTGATGTAGACGAAGTGCTGTGGTAGACTTTTCGCCTTGGCCAGCGCTGCAATCAGATGCGCGGTGCGCGTGTCGCGGGAACCATGCAACGGCGGCGGCGCGCAGTGCAGAACATCGTGTGCAATGCCGGCGAGTCCGTCCAGCGTGGCGGGATCGTCAAGATCGCCGAGGACCGGCACCAGTCCCTGGGCGCGCAACGAAGCCACGCGCGCCGGGCTGCGGGTCAGCGCATAGATGCGGTAACGCGGGCGCAGCAGCGGCACCGCGCGCAGCGCAACATCACCGCAACCGATAATCAGTAGTCGCCGCATAGCCGCAAATTGTAACCGAAACCAACCGCAGATCGCCGTCAAAGCAAATGCCGAATCAAGTCACCCTCAAGCCCAGCGATCACGTCTTCACCGCCCGCGCCGGCGAAAGCATACTCGACGCCGCGCTGCGCGAAGGTTTTGTCATTTCCTACGGCTGTCGCAACGGCGCCTGCGGCACCTGCAAGGGCCGGGTGCTCTCAGGCGAGGTCGATTACGGCAGCTACCAGACCAGCGCCCTGTCAGACAGCGAAAAACGCGCGGGGTTCGCGCTGTTTTGCCAGGCGCAGCCGCGCAGCGACGTCGTCATCGAATGTCGTGAAGTCGGCGCCACCCGCGACATCCGGATCCGCACCCTGCCGGCGCGCGTGCAGAAAATGGAACGGCTCGCCGCCGACATCATGCTGGTTGAACTGAAGCTGCCGGCCTCCGAGCGCCTGCAGTTCCTCGCCGGACAGTACGTCGACATTCTGCTCAAGGACGGCAGCCGCCGCAGTTTTTCGATGGCGAACGCGCCGCACGACGATGCGGTGTTGCAACTGCACATGCGCAACTACGGCGGACCGTTCTCGACGCATGTTTTTTCGGCCATGAAAACGCGCGACATTCTGCGCTTCGAAGGTCCGCTGGGCACGTTCTACCTGCGTGAAAATACCGAGAAGCCGGCGATCCTGCTTGCCAGCGGCACCGGCTTCGCGCCGGTCAAGGCCATCCTCGAACACGCATTTCACTCGCACTGTTCGCGCCCGCTGCTGCTCTACTGGGGGGCGCGCACGCGTGCCGATCTTTACATGAACGACCTGGTCGAACGCTGGACACGCGAGCACAACAATTTCAAATATGTGCCGGTGCTCTCGGCGCCGCTGCCGGCCGACCAATGGAACGGCCGCACCGGACTCGTGCACCAGGCGGTGATCAAGGACATGGCCGACATGAGCGGCTGCGAGGTCTATGCCTGCGGCGTGCCGGTGATGGTGGAGTCGGCACGCCGCGACTTCATCGCGCAATGCGGCCTGCCGGAAAGCGAGTTCTTTTCAGACGCATTCACACCGGCGACGCCGGCGGCCTGACCGCGTCCGTGGTCGTTATACCGGTGTGCGGCGCCGTCCGCCGGTGAGTTGCTTCAACTGCGCCAGTGCCAGATCGAGACTCTCGCGGTAATGGCGGCGCGCGGCGTCGGCATGGCCGAGACCTTCGTGTAAGTCGGCCAGCGCGAGATGCGCCGACCAGGTCGGCTCGACCGCGACACTGGCGTCGAGATAACTTTGCGCCTTGCCCCACAATTCCTGCTGCGCGCACAACCGGCCGAGCGTGAGCAGCAGCACGCTGTCGCGCGGGTTCGCCTTCAGCCATTTCTCGGCGCGTTCGATGCGTCGCACCGTCGCCGCGCCGCCGCATTCGGCATACCAGCCGGCGAGTTCGGAATCCCACTCGTGTTCGAGCGCCGTTTCGATGATCTGGCAGGCCTGTTCGCCGCCGCCGAGCGCGGTGAAGCATTGTGCGGCGGCGGCCGCCACCTTCGGATCGCGTTTCTGTTCCGCCGGGATCTTCTGCCAGTATTCTTCCAGCGAAAAACGGTCGAGCGCGCGGCGTTTGAGAATTTCGATCTGCGCGTAGCGGCGCAACTGCGCGGCCTGCGCCGCATCGAACACGCCGCGCCGCGTCAGCTGGTCGATCAGCGGCAGCGTCGGCTCCCAGTTTTTCGCCAGTTGCTGCGCGCGCAATTCCAGTCGCAGACCGGCCGTGTGTTTTTCCGGCAGCGCCTTCAACGCCAGCAGGGCCTCCTGAAAATGGCGCTGCTCGAGCAACAGTTCGGCCTCGGCGATGACGCGCATGGCGACATCCTCGGGCGCGCGCTCGCCGGCGCGCGCGAGATACTCATCACGCTGATCGTAACGGCGCAGTTCGTGCGCGGCACGCGCCGCCAGCACCGCCCCCAGCGCCGGCATTTCACCGGACTCGATCACCGCCGCCGCGGCTTTTTCGGCGCGCCCGTAACGGCCTTCGAAAAACGCGCGCAGCGCATCGAGCAGCGCGGTGCGCACATTGTCGCGCTGGCGGCGCGCGCGATACTCGCGCACGCGCGCAGGCAATTCGATGGCGCCAAGCACAAAACGCAATAACAGGTAACCGAGAGCGATCGCGCCCATGCCGGCGAACACAAACATGTTCAGCGAAAGTTCGACGCGGTAGGGCGGCGACACCAGCAGCACATAACCCGTGTTGAAGCGCAGCGCCAGCGCCAGCGCCACCGCCAGCGCAAACAGCCCCAATAACCAGAAGACCCAGCGCATGGCGTTACTCAGCGCCGCTCGTTGGCGGCGCGGAAATTGCGCACGGCGTCGAGGCTCGGCGTCACCTCAGGCAATTCGATGTTGACTGCGTTGTCGTGCAGCTGGCGCACCGCGGCGACGGCGCCGGCCACCGTCTCGCGACGGACATCGAAATAACGCGCCAGCCAGTCGCCGGCGGCCTTGAGGTCGGTCTTGTAACTCTTCTCGTTGTGCGCCAGCAGGGCAAGGCGCGCGCCGAGCAGCCGCAGGCGCAGGTTCTCGCGCAGGAAATAGGTTTGCGGAACGCTCAGCGGCGCGGTATCGGCATTGTCGATTTTTTCGATGCGCACGAGATCGCGCACATCCGCCCAGAATTCGCGCGCAAACCGCAGCCACGGATTCGCCTCTGGCGACGGCGCCGCTTTGCGCGCGGCCGGCGCGTCGGCGGCGCGCGCCTCGATCAACAACACGTAGCCATCGACGCCGGCAGCCAACTCGTCAAGGCGCGCCGCAATGGCCGCCGGATCGACCCGCGGCACCTGCTTCAGACGCTCGATATCGCGCGCAATCGTCTTGCGCAGGGAGGCCAGCTGCGGCCGGTCGAGGCGCGCCAGCCGCGCGTCGATCGACTGCAATGCGATCAGCGCCGAGCGCACATTGCCGGCGACCTGGATTTGCTGATTGGCCACCAGCAGCGTCTGTTCGATGTCGGCGAGCAGTGATTCGTCGCGGCTGCGCGCCAGCTCCTGATACATCGCTTCGAGTGCGACCTGCTGGTTCTGCGATGCGTGCTGCTTGGCTTCGAGCTGTTCGAGCTTGCCCTGCCCTTCGCGCACCTGCTCGGTGGTATTGCGGCTTTCTGCAGCGGCGGCGGCGAGGCGGCGCGCGAGTTCGGTCTGCAGGGTTTTGACCTGCTGGTGGTTGTCGTACCACTGCAGCGCCAGCAGCAATGCCGCCGCCGTCGCGATCATGACGGCCGGCTGCAGATACCAGCGGCGGGGCGCCGCTGTGTTCGATGCAACGGGATCGGGTGTGTTCATATCCCGGACTCTAAACAGTGGCCGCGGCAGTGTAAACAGTTGTCGCGCGCAATCATGGGCGCGCCCCGCCGAACCACGCAGTGAGCCCCGCCATCAAGCCGTCGTCGCCCTGTGCGGTCAGACAAACTTTTGTGCAACCCGCATCGCGCGCAGCGCGCTCAATGCGCGGATGCGGCACAAACAACGGCGTGCCTGCAATCAAGTCGCGCCCGGCGGTGCCCAGCAGCGCGAACAGATTGTGCAGCCCTTCGCTGCTGGTCACGGTCAAAGCATCGATCCGGCCGTCGCGCCAGGCGGCGCGCAGCGGCGCAACGTCGGTCTGCGGCAACGCGCGCCGGTAGCAGGCCGCATATTCAACCGCCGCGCCGCGCGCGCGCAGCGTGTCGCCGAGCAGTTCACGGCCGCCGTCACCGCGAAAAATCACCACGCGCTTGCCGGCCACCGCCTGCAGCGGCGGCATGGCGAGCAGGCCCTCGCTGTCGAATTGCGCCGGCGCGACGATGTCGGCAATACCGTGGCTGGCGAGTTCGCGCTCGCCACCGCGCCCGATGGTGGCGGCCATAAGGCCGGCGGGCCAGGTGCGCCGCGCCTGGATTGCCTGCATCGCGGCACGCGCCGCGTTCGGGCTGATGAAGACGGCAATGTCGAACTCTTCAAGGCGGTCGATCAGGGCATCGAGTGCCTGCGGAGCGGCCGGCGGCAGTATGGCGATGGTCGGAAAGAGTATCGCGCGCGCGCCGGCGGCGGTGAGCGCGGCGGTCAAACCTTCACATTGATGCGCAGGCCGCGTCACCACAACGCCTTTGCCCGCGAGCGGTCCGCGCGCGGCCGGCATCATGAACCAATGGCGGCCAGTATCTCCGCGGCGCCCTGCGCCAGCAGGCGGCGCGCCATTTCGTCTCCCAGCGCCTCCGGGTCGCGCGCGTCGCCGGTCAGCTCGTCGCGCACGATCTGCGAGCCGTCGCGCCGCGCCACAAACGCGCGCAGACGCAAGGCACTGCCTTCGTTCTGTGCGTAGGCGCCGAGCGGCAACTGGCAGCTGCCCGACAAGGCCCGGCTCACCGCGCGCTCGGCGCGCACGCAGGCGGCGGTGTCGTCGTGGTTGAGCACACTGAATAATGCGATGAGGTCGGTGCGCCCGGCGCAGCATTCAATGCCGAGTGCCCCCTGCCCCGGTGCCGGCAGGCTCTGTTCCGGCGGCAGAACGGCGGCAATGCGATCGGCGAGGCCGAGGCGCTTCAAGCCTGCCGCGGCCAGTATGATCGCGGCGTAGCCGCCGTCGTCGAGTTTTTTCAGCCGCGTCTGCAGATTGCCGCGCAGCGGCTCAACCGTGAGATGCGGATAGCGCGCGCGCAACTGGCTCTCGCGGCGCTGGCTCGAAGTGCCAACCACGCTGCCGGCCGGCAGTGCGTCGAGTCCGGCATATTGGTTCGACACCAGCGCATCGCGCGGATCCTCACGCTCGCTGATGGCAGCCATCGCAAACCCGTCCGGCAGCACCATCGGCACATCTTTCATCGAATGCACGGCGAGGTCGGCGCGGCCTTCGGCCAGCGCTTCCTCGAGTTCCTTGACGAACAGGCCCTTGCCGCCGATTTTGTCGAGCGCCTTGTCGAGAATGCGGTCGCCCAGCGTCGTCATGCCGAGGATGGTAACGGAGCATTGCGGGTATAATTCCGCCAGCCGCGCCTGCACATGGCGCGCCTGCCACATCGCCAGCGCGCTTTCGCGCGATGCGATGACCAGCCGCTCAGGCGGCGCGACGTTGATGGTATTAGCGGTTTGGCTCACGCAAATTTTGCGCCGAAGGATGACAATGAAAAACTTCCTGCAAAAAATATCCAGCCGTTTTGTAATTGCACTTGCGATTTTAGCATGCGCGATCACGGCCACGGCGGCGCAGCAGTTTCCGCCGATCGACATCGCCGACGACTTCATGGCGATCGGCAAACTCTCCGCCACGCGCAAGGCGCCGATCATGCTGGTGTTCACGCGGCCGGAGTGCCCCTACTGCGCGCGCGCCAAGAAAGAACACCTCGAACCGATGCGCATCAGCCAGAGTTACGGCGCCAAGGTCATCATGCGTGAAATCGTCGCCGCCGACGCCACCACGGTGTTGCGCGACTTCGACGGCAACCAGACCACACACGGCGAGTTTGCCCGCAAATACGACGTCCGTTCGGTGCCGACCGTGCTGGTGGTCGATTCGCGCGGCAAACCGCTGGCCGAGCCGATCATCGGCCTCACCTCGGCCGACTTCTACAACCTGTATCTCGAACAGGCGATCGACGCCGGGCGCATGGCCCTGCGCCCGTAAGCGCTGCCGCGGTTCAGACTCCGCGGCTCAATTGCATTCGAGCACCGCGCCTTCGCGTTTGCGCTTCACGGCATCGGCGTAGGACGCCATTTCGAAATTCACGAACACCAGATCCTTGCCGCGATAGGCGGCAATTTGTCCCGATTCGTTCTGCCAGCGCACGGCCTCGTCTGCCGCGCCGCCAACCGGCGCGCCGTTGCGCGCGCGCAGCTGCGCCATCACCGCCTCGTAGTGCTGCACCTCGGCGCTCATGGAAAACTGGTAGAGCCGGCCGTTGAGAAAATGCAGGCGGATTTCGCGCGTCGCGATGCCGTCGAGCTTCTCCTCGTGCGACACGCAACCGATGTCGGCCTGCGCATCGTCGCGCCGCATGCAGCCGTAACCGCGTTTGCCGAGGTCGGGCTTGTTGCCGGCCATTTGCGCCAGCGAGGTCGTGATGTAGCGGAAATCGAGGTCGCGCTCGAGCCTGCCATAGCTGGCGCCAAGCGGAATGTCGAGCAGACCGAACGTCTCCTCGGCGGCACCAACCGGTGCGGCCAGCAGCAACGCGGTCAGCGCAATTGCAAATTTTGTTTTCACAGGATCCTCCCGAATTCGCGCACGATATGTTGTTGCCGCCGGCTCACCGGCAGCTTCTCGTTCACATGATTGAGCACCACCGCCCAGCCGCCCTCGCCATCGCCGTCGGCATCGACGACGGCACCGCGCTCAAAACCGCGGATGGCATCCTTGGCAACCAGACAGTTGCGATGGATGCGCACGAAACGACCGAGAAATTCCTGTTCGAGTTTCGCCAGCGATTCCTCGAGCAGAAATTCGCGCTCCGCGGTGCGCACCGTCACGTATTTCAGCTCGGCCTTGAGAAACAGCACCTCCGCCAGCGGGATCAGATGGATGCGGCCGCGTTCATTCACCGACAGGTGGGAGCGACCGTCACGCCGGATTTCGTTCAGCACATCGGCGCCGAGCGGCGCCATCGCGCGCGCCCGCGACAGCGCGTCTAGCAGGCGCGCAACGCGGATCGGCTTCAACAGATAATCAATGGCGTGCACTTCAAACGCCTTCAGGGCATAGGCGTCGTAGGCGGTGGTGAAAATCACCGCCGGCGGGTGCTCCAGCTTCTGCAGGTGCTGCGCCACCTCGATGCCGTCGATTTCGGGCATGCGGATATCGAGCAACACAACGTCGGACTTGCACTCCTGCAGCAAATCCAGCGCGCGGCGGCCATTCTCGGCCTCGCCGACGATTTCAAGCGGCAGCTTCAGTGCACAGTCGCCGAGCAGATCGCGCAAACGGTTGCGTGCCGGCGCCTCGTCGTCGACGACCAGCACGCGCAGCGCCTGACTGTCGCTCATGCGTGCCCCGTTATGTATGGCATCACAATATGCACCTCATAACTGCCCTCGGCGGCACTGGTTTTGATACTCGCTTCAGCATCGAAATGCAACGCCAGGCGCTCGCGAATGTTGGCCAGCGCCATGTGATTGCCGGTGTGGTGATCGTTCTCCGGACGATAGGGGTTGCGCAACACGACGCGCACGCGGTCGCCGTCGCGCCGCAGTTGTATGCTGATCACGCCGGCTTCGACGCGCGGCTCGATGCCGTGGTAGACCGCGTTTTCCAGCAGCGGCTGCAGCACCAGCGGCGGCACCAGCGCATCGTCCGGAAACCCCTCGATGTCCCACTCGACCTGCAGACGCTCGCCAAGGCGCAGCTGTTCGATGTTCAGGTACTGTTTGGCCAGCGCGATTTCCTGCGAGAACGGCGCCAGTTGCCGGTTGTCCGCCATCAGCACACGGAACATCTCGGCGAGGTCTTCGATCACCTGCTCGGCGCGGCGCGGGTCCTGCCGCATCAGGGAGAGCACCGCGTTGATGCTGTTGAACAGAAAATGCGGGCGGATGCGCGCCTGCAGCGCCTGCAGGCGCGCCTCGGTCAATGCCGGCGACAGCGCGCGGCCGCGCAACTCGAAGTAGCCAACCAGCACGCCGGTGGTCAGCAGGGTGAACAACCAATAGCGCTCGAGCGTGCCGGCCGCGTTGAACAAATGGTGCCCAAGAAAAAACATCGCGGTGGCGACGGCAAATTCGATCGCCACCAGCGCGACGATCGCGCTGCGGTACGACAGCCGGTGCAGCAGGTCGTTGAACGCCGCCAGCAGCAGCAGGCTCAAGAGCAGGATCGGCTGCGCCTGCGCCGACATCTCGACGAGCGCCTCCATCAGCGGCAGCGGCTCGCTCGTTTCGAGCAGCGCGGCAGCCAGACAGATGCCGTCGACGATCACCAGTATGCGCAGCACGATGCCGAGATTGCGGAAGTTCGGCAGGGCGCCCGCGTTGGCGTTTTGATTTATACTCATCGTTTGATTATGTGAGAGCGCGACACGTGGCGCAAGAGAAAGCAAAAGATCCGGCGCTGTGGTCGGGACGCTTCAGCGAACCGGTCTCCGAACTCGTCAAACGTTTCACCGCCTCGGTCGAATTCGACCGCCGGCTGGCCGAATTCGACATCCAGGGCTCACTCGCGCATGCGCGCATGCTCAAGGCCTGCGAGATCATCGGCGCCGCAGACCTCGCCGCGATCGAAACAGGCCTCGGTCAGGTGCGTGATGAAATCCGCGCCGGCGCCTTCGCGTGGTCGCTCGATGCCGAGGACGTGCATCTCAATATCGAGAAACGCCTCACCGCGCTGGTCGGCGACGCCGGCAAACGCCTGCACACCGCGCGTTCGCGCAACGACCAGGTCGCCACCGACGTGCGTCTCTATTTGCGCGCGGCGATCGACGACATCGCCGATCTGATCAAGGCGGTGCAACGCGCACTCATCGACCTTGCCGATCAACACACCGGCACCATCATGCCCGGCTTCACGCATATGCAGGTAGCGCAGCCGGTGTCGTACGCGCATCACCTGATGGCGTACTTCGAAATGCTCGCGCGCGACGCGCAGCGCATGGCCGACTGCCGCAAACGCGTCAACCGCCTGCCGCTGGGGGCGGCCGCACTGGCCGGCACCTCTTTCCCGATCGACCGCCAGATGGTGGCGAAGGAGCTCGGTTTCGACGGCGTCTGCGAAAACTCGCTCGACGCGGTATCCGACCGCGACTTCGCCATCGAATTCTGCGCGGCGGCCGCACTCGCCATGATCCACCTGTCGCGCTTTTGCGAAGAGCTGATCATCTGGATGAATCCGCGTTTTGCCTTCGTCGATCTGGCTGACCGCTTCTGCACCGGCTCGTCGATCATGCCGCAGAAAAAAAATCCCGACGTGCCCGAGCTGATTCGCGGCAAGACCGGCCGCGTCAACGGCCACCTCGTCGCGCTGCTGACCCTGATGAAGGGCCAGCCGCTCGCCTATAACAAGGACAACCAGGAAGACAAGGAGCCGCTGTTCGACAGCGTCGACACGCTGACCGCCAGCCTGCGCGTCTTCGCTGACATGGTCGGCGGCATCAAGGTCAACGCCGAGGCGATGCGCCGCGCCGCGCTCGAAGGTTTCGCCACCGCCACCGATCTGGCCGACTATCTGGTGAAAAAAGGCCTGCCCTTCCGCGAGGCGCATGAAGCCGTGGCACAGGCGGTCAAGTTCGCCGACGGCCGCGGCTGTGATCTCGCCGACCTCAAGCTGGCCGAACTGCAGCAGTTCTCGGCGCTGATCGACCAAGAAGTGTTTGCCGCGCTGACGCTCGAAGGTTCGCTGAAAGCGCGCAGCCACATCGGCGGCACCGCGCCGGCGCGCGTCAAAGCCGCCATCGCCAAGGCGCGCAAGACAGTCATCTAGAACGATGTGGCGCAGGCGACCCGCCTGCGTCAACCGGCAGTTTCATGGCGAAACCCCGGTGCTTCTCGCAGGCGGGTCGCCTGCGCCACGACATCCGGGGCCCGGCCGCAAGAATCGGATAGATAGTCTTCACACCGCAACGTAGGATGCGGCCTGATGAAAACCGTTCCCGACACAACCGAACGCGACGCCATAGTCGCAGTGTGCAAACACATCGCGACGCACGCCGAAGAGCCGCTGACGCTGACCGCGCTCGGCAAACTCGCGGGCTTGAGCCCCTTTCACCTGCAGCGGCGGTTCAAGAAAATCGTCGGTGTATCGCCGCGCGAATATCAGGAAGCCTGCCGCCTCGATGCCTTCAAGCGCCACGCGCGCGGACGCGGTTCGCTCGCCGATGCCACCTACGCCGCCGGCTTCGGCTCGAGCAGCCGCCTCTACGAAAAATCGGCGCAGCTCGGCATGACGCCGGCGCACTACCGCCGACACGGTGAAAACATCGACATCCGTTACACCACCTTTGCCGCGCCGCTCGGCCGGGTGTTGATTGCGGCCACCGCACGCGGCATTTGCAAAATCAGCCTCGGCTCGAATGCGCGCGCCCTCGAAAGTGAACTGCGTGCGGAATTTCCCGCCGCCGCCTGCCGGCGCGACGATGCCGCCTTGCAGGTTTTTCAAAAAACGTTGGCGCATTATCTGGCCGGCGGCAATCCCGGTCTCGCGCTGCCGCTTGATATCCGCGCCACCGCATTTCAGCGCAAGGTGTGGAACATCCTGAAAACAATCCCCTACGGCGAGACACGCAGCTACAGCGAGATTGCGCTCAAGGCAGGCTCACCCGCATCGGTGCGCGCGGTGGCGCGCGCGATCGCGACCAACCCGGTGGCGCTGGTAGTGCCCTGCCACCGCGCCGTCAGAAAAAACGGCGCGCTTGCGGGTTACCGCTGGGGCATCGAGCGCAAACGCGCGCTGCTGGCGCAGGAAGCCGGTGCGCGCCCCACTCAGGCGGCGAAGAAAATATCGCGATAGGCCGTGTAAACGGAAATCAGCGCCACCGGCACCACGACAATGAGACCGAGGCCGAAGGGTATGGTGGCAACGATGAACAACACCACCAACACGATCGCATAGAGCGTAAAGGCGATCACATTCTTCAGGCTGGCGGAAAAACTCGCCTTCAGCGCCGCACCGGGTTTGAGTCCATCGAACAACACCAGCGGCGCGGCAAACCACAACGCCATGTAGACCGGCACGCTGATGACGAGCGCGGCCAGCATCACCAGCGCGACCGACGCACCCAGGGCCGCCAGCGCCTGTGTGCCGCCGAACAGCGCGGCAAAAATGCCGACGCCACCGGCGAGCAGCAGGCCGGCAATGACGACGGCGAGCGGCAGGCAGGCGAAAACGCCGATCAGCATCAGATCGCCGGTTTTGTTTTTGAAACCGAAAAAGAGATGTTCAACGGCAATCTCCCCGCCCTCATCGATGACGCGGCAGGCGCGCATGAAGCCGGCACCGAAAACCGGCAGCAGCAGCAGGTTGGCAAAGCCGCCGAGAAACGGAATCATGCCGAGCAGCGCGCAACAAACGAAGTAGATGATGAACAACAGCACCCACATCCCGGGCTGTTTCATGAACAGCGAAAATGCCGACACGATCCAGGTCCAGCCATGGCCCGCATCGAGCAACCGCGGCTCGGCATTGAAGCCGGCGGGCGCAAGCTCGCTGCTCGCGGCGGCCGGCGCCGGCGGTTGATACGGATTCATTTCGCTCATATGGTTCTCCCCGGTGCCGCGGGCAATCCGCGACGCTGTGCGGCCTATCCTAGTGCAATCCCCGTGACCTGACAAATGCATTGCACCGCCGCGGTTAGAATACCGCCATGAACGCTCCAGCCCCGCGCGCGCCGTTGCGCGCCGCCATCACCGCCGATATCGCCGCGCTCGAACGCGCACTCAAGGCACAGCTCGCCGGCGAAGTGCGCTTCGACGCCGGTAGCCGCGCGCTCTATGCGAGCGATGCCTCGAACTACCGCCAGGTGCCGATCGGCGTGGTGCTGCCGCGCCATGTGGACGACATCGTCGCCGCGCTCGAGATCTGCCGGCGCTTCGATGTGCCCCTGCTGATGCGCGGCGGCGGCACTTCGCAGAACGGCCAGTGCGTCAACGTGGCTGTAATCATCGACACCTCGAAATACATGAACCGCGTGCTTGAGGTCGATCCGCGCGCGCAGGTCGCCCGCGTCGAACCCGGCGTGGTCTGCGATGCGCTGCGCGATGCGGCGGAACTGCACGGCCTGACCTTCGGCCCCGATCCGGCCACGCACAGCCGCTGCACGCTGGGCGGCATGATCGGCAACAATTCCTGCGGCGCGCATTCGGTGATGGCCGGCAAAACCGTCGAGAACATCGAAGCGCTCGAAATTCTCACCTATGACGGCCTGCGCATGTGGGTCGGCCCGACTTCCGATGAGGAACTCGCGCGCATTATCGGCGCAGGCGGACGGCGCGGCGAAATCTACGCGGCATTGAAATCATTGCGCGACAAATATGCCGGCCTCGTGCGCAGCCGCTACCCGAAACTCAAGCGCCGCGTTTCCGGTTACAACCTCGATCAGCTGCTGCCCGAAAACGGCTTTAACGTCGCGCGCGCGCTGGTCGGCACCGAGGGCACCTGTGCGCTGACGCTGCAGGCGAAAACCAAGCTCGTGCACAGTCCGCGCGAACGCGTCATGCTCGTCCTCGGCTATCCCGACATCTATAGCGCCGGCGACGCGGTGCCGGAAATCCTGCCTTTCGGCCCGATCGCCACCGAGGGCCTCGACTACCGCATCATCGGCGGCCTGCAGGAACGCGGCCTGAAAACCGCCGACATTGCCAAGCTGCCCGCGGGCAAAGCGTGGATCATGATCGAGTTCGGCGCCGATACGGTGGACGCGGCGGTGGCACAGGCCACTGCGCTGATCGCGCATTACGCCGGGCGCGCCCATGCGCCGAGCCACTGGCTGGTGGTCGATCCCGCCGAACAGGAACCGATCTGGAACATCCGCGAAACCGGCGCGTCAGCGACGGCCTTGGCGCTGGAAGGCCACGGCACGGACCCGAATGTCGGCTGGGAAGATGCCGCGGTCGATCCGCTGCGGCTGGGCGATTACCTGCGCGAATTCCAGGCACTGGTGGACGGCCACGGTTATCAGACCTCGCTCTACGGCCACTTCGGCGACGGCTGCATTCATGCGCGCATTACGTTCGACCTGCGCAGCCACGCCGGCATCGCACAATGGCGCGAATTCATCCGCAGCGCATCGGAACTCGTCGTCAAATATGGCGGCTCGCTGTCGGGCGAGCACGGCGACGGCCAGGCCAAGGCCGAATTCCTGCCGATCATGTACGGCGAAGAGCTGATGCAGGCCTTCCGCGAATTCAAGGCGATCTGGGACCCGCGCGGCCGCATGAATCCCGGCAAGGTGATCGACGCTTACCGCATCGATGAAAACCTGCGCCTCGGCCCCGACTACAAACCGGCGCAACCGGTGACGCGTTTCACCTTCAAAGCGCCGGAGGGCCGCGGCTTTACGCGCGCGCTCGAACGTTGCGTCGGCATGGGCAAATGCCGCGCGCAGGCCGGCGGCACCATGTGCCCGAGTTACCGCGCCACCGGCGAAGAACGCAACTCGACACGCGGCCGCGCACGCCTGCTGCAGGAAATGCTGCGCGGGGAGGTCATTACCGAGGCGTGGAAGAGCGACGCCGTGCGCGAAGCGCTCGATCTGTGCTTCGCCTGCAAGGGCTGCCGCAGCGACTGTCCGACGCACACCGATCTGGCCAGCTACAAGGCCGAATTTCTTTCACACTATTACGAACACAATGCGCGGCCGCGCCAGGCCATCAGCATGGGCCTGATCCAGAAATGGGCGCAGCTCGCCGAGCATGCGCCGCGCGTGGCGAATTTTTTCACGCAGACGCCATTGCTCAACGCGCTGGCGAAAAAACTCGCCGGCGTTGCGCGGCAACGTTCGATGCCGGCCTTTGCAACGCAAACGTTCCGCCAGTGGTTCGAGGCGCGTGCGCCGCAACGCGGCGGGCGGCGCGTCATCCTGTGGGCCGACACTTTCAGCAACCACTTCAATCCACAGGTGGCGATAGCCGCGGTGGAAGTGCTGGAAGCCGCCGGCTGTGCAGTCGTCATCCCGCAGCGCGGCCTCTGTTGCGGGCGCCCGCTCTACGATTTCGGTCTGCTCGACCGCGCCAAAGCGCAACTCGCCGACATCCTCGCGGCGCTCGCCGACGATATCGAAGCCGGCACACCGGTCATCGGTCTGGAGCCGGCCTGCCTTGGCACTTTCAAGGACGAGCTGCTGAATTTTTTCCCGGATGATATGGCCGCGGCGAAATTGTCAAAGCAGGCGGTGCTGTTCAGCGATTTCCTGTTGCAGACTGACTGGCAACCGCACCCACTCAAAGTCAAAGCCATTGTGCACGGACACTGCCATCAGAAGTCACTGCTCGGCATGGCAGGCGAGGGCAAACTGCTGCAAAAGCTCGGCGTCGATTTCAAAATGCTCGATTCAGGCTGTTGCGGCATGGCTGGCTCGTTCGGCTTCAAACCGGAGCATTACGAGGTGTCGATCCGCGCCGGCGAAAAAGGCGGTCTGCTGCCGGCGGTGCGCGCAGCAGACGCCGACACCCTGATCATCACCAACGGCTACAGCTGCCGTGAGCAAATCGCACAGAGCGGCGAACGCCGCGCCCTGCACATCGCCGAAGTCGCGCGCATGGCGCTGGACAAAAAGGCCTGATGCCCGATGTTCGGCTTTGAATCGATCACGATCGAAGTCATTTTGTGGATCGTCCTCGCAGTCACGCTGTCCGGCTTCATCCAGGGCACGCTCGGCTTCGGCTTTCCGTTTCTGGCGACACCGATGGTGGCGATGGTGACCGACATGCGCACCGCGATCATCACGATTTTGCTGCCGACACTCTCGACGACGATCGCCACGCTGCTCACCTGCGGCTCGCTCAAACCGGTGTTTAAACGCTTCTGGCTGATGCCGGTTTATGCTTTCCTGGGCGCACTGGCGGGGACCTGGGTGTTCGTCGGCGCGCCGAAATTTCCGTATCAATTGCTGCTGGCGGCGATCATATTCATTTATCTCAATCTTGATCGCATTTCACGCGGCGAGTGGCCGTTGATCCGCCGTCACGAGCGTGCCTTCGCGCCGCTCGCGGGTGCCGCCGCCGGCCTGTTCGAGGGCACCGCGAATGTCGCGGCACCACCGCTGATCATCTACTACCTCGCGCTCGGCCTCGGGCCGGCGATGCTGGTGCCGGCGCTGCAAATCTGCTTTTTCATCGGCAAAACCACGCAGTTCAGCGTGCTGACACTGCATGGCGGGGTGACGATGACGCAATGGGCGGCAACGCTGCCGCTGGTGGCATTCGCGATCGGCGGCGTGTTCGGCGGCGCGCGCATTCGTCATCGCATCGACGCCGAAACCTACCGCGTCTGGGTCAAGCGCGCGCTGTGGGTGATCGCCTTTGCGCTGCTGGCGCAATACGGTTATCTGAGCTGGCTGCGCTGAACGTTTCGAAGAGCTACTGCGATGGCGCTGTCACTCGGCAATCCCAATCTCCCCGGCACGCCTGATTTCGTGCGGCAGAGCGGCCGATTATTGCTCGGCCTGTTGTTGCCGTATTACGTGCTCGCCATCGTTGACGGCTTTTTCCTGCCCGAGCTGGTGCTCAATACCAGTGCCTTTATCGGCTATGACCTGGTGAAATTCATTGTGCTGCCGGGTGCACTGCTGTGGTTTTTGCATCGCCGCCTGCAACTCGGTTTCAATGAACTGTGCCTGAGCGGTCGCGGCAGTGCCTATCGCGGCGGCGAACTCGCCGTGCTGACGTTCTGGTGGGCGGGTTTTCTGTACGTGGTGTTTCTGCTCGGCGAGCCGCTGGTGATGATTCCGCTCGGCCTGTTGCTGGCCCTGCCGCATTCCCTGCTTACGCTGGTCATGGACCTGCCGGAACTTGATCTGCAATTTGCCGCGCACTTCGGTTACAACATGGCGCTGCCCGACAACGCCATCCTGCATGCGCTTGTGGCACTGTTCTTTTCCGCGACTGCGGGCGTCATTGAAGAATTGCTGTTCCGCGGATTATTTCGGCAGATGGTCTCGGCGCTGCTCGGGCCGAACGCGGTCAAAACTTACATCTTCGGTTCAGCGCTGATCTTCGGCCTCGCGCATTGGGAACAGGGTTCGGTCGGACTTTACCGGGCGACGGCGTTCGGCCTCGCCGCGGCGATTCTGTATCTCAAACTCGGCGATCTGCGCCCGCTGATCCTCGCGCACGCGCTGATCGATCTGTATATTTTCTGGTGAGCCAAAAACAAAAGGGCGCCGCAGCGCCCTTGGTCCGGAATCGCAAGCCGCTTACTTCAGCAGCGTCTGCAGTTCGCCGTTCTGAAACATCTCGCTGACGATGTCCGAGCCGCCGACAAATTCGCCGTTAATGTAGAGCTGCGGAATGGTCGGCCAGTTGGCGTATTGCTTGATGCCCTGGCGGATTTCCGGGTTCTCCAGCACGTTGACGGTGAACATTTCCTTGACACCGCATTCCTTCAGAATGCCGATGGTGTTGGCGGAAAAACCGCACTGCGGAAAATCCGGCGTGCCCTTCATGTAAAGAACAACCTTGTTCTTCGTAACCTGTTCTTTGATCAGTT
Organism: Chitinophaga pinensis; assembly: GCA_943329075.2. Classification (GTDB taxonomy): domain Bacteria; phylum Pseudomonadota; class Gammaproteobacteria; order Burkholderiales; family SG8-41; genus PALSA-1004. The sequence continues at coordinate 7,072 of CALQCM020000026.1, read as the reverse complement.
CCTGCGTGCTCATGGCTGCTCCTGATATTCGAAAAAATTAATACCTGACAAAATTGATACGGTATTCTAACTTTTGCTCGGGATGGCGTCAAGACGGCCGCCGCTGATGCGCTCGATGCCGGCAAGGTCGCAATGCGAAAACACCTGCGTGAAGCCGGCCGCTTCCAGCCGGGCACGACAACGCGCAGCCTGATCGTAACCGTGCTCGAAAACGAGCCAGCCGCCCGCCTGCAGATATTGAGGCGCCGCCGTCACAATCAAGCAGATTGCATCAAGGCCGTCTTTTCCGGAAGACAAGGCGCCGGCCGGCTCGAAGCGCAAATCACCCTGCGCCAGATGCGCGTCGCCAGCGGCGATATAAGGCGGGTTCGACACAATGCAATCGAAACGCTGGGTGCCGAGTGCGGCAAACCAGTCGCTGTGCAGAAAGGTCACGTTGCCGATGCGGTGTCGCTGCGCATTGCTGCGCGCGACGTCGAGCGCAGCCTCGCTGCAGTCCACCGCGCACAGCTGCGCGCGCGGGCGTTCATGCGCGAGGCTGAGCGCAATGCAACCGCTGCCGGTGCCGAGATCAAGCACACGCGGCTGCGCTGCCGGCGCAATGTGTTCCAATGCCCATTCGACCAGCAGTTCGGTTTCCGGCCGCGGAATCAGCACCGCCGGCGTGACAGCAAATTCAAGACCGTAGAACTCGCGCGTGCCGGTGATGTAGGCCACCGGTTCGCCGGCACGGCGGCGTTCCGCCAGCGCGGCGAATTGTTTCTGCTGCTCGGCCTTCAATGCATCGCCCGCATGCGCGATCAGATAAACCGCATCGACGCCGAGCGCATGGCGCAGCAGCACCCGGGCATCGGTGGCCTCGAGCGCCGAGGCCGCCTGCGCCTGTGCAATCGTTACCGTCATTGAAATTGCCGCCGCGCGTACCGGCCGCGCTTCAGGCCGCCTGCGTCTCTTCACCAAGCGCCGCCAGTTGTTCGGCCTGATGCTCGGCGGAGAGCGCACCAGTCAGCTCGTCGAGGTCGCCGTCCATGATGGCGGCGATCTTGTAGAGCGTGAGGTTGATGCGGTGGTCGGTGATGCGGCCCTGCGGGAAATTGTAGGTGCGGATGCGCTCGGAACGATCACCACTGCCGATCAGCGATTTGCGCTCAGCGGCGGTTTTCTGATTCTGCGCACGCACCTGCTGGTCCTTGATGCGCGCGGCGAGCACCGCCAGCGCACGCGCCTTGTTCTTGTGCTGCGAACGGTCGTCCTGACATTCGACGACGATGCCGGTGGGCAAATGCGTGATGCGGATCGCCGAATCGGTTTTGTTGATGTGCTGGCCGCCCGCACCCGAAGCACGGAAGGTGTCGATGCGCATCTCCGCCGGGTTCAACACGACATCGGCCACCGCATCGACTTCCGCAAGCACCGCCACCGTGCATGCCGAGGTGTGGATACGGCCCTGCGTTTCGGTGGCCGGCACGCGCTGCACGCGGTGCCCGCCGGATTCAAACTTGAGTTTCGAATAGGCGCCCTGCCCGGCAACACGCGCGATGATTTCCTTGTAGCCGCCAAGCTCGCTCTGGCTCTGCGACATGATCTCGACCTGCCAGCGCTTGCGCTCGGCGTAGCGCGTATACATGCGGAAGAGGTCCGCCGAAAACAGCGCCGACTCGTCGCCGCCGGTGCCGGCGCGGATTTCGAGGAAGATGTTGCGCTCGTCGTTGGGGTCTTTCGGCAGGAGTTCGGTCTGCAGGCGCTTCTCTAGATCGACCAGCCGCGTGCGCGTTTCCGCAATCTCGGCTTCGGCAAACTCGCGCATCGACGGATCGGCCGCCATTTCCTGAGCGGCGGCGATGTCCTCCTCGCCCTTGTGATAGCTCCTGTAGAGCTCGACCACCGGCCCGATCTCGGCGTGCTCGCGCGTCAGCTTGCGATAGTTGTTGAGGTCGTTGGTGGCGTCTTCGGAACTGAGCAACTGGTTGAGTTCTTCCAGGCGGATGGTCAGTTGCGCAAGTTTGGCGGCAATGCTTTGTTTCATTCTGAGTGTTTCAGTTGATGCAGGCGCCGCAGCATGGCGACGAGCTGCTCGCGGTCTTCGTCGCTGGCGTGGTTGAGCGCGTGCGTCGGCGCGTGCAGAAATTTATTGGTCAGCGCGTGGCTCATCTGCTCGAGCACCTGCGTCACATCTTCGCCGTGCGACAGGCGGTGCATGGCGCGCTCGAGCTCATGGCGGCGCATGCGCTCGGCATCGTCGCGCAGCGCGCGTATGGTCGGCACCAGCTGGCGGTTGTCCATCCACTGCATGAAATCGCCGACCTGGGTTTCGATGATGGCCTCGGCCTGCGCCACCGCGGAATGGCGCATGTCGAGCCCTTCGCGCGCGAGGCGGCCCAGATCGTCCACCGTGTAGAGAAACACGTCATCGAGTTTCTCGACCTCGGCCTCGACGTCGCGCGGCACCGCCAGATCGATGATCAGGATCGGCCGGTGCTTGCGCGCGCGCAGCGCGGATTCGATCAGGCCCTTGCCGATGATCGGCAGCGTGCTCGCCGTGCAGGTGACGATGATGTCGTGCCCCGCCAGTTGCGACGCCAGCTCGTTGAAGGTGATGGTGCGGCCGCGAAAGCGATCGGCCAGCAGCTGCGCGCGTTCGAGCGTGCGATTGGCAAAGGTGGCGTGCTTCGGGTGCTGCGCCGAAAAATGTGTCGCGCACAACTCGATCATTTCACCGGCGCCGATAAACAGCACGTTCTGGTCGGCGATCTTCGGATAGATGCGTTCGGCGAGTTTTACCGCCGCCGAGGCCATCGACACCGTACTCGCGCCGATGTCGGTTTCCGAACGCACCGCTTTCGCCACCGAAAACGTGCGCTGGAACAATTTGTTCAGCAGCAGACCCAGCGTGCCGGCCGATTCGGCCGCGCGCACCGCGCTCTTGAACTGGCCGAGGATCTGCGGTTCGCCCAGCACCATCGAATCGAGTCCGCTGGCGACACGAAACGCGTGTTTGACCGCGCGTTCCTGCGGCAACTGGAACATGTGCGGTTCGAGGTGGTGCGCCTTCAACTGGTGAAAATTGGCGAGCCAGTGCATCGCCTGCTGCGGTTCGGCCGTGTGGCAATAGATTTCGGTGCGGTTGCAGGTCGAAATAATCGCCGCCTCCTTGACCGGGTTATGGTCAACGAGGTCGCGCAAAGCCTGCACCATGTTTTCGGCGCTGAAAACCACCTGTTCGCGCAGCGACAGCGGCGCGGTGTGATGGTTGATACCGAAGGCAAATAACTCCATAAAATCCGGACCCTGGGTGGGGCGCCTATTATAGCGCCGGGGCCGCCCCAACGGCGGTCTTTGCAGGACGGCCTAAATCGCCGCAGTGGGCGCTAACATCAGGCCCGGGATCGCACGCAACGGCGCGTCCGCCGGCAGCGGCATCGTGGCAAACGCCGCGAGGTAGGCGCTGCCGACCTGACCGCGGTTCAGCGCATCGATCAACGCGGCTTCATCGAGCAAACCGCCGTCGACGACGTTGATGACACCGGCGCCGCGCGGCAGCAGCGCGAGCGCGCGCGCATCGAGCAGATGATGCGTTGCGGCCGTATGCGGGCAAGCCAGCACCACCCAGTTCGCGCGCGGCAGCAGCGCCGGCAATTGCGCCGGCGCGTGCATTTCATCGACCGGTTCGTCGCCGCGCGGCGAGCGCCGCACGCCGATAACTTTCATCTTGAGCGCCTGCGCAAATCGCGCCACCGCCGAACCGACCGCGCCGACACCGATCACCAGCACGGTCTGGCCCTCGACGTCGGCCGGCGCCAGTTCGCGGCGCAGTTGCAGCCAACGGTGTTCGCGCTGCGCAATGAGGCGCTGCGGAAAGGCGCGCGCCAGCGCCAGGAGGCCGGCGATCGCGTTGTTCGCCACCGGCATCGCGTTTACTTTTTCTTGCCCTTGGCAAACAAGCCGTCGAGCTTCTGCTCGTAGGCGTGGTAGCCGAGGTAATCATACAAATCGTTGCGCGACTGCATGGTATCGACGACGTTTTTCTGCGTGCCGTCCTTGCGGATCGCCTGGTAGACGTTGAGCGCGGCGGCGTTCATGGCGCGGAAGGCCGACAGCGGATAGAGCGCCATCGCCACGTCCGCGCTCTTCAGCTCATCGACAGTGAAGAGCGGCGTGGCGCCGAACTCAGTGATGTTGGCAAGAATGGGCACCTTCACCGCATCGGCGAATTTTTTGTACATCGACAGTTCCGTCATCGCTTCCGGGAAAATCATGTCCGCACCCGCTTCGACACAGGCGCAGGCGCGATCAATTGCCGCCTGCATGCCTTCGACCGCCAGCGCATCCGTGCGCGCCATGACGACGAAATTGGAATCGGTTTTCGCATCGACCGCGGCCTTGATACGGTCGACCATTTCCGCCTGTGTCACCAGTTCCTTGTTCGGGCGGTGCCCGCAGCGCTTGGCGCCGATCTGGTCTTCGATGTGCATCGCACCGGCGCCGAATTTGATCAGCGATTTGACGGTGCGCGCGACGTTGAAGGCGCTCGAACCGAAACCGGTGTCGACGTCGACCAGCAGCGGCAGATCGCAGACGTCGGTGATGCGGCGGATGTCGGTCAGCACGTCGTCGAGATTGCTGATGCCCAGATCGGGCAGGCCGAGCGAACCGGCCGCCACCCCGCCACCCGAGAGGTAAATGGCCTTGTAGCCCGAACGCTCGGCAAGCCGCGCGTGATAAGCATTGATGGCACCGACGATCTGCAAGGGTTTTTCAGCGGCAACAGCGGCGCGGAAACGCGCACCGGCGGAGGAACGGTCGGTCATGGTGAACTCCTGGATCGGTTGAAAACGGGCGGCCGCCTTTGACAGCGATCGAAACTGCGCGCGGCGCGACGAACAGCCGCAATTTTAACGCAGGCACCCGCCGGCCGCTTGCGCTGGCCGGCGGCGACTTGGGGCGGTATGCGCGAACGTGGCAGAATCCGCCCTCGGGCGCAAAACGCCGCGCCGCCACCTGAACCCTGCGGAGCATTAATGAACGATTCAACTTTGCGCCTCGGCCTGCTCGGCTTCGGCGAGGCCGGCCAGCGTTTCGCCGCCGATTTTGTCAAAGCCGGCCTCAAAGACGTCGTCGCCTACAGCCGCTCGGCGGCAGCGGCCGGCGCGGCCGACCCGCTGCGCGTCTTTGCCACGGAACACGGCATCGAAATCGTGGCGACACCGAAGGAGTTGTGCAAACGCGCCAACCTCATCATCGCGCTGACGCCGGGAAAAGCCGCGCTGCCGGCGCTGCGCAGCATCAAGCGTTACCTTGGTGAGCATCACATTTACGTCGATGCCAATACCGTCGGCGTCAAAACCATTGAGCGTATCGCCACACTGCTTGACGGACGCTGCGCCTTCGTTGATGCCGCCATCATGAGCGCGGTGCCGCTCGACGGCATCAAAGCGCCGCTGTTCGCCAGCGGCAGCACTGCCGCGCGCTTTCGCGATCTGGTGGCGCCTTACGGCATGGCGGTTGAGATCGTTGGCGACAAACCGGGTGCCGCCAGTGCCATGAAACTGATCCGCAGCGTTTGCATGAAGGGACTCGCTGGTCTCCTGCTCGAATCACTGGAGGCGGCGCAACGCTGCGGCGTGCGCGATGCGGTGGCCGCCGACATGGCTGCCTTCATCGACGCCAAACCGTTCCAGCAGATCATCAAGCGATTCGTCTGCGGCACCGCGGTGCATGCGGGGCGGCGCATACACGAAATGGCCGATTCTCTCGAACTGTTGAAATCCGTCGGCGCGCCGACGCGCATGACACGCGCCACCCACGCCATGTTCAAGGAGTTGATCGACATGAAAATGCCTGAGCGCTATAACGGCAAGGAACCCGACTCGATCGAACCGGTACTGACCGCGCTGATCGAGGCGCGCGGCTGATGCTCGCCGCGACGCGTCTGGCGCTCACGCTCGCCGCCATCGTGGCTGCGACCACCGTATCGGCGCAACCGGCCGGCAAGACGGTGCGCTTTCTGGTCGGCGCACCGGCCGGCGGCAGCAACGATATTTTCGCGCGCGCCATCGGCCAGCGGCTCTCGGAGGCGCTCGCCCAGCCGGTGGTGGTCGACAATCGCCCGGGCGCCTCGCAAATGATCGCCGCCGATCTCACGGCGAAAGCCGCCGCCGACGGCAACACGCTCTACATGACCTCGACGACTTACACGACCGGTGCCGCACTGATGGCGAAGCTGCCGTTCGATCCGCTCAACGACCTCACCGGCATCACCATGGTGGCACGCGGGCCGATGGTGCTGGTGGTGCATCCGTCGGTGCCGGCGAAGAACGTCAAGGAATTGATCGCCATCGCGCGCGCGCGGCCGGGCCAGCTCAATTACACCTCGTCGGGCATCGGCGGCATCAATCACTTCGGCGTCGAAGTGTTGAAGTCGATGGCGAAGATCGACATGGTGCACGTGCCGCACAAGGGCATGGCGCCGGCGATCACCGATCTGATGGCGGGCCAGGTGCAGGTGCTGCTGGTGAGCCTGACCGCGGTCGAAGCGCAAATGCAATCGGGCCGCCTGCGCGCCATCGGTGTCAGCAGCCCGCAACGCTCGGCCTTCCTGCCCAACCTGCCGGCAATCGCGGAAACGCTGCCGGGTTACGACAACGATTTGTGGTGGGGTGTGTTTACCGCGGCAAAAGTACCGAAAACAACCATCGACCGCCTCAATGCCGAAATCCACAAGACGATGGCGAGCGACGATTTGAAAAAACGCTTCGCCGAATTCGGCGCGCTTGCCGCGCCGACCACGCCCGAGGGTTTCAACACCATCGTGAAGAATGAAATTGCCAAGTGGGGCAAGGTGATACGCGAGGCAGGGATAAAAGCAGAATAGGAAAGTTTCATCGGTCGTCATTAGCAGGTCCCCTCCCCCCTTGTGGGGGAGGGATAGGGTGGGGGGCAGCGCAACGTTCACCCTCACCCCTGCCCCTGATGTTTCCCCGGCTTTTAGAACTAAAGATCTGTACAAATCAATAGGTTGAATGTAAGGTGATGAGAAACGGCGTGTGCATGAACGGTTTTTTCTCTGTGTTGG
>CALQCM020000025.1 GCA_943329075.2 Chitinophaga pinensis | reverse complement strand
GTGTATTCAACACCGCCACCGCCTTCTTTGTTGCGGATGTAATGCTTCGGATGCTTGGCGGCGTGGCGCAGCAAGGCACCGTGCGCAGCACCGCGGCCCGAGGCAATAACGAAGGCCATGGTGTCGGACATCGACAGCGGACCGCGCGCGATCTCGTCGATCGTATCGCCGACCTTGACGTCGTCCCAGTAGCGCGTTTCCGCACCACGAATGCGATCAACCTCGGTCATCACTTTGTGGTCGATGGCGCGACGCTCGTCTTCGGTATAGACGTGGGTCTTGATGTCCTTGTATTTATCCTTCTCGCGCGACGCCTTGCGTTCATGCCGTGCCGTCAGGCCCAGCGCGCGGCAGACCACCTCGTCACGCTGGTTGGTATAAGTCGACTCCAGATACTGCATCGCCATCTTGCCGGAGAATTTCGAATGCTTCTCCTCGATGCCGAGCACGCGGTTCCAGATATTGATACGGTCGCCGGGCCGCACGTTGCGGAAATATTCGCAATCGATGGTCACGCCGAAACCGTGCACGCCGGGCAGGCCCCAGTAGGAACGGCCGGGCCAGTGGTGGGTCCACGGGAAGCAGGGGTGCGCGATGAGGCCGCCGAAGCGCGTCCAGCGCGTATATTCCTGGTCGCGGTAGAGCGGATTCAGGTCGCCGATGCCGTTCGCAAAAATGATGATCGCGTCGGCACTGGCGTCGCGCAGATACTGTTCGGGCCGCAGCTTGCAACCGATCAGGTCGCGCGCAGCCGACATGCTCGCTTCGTTGATCAGGCCCTCGGGCGCTTCTTCGCTGATGTTCAGTTCCGTATTAGTGCTCATGCGTTTCTCCGTGACAGAATTTGAAATTTTTTCAGTTATGCGCGCGCGAGTGCAGCGCGCATCGCCTCGACCACCTGGCCCAACCCATCCGCCACAAACACCCCGGCGTCGCGCAACATCTTCTGCTTGGCGGCATGGCCCTCGGCCTTCGAGCCGATGAGTGCCGCGGCATGGCCCATCTTTTTGCCCGGCGGTGCGGTCTTGCCGACGATCAGTGCCGCGACCGCTTTGGCGCCGCTGCTCGCTGCATACTCTGCAACAAAGGTTTCTTCGGAGCCGCCGATTTCACCGAGATATAAAATGGCTTTGGTGTCCGGGTCTTTGTGAAACAGTGCCAGCGCCTCTGCGGCAGTCGTGCCCTTGACCGGGTCGCCACCGATGCCGACCACTGTGGTCTGGCCGATGCCGGCCAGCGTGATGCGTTTGCTGCCTTCATACGACAGCGACCCGCTGCGCGAAATCACACCGACATTGCCCGGCGTGTAGCAGAACGACGGCATGAAACCCATCTTGGCCTTGCCGGGTGAAATCAATCCCGGCGTATTCGGACCGACGAACACCGCGCCGTTGGCGCGTGCCGCCGCGCGCACTTCGATCGCATCGAGCACCGGCATTTCATCGGCGGTCGCCACCACCAGACGGCAACCCGATTCGATCGCTTCGATGGTCGCGCCCAGCACCGCCGACGGCGGCACGAACACCATGGCCGTATCGGCGCCCGTTTCCTTGCACGCGATGGCGACACTCGCAAACACCGGCACGTCACCGACCTTGGTGCCGGCGCGGCCCGGCGACACGCCTGCCACCATGTTGGTGCCGTACTTGCGCGCGTCTTCGACGAAAAACTGGCCCATCTGTCCGGTCACGCCCTGGATCAGCACGCGGTTCGATTTATCGAGAAGTATGCTCATCGCGCACCGCCGGCCAGTTTCACCGCCTCAGCGACCGCAGTCTCCAGCGTGGCATGGTTGTGCGCGCCAAACTCTTTGAAGATGCCATCGACCTGATCGACGTTAGTGCCGTCGAGACGGTAGATCACCGGTTTACTGCTCTTGCGTTCGGCCATGACTTCCTTCATCGACGTTGCAACGCGCTGCATCTGCGTGCCGCCGCCGAACACGCTGACGAGAATCACTTTTACCGCAGGATCGGCGTCGAGCATCGCAAAAGCCGGGCGGTAACCGCGCGTCGAGGTCGGCCCCGGACTGCAATCGAGAAAACAGGCCGGACTGCCGCCGAGTTCGGCGATCATGTCCATGGCGCCCATCGTCATGCCGGCCCCACCGGAAATCACACCGATGTCGCCGTCGAGCTTCACGTACATGTGCTGCATGTCGAGGCAGGCGCGCAGATACGGGTCGGCGCGGCCCTTTTCGGCTTCGCGTTCGGCGTTGATTTCGGCGCTGCGGAAATGCGCCCATTCGTCGCGCGCGACTTTGGCATCGGCCGCGATCAGCGCACCGTCGCTGAGTTTGACCAGCGGGTTGATTTCGATCGTCGTGCAGTCCTGCGCCGCGGCGCTGCGCACGAGGCGCTGTGCGAGCGCGATGACTTTTTCGCGCCACTGGTAATCGGATTCGACCTTCTCGAGAATTTCACGCAGACGGTGCACACGAAAATTCCACGGCGCGCCGACCTCATAACGCACCGGCGGCACGCCCTCTTCAATGTCCATGCCGCCCTGGGGCGAATACAGCACGACGTAGCCTTCGGCGCGACCGTCAACGGCCACCGACAGATAAGACTCGCGCTCGATCGCCAGCCACGGTTCGATCAGCAGGACATCGGGCTTTTCACCGCCGAATTCGGTATCGAACATTTTTTTTGCTGCCACTTCGAGCGCCGCGCGGTCGGCGACCTTCTGCACGCCGCCCTGTTTGCCGCGCCCGCCGCTGCGGACCTGCGCCTTCACCGCGACCGGAAAGGACTCGACCTTCACGCTCGCAGCGGCGTCACCGCGGCGCCAGACGGTGCCGGCCGGCACATTGACTCCGACCGACGCCAGCAATCGCTTGGCGTCGCACTCCAGCATCATCATTTTTAACATCCTCCGCGCGCCATTCCGGCGTCTTCAATTTCGTCATTCCCGCGCCAGCGGGAATCCAGAGAAAAAACCTGGGTCCCCGCTTGCGCGGGGACGACGGCTCATTGGCAACGCGTAACTATACGGAACCGACCCTATGCCGGCAAGAAATGATAACTTATACTTCCATTACTTTTAGTATGGTCTAGAAAAGGCGCACATCATGACGCTGCAACAACTGCGCTACTTCTGCGAAGTCGCGCGCCAGGACATGAACATCTCGAAGGCGGCCGCTGTAATGCACATCACGCAGCCGGGCCTCAGCCGGCAGCTGCGCCTGCTGGAAGAAGAACTTAAAGTCGAATTGTTCGTGCGCAACCGCACGCGGCTGGTGCGCCTGTCGGACGCCGGCCGCGAGCTCGTCGCCATGGCGGGGCACACGCTCGATTCCGCTGACAACATCAAGAAGGCCGCGGGCGAACACGCCACGCAACATGAAGGCGCGCTGACCATCGCGACCACGCACACCCAGGCGCGTTACGCGCTGCCCGAGGTGCTGCGCCGCTTCCGCCAGCGTTATCCGCAGGTGACCCTGAGTCTGCGCCAGGGCACGCCGGCAGAAGTTTCGTATCTCGTCGCCAGCGGCAATGCCGACCTGTCGATCGCCACCGAGCCGCTGGAGTTGCCCGAGGCGATGGTGATGCTGCCCTGCCATCCGTTGCAGCGCATTGTGCTGACCCCGGCGGGCCACCCGTTGCTGAAAACGCGCCGCCTCACGCTGGAAAAACTCGCGGAATATCCGCTCATCACCTACGACTACGGCTTCATCGGCCATTCGAAAACGCTGAGCGCATTCAAGGCCAAAGGCATACAACCGCATATCGCGTTGAATGCGATTGACGCGGATGTGATCAAAACCTACGTCGAATTCGGCCTGGGGATTGCGATCGTGCCCGATCTCGCCTATGACCGCGCGCGCGACAAAAAACTGCGCGCCCTCGACGCCAGTCATCTGTTCGAACCGAACACCATCCAGATCGGCATCCGCCGCAACCACTATCTGCGCGGCTATATGTTCGCCTTCATCGAAATGTTCGCGCCGCACCTGAAGCGCGCGGTAGTCGAGAAGGCGATTACCGAAATGGCAACGCGGCGCGCCGGCGCGCGTTAGTTGGGCTGGATGCCCGCAGCCTTGACCACTTTCGCCCACTTCACGCGTTCGGTCCTGATGTAGGCGGCGAAAGTTGCCGAGTCCATCAGTGCGGGTTCTGCGCCCTGGCTGAGAATAAAATTTTTCATCTCGGGTGTTTCGATAATTTTTGCCAGTTCGTCGTAGAGCCGGCGCAGGATGGCCGGCGGCGTCTTCGCCGGCGCCATATAGCCGGTCCATGATTGCACTTCATAGCCGGGCAGCCCCGCTTCGGTTGAAGTTGGCAGGTCCGCGAAGGTCGGCAGACGCTGCGGCGCCGCGACGGCGAGCGCGCGCATCTTGCCGGCCTTGATCAACGGCACATAGGTACCCGCCGCCTGGCAACCGATCTGCGCTTCGCCGCCGGCCAGCGCGGTCATTGCCGAACCCGAAGCCTTGTAGGGGATGTGCACGATGTTGATGTTGGCCATGGTCTTCAGCAGTTCGCCGCAGAGATGCGGCGTGCTGCCGGTGCCCGCCGAAGCGTAATGCAACTGCCCCGGTTTCGCCCTAGCGAGATCGATCAACTCCTTGAGCGTATTGGCCGGCACCATCGTATTCACGGCGACCACATACGAAGACACAAACAGCCGCGCGACCGGCACCAGATCCTTGTCCGGATCGTAGGGCAGCTTTTCGTGCACGGCGGGACCGATGCCAAGTGTGGTGGTGTAACCGACCAGCAGCGTGTAACCGTCAGGCGCCGACTTCGCCACCGTTTCGCTGGCAATCTGGCCACTGGCGCCGGGCCGGTTGTCGGTCACCACCGTCTGCCCGACAGCGACCGAGAGATAATTGGCAAAGGCACGCGGAATGCTGTCGTTGGTGCTCGAACCCGGCTGCACCGGAATGATCAAACGAATCGGCCGCGACGGGTAAGGCGGTGTCTGCGCCAATGCCGCACACGCAAACGCTGCTATTGCGAACGCAACGGCAGTAGCAACACCACGGCGCGCGCTCAATCCCACGACCAGTTGATTTTCTTCGTCACCATTTCACCATGCATCGCATTGATGCAAACGCACTGGCAGACCGGTGGCGCCCAGCCGCCGGCGACCATGATCTGCAAGTGGTGCGCATCGACCATCGCCGGCACCATCGCATCGTCGTCGTTGACATCAACGAGCTTGCTCCAGTGCCAGGTTGCGGTGGTGGAAGTGCCGCCGGTGCGCTTGATGTCGCGCACGGCGCGCACGCTTTGCTTGATGAGTTCGTCGCGGAAACGCGCCTTGTCGTAACCCGCCGCTTGCAGCACGTGTGCGCCCTGCGGATTAATGACCAGCAGCTTCTGCATCGCCTGCTGGAACTGACCGAGGTTGGTCAGCACGTCCTTGACGACGAAGAGGTTGTTTTCGACCGTGTTTGCACCGGCGCCGAGATTGAACTGGATGTGCGCGCCCGACGGGAACATCGACACCGCGCTGTCTTCGGCTTTCAACCCGTTGGTGACATGCAGCGGCTCCCACGGGTTCGCCTCTTCCGGCGGACGCTCGGCGACGAGATAGGAATAACGTCCGGGATGCCCCATGGTCGCGTGCGACATCTGGCCGGGACGCCCCAACCCGATGTTCCAGAGGATGAGACGGATGGCGCGGCCGATCGTCGAGTTCGCGCGATGACCGGTGCCGGTGAAAACACCCTCACCGCAATTGAAATTGAGTTTCTTCACCACGGGACCGCTGATGATGGCCAGCGGTCCGGGCCCGCCGGTCGTGCACTGCACGCGCATCAACTCGAAGGTGTTGTCGAGCATCGCTTCGACTGCGGTGATCACCACCGGCAGATATTCAGGCAGACAGCCCGCCATCACCGCGTTGATCGCGACCTTCTCAATGGTCGCCATGCCCTCGCCGCATGACACCACACCGAGCACCTCCTGCGGATCGCGCTTGATGTAATCGAGCATGGCGCGAACTTTTTTCTCCGTCGGCGGCAGCACCGGCAGACCGTCGGTCCAGCCGTTCTTGTAGGCGAGTTCAGTGAAATCGTCGATGTCCGCGCATTCGAAAACTTTCGAAACCAGCTGCACTTCGCTCATGCCACACCTCCGGTTTGCGAGAGCAGTATGTTGACGACCTGCTCGGCAATGCCCTCGGCTTTTTTCAACACGAAATCAGCGGGGTCCTTGCTTGGCAGGTCCTGCGAATAGATCAGCAACGGCGCGTTCGCCATGCCGAGTTGCTTGGCCTGCATGCGCGCGAGTTTTTCGAACGGCTCATGAATGAAGCCGACGGTGGGCACGCCCTGTTGCACCATATTGACCGTGTCACGCACGGTAGCTGATGTGCAGGACCCTCAGGCGCCGACGCCAACGAAGGCGTAGTCTATTTTTCCGGCAAAAGCCTCGATGTCTGGCAGCGGCGCCGGGTTCCAGCTGCTTTTTTTGTAGAGGCGCACCGGTTCGGCGGCGAATTTTTTCTCGGCCACGCTTTCAAACACTGGCCAGAATTTGACGGTGGCCGCATGACCGCCCCACAACATGCCGGCGCGTTTGCCCTGCAAGGATTGAATGCGGCGCATCGGCTTGCTATCAGCCGGTTTGTTGATTTCCGCCAAAGGTTCGAGAACTCTGAGTACCATGGATAGCCTCCTGAAAATTCCGGTTCTGTGCTGGCCACGATACCGGTAACATTGTTGTATTCGCCTGCGTCCGCACGCGACGCGTGTGACGCACGAAGCCGTTCGAGGTTATGCCCGGTCGCATACACTGTCAAGATAGCCGCCGTGATCCAATGCAAGGTAAAGCAACGCGACGAACAACATGAAAACAACTCACACTTTCTTCTGCACATTTGCACTGTTTGCCGTCGGCAGCGCCGTCTGCGCGCAAGGTTATCCAACCAAACCTTTGCGCCTGATCGCGCCCACTTCGCCCGGCGGCGGCAGCGATATTTTCGGCCGCCAGCTGGCGCAGAAACTCACCGAGGTGCTGGGCCAGCAGGTGATTGTCGAAAATCGCGCCGGTGCCGGCGGCATCATCGGCATCGATTACGTCGCCAAGGCGCCGCCCGATGGCTACACGCTATTGATCGCACCAGCGGGGCTTGCCATCAATCCGAGCATGTACGCGAAGCTGCCCTACGACACGCTGCGCGATCTGGCGCCAATCACGCAACTCGCCGATGCGCCGAGCGTATTGACCGTGCATCCATCAGTGCCAGCGACGTCCGTGAAGCAACTCATCGCGCTGGCGAAAGCCCGGCCGGGCATCCTCACCGGCGGCACCGCCGGCATCGGCAGCGCGCCGCATTTGTCGCTCGAGCTGTTCAAATCGATGGCGAAGATCGACGTCGTGTTTGCGCATTACAAAGGCTTGGGACAGGGCATGGTCAGCCTGTTGTCCGGCGAGATCGCGCTGATGACGCCAACCGCACTCACCGTCATCCAGCATCTGCGCAGCGGCAAGCTGCGCGCGCTGGGCGTCACCACATTGAAACGCGCAGCGGTTTTGCCCGAAGTGCCGACGATCGCGGAGTCCGGTCTACCCGGCTACGACGCGCCACAGTGGTACGGGCTGCTGACGACCGCGGGAACGCCGTTGCCGGTGATCGATCGATTGCACCGTGAAACCACCCGCGTGCTGGCACTCGCTGACATGAAACAACGGCTCGAAGCCGATGGCACCCGCGTTGTCGCCGGCACGCCTGCGGAATTCGACCGTTATCTGAAAAATGAAATCAACAAATGGTCCGGCGTGATCCGCAGTGCTGGCATCAAGCCGGAATAAGTCGCACGATTTTTTTGCGAGGCGATTGGTTTACTGACTCCTTCCCCCCTTGTGGGGGAAGGTTGGGATGTGGGGGGATTGGTGTGTGCCTACCCCCCACCCTGCCCTCCCCCACAAGGGGGAAGGGAAAGACTGAATGTCGCCGGGCGCGTGTGATCTGTCGTCCGCAGAAAATCGGAAACCGATGGCTCAGGCCTTACAACCTGATTGCGTTTTCCATCTTCATGAAAATCGGCCGCCCGTCCGGCGTGTTGAGCGGCACGACGGATTCATCCCCCTCGGCGTTCGCAATCAGCGCGCACAGCGTCGGGCTGCTACGCATGGTGCCGTTGATTTCGACCTCGACGTCGGCGATCACCAGCTTTACTTCCGACATGATGCGTTTGATTTTCATTTGGCGTTCCTGTCGATCCTGAACATTCAATCCATCTTCGCGCCGGAGCGCCGCACGACGTCACCCCACTTTGCGTATTCGCTGCGGATGAATTTGGCGAATTCCTCCGGTGTGCCGCCGGCGGGTTCGGCACCGATGGCGGCGAGTTTCTGCTGTAGCCCCGGTTCGGCCAGTGCTCGATTGATCTCGGTGTTGAGCCGCGCAATCATCGCGCGCGGCATGCCGGCGGGTGCAACGATGCCGTTCCAGGTAATCGCTTCGTAACCGGGCACACCGGCTTCGGCAACGGTCGGCACGTCGGGCAGCACCGCCGCGCGCTTCGATCCGGTGACGCCGAGTGCGCGCACGCGGCCGGCTTTGGCATTCGGTGTGATCGAGTTGAGGCTTTCCATCATCAGTTGCACTTCGCCCGAGATGGTTGCGGTAATACCGGCGGCGCCGCCTTTGTACGGAATGTGCACGATCTGCGTGTTGGTCATTAGTTTGAAAAGTTCCATGCCGACGTGGCCGGGCGTGCCGTTGCCCGACGAGGCATTCGACAATTTGGTTGGATTCGCTTTCGCGTAATCGATCAGCTCGCGGATGTTTTTCACCGGCAGGTTCGGGTTCGATGCGAGCAGCATCGTGTTGAACGCCGTCATGATGATGGCGGCAAAATCCTTATTCGAATCGTACGGCGGCTTGCCCGAAACGTTCGGACTGATG
This sequence comes from Chitinophaga pinensis, assembly GCA_943329075.2. Classification (GTDB taxonomy): domain Bacteria; phylum Pseudomonadota; class Gammaproteobacteria; order Burkholderiales; family SG8-41; genus PALSA-1004. Next base: position 48,130 of record CALQCM020000025.1, on the reverse strand, counting down.
ACGAGTCCGCCGACCGGCGCGTAACCGATGGTGTAACCGTCGGGCGCGGCGCGCGCCGTCATTTCCATACCGATCATCAGCGCGCCGCCGGGCCGGTTATCAACCACCACCTGCTGGCCGAGCCGCGGCGTCAGTTCGGCGGCGACGAGACGCGCCACGGTGTCGGATGCGCTGCCCGGCGCCTGCGGCACGATCATGCGGATCGGGCGCACCGGATAGTCGGCGGCACCGGCAGCAACGGCAAAAAAGCCGATCACTACCAACAATCGTCGGCCGCCAAGCATTACTCCCTCGCCCCGCGATAGCGGGGAGAGGGAATTCTTAGGGTACCGCCAACTTGCACAATGCAGTTTTTCATCGTTATTCCGCCTTGACGTTGCCTGCCTTGATGACCTTTGCCCACTTCGCCGTCTCCGCGCGCAGAAAGGCCGCGTATTGATCGGGGCCGAGGCCGCTGATCTCATAACCTTCGCGGATGAGTTTGTCACGTTCCTCGGGGGCGAGCACGCGGCGCGCGATTTCGTCGTGCAGCTTCATCACAATCTCGCGCGGCGTGCCGGCCGGCGCGAGGATGCCGTTCCAGTTGGTCGATTCAAATCCGAGCAGGCCCTGTTCGGCGATCGTCGGCACATCGGGCAACAATGGAAAGCGCTGCAACGACGTCACACCCAACGGTCGCACGCGTTTATCTCTCAGCAGCGGAATGGTCACCGGAATCGGAAACATGCGGAGATCGATCTGCCCGGCGATCATGTCGCTGATCGCCTGTGAGGCGCCTTTGTAGGGCACATGCGTCATCGTGATGCCGGTCAGCGTGCTGAAGAGTTCGATCGTGAGATGCCCAGTCGAGCCGATCCCCGATGTGCCGTAGATCAGGCGCCCCGGTTTCGTTTTCGCCAGTGCGACGAGTTCACTGATATTTTTCGCCGGCACGCTCGGATGCACGACGAACACGCTGGCCGTCTGCGTGACAAGGATCACCGGCGCGAACTGGCGCTGCGGATCGTAGCCGAGTTTGTCGTAGAGGCTGGGCGCGATGGTGAGCGGTGTCGGGTTGCCCATCAGCAGCGTGTAACCGTCGGGCGCCGCCTTCGAAACATATTCAGTGGCGACAATGCCGCCGGCGGCTGCACGGTTCTCCACCACCACCGGCTGGCCCCAGGCTTCGGTGAGTTTCTGTCCGATCAGGCGCGCGTTGACATCCTGCGGCCCGCCCGGCGTGAACGGCACGACGATGCGAATAATGCGCGACGGATAAGCTTGCTCCGCAGCAACACAGGGGCCGCAGAGCAGTAATGCCAACAGACACGCGGTTGCGCTGTGCTGCATCGTTCCCCCTTATCGAAGGCGGCAATCTACCGCGAATCGACAGGCATCGCCAGCCGACGGCTGCGCGCCTCTTTACAGAATCGCAGGCGCGCCGTATGTTCACGCCTTGCCCGCGCTGTCCAGTCGCGCGCGGCAACTATTCAAATCAAGGGGAGAACAGCATGGCAGTTGATAAAGCCGCCCAGATGGCGGCACTACCTATTCGCGCCGATGAAGATCCGTTTGTCGTCGCCATCGGCGGCTTCTACCGTCGCTGGTTCAATCTGGTCGATGATCTGCAGCCGATGCTCGACACCGTTGCGACATTGAAGGGCACCGAAGACGAAGACTGGGTGCCGGCATGGAGCGCGGTCGCTGAAAAATTCGTCAAGCAAGCCGAGGACGCACTGAAACGCGGCGACAAAGCGGCGGCGCGCAACGGCTTCATCCATGCCAAGACCTATTACAGCCTGGCGCGTTTCCCGGCGCCCTATCACTCCGGCTCGCCGATCTGCCCGCCGGAGATGAGTGCGATCAAAAAAGAATCGTACGACCGTTACCTCGACTGTTTCCGCCGCACTGTTGAATTGCGCGACGGCACGCATGAGGTCATCAAGGTGGCACGCGACGGCCATGAAGCGGTCGGTTATCTGCGTGTGCCGAAAGGTGCGTCGGCAACGAACAAAGTGCCGGCCGTGCTCGTGATGTGCGGCGGCGACATGTACAAGGAAGACCGCGAGAAATACGCTGACGGCGCAATGAACGAAGGCATGGCCGCACTGGTGGTCGATGCACCGGGCACCGGCCAGACCTCGTTTGCCCACGCGCCGGAATCGGTGGTGGCGTGGCAATCGGCACTCGACGCTTTGCAGAAACGCCCCGAGATCGATGGCAACCGGCTGGGCGCCTTCGGTGTGAGCCGCGGTGGTCTGTGGGTGATGCGGCTCGCTGCGCACGATCAACGTATCAAGGCGCTGATCTCCTGCGCGCCGGGTGGTGTCGGTTACTGGGGCACCGATGAAGAGCGCAAGGAACTGCGCATGGCGGCGGTTGAACGCGCCAAGAAAAACTGGTTCGGCCCGCGCGGCACGCGTCCGGTGATTACCGAAATGAGCGAGGACGAGCAACGCAAGGAATTCCTGCGCTGGTCGCTGAAAGACAATGGCCTGCTCGATAAACTGACGATGCCGATGTTCCTCGTCAACGGCAAGATCGATCACCTCACCCCGATCGGCAATCTGTATCTGGCGCTGGAGTCCGGCCCGGCCGACGGCCGTGTCGCACGCGTCTATCCGGATGACGGTCACATCGCAGCGAAAAACGAACGCGAATGGGGGCCGGCGGCGTGGAAATGGCTGCGCCAGCAATTGACGCGCTGATTTCATATTGTGTCGCTCCCGCGAAAGCGGGAGCCTGGAAGTTAAATCGATGCCGTTGATTTTGCAAACGCCCGATGCCCCCATCCTACCTTCCCCCGCAAGCGGGGGAAGGGGATACCCGCTTTCGCGGGAATGACGAATTGGCAGGGTGCGCACTGCGCACGCGGAAACACCGCCGAACGGTGCGCGGTGCGCACCCTACGGGTGAATTCTCTTCACCAAGATGACGAAGCTGAATATGCACCGCCTTGTTCGACACACTCAAACCATAATTCTTATTGCAACGTTGCTGATTGCCGGCCACGCTAGCGCCGCAACGCCGGACTACCCCAGCCGCCCGCTGCGTCTCGTCACGCCCGTGCTCGCCGGTGGCGGCGCTGACGCCACGGTACGCCTGCTCGCCAACAAACTTTCCGAGACCTTCAACCAGCGCGTCGTCGTCGATAACCGGCCGGGAGCGAGCAATATCATCGGCACCGACATCGTTGCGAAAGCAACGCCCGACGGTTACACGATACTGTGGGTGTCGAGCACGCACGCCATCAACGCCGGCGTGCGCCGTGGCAAGCTGCCGTTCGATCCGCTCAACGATTTCGAAACCGTCACGCTGTTCGCGAAAATTCCGTTCATTCTCGTCGTGCATCCGTCACTGCCGGTGAAATCAGTGCAAGAATTGATCGCGCTGGCTCGCGCGAAGCCCGGCCAGACCAATTACGCCTCGGCCGGCATCGGTTCGACCAGCCATTTCGCCGGCGAATTGCTGAAGAAGCTGGCGAAGATCGACCTCACGCATATCGCTTACAAAGGCTCGGCGGCGCTGCTGGCGGTGGTCGGCGGCGAAACGCCCATCCTCTTCACGGGCCCGCTGTCGGTGCTGCCGCATGCGAAAGCCGGCCGCCTGCGCGCGCTGGCGGTGAGCACGGCCAAACGTGCGGCCGCATTTCCGGAGCTGCCGACGGTGGCAGAAGGCGGCGCGCCCGGTTACGAATACACCTCGTGGTACGGCGTGCTGGCGCCGCGCCACACGCCCGCCGCCATCGTCGACAAACTCAGTGGCGCCATCGCCGGCGCCCTGCGCACGCGCGCAGTGTCGGAGTATCTTGCGGGCGAAGGCTTCGAACTCGACGGCAACGGCCCGGCGGCGTTCCGTGATTTTCTCGCGCGCGAAGTCGCCAAGTACATCGAGCTCACGCCGACTATCGCCGGTTTGCGCATCGACTGAACGGTCGATGTTTTCCGCGACGCTTTCGGTGTAATCTGGCGTTCCTTCGCAATCAGGCATCCGCACTGACCGCATGAGCAAGCTCGGCAAATACGAACTCAAACAGGAAATCGGCAGGGGTTCTTCCGGCACCGTTTACCTCGCCACCGACAGCTTCACGCGCGAAGATGTCGCGCTGAAAGTGCTCGACCAGCGCCTGCTGATCGACCCCGACCGGCGCAAGACCGTGCAGACACAGTTTCTCAACGAAGCCTCGCTCGTCGGCAAACTGTCGCACCCGCATATCGTGTCGATACTCGACGCCGCGGTCGGCGACGACTTCAGCTATATCGCTATGGAATACATCGGCGGCGGCAACCTGCGCGCGCTGACCGATTCGCGCAATCTCGCACCGGTGGAAAAAATCGTCGAGATCGGCTTCAAGTGCTGCGGCGCGCTCGACTACGCGCACCGCCAGGGCATCATCCACCGCGACATCAAGCCCGCCAACATCATGTTGCTCAACGACACCGACATCAAGATCACCGACTTCGGCGCCGCCCTGCTGAAAGACACCGACCGCACGCAGATCCTCGACATCGGTTCACCGGCGTATATGTCGCCCGAACAGGTGCGCGGCGGCACGCTGACCTATCAGAGCGACATGTTCTCGCTCGGCACCGTGCTCTATCACCTGCTCGCCGGCGAGAAGCCCTTCGTCGGCCAGGTCGGCCTCGAGCTGCAAACCAAGATCCTGCACGAAGAACCCGCGCCCCTGAGTTACGTGCGCCCCGAACTGCCGCCCGAACTCGACATCGTGCTGATGTCGGCGCTGGCGAAAAGCCCCGCCGACCGTTATCCGACGTGGGCCGAGTTCGCGCTGGAGCTCGCCAAGATCGGGCGCTTGAGCCGCTTTGATCAATCCATTCTCGATAGCAGCAAGTTCGACGCGCTGCGCGCGATGCCGATGCTGAAAGCCTTCAGCGAACCGGAAATCTGGGAACTGGTGAACTGCACGAACTGGACACGCCTGCCGTCGCGCAGCGTAATCGTCACTGAGGATCAGCCGGGACAAAGCCTGTTTTTCCTGGCGCAGGGCGAGGTCAAAGTCACCAAAAGCGGACGCCTGCTGAGCATCTTGCGCAGCGGCGAATGCTTCGGTGAAATGGGTTACATCAAGGCCGGCGAAACACCGCGCCATGCCACCGTCGAAGCGATTACCGAAGTACTGGTGGCCGAACTCGGTGCGGCGGAAACGGAAAAGGGCGTCGGCAATACGGCGCAATCACATCTCATGCGCGCACTGCTCAACACGCTGGTGGACCGGCTGGCGTTCGCGGACAACCGGATCTCGCGGGTGATCAGCTAGAGAAGCGCTGAATAAGTTGATTGCGTTCATGGTTCGACAAGGCTCTCCCGAGCGAAGTCGAAGGGCTCACCACGAACGGAGGGGTTATTCAGCGCTTCACTAGGCAAAAACAAAAGCGCCGCCATTCACATGCAGAATCTGGCCAGTGATGAAACCGCCGCCGGGGCCGCACAGGAAACGCACCATGGAGGCGATTTCTGCCGGTTCGCCGCGGCGCCCCAGCGGGATCTTGCCTTTGGGGTCGGTGCGCGCGCTGCGGTGGGCGGGCCGCGTCGTGTTAAAGCTGCCGGGTGACACGCAGTTCATACGAATACCGTCCTCCGCGAGTTCTTTCGCCAGCGCGCGGGTGAGTCCGACGAGGCCGTTCTTAGCCGTTGTGTTGTGCGATTTGCGATTGCCGCCAAGCAGCACCGCGTCGCCACCGAGGGCGATAATGTTGCCGCTTTTGTGTTCGAGCATCGACGGCAGACAGGCCTTGATGCAATGAAACGAGCCGTCGAGGGTGATTGACATGGTGTTGCGCCAATCCTCGAAGGTCATGTCCTTGAAGAGGATCTCGCGGCGCTGCGAGGCGTTGAGGACGAGGATGTCGATTTTGCCGAAGCGTTTGATCACGCCTTCGCCCATCGCACGAACTGCCGCGGCATCCGCGATGTCGGCGATAAACACCTCTGCCTCGCCGCCCGCCGCGCGGATTTCCTGCACCACTGCTGCGGCCTCTTCGCGCGAACTCAGCGTATTGACCGCAACGGCGGCACCTGCCGCAGCAAGTGCCAGCGAGATTGCGCGACCGATGTTCTTCGCGCCGCCGGTGACGATCGCGACCTGGCCGGCAAGCTCGCGACTTACGGCGGATGGATTCTGGTTTGCCATTCTTGTCTCCCTGCAATGCACACAACAATGATGATGAACTTGTCTTGCGCCTGACGCGCTGCGATCCCTTGGAGCAGCGAAGTCGGCGGGCTATTATGCGCAATTCGGCAAGCGCGATCTAGCCAAGGACGTTGTGATGCGATTTGAAGCAAGCATGTTGTTGATCATTCTGACGGGCTGTGTGTCGGCTCCGCCTGCGCTCGCCGCCTATCCGGAACGACCCATCCGCATGATCGTGCCGTCCGCCGCCGGCGGACAACCGGATACGAATTCGCGCTTGGTCGCCACCGAACTCGGCAAACTGCTCGGCCAGCAGGTCGTGGTGGATAACCGCCCGGGCGCCGCCAGTTCAATCGGCTTTGAAGCCATTGCGCGGGCACAGCCCGACGGCTATACGATCGGCTACGGCGGGTTTCCGCTCGCCACCAATCAGGCCCTGCTCGCCAAGGTGCCGTACGATGTGCACAAGGATTTCAGCATGCTGGTGCTGACGAATATCTCACCCAATCTCATCGCGATCACGCCGGCGCTGCCCGTGAATTCGGTATCGGAACTGATTGCCTACGCCAAACGCAATCCGGACCAGTTGCTGTTCGGCTCTGCAGGCAGCGGCGGCACGATGCATCTGAGCATCGAGTTGTTCAAGCTGATGACCGGCACGCGCATGGTGCACGTGCCGTACAAAGGCATGCAGCAGGTCATCACCGAGATCATCGGCGGCCGCCTGCAGCTCATGTCAGACAACGTCACCTCTGTGCTGCCACACGTCACTGCCGGCCGCCTGCGCGCACTCGGCGTAACGGCGGCGCGGCGCATTCCGCTCGCCCCCGATATTCCGACCGTCGCCGAAGCCGGCGTGCCCGGCTACGAGCTCACGGCATGGGGCGGTTACATGGCACCGGCGGGCACACCCTCGGCCATCGTCGTCAGGCTCAACGCGGAACTCAACAAAGTCATCGCCTCCGCGGCAATCCGTGAACGCTGGCTGGCCTTGGGCATAGAACCCGTCGGCGGCACACCCGAACGATTCACTGCGCATGTCAAAACGGAAACCGCGAAATGGACGGACGTGATCAAGCGCGCGGGGATCAAAGGCGATTATTAATCGCAGCGCCGGCCGCACACAACGCGCCGACCGCGCAATTTAGGCGACCGTTCACCCTGGCGGGGGGATCAGTGGCGAAGGTCTGCGATTGCAGATGGCTGGCAATCGCTATAACCGCTTCCGCCCCTGAGGAGACGGTCGAGTTCTCTGAAGCTGCCGTTCATTGGCAATCGCGGGGCGGGTGATGTAGCGACAAGTAAAGCTGACAACGGCAATCTGCCCGGACGCGCCGATCTGCGATTGAACACCATAAAACAAACTAACGCGCCCAAAGATACCCCGCCAACTTTCTTGCCATCCAAAAAGCGACACGAGTGAAATCGACCAGGAGCGGGCCAAAGAAATCCTAATTCGACAAAGATGACCAATCTCGATATAGCAAATAAAGATCATCCATGTAATTCTCTAAATTTGAGAACGCTATCAGAATTTTTTGATTTTTATGATTCCAAGCGATGCGCTGACCACCGTATCCCACGGCCCAGTAGCTATTCTTTTGCCTATTATTTTCTGTCCAAATTAAGTAGCCATACCCGCTAAAAGCCTTTCCCTCCCTTTTAATAGAGTTCGGAATCTGTGTGCTAGAGGCCTGTTTTACATAATTTGAAAAGCAACTATCGCCAGATTCGCTTTGCTTTAACCAAACAGCAAATCGACCCCAATCCTCTAAGGTCATTCTTACATTGCCATCAGCAATCCCATAACCAAAATGGTCTTGACCAATAACGGATTCATTACTAATGCCAACGGCAATTAATACTTCTTTCTCAACCCATTTCGCATAAGAGATTCCGGTAGCTCTGTTTAAGATAATACCCAAGAGCAAAGGATCGGTGCTGTGATAATTAAACACTTCGCCAGGCTGCCTTTTATTTCCAAATAGCCCCAGATAGGCATCGCTGACTTTCGGTGTTTTAAGGATATCTAAAACACTAATTTTGCCTAGGCGCATATCACGCTCTTGCTCTGCGGACATTATAGAGCTGTCATGATTAATAGCCGATGTGCCAGAGCTCATTTCTAGTAACTGCCGAACCGTGGCGCGTCCAAGATCCGTGTCTTTGAGCTCAGGAACAAAATATTCAGCAGAATCTGCAAGGGATAACTTGCCCGCACAAATCGCTTTGCCTATCGCCATTGATGTAATAGTCTTGCCGACACTAAAACTTAAAAATAAAGAGTTTGAATTTGCGGGCGACTTATAGCCAGCCCAAACAATTTGATTGCCATCAATCAAGGCAATCGCTTTGGCAGAAGAATTATTTAATATTGTTTTAGCCCTATCGACAACAGAAACCTCATCCCCGACGGGCTCTCGCACAGCAATCTCTTGAGATCTTTTAGCCGCATCCGTGTGGTAGTGCCATCTTTGGCCACTTCCTAAAAGCCAATTATCCGGGGCAGCAGCATAATCCCCAACCATTGGCATTTGCGAATAAGCGGGCACAGATAAAAATAACAATAGATAAGGCAATCGCCTCATTTTGCCTCATGTATATTCTTGTAATCCGCGTAATAAAATTACCGCATCAGATCACTATAAAATAGCTCAACAAGTGGGCTATTGTGATTCTTAGCGGTCAGTGGCGGAATCGACCGAGGTCAAGAACGCTTAATCCAAAGCCGCTATTTGCAAAATATAATGGAGAAAACGATTGGCCACAATGAACTATAGACCACTTTCTTCGCCGCGAATGCGCGTGGCCAACTCAAATACATCTTTACGTGGTTTATTAAACCATTCTGTGATTGATTTTAACTCCACACCCCATCCGGATTGAGCCCAAAACGTCCGCTTAAATGTATTGGAAGTTAATACGATTTTATATGCCCAAAATTTACCAAGCGGCACCTCAATCTGTTCATAGGAAACAATCTCTACTGTTGCTTGTTGGTCAAAAGTTCTCTTACTTTCTTCGTACATACCAGTATTTCTGGCAACCCAACGTTTCCCAACCTCAAAAATATCACCTGGCATATCAAGTCGTGGTGGGTCATATAAGATCATCCCGTCAACGCCGCTCCCAATCCGAACCAAGCCTCCATCAAGCGTTCTAATTGCATGCTTTCCAGTCTTGTTATTAATATATACAAGACCGTTCTCAATTTTTTCCACTTTATTGTAGGTATTAAAAATTAACTCGCCCGTAATGCCATTCACTACTTTTCCAGTAAATATATCGCCCACCCTGAACCGATTTTCTCCATATTTCTGGATTTCTCCATTTTTATTTGCTTGTAGCGTTATTTTTGCTTTTTGCAATTTTTCAATTATAAATGTTGCTTGTTCGGTAATGAAACCACTGGGATACTTATTCAAAAAAGAATAAAAGTCATGAACATTCTTGCTATCTTTAATCCGGTCCCATTCCCTCTTCTGCTCAAAATATTCTTCAGCCTGAACGGCTTCTCCTTTTTTCTTATTCAGGCTGGGCGGTATAAAATAGAAATCATCTACAAGCGATGTGCTTTCCCAGGGAATTTGCGCTCCTAGTGATGCCTCCCTTACCCCCAGCCTTACTCGCTTCATCACTTCCTCAATTTTTGCTGACGGATTACGCATTTCGCGCAATAGGTTTTCAGTAAACAATCCGTTCGTTCCAGCCCCATCGCTCGCCACGTTGCCGGGAGCAGTGGCGTAACAAATTACCGAGTTAGGCGGGGCATCAAACTGACTCAATCCTCTTTGCTCAATGGGCAATCTCTTTCCAAACGGGTTATCACGGCATGCATCCAAAATAATTATATTCATTGGATTCTGAGCTTCAGTAAGCGCAGAAAGCATGGTATTTAACTCGTATGTTTTCTTAGGAATGTCGTCTACCCGGTCAATTTCGGCGTCAATTGGTATTAAGTAATTTCTCCATCCCAACTGCGCCCCATGCCCCGCATAATAGAAAAAACCAATTGATTTTTCTTTATTGAGGCGATCGGTGTATTTTTGAATAGAAGTTGTTATATTATTTAAATTAGCATCCATCAAAAGTAATGTGTTAAATCCAAGCGAGGTCAACTCTTTGCTAATAGCTTTTGCATCATTAGCTGGGTTGGTAAGCGGACTATCAGGATACTTGCTATTTCCAATTACCAGTGCAGTGCGCGGCCCATTGCCAACCCTCTCATCAGAAAACACTGGGTCAACCCCAAAACAGAGGCCTGCAATAAGTGCACTGTATGTTTTGATTGCATTTCTACGATCTAATATAAAACATTGATTATTTTGATTCATGACGAAAATAAATTTCACCTTAAATTATTCTTAACTGCCGTAAGAAAACGAGCTTTTAATGAACATTTCTTGATGGGGCATGCCCTCACCATCTCGGTGAGATAACCATTTTTGAGCAGCATTTTCATCAGGCGTGCGATAATGTTTTCGAGAAACAGCTTCAGACGAGACTGGGAGCAGCAGCCAGACTGTTGCCACGCCAACCCGTGGCTGGTGAAGAGCCTCGGCCGTGCGCGGATCAAACGCATCGGCGTTGCCCAGTTTGGGTGCAGGGGAGTTTCTCTCGTTTGAACCAATGCTACCTTGATAGGTGTTTAGCGCCAAGCTAATGCATGGTGTCGAGCAATCGTCGAAATTCAAACGTAACCGCCGATGGCCGGTTGTGGCCGAAAAAATCGACCCGAAACTGCCTGTCGAATTGCCGCATAGCGGACATTAGTGGTACGCGATCTCTTGCAGTTTTAGGAAATCAAACCGGATCAGGATTTGGCGCGTCTCAGTAATGTAGAGTATTTTTTCATTTTTATTGATTTTCCTCATTTTCAGCATTCCGCCACTGCGGTATGATTTTGGCTAACTCGACAATATTGCCGTTGTGAAACCTGCCGAAATCGCACTTTAGGTCGCCGAATATAGGTAGACAGGAAATGCGTCGAACCGCGGGGGGCACCCTCGTCGACCTTGCTTTCTGCCTCGATGCAGCCGTGGCGGCGGATAATACGCTTGATCGTCGCCTATACAGCATGGCGGAATTCTTTCAGAAAATTACAAGAGTCATCTTGTTGCGCGCTCTTAAGGGGTTGAATCAATTATGACGAAAAACTCAAGAATACTCATCGTTGATGATGACAGCGTTTTGCGCAAATTCATCCGTGCCTCGATCGATAATGGCAAACGCGATATTGTCGAAGCCGGGTCCGCGCTGGATGGCTTGCATATCGCCAATGAAGATCCGCCGGATATTCTGTTGCTCGACATCGGGCTCCCCGGGCAATTCAACGGGTTCTCGCTATATGAAGCACTTTCAAAAGACGTGCGACACCGTAAGCTTCGGGTCGTGGTGATCAGCGGCCATGGCGAGGCCGAAGACCTCGCAGAGGCTAAACGCCACGGTATCGATGCTTATATCGTCAAACCTTTCTTGCCAACTACGCTGGTAAATCTAATCAATCAGTTGGAAGCGTCGACCAAAGAAATGCAGACGATCCTACCCGAAAAATAACCATGCCCCTGTCAGGGCGCGTCCAGATTTTTGTGCAAGCAGGGTTCAATTCGTCGAATTGAACCGTAACAGCGACCGTCCGGTTTCGGCAGGCAGGCGACACTTCACCAAAGGTCGGTTCACACCGATAGCAAACATCGCTTGTCCGTTTCAATCCGCAATGCGGTGCTTAATCGACCTTCGCCCCCGACGCCTTCACCACCCTGCTGTATTTTTCCGCTTCACCACGAATGAAGGTGGTGAATTCCGCCGCGCTGCTGCCGACCGGGTCGTAGCCCTGCGATTCGAACTGTGCTTTGAGTTCCGGCGCGCGCACAACCTTCACCAGCAGTTCGTTCAACCGTTTTACGATAGGTGCAGGCGTTTTCGCCGGTGCCAGCAGACCGAACCAGGTGATCGATTCATAGCCCGGCACGCCGGATTCGGCAACCGTCGGCACGTCGGGCAGTTGCGGCGAACGTTTGGCGGTCGACACGCCGAGTAGCTTTAAGCGCCCGGCCTTGATGTGCTGGCTCACTGGCGGAATCGAATTGAACATCAGCGAGACGCCGCTGCCGCCGATGAGATCAGTGACCGCCTGCGGCGCGCCCTTGTACGGGATGTGCGTCAGGTTGGCGCCGGAAAGGCTCTTGAAGAGTTCCATCGCCAGATGGTTGGCCGCGCCGTTGCCGGCCGAGGCATAGTTGATTTTGCCGGGCTCGGCCTTGGCAAGCGCCAACAGTTCCTTCACTGACTTCGCCGGCAGCGAGGGATGTGCGATCAACAGGAAGGGTCCGATCGAAACCAGGCTGACCGGCGTGAAATCGCGCAGTGTGTCGTAGGCGACCTGCTTTTGCAGATAGGGCAGGATCACCAGTGCGCCGGGGCTGCTGAAGAAGAGCGTGTAGCCGTCGGCTACCGCTTTCGCCGCCAGTTCGGCGCCAATCAGGCCGCCGGCGCCACCCCGGTTGTCGATGACGAACTGCTGACCGAGCTGCGCGGCGAGCCCCGGCAGCACCATGCGCGCGACGACGTCGGGCGTGCCGCCGGCGGGCACGGGCACGATCACGCGCACCGGCTTTTCCGGATAGGTTTGCGCGGCGGCGAACGGTACAAACATGGCGGCAATCACGGCGGTCATCAGAGTCAGGGGGCGCATGGCGGTGCTCTTGGCAGGTTGCGGAGCGGCGATGCTACCGGATGCGCGCGCCGTGATCAAAGTCAATTCGCGCGCGATGCATTAGACTACGCACCATGAACACTACGACCCCGCCCCTGCTCCGGACCGCCGCGGCGCATCTGCGCCTGTGGCTGGCGTTTTCTATTTGCGCGTTCGCCACAGGCACTGCGCTGGCACAGCCTGCGACGGGCAACGGCCAGACGCTGTATCTGCCGGTGTATTCGCACGTCTACCACGGCGACGTCGATTCGAAGGGCGCACCGCAGCAGACGCTGGTGTCGGCGCTGGTCAGCATCCGCAACACCGACCTGAACAAGGCGATCCGCATCACCTCGGCGGTGTATTACGACACGCAGGGGAAAAAACTGCGCGAATACATGCCCAAACCGGCGATCGTCGCGCCGATGGGCACGCATGAGATTTACGTGCCGCGCAGCGACAGCGCCGGCGGCTCCGGCGCCAACTTCGTTATCGTCTGGCAGTCCGACGAAGCGGCCAATGCGCCGGTGGTCGAGGCGCTGCATCTGAACATGCCGGCCGGCCGCTCGATCGCCTTCATCACCACCGCACGGCCAATCGCAACGCGTTAGTCGCGCGCGACCGCCATAACAACAGCACCCTGAGGAGAAAAATATGACTGCACCCGGCAATGCCTTCGCACCCGGCACCGAACTGGCCGGCAAGGTCGCGCTGGTGACCGGTGCCGCCAAGAACATCGGCCGCGCCACCGCGCTCGCGCTCGCCGCCGGCGGCGCCGCCGTTGCAATCAATACGCGCTCGTCGAAAGAAGACGCTGAAAAAGTTGCGCAGGAAATCCGCGCCGCGGGCGGCAAGGCCGAGGTGTATGTGGCCGACATCGCCGATGGTAAACAGGTCAAGGCGATGGGCGAGGCGATTCTCGCCAAGTTCGGCCGCATCGATATCCTTGTGCTCAACGCCTCGGTGCGCAGTGAAAAACCGTTTACCGAACTCACCTACGAAGAGTGGCGCCTGCCGCTGGGCATCACGCTCGACGGCGCCTTTTTCTGCGCGCAGGCCTGCCTGCCATCGATGTTAAAAAACGGCGGCGGTGCCATCGTCACGCTCGGCGGCATGCAATCGCTGGCGGGCGCCAAGGACCGTATCAACGGTTCGGTGGCCAAACACGGCCTCGTTGGTTTCACGCGTGGGCTCGCGCGCGAATTCGGCGACCGCAACATCCGCGCCAATTGCATCGCACCGGGCACCATGAACACGACGCGCGCCGCCGGGCGTGCGGCGCGCCCCGAGCCGACCAACATCCCGCTCAAACGCTTCGGCGAAGCCGAAGAGATCGCCAGCGTCGTGCGCTTTCTGGCCGGCCCGAGTTCGAGCTTTTTGACCGGACAGTCGATCCAGGTCAACGGCGGACAGATGATGTTTTAGCATTATTGGAACAACGATCGTCGCTCCCGCGAAAGCGGGAGCCCATGCGTTAAATCGTTTTGCAATTGCCCAAGGCCCCCATCCTACCTTTCCCCGCAAGCGGGGGAAGGGGATACTCGCTTTCGCGGGAATGACGTTGCTTTAAGAGGAGATTCCATCATGCATTGCTGCCGTTTAATCATGACCTTCGCCCTGTTCGTGCTGACGATGTGTGCTGGCCCGGGACAGGCCGCGCCCTTTGCCTACGTGCCGAATGAAAAATCCGGCACGATTTCCATCATCGACACCGCCACCGATATGGTCACCGGCGAAATTCCCGCCGGCAAACGGCCGCGCGGCATGGCGGTGAGCCCCGACGGCAAATTCATTTACGTCAGCGACCAGCCGACCAATGGCGTCAATGTCATCGACGTCGCGGCACGTTCGATTGTTGCCAACATCAACCTTGGCGAATCGCCCGAGGGTGTGGGCATTTCGCCCGATGGCCGCTGGGTAGCGGTCGCGGTGGAAGAAAGCAACAGTGTCGCCATCATAGACACGGCGACGCGCAAAGTGGTGGTCAACCTCAAGGTCACTGGCAAGAACCCCGAGCACGCAGTATTCAGTCCCGACGGCCGCTGGCTCTACGTCAGCGCCGAAGAAGGCGACGTCGTCGATGTGATCGACGCCAGGGCGCAAAAACAGGTGACCTCGATCAAGGTCGGCATACGCCCGCGCGGCATCGGCTTTCTGCCCGACGGCAGCCGCGCCTATGTCGCCGGCGAAGAGGCCAACACCGTTTATTCGATCGACACGGCAAAGCAAACGGTGCTGCGCGCAATCAAGGCCGGCGTGCGCGCCAACGGCATTGCGGTGCGTCCCGACGGCAAACGCGTGTTCGTCTCCAACGGCGAAGGCACGGTGATGGCGATCGACACCGCCAGCGACACCGTGATCGCCACCATCCGCGTCGGCCTGCGGCCGTGGAACATGGCGATCACGCCGGACGGCAAAAAACTTTATGTTGCCAACGGACGCTCGAATTCGGTCTCGGTGATCGACACCGAGAGCAACGAAAAAATCCGCGATGTGGCGGTCGGCGAACTGCCGTGGGGTGTGGTGATCCGCTAGCCGCGGATTATTTATCCACTGTGGCGCCGGGACTGCGCCACACCAGCATGCGCTCAAACACGCCGTCGCGAGCGACGAAGCGGTGTTTCAGCGCGGCGGCAATGTGCACCGCGATCAAGACGATCAGAATAACGACCGTGGTCAGATGCACCGTGCTGCAAAGGTCTTTCAGCACCGGCGCATCCCACCCCCAGTGCGGCAGCTTGTTGCCGAAGTAGATGATCGGATACTTGGTGAACGACGAGCCGAGATAGCCGCTCACCGGCATCACCACCATGCACAGGTACATCAGGTGATGACTGGCGGCCGCGGCCACGCGCTGCCAGCGCGGCATGGCATCAGGCAGCGGCGGCGCACGGTGCGTGACACGCCAGAAAACCCGCAGCAGTATGAAGAGGCCGAGCGTAAGCCCGATCGACTTGTGCACATTGAACCACCACGCGCGCACACCGGGCGGGTCTTTCGGGATGCCGATCATCCACAGACCGAGCGCGATCTGCGCGATGATGCAGATCGCAATCAGCCAGTGGAGTGCAACGGCGGTGCGGGTGTAGGCGGGTTCCTGCATGGGGTTGTTTGCTCAGAATTTCAGCGGAAGTGGGGAACCAACAAGGAGGCGTGCCCCCTTGTTCCTTGCATCATTACTTCTTCTCGCCTGCCATCACGTAGGCCCACAGCGATTCGATTTCCTCAGCGTTAAACAGACCGCCCCATGGCGGCATGCTGTTCTTGCCGTTGGTCACCGAATTGAGAAAGCGGCTTTTCTGCTCCGACGGAAAGGTGCGCAGATCGAACGCGCCCTGCGGATCGGCCATGCGCGGGCCGTGACAGGGCGCGCAGTTCTGCGAAAAAATGGCCGAACCGCGCTTGATCTGCTCGGGTGAAAATTTTTCCTGTGCAAACGCGTTGACTGCGGTCAGCAGACACAGCGTGCCGGCTGCGATACAAAAATGCTTCGTGCTCATTCGATTGCTTACTCCGTTAATGCAAAAGTCCACACCGAACCGCCGACCGGCACATTCTTCAGGGCTTCGCGGCTGCGGGTGCCATAGAGACCGCCGAGGCCCGACAGCACAGTGACGTACTGTTTGCCCTGATGCGTCCACGTCACGGGCATGGCATTGATGCCCGAGCTGACGCGGAACTGCCACAGCGTGTTGCCGTTGTCGGCATCGAGTGCGACGAATTCGCCGGTATGTTTGCCGGTGAACAGGAGGCCGCCGCCGGTTGACAGCATTGCCGCAGCGATCTGGAAATCCTTCACCGGCACGCGCCATTTCGGTTTTGCCGTGAGCGGATCGATCGCTTCGATGTGGCCGACGGTGTCACCGGGTTTGACCGGCGGATAGGAATTTTCGACGCCCGTGTAACGCATGCCCGCCTTGTACGGCGCAAGTTCGACCAGCTTGACGGTCGACGGCGTGTTGTTGGTGTTGGCGTAGAGCAGGCCGGTGTTCGGATTGAACGCCGCGTGCGGCCAGTTCTTCGCGCCGCGCACGCTTGGCCACATCTCGAACGGTTCGCCGGCGCGGTATTTTTTCGCACCGTCGGACTCCACCGGACGACCCGTCTTCATGTCGACATGCGTGGCCCAGTTGACCGGCCCGTAGGCGTTGGCCGACAGCAGCTGGCCGGTGGCGCGGTCGAGCACGTAGAGGAAACCGTTGCGGTTCATCTGCATCGCCACCTTGCGCGGCTTGCCGTCGATCTTGATCTCGCCGAGGATCACTTCCCACACCGCATCCCAGTCGAAAATATCGTTCGGCGTGGCTTGATAGTGCCAGACGATTTCGCCGGTCTTTGGCCGCACCGCGATGATCGCCGCGCTATAGAGGTTGTCGCCCTTGCGCACCGACGGGTTCCACGGCCCGGCGTTGCCGGTGCCCCAGTACATCAGATCAAGTTCCGGATCGTACGAGCCGGTGATCCAGGTGCTGCCGCCGCCGTGTTCGTAGGCTTCGCGCGGCTCCCAGGTTTCATAACCCTTCTCGCCGGGGCCGGCGGTGGTGAAACGCCGCCAGAGGTGCTTGCCGGTTTCCGGGTCCCAACCATCGAGAAAACCGCGTATGCCGAACTCGGCGCCGGAGATGCCGGTGACCAGCACGCCGTTGGCAACCAGCGGTGCGACGGTCTGCGAATAGCCCTGCGTCCATTCCGCCGCCTTCTGCCGCCAGACTTCCTTGCCGGTCTTCTGATCAAGCGCGACAACATAGGCATGCAGCGTGGTGCGGAACACCTTGCCGTTGTAAACGGCGACACCCTTGTTCGACACGCCGCAGCAAACCACGCGCGGCGTTTCCGGCGGGAAATCCACCGCCGTGCGCCACAACTGGCGGCCGCTCAAGGCATCGATGGCAACCGTCCACTTCGCATTGCTGACGTACATGACACCATCGTGGATGATCGGCTGTGCCTGCTCGCCGAAATCGTTTTCGAGACCGAGGCTCCACACCGGCACCAACTTCTTCACGTTCGACTTGTTGATCTGCGTGAGCGGCGAATAACGCTGCTGCGAATAACCCATGCCGTAGGTCAGCACGTTGCCGGTGTTTTTGCCGTTGCCGTCCGTCTGCAGGTCCGCCTGCGTCTGTGCCAATGCGCTGGCCGCGCATAGCGCCGCCAGTGCGCCGATCGAAATGAGCTTCTTCATCGCTTCTCCTCCGCTACGCTGTTTGTTATTCGGGCTGCAACGCAAAAGTCCACACCGAACCGTAATCCGGGATATTGGTCAGGCCGCGCCGTTGTGAAGTGGTGCCGCCGCTGCCGGAGAGGATGGTCACATACTGGCGGCCGTTGCGGGTCCAGGTCACCGGCTGGGCATTCACACCGGAGGGCGTGCGGAAGCTCCACAGTTGCGTACCGTTGTCGGCGTCAACCGCAATGACTTCACCCGTATGTTTGCCGGTGAACAACAGACCGCCACCGGTCACCAGCACGGCGGAGCCGGGCAGTTCCCCCATGATCGGCACCTTCCACTTCGGTTTTGCGGTCATCGGGTCAATCGCCTCGATGTAGCCGCCGACGGTGGTCGGCGTCACCGGCGAGTAGGTCGCCTCCACGGCCTGATAGCGGAAGCCCGGCTTGAACGGCTCGATCGGGATCAATTTGTAATTCGAATAACCCTCGTTGGTGTTGGCGTAGAGCAGGCCGGTGTTCGGATTGAACGCCGCATGCATCCAGTTCTTGCCGCCGCGGATGCTCGGATAAAGCTGGATCTGTTCGCCGGCACGCAGCTTCTTCGACAGCTCCGACTCGACCGGGCGTCCGGTCTTCATGTCGACATGCGTCGCCCAGTTGACCTTGGTGAACGCCTTGGCCGACAGCAGTTCGCCGGTGGCGCGGTCGAGTACATAGAGAAAGCCGTTGCGGTTCAACTGCATCGCCACCTTACGCGGCAAGCCGTCGACCTTGATCTCGGCGAGGATGATTTCCCACACTGTGTCCCAGTCGTAGATTTCATTCGGCGCGACCTGGTAGTGCCAGACGATCTCGCCGGTCTTCGGCCGCACCGCGAGTATCGACGCCGTATAGAGATTGTCCCCCGCGCGATTGGCCGGATTGTAGGGCGCGGCGTTGCCGGTGCCCCAGTACATCAGGTCGAGTTCGGGATCGTAGGAGCCGGTGATCCAGGTGCTGGCACCGCCGTGCAGATAGGCGTCGTTCTTGGGCCAGGTCTCGCTGCCCTTTTCGCCCGGCGCCGGAATCGTGTAACGGCGCCACAGGTGTTCGCCGGTATCCGGGTTCCAGCCATCGAGGAAGCAACGCGCGCCGAATTCGGCCCCCGAACAACCAGTCACCAGTACGCCGTTGGCGAGTAACGGCGCCAGCGTCAGCGAATAGCCCTCTTTCCACTCGGCGACTTTCTGTTTCCACATCACGGCGCCGGTCTTCTGGTCGAGCGCCATGACGTGCGCATCGATGGTGGTGCGCAGCACCTTGCCGTTGTAGAGCGCGACCCCCTTGTTCGACACACCGCAGCACACCACGCGCGGCGTGTCGGCGTCGAAGTTCACCGCGGTACGCCAGAGCTGCTTGCCGCTGACGGCATCGATGGCAACCGTCCATTTGGCGTCGCTGATGTACATGACGCCGTCGTAGATCATCGGCTGCGCCTGCTCGCCGAGATCGTTTTCAAGGCCGAGGCTCCACACCGGCACCAGCTTTTTGACGTTCGACTTGTTGATCTGCTCCAGCGGGCTGTAGCGGTTCTGCGCGTAGCCCATGCCGTAGGTCAGCACATTGTCGGTGTTCCTGCCGTCGTTTCTCAGATCGTAATTGCCCGGTCCGATGGCGCAGCCGCCCAGCAGCAGCAAGGTGGTCAGCGCGGCGAAAATTTTATTCATGATGTCTCCCCTGTATTCAGGAATTAGTCGACCAGCGCGAATACCCACACGGTGCCACCGCGCGGAACGTTCGCCAGCTGCGGACCCATGCGCACAACGTTGACGCCGCCGAGGCCGGACTGGATCGCCACATACTGGCGGCCCTTGTGCGTGAAGGTGATCGGCTGCGCGTTGATGCCCGAGGTGGTGCGGAACTCCCACAACTTGTCGCCGTTATCGATATCGTAGGCGACGAATTCGCCGGTTTCCTTGCCGGTGAAGAGCAGTCCTCCGCCGGTGGCCATTACCGCCGAGTAATGCGGGATGTCCATGATCGGCACCCGCCATTTATGCTTGCCGGTGAGCGGCTCGATCGCATCGACGTGCGCGATCGGGCGGAACGGCGCGGCCTCGGCCGGCGCGTTCTGCAGGCCGACGTAACGCTGGCCGAGTTTGTATTCAACCGGCTCGAACTTCACGAGGCGTGGATTGTGCATGGTGTTGGCATAGAGCAGACCGGTTTCCGGATTGAACGCCGCATGTGCCCAGTTTTTGCCGCCCCACTGGCCCGGCCACAGTTCGATCTGTTCGCCGGCGCGCACGCGCTTCGATACCTCGGTTTCAACCGGACGGCCGGTGGCCATGTCGACGTGCGAGGCCCAGTTCACTTTTTCGAACGGCTCGGCCGAGAGCAGCTCGCCGTTGGTGCGATCGATCACGTAGAGAAAACCGCCGCGCGAAAAATGCATGGTGACTTTACGCTTCACGCCTTTGACGTCGATGTCGGCGAGGATCCATTCCCACACCGCATCAAGGTCGAACATTTCGTTCGGCACCAATTGACGGTGCCAGACGATTTCGCCGGTCTTCGGCCGCATGGCAAGCACCGAGGCAGTGTAGAGGTTGTCGCCGGGGCGCCCTTTCGGGTTCCACGGGCCGGCGTTGCCGGTGCCCCAGTAGACGAGATCAAGTTCCGGATCATAGGAACCGGTAACCCAGGTCGAACCGCCGCCGCTTTTCCACGAATCGTCCTTCGGCCAGGTTTCGCTGCCCTTTTCGCCCGGCGCCGGAATCGTGTAGCGCCGCCACATTTGCTTGCCGGTTTGCGGATCAAGACCGTCAATGAAACCGCGCACGCCGAACTCGGCGCCCGAGATGCCGGTCATGACTATGCCATTGGCGACCAATGGCGCGCCGGTGATTGAGAAACCGTCCTTCCACTCGGCGATCCTGGTCTTCCACACCTGCTTGCCGGTTTTCTGGTCGAGCGCGACGACGTGCGCATCGAGCGTGCCGCGGTAGACCTTGCCGTCGTAAATCGCCGGGCCCTTGTTCGAAATGCCGCAGCAGACCACACGCGGCGTCGCCGGATCATAATCAACCGCCGTGCGCCAGAGCTGCTTGCCGGACTCGACATCAATTGCGATCGTCCATTGCGCGTTAGCGATGAACATGACGCCGTTGTAGACGAGCGGCTGGCCCTGTTCACCGAAGTTGCTGGACAACCCGGCGCTCCACAGCGGCACCAGACGCTTGATGCTCTGCTTGTTGATCTGTTTGAGCGGGCTGTAGCGGTTCTGGTTGTAGCCCATGCCGTAGGTCAGCACGTTGTCGGTGTTCTTGCCGTCATTGCGCAAGTCCATATCGCTTTGTGCAAATGCCGCGCCCGCGGCAAAAATAAGGGCGACCGCCGATAGCGTAATTTTCATTGGAGCCTCTCCTGATAATCGCGTATGAGTAACAGCGCGGACGGCGCCGCAACGCCGTCCGGATTTTTGTTGTTTTTGGAATCGGGGAAAATATTAACAGTTAAGGACTATCCGCGCCATCGGGCCGGTTGACGCGATGCGCGCCCGCCAGCGAAAGCCCCCGGCGGGCTTGCGCCGGATCAAAAAGAGAGCGATGCGTTGACGCCGAGCAGCCAGTTGCGGCCGGGCGACGGTTCGTAGAAACGGCTGTTGGCGTCGGCGACGATGACCGAGCCGACGTACTGCCGGTCGGTGATGTTGTCGATGCGGACGTATTCCGCGATGCGCCACCTTTTCGCGCGCTGCTCGAAGCCGGCGCGCAGGCTGCCGATGGTATAGGCGTCGGAGGCCGCGCTGTTCGGATCATTGACGTAAATCTTGCCGGCCATGCGCATCTCGGCGCCGGCATGAAATCCGCTCGCCGCATGGCGCCACACCAGTTCGCCGAACAGGGAATAACCCGGCACACCGGCGATGCGGCTGCCGGTCGCCACCGTCGCCGCGGTGGCACCGGTGCCGGTGACGAACGGCAGTGTGAAATGCGCATCAAGCCAGGTGTAGCCAAGGTACGCCTCAAAGCCACGGCCGAGATCGGCCTCGGCGGAAAGCTCAACACCCTTGCGGCGCGACTGCGAGGCGTTTTTGTAGTCGGTGCGGCCGCCCGCCGCATTGTTGACGACGATTTCGTCGTTGGTGTCGATGCGGAACACTGCGAGATTGGCGCGCACCCTGCCGGTTTTAGCCTTGACGCCGATTTCGCGGTGCAGGCTGGTCGACGGCGTCAACGCAAAATTAAGACCAGTCACGCCGCCGGCACGATAAGCGAGTTCGGCGAAGCTCGGCGTTTCGAAACCGCGCCCGATATTGCCGTAGAGGTTCAAGGCCGGGGCCACGTTGAACAACAGGCCCGCCACCGGCGTGGTTTTGTTGAAGCTCGCCGCCCCCGAATCGTTGCCGTTACCGGTGCGGATGAAGTAGTCCTTCGAGTTGAAATAGATGCGGCTGTGGCGCAGGCCCGCGGTGGTGCTCCAGCGCGACGCGAATTTCCATTCGAGCTGCGCGTAGGCATCGGTGTTGTGCACGGTGTCGTCTTCGTCGCGCTTCAACACGCCGACCGCACCGTTGTTATTGAGAAAGCCGCGGCGGTGTTCGGCCTGCCGGTCGTGGTCGGCGCCGACACTGACGGTCAACGGGCGTTCACCTTCAATGACGCGCTGCGTCCAGCGCAAACCGATGCCCTCGTATCCGCGGTCGAGATCGACCACGCCGCCGGCGGAGGTCGCCGGCGCCTGCGCGGCGGCCGAAAGTGACAGGTACTGCGTGACCTGGCGGTCGCCGCCGTAGACACGCGCCTGCAGGTCACCGCGGCCGAAGCTGGCGTCGTATATCAGGCCGAGCTGGTTCTGCCGGATGCTTTTGCGCGTGTTGAACTGCGTGGCGACGCTATCCGATTGCCGCGGATTCGCCACCATCTGCGACCGCGTCAAACCGAGCGGGTCCTGCGTCTCCGGCTGGTCGAAGGCGTTGGCCACCAGCGTCAGCGTGCCGGTCGTCAGCGGCATTTTGAATTTCATGTTCTGCATGTCGCGCGTGACGGTGCTGTGGGCGCGATAACCGTCGCTGTGAAAACGCGAGGCATCGAGCGAATAATTGAGGCTGCCCCACTGGCCGCCGAACTGCGTCGCCGCCTTCCAGGTGCCGTAACTGCCGCCGACCAGTGAAGCGCCCAGCGTCGGATCGGGCGGACCGTCAGCGGTAAACAACTGGATGACGCCGCCGGCGGCGTTGCCGTAGAGCGTTGAGAACGGCCCGCGCATGACCTCGATGCGTTCAGCGGCGCCGAGATTAAACGACGCGGCCTGCGCCTGCCCGTCAGGGCTGGTCGCCGGTATGCCGTCGGCAATCAGGCGGATGCCGCGCACGCCGAAGGTCGAACGCGCGCCGAAGCCGCGCGACGAAATCTGCAGGTCCTGCGCGTAGTTCTGGCGGTTCAGCACGGCGATGCCCGGCACGCGGTTGAGCGATTCGGAAATATTGACCTGCGGACGGTCTTCCTGGATCACGCTTTTGTCGACGCTGTCGATCGCCAGCGGCAGTTCGAAGGCGTCGCGCGCGGTGCGCGTGGCGCTGGTCACCACTTCAGGCAGCAGCGCCGGTTTGGCGGTTACCGCGGGTGTTTGCGCGGCCGCAGCACCCGCCGCGAGCAGCGCAAGCGCCACGCACAGACGACCACATTCCGCTGGCTTGCCGATCATTCAAATGTCCCCCCGTTTGCACGACGGTCGTCGCGCTGCATCATCAGCGCGGATCGGCGTCGAAACGCGATGATAAACCCTCGGCGCCCGCTTGGCACATCCCGCTCGTCTCCAGCGCAAGACCCCGTCCCGCGCAGGGATTTCAGCGGGTTTGAAAGCCGGCGCGCACTGGCGCATACTTGGCGTGCAGGCGGTCTTCCAACAAAAACAAAAGTCCGCACCGGCGCACCGCCGTTCAACATCATCCTGAGGGGGAAATGCCATGGTATCGATGCGCAGTAAGGTCGCCGCATGCGCGAGTATCTTGTTGTTTGTCATGAACGTGCCGTCGCTGTTCGCCGCGGACGCGGCGCCCGCCTTGACCGGCAGCGTCAGTTCGGCCGAAGAAGGCGTGATGGAAGGCGTCTTGATCAGCGCCAAAAAAGCCGGCTCGCCACTGACCATCACTGTGGTCAGCGACGCGCAGGGCCGCTACCGCTTTCCCGCTGCAAAACTTGACCCGGGCCAGTACCGCATCAGCATCCGCGCCATCGGCTACGATCTTGACGGCCGCGTAAACGCGGAGGTGGTCGCGCAGAAAACCGCCAGTGCCGATCTCAAACTGCGCAAGACCACCGACCTCGCCGCGCAGATGACCAATGCCGAATGGCTCAGCAGTATGCCCGGCGAGCAGAAAATGAAAAACACGCTGCTCGGCTGCGTCGGCTGCCACAGCCTTGAACGCATCGTGCGCTCGAAATACGATGCCGACGGCTTCCTCGCCACCGTGCAGCGCATGTCGACTTACGCGAACCAAAGCACGCCGCTCAACCCGCAGAAACGCCTGACCACGCGTGCCACCGAACTCGTCGGCGAAGACCGCGTGCGCGTGCAGCGTGCGCAGGCCGATTTTCTGGCCAGCGTTAACCTCAGCCAGTCGGCGACCTGGGACTACGCGCTGAAAACCTTCCCGCGCCCGAAAGGCAAGGCAACGCAGGTCGTCTACACCGAATACGATCTGCCCCGTCCGACCATCGAGCCGCACGATGTCGTGCTCGATCCGGAGGGCAATGCCTGGTATTCGAACTTCGGCGGCCAGACGCTCGGCAAGATCGATCCGAAAACCGGCAAACACAGCGAGTTTCCGGTGCCCGAACTCAAAAAGGGCTCGCCGGTGGGCGCACTGTCGCTGCGCAACGACCGCGACGGCAACCTGTGGCTGGGTATGATGTATCAGGGGGGCGTGGCGAAATTCGACCGCAAGTCGGAAAAATTCCAGACCTGGCCGATCCCGGCGGAAATGAACTCGGCCAACACCCAGGTCAACATGACCAGCCCAATGAACATCGCCGTCGACGGCAAGGTGTGGTCGCAGAACAACGGCTTTGCCGGCATTCACCGCATTGATCTGAAAACCGGCAAATGGGAAACCTGGGAGCCGTTCAAGGCTTCGCCGCAGGGCCACAACATCTACGACGTCGTTGCCGACTCGAAGAACAATGCCTATTTCACTGACATCGGCCGCGAGCATGTCGGTCGCATCGATGCGAAAACCGGCGAGATCACCCTGTTCGCGACGCCGACCAAGGATTCGGGCCCTCGCCGCGCCATGATGGATGATCAGGACCGCCTCTGGTTCGGCGAGTACCGCGCCAATGCGATTGCGGTGTTCGATACCAAATCAACCGAGTTCAAGGAGTGGAAACTGCCGATGCCGTGGGCCGCGCCCTACGACGTTGCCGTCGACAAGAACGGCCACGCCTGGACCGGCTCAATGCTCAACGACCGCATCTCGCGGCTCGACCCGAAGACCGGCCAGTTCACCGAGTACCTGCTGCCGAAACAAACCAACGTGCGCCGCGTCTACGTCGACAATACGACCACGCCGGTGACCTTCTGGGTCGGCAGCAACCACGGCGCTTCCATCGTCAAGCTCGAACCGCTGGAGTAATCGCAACAGGCCGCTGCAACGCGCTTGGGCGCGTTGCAGCGCGCGCTGAAAGGAAACCCGACATGAACTCACCGACCCTCTCGCTGCCATGTGGACTGCACTGCTGATCATCCACGGCCTGCTGGCCGTCGCCCTGCTCGGCGCCATTACACACCAGGCCTGCAGTGCCTGCCTGCCCGCACGCAAACCCGCCGCGTCGTTTCAGCAACGCTTTCGTGCCGTCCCGGGCGGCGGCTACGTCGATGCCATCATCTTTCTCTACATCCTGACTTTTCTGCTCGGTGCGTTCATTTATCCCGAATACCGCGTCAGCATTCGCGTGGTCGTCGAACAGATGGAAGCGTGGGCGGAGAACGGCGCGTTTGAAATCAAGGAACACTTCGCCGCCGTCGGCATGGCCATGCTGCCGGCCTATCGTTTTTTCTGGCGCCAGCCGTCGGCTGAAAACCAGCGCACGCGCAACGCCCTCACAGCACTGCTTGCCGTCATTGTCTGGTGGAACTTCCTCACCGGCCACATCATCAACAACATCCGCGGGTTCGGCGCATGAGCACATCAAGACGGTTTGAAGTTTTCGCCATCGTCTTTGCGACGGTGGCGCCGCTTGTTTACGTGATTGCCGTTGAAAACAATTACGCGCTGATCACCTACCACCCCATCACCTACAGCTTCGGCTTCGGCGCGCAACAACCCGGCGAAGGCCCGGCCATGTACTGGTTCGGCTGGATGGCGACGGCCGCGCTGGCCGGCGGCGGCGCCGGCCTCGTTGCCGGCCTGCTGCCGGCGGCGCTGACGCGCTTTCTGCGCCCTGCGCTGGCATGGCTGGTGCCGCTGGGCGTGCTGGTCGCATTCGTGATTCTGTTGCGCGACTACTTTCTGCGCTGAGCCGCGCGCTGCCGTGTCATCCCCGATCATGCCCGCCGCCAGCGCACAGAACACCGCGCTTGCCGTCGTGATGATGGCGTTTATATTGATGACGACTGCGCCGCCCGCACGCGCCGGCGGCGGCATCAACGAACCGCATGAGCACACCGAGGAAGACGGCCCGACCTACTTCGGTTTCGTCAAAGACCTGCGCAACGCGCCGCTCAACGATGCCAAGGTCACGCTCAAGATCGCCAGCGGTCTCACCTATGTGACGCGCACCGACCGCTCGGGCATCTACCGCGTGCGCGGCCTCGGCAAACAGGTCAATCCGAATGATGTCGTTATCAGTTGCAGCAAAGACGGCTACCAGCAGACGCGCGTGATGCGGCGTCCGGCACCGCGCGGCAAAGCGGTAAAATCCATCGAGACCGAATGCCGCATGCAGCGTCAGTAGTTGTGTCCCGGAAAATCCCCATGAAATTTTTACGCTCTGCCGCGCACGCATGCGCCCTGCTCGTTTTTCTTGCCGCCAGCAGCGCCGTAGAGGCGCAGCTGCTGGCTGGACGCGTCAGTTCCGCCGAAGACGGCGCGATGGAAGGCGTGCTGGTCAGTGCGAAGAAAAGCGGCGCGAACATCACCATCACCGTCGTCAGCGACCACGACGGCCGCTTCGCCTTTCCGGCTGCGAAAGTCGGCGCCGGCCGTTATGCGCTGGCGGTCCGCGCCACCGGCTATGCGCTCGATGGCCCGGCCACGGTCGAGGTCGTCGCGCAGAAAAACACGCCGCTCGAAATCCGGCTGCACAAGCTGCAGGAGTTCTCGGCGCAACTCACCAATACCGAATGGTTCATGAGCATGCCGGGCAGCACCGATCAAAAGCGGCCGCTGATCGAATGCATGAGCTGCCACACCTTCGAACGCATCGTGCGCTCGAAATTCAATGCGCAGGAGTTTTTCGGTGTCCTCAACCGCATGTCGCAGTTCGCCAACAACACGACGATGGCGCGCGTGCAGCCGCGCGTGGCCGAACGCAAACCGAACGAGGAGCTGGCGCGCAAGCTCGCCGACTATCTGGCAACCGTCAATCTCAGCAAGGGCGCGACCTGGAACTACGAACTGAAGACGCTGCCGCGCCCGCAGGGCCGCGCCACGCGCGTCGTCATCACCGAATACGACATGCCGCGCAAATCGATCGCGCCGCACGATGTGCGCACCGACGCGCAGGGCTACGTCTGGTATTCGAACTTTGTGGAGAATTTTCTCGGCCGGCTCGACCCGAAAACCGGCGCGCATGTTGAATTCGCCTTTCCGGTGAGCAAACCCGGCTTTCCGACCGGATCGTTGGCGCTTGAAGTCGACCGCGACGGCAACTACTGGCTGGCGGCGATGTTCCAGACGGGCCTCGTAAAATTCAATACCAAAACGCGCAAATTTCAGTCCTTCCCGCTACCCGCGACGATGAATGCGGACACCGCGCAACAATCGATGGTGATGCCGGGCAGCGCGCATCTCGACGGCAAGGTATGGACCAACGAGGTCAGCAAACAATCGGTCATGCGGCTCGATCTGGCCAGCGGCAAATACGAATTGATCGACCCCTTCCGCGACATGCCGAAGGGCGTCAATCATTCGCCCTACGGCATGATCGCCGACGCGCAGAACAATCTCTATTTCATGGATTTCGGCGACGAGAACATCGGCCGCGTCGATGCGAAGACCTTGCAATCGACGATCTACCCGACGCCGACACGCCGCTCGCGCCCGCGCCGCACCATGATGGATGCGCAGGGCCGCGTCTGGTTCGCCGAGTTCGCCGCCAACAAGGTCGGCATGTTCGATCCGAAGAAGGAAGCGATCCGCGAATGGGATGTGCCCACCGCGCACACCTATCCCTACGACGTGTTCGTCGATAAAAACGGCGAACTCTGGAGCGGCTCGATGTCGAGCGACCGCATCCTGCGCATGGACACCGAAACCGGCCGCGCGATCGAATACCTGCTGCCGCGGCAAACCAACGTGCGGCGCGTCTTCGTCGATAACTCGACCAGCCCGGTGACCTTCTGGGTCGGCAGCAACCACGGCGCGTCGATCATCAAGCTCGAACCGCTCGATTGAGCGGCAACTAGGCGGCCGGCGGCAGGGCGATCTTCTGGTCGATGCTGAACTGGTAGTCGCGAAAGACGTGTTCGGCACTCAGCAACGCGTAGCTGCCATCGGCCAATTGCCGCGTGGTGTCTTTCAGGCGGTAGGTGTTGTGTCCGCAGGTCCAGCAGTCGAAGTTGCGCATCGCCGTGCACAGACAGGTTTTGTCCATGACCGCGACCTTCTTCGCGCCCGGGTGTATGGCGACTTCGCGGTTGTAGGCCGTGATGTAGGCGCAGTTGCCGCTGCCGTCGAGCAGGTAACCGTAGGCTTCGCAGTTCGGGCGGATGCCGTTGCCGATCGCCGGGCTGCTCTTCAGCATGCGCATCGGATAGCCGGTCGGCGAGATCATGTTCACTTCGATGTCTGCTTCGTCCGCCTTGAAGTATTCCTGCTTGACCTTGTCGGGCAGGCCGCATTCGCGCGTGGCGGTGAAACGCGTCGCCACCTGCACCGCGGCGGCGCCGATTTCGAGATATGACGCCGCGTCGCTGCCGGTGAAGATACCGCCGGCCGGAATCACCGGAATATCAAGCTGTTCGGCCTTCAGATAAGCGAGGATCTCGACGACGATGGTGCGCAGATCGTATTGTGCCCAGTCTTCAAGACCGAAACCAAGGTGGCCGCCGGCGAGCGGCCCTTCGACGACGATGTAATCGGGTGCGCGGTTAAGCCGCGCGTTCTTGCGCAGGAACAACTGCAGTGCGCGCAGCGATGAAACGATGATGCCGAACTTGGCGTCGCGAAAGCGCGGATGGTCGGCGATCAGCGCGAGCGAACCCAGATGCAGGCCGGCGGAGAGCGTGATGCCGTCGATGCCGGCGTCGAGCGCCGAGGCGAGGCGCACGCGCAGCGTGTCCTTGGGCGCGTTCATCGTCAGTTTTTCCATGCAGTTGACGAAGATCATGCCGTCGCCACGCTTGGCCTGCATCGCACGGCCGACATGGTTGTGCGTCGCCTCGGCGAGACGGCCGAGGTCGAACATCACCTTCGACTTGTCGGAATTGGCGACGTTGTATTTGTAGAGCTTGAGCTTTTCTTTGGTGAAGTGGGTGTTGTCGCGACGGTCGGAAACCGTCTGCACCATCGCGTCGGAAATATGGCCGATGCCGCCCAGGCGCGCCGCTTCGAGCGCAAGATCCACCGTTGAAATATCCACGCCCATGCCACCGACCATGATCGGCACCAGCTCCTGCTTGCCGAAACGCAGGCGAAAATCATTCACGCATTTCATCGACATCCGTAACCGCCCTCAAGAATTGCCGCGCACCGCCGACGCTGCGACGCTGCGTTCCGCGCGGCACGCAGCCGCACAGCGAAAACCGAATGGTACTTCAGCTCGACAACCGGCGTCACACAAAATCGATCAAACAGCCCTTCCAGCGTGTCAGGTTCAGGTTTTCAGGCGCGGAATCAGGCGCAGCGCATTGTCGCGGTCGATGGCGCGCAACTCGGCGGCGGAAAAACCGTAGCCGGTCAGGCCTTCGACCACCTCGGCCCCGGGGCGGTAGGGGTAATCGGTGCCGAACATCACTTGCGAGGTCGACACCAGTTTCAACAGCGCGGCGAGCGCGCCCGGCGAATTGGCCTGCGCGGTGTCGTAGTAGAAACGCTTGATTTCGTGCAACACACCGTTGGGCAGGAGTTCCTGTTTGTTTTTCAGCGTTGCCTCCTGGCGGACGTAACGCTGCCACAGCATCGGCATGGTGCCGCCGCCGTGCGAATGGATCCACTTGATGTCGGGGAAACGCGCCGCCGCCCCGCTGAACAACAGGCTCGCAATCGTCCTTGACGTGTCGGTCGCGTATTCAATCGCCGAATTCACCATGTACTGCGGAATCGGGTTGCGGCAGCAGTCGGCCGACAGCGGATGGTTGTAGACCACGGCCTTCCTGCGGTTCAGTTCTTCGAGCACCGGCCAGAAGGCCGGGTCGCCGAGATATTTGCCGGCGTAACTCGTCATCAGGCCGAAGCCGTCGGCCTTCAGCGTGTCGAGCGCGTAAGCGATTTCCTTCAGACTGCCTTCGATGTCCGGCAATGGCAGCGTGGCGAAAATGCCAAAGCGCGTCGGGTGATCGCGCACCACCGCGGCGGCGTAGTCGTTGCTCTCGCGTGAAATGCGGCGGCCCAGCGCGACGTCGCCGAACCAGGAGCCCGGCTGCATCAGGCTCAGCATCGACATGGCGATGCCGTTCTTGTCCATATCTTCGAGCGAGCGCGCCGGCGTCCAGTTGGTCGGCGGGCTCTCACCCTTCACCAGCTTCGGCAGCTCGGCGACGTATTTCGGCGGCAGCAGGTGGTGGTGGATGTCGATGCGGTGCAGCGTCTGGCCGGACGCGGTTTTCGGCAGTGACTCGCAACCAGGCAGCAGTACGCCGGCGCCGAGCCCCGCGGCACTCTGCAGGAAACGGCGGCGCGGTACCGCGAGAATGTCTTCAAACAGGCTATCAAGGCCATTGTTGTTGTCGTTCATGTGTCGCCTCCGGAAACTTCAAACATTGTTCGAGAATGATGCGCGTTATGTTTCAGTTTCGTCATTCCCGCGAAAGCGGGAATCCAGGTTTTTACAACGCATGGGGCTTCGACTGGACTCCCGCTTTCGCGGGAGTGACGAATCACTATCAATTGAACATCAGCCCTGCAAACGCGGCATCATACGCAACGCATTGTCGCGGTCGATCGCCATGCGCTCCGACGAACTGAAGCGATAATTGCCCAACCCTTCATTGACCTCGGCGCCATCGCGATACGGGAAGTCGGTACCGTAGAGGATCTGCGAAACCGGAATGATGCGCAGCAGGGCGTCGAGCGCGCCGGCGTGGTTGCCCTGTGCGGTCTCGTAATAAAACTTCTTGTATTCGTACATCACGCCGTTGGGCATGCGTTTGACCGCCTCGCCCTTCATGTCCTGCTCCTGGCGGATGAAACGCGACAGCAGGAAAGGCGTGGTGCCGCCGCTGTGCGAGAAAATCCAGCGGATGCCCGGATACTTCGCGGCCGCCCCGCCAAAAACGAGGCTGGCCATGGTGCGCGTCGAGTCCACGGCGTATTCGATGGTACCGACCGGCACATCCGGCAGTATCGCTGCGCAGCACTGCGGCGCCAGCGGATGCACGTAGACGATGGCCTTGCGGCGGTTGAGTTCTTCGAGCACCGGAAAAAACGCCGGGTCGCCGAGGTATTTGCTGCCGTAACTCGTCATCAGACAGAAACCCTCGGCCTTGAGGGTGTCGAGCGCGTATTCGATTTCTTTCAGCGCGCCCTCGGTATCGGTAAACGGCAGCGCCGCATACGAGCCGAAACGCCCGGGGTAATCGCGTGCAATTTTCGCCGCGTATTCGTTGGATTCGCGCGCGAGGCGGCGGTTGCCGGCGACGTCGCCAATCGCCATCGCCGGCTGGATCAGCGAGGTCAGCGCGGTAGCGATGCCGCTCTTGTCCATGTCCTCGATTGATTTCTGCACCGACCACGCGATGTGGCCCTGCCCGCGCGCCTTCAGTGCCGCCGAATAAGTCGGCGCGACGATGTGGTGATGCACGTCGATGCGGTGCGGTTTGCCGGACAGCGCACTCGTCGTCGTGCAACCGGGCAGCAGCGCACCGGCGCCGACTGCGCCGAGGCCGGCGAGAAAACCGCGGCGTGAAATGGCAAACGAACCGATGTATTCATCAAACGCGGTGACCACCTTTTTTTGCGCGGGCAATAACATTGGATTTTCCTCGTAACGGCCGGTGTGATTCGCCGGCACTGTTGTTTTCGGCGGCGCGCATAACGCTTGCGTGCCTCACGCACCACAGGCAATTTAGACGATTACACCAGCACCCGCAAGCTGCGCCCGCGCACCATGCCGACGCACGAATTGTGCGTCAGCTTTTTTCCGGTAAACGCCCCTGCGGCAGGTTCTTCAACGCTTCGACAATGTGAAGGTCGAGGACGATGCCCTCGCGCTGGTTGCGCGCGCGCTCGGCAAATGCGCGCTCCGACGGCAAACGGATTGCATCAACACCCGGCAGGCGCGGCGTCGCCTTGATTGCGGCCAGCGTGGCACTCATGTCGCGGCGGTAATCCGCCAGCGGCATCAGCAGATCGGGTTTGATCGCGATGACCAGATAACCATAACTCTTTTCGAAATCGCTGCCGGACCCGGCCAGCACGCCGAAGCCCTGCATCATCAGCGCTAGCGCGAAACCCTTGTAGCCGCCGAACGGCAGGATCGCGCCGTTTAGCGCCGCCGCCGGATCGCGCGTCGGTTTGCCGGTCGCATCAATCGCCACGCCCTCCGGCAGCAACTCGCCGCGGCGCTGGCGAAACAGCAGATCGGTCGACATGAAAGCCGAGGTACCCATGTCGATGACAAACGCTTCACCCTCGGTCGGAAACGCGCAGGCCAGCGGATTGGTGCCGAAGCTCGCTTCGGCGCCGCCGGGCGGCGCGACGTGGCGCGTCGAGCTCACGGTGTGCAAACCGATCAGACCTTCATTGGCCATCAGTTCAACATAATGTGCGCCACGGCCGCTGACCCAGCTGTTGTTGACGCCAACCACCGCAAAACCGTGTTCGCGCGCTTTCTTGATCGCGACCTGCGTGGCCTGATACATGCTGACCATGCCGACGTTATTGCCACCGTCGAACATCGCCGACACCGGCGTTTCATGCACCGCGCGCATGGCGCGCCGCGGCAGGCGCAGGCGGCGGTGCTCGGCAACATTGAGGATTTTCGGCAGGCCGGAATATTCGTAGCCGCAAAGTGCGGCGTCGAGCATGTGCTCAGCCAATATGCGCGACTCTTCGGCGTCGTAGCCGATGCGCGCGAGCGCCTGCAGCGACAGGGCACGCGCCTCGTCGACACTCAGGCGGATACGGCCGGGACTTTCTTCGTTCATGGCTTTCAATCCGGTTTAGCGCCCGACGCCCTGATCACCGGCGCCCAGCGCGTGAGTTCGCTTTTGATGAAGGCGGAAAACTCTTCCGGCAAAATACCGCTCGGTTCCGAGCCTTCTGCCAGCAGGCGTTCATTGAGGTCCGGCGTGCGCAGCGCGCGATTGACTGCGCTGTGCAGCTTCATCACCAGCGTTTGCGGCGTACCCGCGGCGGCCAGCACGCCGTACCACATGGTCACTTCGTAATTGGCGACCCCGCTCTCGGCGATGGTCGGCACTTCTGGAAACGTCACCACGCGCTTGGGGCCGGTGATGCCCAGCGCGCGCAGACGCCCGCCCTTCACATACGGCACGACACTCGGCACGCCGGCGAACACCAGCTGGATCTGGCCGGCGAGCAGGTCGATCTGCGCCGGACCCACGCCTTTGTACGGGATATGCGTGAGATTGATTTTTGCCAGCATTTTGAGCATCTCGCCCGACACATGCGCGCCGCTGCCGTTGCCGCCGGAGCCGTAAGCGAGTTCGCCGGGCCGCGTTTTCGCCAGCGCGATCAACTCACGCGCGTTCTTCGCCGGCAGCGACGGATGCGCCACCAGCACCTGCGGCACTTTGGCGATCAGCGTCACCGGCTGCAGATCGCGCAGCGGATCGTAGGAAAGCTTTGGATACAGAGTCGGATTGATGGCGAGTGTGGCGATATTGCCAATGACGAGGTTGTAACCGTCTGGCGGCGTCTTCACCACGATCTCGATGCCGACCGTGCCGCCGGCGCCGGCGCGGTTGTCGGGCACCACCTGCTGGCCGAGAATGTCGCCGAGTTTCGCCGCCATCAGGCGGCCGATCACGTCGTTGGTGCCGCCGGGCGCGAAGGGAATGATCAGGCGGATGGGTTTGTGCGGGTAGTCCTGCGCCCAGGCCTGTGCCGCACCGAGCGCCATGGCGCATAGCATCAGGCGGCCGCAGCGGGCGCGCGCGTTCAAAAACGACTGGGGCATCAGGGCAATCCGCTGGAAGCCAGAAATCAGGCGAACGCCATTATATTCGTCAATCGCCGGCAAGAAAGACGCTTGATCTGTCGCAACGCCGCGCCGCCGCCAGTATGGTAAATTCAATCGCATAATCAGCCGGTGTGACCGCGACGAAACGGTGGGGCGCGCGGCCCGAACGGCACCATCCGACCCGGGAGCGATACAATGAAAATGGCGTTCGTAGTCCACAACGAGCACTACTCCAAGAACGTGCTCGAGCTGCTCAAAAAAAACGATATCGACTACTTCACGCGCTGGGACAATGTGGTCGGCAAGGGCCACGGCACCGACCCGCACATGGGTTCCGGCGGTTTCCCGAGCACCAACTCGGTGTTGATGATTGCGTTTGAAGACGAAGGCGCGCTGGCGAAACTGATCGATGCGATCACCGCCGCCAACGTCAACATCAAGCGCTCGGACGACAAGATCCGCCTGTTCCAGTTACCGCTCGACCGCATCGTTTAGCCAGCTTACGCGACCACGCGTCCGCCCACGCAGCGGGCGACACTCGCATCCGGGGGAATCATCATGCGCACGAGCCACGCCATTGCATTGTTGTCGCTGTTTGCCACCTTTCCCACCGGTGCGCAGACTTTTCCGAACAAACCGATCCGGCTGATCATTCCGATGGCCGCCGGCGGCGCCACCGACATCTTCATCCGCACGCTGACGCCGCGCATGACCGAACTGCTCGGTCAACCGATCGTCGTCGACAACCGCGCCGGCGCCAACGGCATCATCGGTAATGAAATGGGCGTGCGCGCCGCACCCGATGGCCACACCATCCTCGCCAATTCACTCTCGATCGCCATCAACCCCGGCCTCTACAAACTCGATTACGACGTGGTGCGCGATCTGGCGGGCATCACGCGGCTCGCCGAGGTCGAGCTATTGCTCGGCGTCTACGCGCACACACCGGTAAAAAATGTCGCTGATCTGATTGCGCTGGCAAAAGCGCAGCCGGGCAAACTCAACTACGCCTCGTTCGGCCACGGCAGCATCGCGCAGCTCGCCGCCGAACTGTTCAAGCAGGCCACTACCACCAACATCGTGCATATCGCTTACAAAAGCACGCCGCAGGCGGTGCAGGAAACCATCGCCGGGCAGACGCATTTCCTGTTCGGCGGCATCCCCTACATGCTGCCGCATGCGCGCGCCGGCCGTCTGAACGGCATCGCGGTGAGCACGCTCACGCGCTCGGCAATGGCACCGGACATCCCGACGCTGGACGAATCCGGTGTGCGCGGCTTTGACGTGCCGGCGTGGTTCGGCATGTGGGTGCCGGCAAAAACGCCGGGCCCCATCGTCGCACGCATTTATGAGGCAACGGCCAAAGCGATGGTCGACATGAAACCCGCCATCGAGAAACAGGGTTTCAAACCCGGTGGCGAAAAACCCGAGGCATTCGACAAATTCATGCGCGCCGAAGTCGAAAAATTCTCGCGCGTAATCAAAGCCGCCAACATCAAGCCGGAAAGTTGAGCGCGCCCTTAGCGACGCCATTCTCGGAGAAAACACCATGCTGAATTTCATGCGCCACCTGCTTCGCGCTGCCGCACTGGCAAGCGTCATTGTTGCCACCGTCGCCGCTGCGGACGAGCCGCAGCCGCTGCGCGTCAACGTCTTCCCGGGCGCGCAAAACCTGCCGCTCTACGCCGGGCTCGCGCAAGGCATTTTCGTCCGCCACGGCTTCAGGATCGATCTGCAGTTCACGCCCAACTCCGACGACCAGCGCAACGGGCTGGCCGAAGGAAAATTCGAAATCGCCCACGCCGCCGTCGACAACGCGGTGGCGATGGTCGAAGGCGCCGGCCGCAACGTCATCATCGTGCTGGGCGGCGACAGCAGCATGAACGAATTCTTCGTGCAGCCGGACATCAACACGATTACCGACATGCGCGGCCGCGAACTGCTGGTCGACGCGCCGAACACCGCCTACGCGCTGCAGGCGAAAAAGATCCTGCTCAACAACGGCCTCAAGGCCGGCGACTACCGATTGAAACTCGCCGGCGGCACGCTGCTGCGTTATCGCGCGATGGTCGAAAACAAGGAGGGCTCGGCGTCGATCCTGAACGTGCCGTTCTCGATCATGGCGCGGCAGAAGGGCGCAAAGAGTCTTGGCCGCACCATCGACCTGCTCGGCCCCTATCAGGCCACCGGCGCCTTCGTCATGCGCTCGTGGGCAGCGGCCAACGCCGACACGCTCTCGCGCTATATCGCCGCTTACGTCGAATCGCTGCGCTGGGCGCTGGCCCCGGAACACCGCAATGATTCGATCGACCTGCTGGTGAAATGGCTGAAGATCCCGCGTGATGTCGCTGAACAGACTTATGACATGGCACGCGATCCGAAATTCGGTTTCACACCGGACGCCAAATTCGATCTCGCAGGTTTCAAAAACCTGCTGTCGCTGCGCGCCGAGATCGAAGGCCAGTGGGACGGCAAGGCGCCCGCGCCCGACAAATACTTCGACATGCAGTATTACGAGCGCGCGCTGAAGGCGCTGGGACGTTGACCCGTAGGGTGCGCATCGTGCACCCTACGAACTCCCCGTCCTCGCCAGACCCAAAAGCATCGTGTATTTTGTGGCGCAGGCGACTCGCCTGCGTCAAAACACATCGGCACACAGAAGCCTTGGCGCTTCGCGCAGGCGGGGCGCCTGCGCCACGAAAAACACCAACGTGTGTCCGGCGAATCGTTACTGCGGTTTCAATCCGATCGCCGGCAACAGCTTGCGGTAGCGCTCGTATTCGGCGCGCAGCTGCCGCCCGAACATTTCCGGCGTGGTATCCACCGCCGGCTCGCCGCCCTGCCGCGCGAAACGCTCGCGTGTTTCAGGCAGGCGCAGAATTTTCACGATATCCGCATGCAGTCTGGCAACGACCGCCTTGGGCAATCCCGCGGGCGCCAACACACCGAACATGGTGTCGACCTCGGCCCCCGGCAGTCCTGCCTCGACTACGGTTGGCGTGTCGGGCAACGCGGCATTGCGCTTCGCGCTGGTAACGGCCAGCGCGCGCATCTTGCCGTCGCGCAGCATCGGGATCGATGCCGGTGACACAAACACCAGATAGTGCACGCGGTTAGCCAGCATTTCGGTATAGATGTCGGCGACGATCTTGAACGGCACGTGCACGGCGTCGATGCCGGCGGCGCGGTTGAATATCTCCGCCGTCAGATGCGCCGCCGTACCGCTGCCAATGGAGGCATAGTTCAACTGGCCCGGCCGTGCTTTGGCCATGGCGACGAATTCCTGCACGGTTTTGGCCTGCACGCCGGGAGCGACCACCAGCACGCTGGTGATCGAGGCGAGCAACGCGACCGGCGTGAAATCCTCGATCGGCCGGTACGGCGGTTTCAGTTGCAGCAGCGGTGCGATGATGGTCGAGGTCGACGCCATACCGAGGGTGTAACCGTCGGGCGTGGCCGCCGCGACGGTCGCGGCGCCGATGAGTCCGCCGGCACCGGCGCGGTTATCGGCAATCACCTGCTGCTTGTATGCCTCGCTCAGCGATTGCGCCACGGTGCGGCCGAAAAAATCCATGCCGCTGCCCGGCGAGGCCGGCACGATCATGCGTAGCGGCCGTTCCGGATAAGCCGCCGCGGTGGCTGCGGCGGCGCAAACAACAAGTGCACCGACGACCAGCCGCACGGCAGCAATCATGGCAGCGCGTTTTCGGGCTTGCCGGTGGTCAGGAAGTGGTAGTAGCTCGAGATGAACAGGTTCATGCGGTAGTAATTGCGCACGTCCTTGTATTTCTCGAACTTCACGTTCTTGATGATCTCGTCCTTGCTCATGCCCTTTTTCACCGCCTCACGCATGCCGGCATCGAAGTCTTCGAGCATCTGCGCTTCGTGCAGGACGTCCTGCTTGTTGCCGATGTCGCCGTGGCCGCCGAGGAATTTGTCGATGTCCATCGAGGCGATCTTGCGCAGCATGGCGACCCAATTCGACATCGACGGCGTGAACGACGGGTTGGCCCAGGAATTTTTCGAGAACGGCCCGCCGGTGAAGATGACTTTTTCTTTCGGGAACAGCACCAGCGTGTCGCCAGGATTCTGGCCGGGGCCCATATAAATCAGCTCAATAGTGCGGCCGCCCAGTGTGATCACCAGCTTCGAATCGTAGACGAGATCAGGCAGCACCATCTTCACTTCAGCCGGGTCGTATTTCATTTGCTTGAAGTAACCCATGCGGCGCTTGATCTCGAGGTTGTAGTGCGCCTTCATCATGCCTTCGGTGTCGCGGTGGGCAATGAAGATGGCGCCCTCGCGCTTGAACACCGGATTGCCGAAATAGTGGTCGCCGTGGGCATGCGTATTGATGACGTACTTGATTGGCTTGTTGGTCGTTTTGCGAATGGCGGCAAGCAGTTCTTCGGCGCGACGCGGATGCTGGCGCGAGTCGATCACCAGCACGCCATCGTCGGTAACCAGCCAGGCGTTGTTCGATTCGGCGTGGTGGTATTGAAAGAACAGGCCGGGTGCCACCTCGGTGACTGCAATCGGAATGTCTTTTTCGAGCACGGTACCGTCGTCGGGCGCCTGCGCCGCGGCGAGTGAAACGAATCCGCTCGTGACCAGCACAACGAGAAAACGCATTGCAGAATTCATCTATTCTCCTCCATCATCATTATTCTTCGATTGCGGAACTTCCAGCCCCTAGGCCGGATAGGGCAGAACGCATTGCGGGAAGAATTCATCTTTAGTATCCCGGATACGGCCATCCCGCTACAAACCCACGCCGACAGTGTAACGCAGCGCCACCTTACTGCGGCACGATGCCCGCCTCGACCATCAGCTTCCGGTATTTCGGAATGTCGCGTTTCAGAACGCCGGCAAGTTCCTCCGGCGAGCCGGCGACGATTTCGCTGCCGCGCGCCAGCACCAGCTCGCGGATTTCCGGTTTATCGAAAATCCGCACCAGCGCCTTGTTGAGCAGGCGCACGCGACTCTCGGGCGTGCCCTTCGGCGCGAACAGCGCGTGCCAGTTGCCGAATTCGTAACCTTCGAGACCCGACTCGGCGATGGTCGGCACCTCGGGCAGCAGCGGCGAACGTTTTGCGGTCGTCACGCCGAACACCTTCATGCGGCCCGATTTCACGTAGGGCGTGATGATAGGGATCGACAGCAGCGACACCTCGACTTCGCCCGACATCACCGCCAGCTCCGACGGTGAACTGCCTTTGTACGGCACGTTGTTGAGATTGATGGCGGCCATCGACTTCAGCACCTCGGTGCCGACATGCCCGTTGGCGCCGGCGATCGCGATATTGATTTTGCCGGGGTCTTTTTTGGCGGCGGCGATGAACTCGCGAAAGCTGTTCGGCGCGAACTTCGGGTGCGAGACCAGCGCGGTGCCCGCCGAAATGATGCGTCCGACCGGCACGAAGTCGCGCACCGGATCGTACGGCAGCTTTTTGTAGAGCCCGACATTCATCACATGCGTGCCGACGTTGCCGATCGACAATGTCGAACCATCGGGTGAGGCATGCGCGGCGGTTTCCATCGACAGAATGCCGTTGACACTCTGCCGCGCATCGATCACCACGTTCTGACCGAGAGCCTCGCTGAGGCCGGGTGCGATCAGGCGGCCGGCGAAATCCGACGGCCCGCCCGGCGGCGACGGCACCAGCAGGCGCACGGCGCGCGTCGGCAGGTCATTGGCAGGTTGCGCCGCCATCAGGTTTGTCGCCAGTGCAACCGCCGTCGCCAGCAGGCTCCGCAAAATCCACTGCATTTGATTGCTCCACGTTCGTGCAAAAACACACCGTGCCTAGTCTAGAAGCTGCGCGCGCCGCTGTCGATACGTTCGCGGGCGCCGCCTTCCTTGACACCCCGCCATCGATTTGTTATCCCTCTTTGACCAATCAGGAGGAGTAAACGCAATGACGTCAGACCGCAGCACTGTGAATTACGCAATCGCGCCCGAGCGCATGCCGATGATCGCCGAAGACAAGATGACGCCGGCACAGAAGAAAGCCGCCGCCGACATCACGGCCGGCCCGCGCGGCGAGGTCAAAGGCCCCTTCGTCGCGCTGCTGCGCAGCCCGGAATTCATGAACCGCGTGCAGAAAGTCGGCGAATACATCCGCTTCGTCTGCCCGCTCGACAAACGCATCAACGAATTCGCCGCCATCATCGCGGCGCGCCACTGGGGCCAGCAGTTCGAATGGTGGGCGCATTACCGCCAGGCCCTTGAGCACGGCCTTGATCCGAAAATCGCCGACGCCGTCGCCGAAGGCCGCCGGCCCGACGGCATGGCCGAGGACGAAACCATTGTTTACGATCTGCTCACCGAAGTGCTCAACACCAAGGGCGCGAGCGACACCACCTACGCGCGCGCCGTGAAGAGATTCGGCGAGGAAGGCATCATCGACCTGGTCGGTGTCGCCGGCTATTACGCGCTGCTGGCGATGGTGATGAACGTCGCGCGCACCGCAGTGCCCGAAGGCAACCCGCTGCCGCTGCCGCCGCTGCCGCTGCGCGCAACGCCGAAGTAGCTAAACGCAACAACGCCGGCCTGCGACGCTATTCGGCGCGTATGCCGGCGCTCTTCACCAGCTTTGCAACCGTGGCAACCTCACCTTTGATACGCGCAGCCAGCGCCCCCGTCGCACTCGATTGTGCTTCCATGCCGCTGACGAGAAAGCGCTCTTTCAACTCGGCATCGTGCAGCGACTGCACGACGACCTGATTAAGTTGGTTGACGATGGCAGCCGGCGTTTTCAGCGGTGCGGCGAGCGCGTAAATCGCCACCATCTCATAGCCGGGCAAGCCTGCCGCAGCCACCGTCGGCAGGCCCGGCGCCAGCGCCGAAGGCTGCGCGCTGGTGACCGCCAGCGCGCGCAGGCGGCCACCATTAACATGGCGCATCACCGAACCGGCCGTCGCGAACATCAACTGCAACTGACCGCCGAGCAGATCGTTCATTGCCGGCCCCGCGCCCTTGTAGGCGATGCGTGTGATATCGACGCCGGCCATCTGCTTGAACAATTCGACCGCCAGATGAATCGACGAACCAGTGCCCCCGGAGCCGTAATTGAGCACCCCCGGCTTGGCCTTCGCCAGCGCGATCAACTCCCGGATCGAAGTCGCGGCCACCGAGGCATGCACGACGACAATGTTCGGATTGGTCGCCACCAGCGAAATCGGCGCGAAATCCTTCACCGGGTCGTAGCCCGTCTGCTCCAGCACCGGCGCGAACAGGATCGTGCTGCTAACGAGGAGCAAGGTGTAGCCGTCGGGCGTGGATTTCACCAGTAGGTCACCGATCAAGCGGCCGGGACGGTTTTCCACCACCACCTGTTTGCCCAGCGGCAGCGCCATGCGTTGCGCAATCACGCGCGCGGCGAGGTCGGCGCCGCCGCCGACTTCGGCGCTCAAGATGCGCACCGGCTTGTAGGGATAAGGCTGTGCAATAGCGCTCGAGGTCATTGCAGGTAGGCCAAGCAGGATGGCTGTTGCAGACAGCAAGCACCGAAGCCAACTGTAGGGTGGGCAACTCGTTGCCCACGCGGGGCGCTGTGCTTCAACTTCGCCGGGGGCAGCCCGGCGGCTGATTACTTTTCTTGATTCGCCAAGAAAAGTAACCAAAAGAAGGCGACCCCCGGTTCGCCGGTCCTGCGGACTCCCCTGCGCTGCTCGCCACGCCGGGCGGCTGCGCAACTCGCCCTTGTCAAAAAACGACAAGGGCTCAGACAGTGCTCGCCGACTTCCCCCGGCGTGGCTGTGCTGCTCGGCGGCTCTCAGGGGGAGGAAAATGCGGGCGCCTGTGGTCATGAAATTTACGCGCGCAATTGCTGCATTAATGATTTGATGTTCGGCAAGGCTTCTATTTCAAGCAGCGATTTTTCCAGCTTAGCGGTGCGCGCCGCACCAAACTGCGGCTCAACAAGCTCGTTGAATTTGGCGGAAAGCTCGCTACGGTCCATCGGTGTGAACCACGTTTCTTCCTCGTATTTTTTTCCATCCGGCGTGCGGATGATGACGATGGCGTGGCGGCCGTGTTCCATGCCGGTCCAGTCGTCGCGGCCGACGAATTTGACGCGGGCTATCATCGAGGCGATGGCGGCATCAACCGCTGCCTGCGGGCCGTGCAGCTGATAGAAGTCGAGCTTGCCGGTGGCGGCGGCAATTGCACTGACTTTCAGCGCCGAGATCGAGGCGTGGCGCGTGGTCGGCACGCGCTTGACGCCGCGCGTCGGCATCTGGATTTCGATCTGCTCGATCTGTTCAGGCTTGATCGCGTTGTCTTTGAGCAGGCGGAACAACGCGGCGAGATAGGTCTGGTTCGGCGTGCCGGCTGAATAACGCTTGTGCATGACGTCGGTAATCGAATAATACTCGCCGAGTTTGTCGAGGAGTTCAGGGCCGGCCTCGGGTGTGTTCAGATAAGCGTCGAACAGGCCATGCGTGCCGTCGAGGATGTCGGTTGGCGCGTAGCATCCCTTGTGCGCGAGCAGCGCAGCAGTGACGCCGTTGCGGTTCGCCGCGGCAACCTGGAAGGTCTTGCCCATGTGCACCGGGTCCTTGGTCATGTTGTCGGGGCCTGCCGCCTGATAGGTGGCCAGACACATTGCCACCTGCATCGCCTGCGTGTCGAGGCCAAGCAGCACCCCGGCGCTCACCGCCGAGCTGATATTGGCCGCCACTGCGGTGTGATAGAAGCGGCGCTTGGTGTAATCGCGCTCGCGGTAAAAAATCGTCATCAGGCGGCCGCCGACTTCGTAACCCAGCACCACCGCGCGCAAAATGTCCTTGCCGGAAGCACCGATCGATTCGCCGATCGCCAGCGCCGAGGGCACCGGCCCCGCTGCAACGTGACCACCGACGGAAGTGGAATGCACTGGGTCGACTTCATTGCCGTGCGCCATGCCGCCATTGCACATCGCGGCATTGATCACCGAAGTCGAGCCGCTGTGGCCGATGATGGTGCAGTCGCCTTTGCCGCCCTGCTCGCCCATCAGTTCGACGATGGCTTTGACTTCCGGCAGCGTCGAACAGGCCGTCATCGCGCCCACCGAATCGAATACCACCTCGACCGCCTTGGCCTTGACGGCATCCGGCATCTGTTCGTAACGGTGGCTGGTCAGCCAGGCAGCGAGTTTTTCAGTAACGCCGTTTTTCAGGATTTCATCTGCCATGACTGCCCCTTATTGATGCGGTTAGTTCGCCGCCTTGATGCCGGCGGCTTCGATAATTTTTTTCCAGCGCAGGGTTTCCGCTGCGAGTGTGGTGCGGAACTGCTGCGGCGTCGTCAGTTGCGGCTCGACGCCTTCAGCCTCAAGACGTCTCTTCAAGTCCGGGCTGTTCACCGCCTGCGCGAAGAGATTCTGGATTTGCGTTACGCGCGGGGGCGACAGCGCGGCCGGGCCGAGCAGACCGAACCATGCCACATATTCATAACCGGGCACGCCGCTTTCGGCAATCGTCGGCACCTCGGGCAATTCGGGCGAACGCTTGAGTGTCGAAATTCCGATCGCACGCAGGCGCGTACTGCGCACATGCATCACCGCGCCGGGCATGGTGGCGATCATGAAATCGATCTGACCGGCAATGACCTCCGTCAATGCCGGTCCCGCGCCTTTGTACGGCACGTGATTGAAAGTCACACCCGCCATGTTGCGGAACAGTTCGACCGCCAGATGCGAGGAACTGCCGATGCCGCCGGTGCCATAGGTCACCGCACCCGGCTTCTGTTTTGCCGATTGCACGAGATCACGCGCGGAACGCGCGGCGAACGACGGATGCATCACCAGCAGATTCGGCGTGGCGCCGATGACACTGATAGTCGCAAGATCCTTCAACGCGTCGTAGGGCAGCTTCGCGCGCAAGGCCGGCTCGTAGGCCAGTGCTGCGCTGTGCAGCAGCAGCGTGTAACCGTCGGGCACGGCACGCACCACCAGTTCGGTGCCAACCACGCCGCCGGCGCCGCCGCGGTTGTCGATCACCACCTGCTGGCCCGTGGCCTCGCCGATTTTGGCGCCGATCAGGCGCGCGATGACGTCCACCGTGCCGCCCGGCGCGAATGGCACGATCAAACGGATGGGCCGCGCGGGATAACGCTCGCCATCTGCCGCATGCACCGGTATCGCGAGCGTGGCCGCAGCAAGCGCACACAAAAATGACGTGAGGCCTCTCATGCGTTAGGTCGTCAACTGCCGCACCATCTCGCGCACGTATTCGTGCGTGAGCGCGTGCATCTGCGCCGGCGTGAGATTGCTCACCGGATGCGGCAACTCGATCAGCGCATGGCCGTCCATGCCCTTGTTGCGGAACTGCGAAACCGCGGAGTTCTTGAAAATCTGCGTGATGAAGAGCGTCGAAGGAATGCCG
This sequence comes from Chitinophaga pinensis, assembly GCA_943329075.2. Classification (GTDB taxonomy): domain Bacteria; phylum Pseudomonadota; class Gammaproteobacteria; order Burkholderiales; family SG8-41; genus PALSA-1004. The sequence continues at coordinate 3,258 of CALQCM020000025.1, read as the reverse complement.
CGCTTTTCGAATTCAACTGTGTCGTGCACACTGCACAACGTGCATGAGCCTCATCCGCCGAGGGCCGAGATGGCGACATCAACCTCCTTTGCCATCTCATCGAGCAACTCTTTCGAGGCCGGCCGCGAAAAATATTCCTTGCGCCGCAGCACCACACGCGCCACGCCGTAATCGCGCTTCAATGCCTCAGCCACCGATTCGAGAATCTGCTCGCCCTGCTCCTTGGTATTGTCGAGCAGACCGACCACGCGATTGGTCAGATCCATCGGTCGCGGCGCCTGCGCGATACGCGCGCGCTGCTTTTTGACGGTTGGATCGATGAAGCCGAGTTCGTCTGTCATTGCGCTCTCCTCAAACTTCGTAACGGCCATGCACCGGCTGGCTCGAATCGTTCCAGCCGTGGCACACCGCGGTGATCGGCCCGCGTCCGCCCGCCACAAACAACTGCAGCGTTGCCGGATTCTTCACCGCTTTGATCAGATAGTCATCATCGTCAGGATCGGCGCCCATCGCACGCGCGCGTTCGGGCCGCCAGTTGCCGCCGTTGCGGATGTCGCCCTGACGGCGCACCGCCAATTCGCACAAGCGTGCATGCACCTCGGCGCGGCTCATGCCGGCAGCGGCGCAGAGGCCGGCGTGCTGCGGACTCATAGCCACCGCGATGCCCGAGGCGAACCACATATGCCAGGAACCGGTGGACGTCATCGAATCGGCGATGCCGCGCAGCAACCGTTCAGGTTCCGTGCTGACGTCATCGAAATGCAAACGCGGCGCTTCGACCATCACCGCGCTGATCACGTTGTCGTCGGGCTTGTAGCCGCGCGACATGGCAAGGCTTTCCCACGGACTCAATTCTGCATTTTCCGTGAGGCAGGCGCTGTAACGAATCGGTGAACTGAAAATCGTCGCCGACGCGCCACCGGGTATGCCGTCGCCGACATTCAGCAACAACAGACGAATCGCACGGCCGATAGTGGTATTAGCGCGAAAGCCCGGGCCGAAACAACCGTTGCCGCCGTGCAGCCCGATTTGTTTGGCATAGGGGCCGTTGACGATCATGAGCGGCGCCACGCCGTGCATCGTGCACTGCACGCCACCCAGATTGAATTCCTCGCGCGTAATGACTTCAACCGCACCGATCACCACCGGCAGGTATTCGGGTTTGCAGCCGGCCATCAGCGCGTGAATTGCGATCGTGCGCACGCTCGCCGGCTCTCCGGCCGGCGCGATGTGGCCGATGACCTTCTCCGGATCAAGTTTCGTTCCCGACAACATCCACTGCACGCGCGCTTCAGTCGGCGTAACCACTGGCAGGCCGTCCGACCATTCCTTCTGCAGGAAAAATTCGAATTCGTCGATCTTGTCCGCCACTGCAATCCTCCGCGTTATTTCGCGCTGCCGGCTTTTGTTCGAATCAGGCGCGTCACCGGCTCGTAACTGAACGAGGTCGGCACGAACTGCGAGTGTATGCCTGCGCCACCGGCGACGACGATATTGATGTCGTTGATGCGGTCGGCGACACCGATATGCGTCGGATCGCCGGCAATCTCGAACCAGCGCGAGCGGCGGTGATGCAAACCCGTAATCGAGCGCGCAGCGAAACGCGTCAACGGAATACGCGCCTTCTCGAACAAATGCTGCTTGATTTTCTGCTTGTCGAAACCGTCGCGTGCCAGCGTCTGCGCATGCTCCGGACTCAATACAAACAGCGGTCCGGTCGGGAAGATGATGTTGTTGTGGCCAAGCCCGGTCAGTGCGCCGACAAAATGATCGAGAATTTCGGCGCCGGTTTCGCAACCGTAAGTAAAGACGTTCTGCGGCCCCGAGCCGCCGATGGCCGTCACCGTGCTGTCGCCGCGCTTGAAGCCGCGTTCGACGTGTAGCGGCTCCCACGGCGACTCGTCTTCGTTCTCGGCAATGCAGAAGGTGAACTTGCCGGCGTGGCCGTGCGTCGCCATGTCGGTTTCGCCCGGCAGGTCGCCGCCGACATTGCGCAAAATGAGTTGCAGCGCGCGGCCGATGGTGGCATTGGCGCGGTTGCCCTGGCCGAATACATTGCCGCGCGCATTCAGTCCCAACTCTTTGACGATCGGGCCGTTGACGATGAGCAGCGCCGAACTCGTGTTGGTCGCGGTCTGTATCCCATAGAGGCGGATATTGTCGTCGAGCACGGAGTCGAGTGCCGCCAGCACCACCGGAAAATAGGCCGGTTTGCAGCCCGCCATCACCGCGTTGACGGCGAGTTTCTCGATGGTCGCTACGCGCATGCGCGGCGGGATCGGCCCGATGGTCTCGTGCGGATCGCGGCCCGCCGCGGCCAGCATGGCGGCCACACTTGCCACCGTCGGCGGCGTCACCGGCAGGCCGTCAGTCCAGCCGTGAGTGAAAAAGAATTCTTCGAGTGCGACCGGATCGGCATCGATTTCGATACGATCTTCGAGAATGTCCTCGCCCAGCGCACCGCGCGCCGCTGCGCCTTCGAGCAGAGCTTTGGCAATCGACTGCGCAGCCTCGGCGGCGCGCCCTTCGACCAGCGAACGCGAAGCGGTATGCATCGGATGCGGAATTTCAACGATTGGCAGTGCGGCAAAACCGCGGCCGGCGGCCTGCACGCGCGCGGCACCGGCAAACGCCGTGCTGCAAATCGTTGCGGTCGGGATGCCGTGTGCTTCGAGTTTCACGCCATCAGCCACGCTGATGGAAGCGGAGGTTCCTCAGTCGCCGTAACACTGCACGACGGCAGCGCATTTGACGAGTTCGGCCAGGTCGCTGTCGGCCAGCTCATCTTTCGGCGCGCGCTTGCGCACCGTCACGTTGGCACCGATGCCGTAGTTCTCGCGCAGCAGCGCGCCAACGCGTTCGATGAAATGGTCGGCGTTCTGTTTACTGTTGTCGACAAAGCCGATCACCGCGCCCTTGAGGTCGGCGATGCGGGTGGCGCCGGTAATGGGCGCGACCGGCTGGGAAACTTTCGGATTCAGTATGGTGATGGCGGCCATGGCGGCTCCCTGAGACGTATTCACAAGAATCTATCCTAAAAATCCCCTCTCCCCCTGCCAAGGGGGAGAGGGCTAGGGTGAGGGGGTACGCATCGCAATGCGACCGCTTGCCCCTCACCCCTACCCCTGATGTTTCCCCGGCTTTTCATGCTCGTAATCCGAGTCGTTTCTTGAGCACCTGCATGGCGAAGTCGGTCAATATAAGGGAATGCTGGGTACACAATAGTTTAGCCAAAGTGATGATCGATAGTTCGCGCGC
>CALQCM020000024.1 GCA_943329075.2 Chitinophaga pinensis | reverse complement strand
ATAAGCGCAGCGCATTGCGCCGCATGTCAACCGCTGCAATACGGCCACACGCCCAACTATCGTCGAGCCTGGCATGCGGGCGGGACTTACTTCTTTACCGTCAACTTACAGTTTCGTAGGGTGGGCAGCTTGCTGCCCACGCGTTCAACCAGAGCACCACAATCCACGCGGGCAACAAGTTGCCCACCCTACCTGGCTATCGCAATACGCTGCGGAATTGGTGCTCGGGCAGAACGAAAACCTCTTAAAATCAGATCCGGTGAAATTAGGTTTGAACTACGGCAAGCGCCGCAAGCGACTGATATTTAATTACAAAGAAATACGACTGGATCGACTGCTAATCCCTGTGTCCCTGGTTCGACCCCTGGTCGGGGAACTGGATTCAAAAACGAAAGACCGCTCTTCGGGGTGGCCTTTTGTTCCGGGCCCGGCAACGAGCGCCGGATTTCGTATCGGAACGCACCCAAAAGAAAGCACCCATGAGCACGCTACCCAATTGCCCCGAATGCCGTTCGGAACTCACCTATGAAGACGGGAACAGGTACGTCTGCCCGGAATGTGCGCACGAATGGTCGAAGCTGACCACCGCAAACCCGGATGAACAGCGCATCGTGCGTGACGCCCATGGCAACGTGCTGCAGGACGGCGATACCGTGACCGTCATTAAAGACCTGAAGGTCAAAGGTTCATCGTCAGTCGTCAAGGTCGGCACCAAGGTCAAGAACATCCGTCTGGCCGAAGGCGATCACGACATCGACTGCAAGATCGACGGTATCGGCGCGATGGGCCTTAAATCGGAATTCGTGAAGAAGGTATAGTTCGCCGTATTCGTTGTGCAAATTTTTATCAAACATAGGCGCATCCATGAAAATACTGATGACTTCCACCGCTGCCATTCTGGTCGCTTTCTCCTTGCAAACTTCTGCCGCCGAGCCCAAAGAAGCAAAGACCGGCTCCGGGCTGGTGATCACCATGCTCAAGGAAGGCACCGGCGCGCGCCCCAAAAGCAGCGATACCGTTAAGGTCCATTACCGCGGCGTTCTGGCTGACGGCAAAGAGTTTGATAGTTCCTATGGACGCGGCCAGCCGGCCACGTTTCCATTGAGCCGCGTCATTCCCTGCTGGACTGAGGGCGTACAGCTGATGAAAACGGGAGGCAAGGCAAAGCTGGTTTGTCCGCCCCAAATTGCCTACGGCAGCCAGGGTAGTCCCGGCGCGATCCCGCCAAACGCCACCCTGACGTTTGAAGTGGAACTGCTGGAAATCGTTAAATAGCAGTCTCCCGCCCTGCCGGTCACAGCAATGAACCCAATTCAGCCCCGCAATCCGTTGCACGGCATCACCCTCGAGCAGATGCTCACCAAAATGGTCGAGCGTCTTGGCTGGGAGGCGATGGGGGCTGCTGTTCCCATCCGTTGCTTCACGCAGGATCCGAGCATCTCGTCCAGCCTGAAATTTTTGCGACGCACACCATGGGCGAGGCAGAAGGTGGAAGAGTTCTACCTGCAACACGAAAACGTCGCGGAACCCGGCCGTGAAAGCAAAGCCTAGTCTGCCCGTGCCTTACTTTCTATCCGCCCTCAGAACCAGGTTTGAGCCGCTCTATTACCAGGCGGCAATCTACTTCTCGTTGTCAATTCTCGACGACCCGGCGCTGCTCGCCATGGTCTTTTGCTGAGGCCCGCACTCCTCGTGCAGCCGCCTACGCGGTAAACTAGGCACAAGGTCGCGTGGCCTTATGCATAAACACGTAACACGTCATCGCAATAACAGGAGAACTTGCAATGAGCATCAAAGGTCGCAGAGTCGTAACCGGATTCAACAAGGACGGAAAAAGCTGCATCAAGTGGGACACTGCAATCGAGCCCGTCAACCTTCGGCCGGGATTCGACAATATCCCGATGTGGGCGACGCGCCAACTGCCCGCCGAATCAACCGAAGAAGATCCCAACAACTGGGATCTGGGCACCAGCCTCGCCGGTGGTTCCGTCTTCCGCTACGGCCGCTATGAGCCGAAGAATGTTGCACGCTGGCACAAAACGGACTCCATTGATTACGGCATCTGCATTTCCGGCGAGATGTGGATGGAGATGGAAGACGGCGAAGTGCACCTCAAGCCGGGCGATGTGGTGATTCAGCGCGGCACCTTGCACAACTGGAACAATCGCGGCACGGAACCCTGTGTCATGGCGTTCGTTCTGGTCGCAACGCAGGGCGCAAAAACGACCGGCTGGAACGAACCGCACTAAAGCGGCACGTCACTGCCCATCCGCGCATCCCTGCCCCGCACCCGGGTGCGGGGCGGCGGATGCAAAAAAAGACCGCTCTTCGGAGCGGTCTTTTTCTTTTGCGGCGCGACTCCGCTCCTGCGCTACGCCGAAGCGACTCTTCGTCAATGCCCCGGCGCCATGGTCAGCCCGATCAAGGCGTCGGCGCGCGCCTGCGTGTCCAGTTCGCGGCAGTTTTGAATGATGGCATCGAACTGTGCGGCGGAAATCGGCAGCCCCGCTGCGATATCGCGGATGCGTCGCGCCTCTTCCTCGAAATCCCAGATGAATTCGCGCCCCGTGCCCTGTCGCGTGTAGCTCTTGCCGTCTTTGGTATGGATCGTGATGCGCGGCCCGAAGAGCGTGGTGGTGTATGACGGCGTGATCGTCACGCGTTTCATCAGTTCAAGCACCGCGGGCGGATCGTCCGCGCTCGCGGTCTGCGGCGCCCAGTCGCGCAGCAGCGGAAAGCCGCGTTGGATTGCCGCAAAGGCAATGTGATAAGCGGTGCTGCCGGGCTTGTGTATCAGGTCCTCGCGACGATTGGGAAACGCCGGGCTTGGATATTGCGTTTCGAGCCAGTTCGCCACCGCGTCAATGCGCTCGATGTCATCAGGCCGAATCGCGTTCTCTTCACACAGTTGCGCGGTGACGGCGATGTGCCCGATGTTGTAGCCGGAGGTCGAATAAATCCGGTAAAGCGTCTCCAGAAAAATCCACGCTGTGCCCAGATCCGCGGTGATGTCTTTGAGATCAGCGTGCGTCTTGCCCTCGAAGCTGTAGGTCAGCCGGCCCTGGTTGTTGCCGATATACGCATGGTAAAAACCCGCCTCGCCTTCGAGCACCGTTTCGCCACCGACATGCCCCTGCCGCGCCAGCGCCACTGCAAATAGTCCGTTGCGCGCGGCAACACCTTCGCGCAGCGCGCGTCCGCCGCTGCGCGGCCCCTCGAGATTACCGCCGGCCATGCTTGCGCATAACGCGATGGTGCTGTTCATCTGCTCCTCGTCGAGACCACCGAGTTTGGCGGCCGCCACCGCCGCACCGAAAATTCCAAACACCGGGCTGGCATGAAAACCGCGCGACATCAAGGTCGGGATGAAGTCCGCCGCGAGGCGTTCCATAACCTCATAGGCGGCCGCAATCGCCGTGATGAACTCCCTGCCGGAAGCACCACTCTCCTCGGCCGCCGCAAACGCGCCGGGGATCACACTGGTTCCCGGGTGCATCAGCATGCGGAAGGTGTCCCACTTGCCACCGGCAAAGGCCATTTCGGAATTGGCAAAGGCGGCGCCGCCCTTCGTCACTTTGCCGCCCGCAACCATGATGGTGGCGCCGCGACTGACGCCGGCCTCCTCCTGTTTAATCATCGTCACGGCCTCGGCGCCCTGCCGGGTCTGGGCGCCGATCAATATGGACGACAGGCATTGCAGCGTGACGCCCTTGGCGCGATCAACCACTTCCGGCGGCAGGTCGTCGAACTTCAATCCGACCACCCACTGCGCCAACTGACGGCTAAGAGATGCCATGCTTCGGTTTCCTTGTATTAGGGTGCGATATTTCGTCTGACCCGGGTGATTGTAGCGGGGTGTGCCGAAGCCGTGCGATCGGACGGCGCAACGAAAAGAAAACCGGGTTGCATACTTATCGTATGTGGGGGCAGCCATTTAGCATCGCGGAGCCGACCGACCACGCGCCATCACTTTGGCAAAGGCGCGGTGACTGCCGCTTGCAATTCCAGCCACCCCCGGTTTGACGTGGGTCAAATCCCCCGTTGCACGCGCGTAGAGAATGTCAGCGGGGAGATTCGCGTGCATCGGATCCCCGCCGATTGCTGGCACCAACCCGCGCGCGGCACCACAGGAAGGCCATGCAATGGGAAATGAAAAAGCCTGTATGCCATTGCAACTGACGGTCAACGGCACACTGCATCAGCTTGCCGTCGACCCCCGGCGAACCTTGCTCGATGTGTTGCGCGACGATCTCCAACTGACCGGCACCAAGCGCGGTTGCGACGACGGCGCCTGCGGCACCTGCGTGATCACCATCGACGGCGCGATGGCCCGCGCCTGCCGCGTCAGCGCTGAAAACGCCGCTGGCAAGGCAATTCTCACCATCGAAGGACTGGGCAGCGCCGGGCAACTGCACCCTTTGCAAGATGCCTTTATCGAGGCCGACGCCGTGCAGTGCGGATTCTGCACGCCCGGTGCGATCATGGCCGCCAAGGCCCTGCTCGACCGCAATGCAACTCCCACGCGCGCACAAATCGCCAAGGCGCTGGGCAGTAATTTATGCCGTTGCACCGGCTACGTCAGTATACTGGATGCCGTCGAGCGCGTGGCCCGGCCTGAGCACAGCACCAAGACGGCGACCCATGCCCTGCCGGCGCCCGCCGAACTGCACCGTCGCTTCGATGCGCGCGACAAGGTACGCGGCACCGCGCTCTACGCGGCCGATCTGACAATGCCCGGCATGCTCCACGCGGCAATCCTGCGTAGCCCGCATGCGCACGCCGAAGTGCTTGCAATCGACGCCAGCGCGGCGCGCAAGATGCCCGGGGTTATTGCCGTGGTTACGGCAAGCGATGTGCCCGGCGCCAATCTGTACGGTCGCGCGATCAAGGACCAGCGTGTCTTCTGCGACGGGCGCGTGCGGCAGATCGGTGACGCCGTCGCCGCCGTCGCGGCGACCTCGCCCGAGATCGCCGCAGCGGCACTCGCGCAGATCCGCGTGAACTATCGTTTGCTGCCCGTCATCACGGATCCCTGCGCAGCCCTGCAACCGGGCGCGATTGCGATTCACGAGAAAGGCAATCTGCTGGCCGAAAAAACTGCGCAATGGGGCGACGCGGAAGCGGCACTGGCGCAGTCGCACCTGGTGGTGGAGGAAACCTACACCACTCCGTTCGTCGAACACGCCTATCTCGAACCCGAAGCCGTTCTCGCCTATCGCGACGGTGCAGGCCGCATGGTGGTGCGCTCCGCCACGCAGCACTCCCACCTGCATCGACGCGCAGTGGCCGAAACCATGGGACTGCCGCTGGAGCAGGTGCGCATCTGGCCCACCGTGGTGGGCGGCGCCTTCGGTGCCAAGACCGATATTGCCGGCGAATGCGTGGCAGCGCTGCTGGTGTTGAAAACGAACTGCCCGGTGAAGATCGTTTATACGCGCGCCGAATCCTTCGCTGCCACCACCAAGCGGCATCCGTTCACCATGCGCATACGCACCGGCGTCACCCGCGATGGCAAACTGACCGCACTCGCTGCGGAACTGCTCGCCGATACCGGCGCTTACGCCTCGGCCGGCCCCGCCATCATGGTACGGGCGTTTGTCTCGATGGTCGGCCCCTATCAGATTACGAACGCGACGATCCACGGCCGCGTGGCGTATACGAATAACACCACGGCCGGCGCCATGCGTGGCTATGGCGCGACGCAAGTGGCGATAGCCATCGAAACACAAATGGACATCATGGCGGCAAAGCTCGGCCTCGATCCGCTGGAATTCCGTTGGCTGAACTGCCGCCGCACCGATCCCGGCGTGGCAACAGCGCGCGATGTTGAACAGGAAGCCGCCTACCGCCAAACCGTCGAAGCTGTGCGCCCCTACTACGAAGAGGCCAGGCGCGCGCGACCGCTTGATGGAGACGGCCGCCGCCTGCGCGGCGTCGGCATTGCATCGATGCGCTACGGCATCGGTTATACGCATACCCAACTGCCGCAATCGATTGCGGAACTCGACAGCGAAGGACGCGTGCGCCTCTACATCGGCGCGATGGACATGGGTCAGGGTACGGACACGGCCATGGCGCTGATCGCCGCGCGCGAACTGTCCCTGCCGCTGGATGCGGTGTCGGTGATCAGCGGCGACACGACGCAAACGCCCGACACCGGTGCCTCGTCCGGCAGCCGTGTCGTCTACACGGATGGCAATGCGGTGAAAGAAGCGGCGTCCATGCTGCGCGACGCCGCACTCGCTACGGCGTCCGCACTGCTGAACAGATCCTACGAAACGCTGGAACTCAAAAACGGCCGCGTGGCGCCGCGTCCCGAAACCGGTGCTGCCGGTCCAACGGCAACGCTGGCGGAAATTGCGCGTGCACGCAAGGCCTCCGGACTAGCATTGCGCTTCACCGGGATTTTTCATCCGCAACCGATGCATGACGTGATGAGCGGCAGCCCCAGCCCCTATCTCGTGCATGTGACCGCCACGCATGTGGCAGAAGTCGAAGTCGATACACGCCGCGGCACAGTGCGGGTGCTGCGGGTGGTGGCCGCCCACGACGTCGGCCGCGTCATCTACTACCAGGGTTTGAAGGGGCAGATCGAAGGTGCTGTATCGATGGGCATCGGCTTCGCACTCAAGGAAGAATTCATTCCCGGAAAGTCGGCGGGCTTCGAGGATTACCGCATCCCCAATGCGCGGGAAACGCCGGAAATCATTCCGCTAATGGTGGAAATGATCGATCCGTCATCGGGTCTGGGCGCCAAAGGGGCGGCCGAATGCGCCACTGTGGCAGTGGCGCCGGCCATACTCAACGCAATTGCCAACGCCACCGGCGTGCGCGTCCACGACCTGCCCGCCACACCGGAGCGGCTGCTGGCACTAATGGCGGCACGCCGCACCGTATCCGCCTGAAGATTTCGCGTCCCCGACTTGCGCGGCTGCGTTCGCATAGAATGTAGCCATGCTCGAACTCAATGATATCGACCTCACCACCGATTTCCTGGCGGCGCGTTACGTCAAGACTGAAATCGTCGAGGTTAGCTTCGCGCTCAGCGATGGCGAAATCATGAGCCCCGAAGGACCGAACCGCTATCAAACCGGGGATGCCCTCATCACCGGCTCTGCCGCTACGCGCTGGAGCGTATCGCGCGACCGCTTTGACGCCAAATACGAGGCCGTCGCGCCGACCGTAGCGAATACCAGGGGCCGCTACAAGTCCAAACCGGTAGCGGTGCTGGCACGCCAAATCGCCGAGCCGTTTACCGCCGCAAGATCCAACGGCGGCGATCTGCTGCACGGCGAAGCCGGCGACTGGTTGCTGCAATACGCACCCGGCGATTTCGGCGTCGCCAGAAACGAACGCTTCAGACAGGTTTACAAAAAAGTCGTCTAGGTTCACAGTCAGCGCAACAACTTCGGGATCGGAGCCCACCAGATGCTGTCAGTGCAAGCGGGAATCTCGCTGACGCTCACGCTGCTGCTCTCCTCAGCGTTTCCGGTGACGGCGCAGTCCACCTATCCCGTCAAGCCGATCCGTCTGATCATCCCTTATCCTGCCGGATCCGCCACCGACCTCACCGCCCGCGATATCGCACAAATACTTTCCCGCGCACTCGGGCAACCCGTGGTCGTCGATCCGCGCCCCGGCGCCGGGGCCACCGTCTCCCACAACATCGTGGCCAAATCACAGCCCGACGGTTACACCCTGCTGTTTGCAACCACCGGCGGACTGGTCTCCGGGCCTGCCCTGATGGGCAATCGCATTCCCTACGACCCGCTGAAAGACTTTGCTCCCGTCAGCCTCATCAATTTTGTGCCCTACGGTCTGGTCTCGACGCCGCAACTCGCCGTGACCAACATCAGGGAACTGATCGAACTGGCGCGCAGCGTGCCGGGCAAACTCAATGTCGCCTCGCCGGGCGTTGGCACGCCCAATCATCTCGGCGCCGCGCAGCTCATGGCGCTCACGGGTATCGATCTCGTTCATGTGCCCTACAAGGGCGGCGCGGCGGCATTGCTCGATCTGATGGCCGGCAGCATCCAGCTGACCGTCACCGCGCTGCAACCGGTGCTGCCGCCGCACAAGGCCGGACGTCTGCGCATCCTCGGTGTCGGACACAGCCAGCGCCTCAAAGCCTATCCCGATATCCCGGCGATTGTTGAAACCGTGCCCGGGTATTACAACACCGGCTGGTGGGGCCTGGCCGCCCCCGCGCGCACGCCGAAACCCATCATCGAGCGGCTGAACGCCATTCTGCAAAAAGGCCTCCTGCCGCCGGAAATCGTGCAGCGCTTTGAACAAAACGGGTTTGAAGTCGCGACGACAACCCCGGATGACTTCGCCGGCCTCATCCGCAACGATCTCAAAATGTGGAACAAACTGTTGAAGGACGCCAACATCAGCGTCGATTCGCTGCAATAGGCAACAGCAACCGGCTCTGCCCTGCGGCCGGCTGTTACATCACGCGACGACGCACTTCAGGCGTTGTGCGCTGCAAGCGCAGCAATGTGGTCAACCGCCTCCAGCGCGTGCAGTCTTGCATATAACACTCGCATATCGAGATCGGCCGCAGCCCCGGCGCAGTCGAGGAATTTCTCTTTCAGTTCGTCATCCGACAGCGGCAATTGGCTGTTACCGCGCGGAAAGCGAATTTCACCTGAATCCAGACGGCGGCCATCGGCGAGTTCAATTTCAACGCGATCGTTCAGGGCAAACACCGGTTCGATCGGGCACGGGATTTCCGACGTCGAAATTTCCAGGCGGGTCATCATCGCCTGCACCTGCGGTTGCGTGACAAACGCGTCAGTCAATTCGCGCAGCCCCACCCGTCGCTTCAGAATGGCAGCGGCCACCGCGAATTCAAGACTGAACTTCGCCTCCAGCCCGGTTTGCGGTTTGTGATTGCGCAGCATGGACGCCTGCGCAATGCCGACGCGCGCGTGGACTCTGGCCACCTGCGCCGGCTTGAGTTCGTTTGCCGTAACCAGATCCAGCACACCGTCGATGACGCGGTGGGTGGCATAGCACATCGGATAACGTTTGATCGACAACCCGGTATCGAGTATGCGCAACCGCCGGCCGAGCGTCGTCGCCGCGGTGGTCCGGTCGGCATGCCCCTGCGGCGAGAGTGCGGCAAGAAACCCGGCATGGTGTTCAAACACATCCGGTGCCGCGGTCAACCCGCCGGCAGCAAGACTTACTGCATCGATTGCACCGGCGGCAGCGCGCCCCGCATGAAATGGTTTGGTCATCGTGCCGAAGTTCGCCACCAGACCGCCGGCCATGCTCGCGGCAATCGCCAGTGCGTGTGCGGCTTTTTCCGCTGACAAACCGTGCAGATGCGCCACGGCTGCCGCAGCGCCGACCGTGCCGAGGACCGCCGTCGGGTGCCAGCCCTTGACATGGTAGGCATCCGGTTCCCGCGCGAGCAGTTCGGCCCATACTTCGTAGCCCACCAGATAGGCCCGTATGGCCGCCGCGCCGGATAACCCCAGTTTTTCGCCGACCGCGAGAACCGCCGGCACCAGCACCGCGCTCGGATGCCCGGCCAGCGCGACATCGTCGTAATCGAGCGCATGCGCAGCAGTGGCATTGATCAATGCGGCGTCGGCGCAAGTGGCTTGTGTGTCGCTGAACAGCACATGCGCCTCGCGCGCCACCGATTGCCGCGCAGCAATAAACCCTCGCACCACGTTCACAACCGGTTCGTCACGCCCCGCGATCATGGTGGCGATGGTGTCGATGAAACCGGTCTTGACGATGCGCGCGGCGTCCGCGGGCACAGTTTCAAAACCGGGGTCGGCGATGAAACGGGATAGCGAACCGGTCAGGCCGTTCACTCAGTGCTGCTCCGCAGCCCGGCGGGCGCGCGCATATTCGTAATTGCGCGGCAGGCCGGCGCGCGCCAGAGCACCGTGCATTTCAATATCCGGCAGTGCCGCGCGAACGATCTGCCGAACCTGCAGCAATTTCTCCAGATCGACGCCGGTGCTCAACCCCATCGAATCGAGCATGAAACACAGATCGTCCATGACGATGTTGCCCGAGGCGCCCGGCGCGAACGGACAGCCGCCCAGGCCTGCCAGCGACGCATCGAAACGGCGCACGCCGCAATCGAGTGCGGCGCTGACGTTGGCCAGCCCGGTGCCGCGCGTATCGTGAAAATGCGCCGCTACCGGCAGCGTGCCAATGGCCGACATCACTGCCTTGAACACCGCGCGCACCTGCACCGGATCGGCATAGCCGACGGTATCGGCAACCACGATTTCCGCCGCGCCCGCCTCCGCCAGTTGCACGGCGTAATTGACGACATCGTCAACCGCCACCCGCCCCTCATACGAGCACCCCAGTGCAGTGGAAAGACCGCCGACCAGGATGGGACGCTTGTTTTCCGGCAGTGCCCGCACCATAGCGACCATCGTCTTGAAATCCGCCACTGACTCCTCGCGTTCGCGCCGGACATTTTTCAGATTGTGCGTGCGACTCACCGACATGACGAAATTAAGTTTATGCACCCCCAACGCGATGCCGCGCTCCGCGCCGCGCGAGTTCGGAATCAGCGCCGCCACGGTCAGTCCGGGCACAGCCAAAGCGCCGCGCGTCACTGCTTCGGCGTCGGCAAATTGCGGGATGAGTTTCGGCGGCACGTACGACGTCACTTCGATTTCACTGACACCGGCGGCAACTTCGGCGGCTATCCACGCGAGTTTGCCCGCCGTTGGCATGAAGGTCGGGTGTATCTGCAAACCATCGCGCAACCCGGTTTCGCGCACGATCACATCAACTGGCAACATTTTTTCTCCTCATAATACGCAACCGGCTCAGCGTCCCTTGAACACCGGTTTGCGTTTTTCATTGAATGCGCGCACGCCTTCGTAACGGTCTTCCGTTTCGACGAGATGATTGTAGGCCTCGACTTCGAAACGATACGCCGTCTTCAACTCCATCTGCATGCCGAAGCGCACCGATTTCTTGATCTGTCGTACCGACAGCGGTGCATTGCCGGCAATGGTGCGGGCAATCTCGAGCACCTTAGGCAGCAACTCGGACGGTTCGAACACGCCGTTCAATGCGCCCCATTCGTGCGCCTGCTGCGCACTGATGGGCTTGCCGGTCATGATCATTTCCTTGGCCCGGCGTTCGCCGATCGCGCGCGGCAGGTTTTGCGTGCCGCCGGTGCCGGGCATGATGCCCAGTGTGACTTCGGGCAGCGCGAAGCGCGCGGTGTTGGCCGCATAGGCGAAATCGCAGGACAACACGGTTTCAAAGCCGCCGCCGTAGGCGTGCCCGTTCACCGCGGCGATCACCGGCAGATAGAGATCGACCAGCGCCCAGTATTGGCGCTCGAAGATCTGGTGCTGGTGCACCCATTGTTCGCGCGTCATGCCGTTGCGTTCCTTGAGATCGCCGCCGGCGCAGAAGATTTTTTCGCCCGATCCGGTCAACACCACGCAGCGGACGTCGCCGGGGGCGTCGGTGAGCCGCGTCCATAAATCGAGATAATCGAGCCCCATCTGCGTATTGATCGCATTGGCCGCCTGCGGCCGGTTCAGCGTGACCACAAGCACATGCGGTTCGACCATTTCGGTCTTCAGCGTTTCATAAGCTGGCAATGTCATCAAACTTCCTTTTTTGACTTAAAAATTTCCGCCGTATGTTCGCCCAGTTTCGGCGGACGCCGGCGCAATGGCGGTCGCGCGCCATCGAAGCTCACCGGCAGACCGATGAACTTCATCGCGCTGTCCGGCACATCCTGCAGCAATCCCAGCGCCTGCGTCTGCTCGTGCGCGAGCATCTGCGCGATATTCTGCACCGGCGAGCACGGAATGCCTGCGGCGTCCAGCAGCGCGATCCATTCCGCGTTGGTCCGCTGCGCCATCTCAGACTCAATCATCGCGTAGAGCGCGTCCTGATGCGCAACGCGCTGCGGATTGGAAACAAAGCGCGCATCCTCCGCCCAATCCGCATGCCCGAGAACCTGCGCCAGCGTGCGGAACAAGCCGTCGCTGCCGGCGGCCACCACCAATTCACTGTCGCGCGTCGCGTACGCACGATACGGCACGATGCCGTTGGCGCCGGATCCCTGGCGCGACGGCAGCACACCCGACGACTGGTACTGCGCGGCAAACAAGGAAACATAACCGGCCGCAGTCTCGAACAGCGACACGTCGACGATGCCGCCTTTACCGCTATCGCGCCGCGCGTGCATCGCACTCAGGATGCCGATCACCGCCCACATGCCAGTGCCCATATCCACGATGGAGGCACCGACCCGCACCGGTGCGCGGCCCGCCTCCCCGGTGGTGCTCATGATGCCGCTGAACGCCTGCATCAGCGGATCGTAGCCCGGTCTGTCCTTGTAGGGCCCGGCATTGCCGAATGCGCCCAGATTGCAATAAATCAGACCCGGCTTTTGCGCCATGAGCGTGGCGGCATCGAGCCCGAGTTTGCCGACCTGTCCCGGGCGCAGATTCTGCACCACGACATCGGCGCGCTTGAGGATCAATCGCTTCAGGTCGGCGAGCTGCTGCGGGTCGCGCAATTCGCAAATCGCCGACTTTTTGTTGCGGTTAAGCGGCTGAAAGCTCGATGCGGCACCTTCCCAGAACGGCGGCCCCCATTTGCGCGCGTCGTCGCCATCGACTTTTTCAATCTTTATGACCTCGGCACCGAGGTCGCCGAGTATCTGGCCGGCAAACGGCGCCGCGACGCTGTGACCGAGCTCGACGACCACGATGCCGGCCAGCGGTTGCGGCTGTTTCAAGTTCATTCTGTTTCCACCAACGCGTAAAGATTTTATTGCAACGACCTGCGGAGAAAGCGCTGCAGAGCATTTCCGGACAGTCCGCTTGCCGTGCAGACGCAGGGCAAAGTATCGACTCCGGATTTTGTCAAAATCTGTGAATGCCGCTTCGGCATTTAATATAGAAAGCATTCGGGAGTCAACGTGCGGCATCATTCGGTCCGCCGTTTGCAGTGCCATTGCATGCCGTCGACGTTGCCGGGATTTTGAGCGCCGCAAGTTTTCTGTTGTATAGTCGGACACCTGCCGCGAGCGTATGAACAGTTTTCCGCTACGCGCAATTACCCTTGATTCAGCCACGCCCCGAAAGCCCGCAAAATATGCACGACAAACTGCTGAAAGATCCGCTCTTCAAAAAGGGCTTGAGAATTCGCAAACAGGTATTGGGTGCCACCGACATCGAAGAGCGCATCCGCAACGCCGATGAATACACCATCGGGCACGAGGAAATCACGACCAAGGCGGCGTGGGGCATCATCTGGGCCCGCCCCGGCCTGTCGCGCAAAATGCGCAGCCTCTTGAATCTGGGCATCCTGACTGCACTGAATCAACCGGTCGAACTGCACCATCATATCCAGGCGGCACTGCGCAACGGCCTGACCCGCAAAGAGGTCGCCGAAGCGATCCTCCATTGTTCGGTCTATTGCGGCATACCCCGCGCCGCCGCGGCGCGCCGCGCCATGCAGGCCGCCTTCGCGCAAGTCGATGCGGATGCTGCATCAACCCGCAAGCCCAAGCGCAAACCACCCGCTGTCGCAAAACGACGCTGATTGCCCCTGTGCGTATTCACCAGGCATTTACCATCCGATGAAAAAATCATTTCTGCGCAATGCCATCCTGCCCGCACTGCTGCTGGCCTTACCCGGCGCCCATTCCGCCCACGCTCAGGACGTCTATCCGTCCAAACCGATCCGGCTCATCGTGCCGTTCGCACCGGGCGGCGGCACCGATGTCGTCGCGCGCGCAATTGCCGCCAAACTCAGCGAATCCTTCGGCAAACAGGTGGTGGTGGACAATCGCGCCGGCGGCGGTGGCACCATCGGCGTGGAAACCACCGTTCGCGCCAACCCGGATGGCTACACCATCGTCCTCATCTCGGCGAGCTACGCCACCAACGCGGCGATTTACAAACTGCCCTACGACGCGGTACGCGACATCACGCCGGTCACGCAGATTTTCGACAGCGCGACCATCGTCGCCCTGCACCCCGGCCTCAATATCCTGAGCGTGAAAGACCTGATCGCCTACAGTAAAGCCAAACCCGGTTCGCTCAACTATGCCTCCAGCGGCATGGGCAGCATTACGCATATGTCGACTGAACTGTTCGATCAACTGGCCGGCACCCGCATGATTCATGTGCCGTACAAAGGCACCGGCCCCGCCATGACCGAACTGCTCGGCGGCCAGATCCAGCTCATTTTCGGCGCCATCGCTTCCGTCATGCCGCACATCAAGACCGGTCGTTTGCGCGGCGTCGCCGTGACTTCTGCCAGGCGCACCAGCGCGGCGCCGGATCTGCCGCCCATCGCAGATACCGTTCCCGGTTATGAAGCGGGCGTCTGGTATTCGGCCATCGGTCCGAAAGGTCTGGCCAAAAACGTCGTCGAATTATGGCAGCGCGACATCCGCCTCGCCATCAACCTGCCGGACATGAAGGAACGCATGGCGCGCGAGGGTTTTGAGCCGGTTGCCGGCAGCTCGGCTGCGCTGCAGCAACTGCTGGCGCGCGAAGTGGAGAAATGGCGCACGGTGGTCAAAAAGGGCAATATCCGCGTGGACAGTCCCGGCGCCTGATCACCGGACAACCCGGCCACACCGCAAGATCGGGGCGGCAGGCGAACGAAAAACAAATACCCTACGCCCCGTCCTGCGGCAGGACGCAATACCACCCGCTTATCTGGGCAGCGTCGCCATGCCGACCCGCGGCAGCGGCCGGTTCATGCGCGTGACATTCAAGGCCACGAATTTCGCCAGCAGATGCGCGTGTTCCTCGGGGTACAGGTTCCACAGCGTCATGTTGTTCTCTTTGGCAAGCGGGTCGAAATACTGCTTCTCCTTGCGTATTTCGAAATGCAGATGCGGGCCGGTGGTCAGCCCGGTCATGCCGACGAAACCGATCTCCTCGCCGCGAAAAATTTTCTGCCCCACACTCAGGCCGTCGGTAAAACGCGACAGGTGCGCATAATAGGTCTGGTAGTTCTTGCCGTGTTCGAGCACCACCAGATTGCCGTAGCCACCGCGCGGACCGACAAAAACAACCACCGCATCCGCCACCGCGCGGACCGGTTCACCGACGGGAACCGCAAAATCGATGCCGACGTGATGGCCACGATAGCGAAACGTCCGGTTGACGAATGTTTTTTTCTTTTTGCCGCTGGCCTTCACTGCGACACGGCGTTTGATGGTCACCGAACTCTTGCCGATGCCGCGCGTAATGCGTGTGTAATCGACCGGCGCCTCCCAGAACAGGCGTTCATAGTTGTCGCCCTTGGGGTTGAAATACGCGCCGACGTCGTCCTCGCGGTCGAGCCAGACCACACTGTCGACGACGCTGGCGGTGGCGGTTTCGACCAGTTCGACCGCCACAATCTTGTCGTAGTCCTCGCCCGCGGGCTTGTGCAAAACGATACGCACATGGTGTCGTGCGAGCGCATCGACATTGGCGAGCAAATGCTTCACCAGCAGGCCGGCCTCCCACTGCAGGTTATACGTCAGGCCGCGTATGCCGTTCACGCCGTCGCCATCAATACCCAGCGCCGGAACGATGAGCTCCTGCCAGCCCTTGGTGGATACCGACTCGCGGCTGCTGTCGATCGTGCCGTTCGGTTTACTGTGTAGCACCGTCACCCACAAACGTTCTATATATTCCCTGTCCTTGTCCTGATCCGCCTTCGAGTCCACCACCGCCAGCGAACTGCCGATGCCCGCGGGCAACAGCGCGGCCGCATAATTAACGCACACGCGTTCAGGTGAAGCAGATAGTGGCAGCAGCGTGGAAAACAGATTTTCGACATCGCCCTGGGGAATGCCCATGCGCATCGCCGCCGCCTGCACTTCCTGCAAATCCACGCAGCCGTGCTGGATCGAGGCTTCGACGCGCGGCACGAACCCCACCATCGGCCGCATCGGCCGTTTGACGATGACGGTGCGGCTCGGTGCGGCCTTGCGTTTGCTTTTTGCCGGTAGCGGCGGATTAACGGCCGCCGCGTGCTCCGGCAGTGTCAAACAAACAAACAGCAGGAAAATAAAAAACGATCTCATTCAATTCCATTGCGAATTCTTCAACCACCGCTACTGCAAATGATATCGATCAAGAAACACCTCGATCCTCTATTTGCGCGCCACGCGGCCGGTCTGATGCGCCTTTATATCACAGCCGCAACCGCTGCAACTGCAGGCGGTATTGCTGAAATTTAAGCCGTGGGATTTTTGCGGCTAAAATAAGCCACGCAGGGTATGCGCCGCGGGTGATGACTTGTACGCCGCTCTAAACGACATCACATTTACAGTGAACGGGATTGGGATCAGCCGCAGCGTCGATCGAACGCGTTGATGCCGCCGGTTTGACGGACGGCCAAAGGGTCAGGCCAGGCGCAAAGATGGCCACGGTGTGTTTGAAGGCTGCCCCACCGCGGCCGGCTCCGCCCTGTTGGCCCGCCGTTGCACAAACTCTTCGAAGTGCCGGATCGCCAGCGGCCGGCTGAACAAATATCCCTGGTAGGCATCGCAGCCGAAGCGCGCCAGAAAGTCGCGCTGGCCCTCCGTCTCGACCCCCTCGGCGATCACCGCAAGACCGAGAATCTGGCCGAGCGCCACCACAGTTTTGGCGATCGCCGCGTCATTCGGGTCGGTGAGGATATCGCGGACAAACGACTGGTCGATCTTCAATTCATCAATCGGCA
Source organism: Chitinophaga pinensis (assembly GCA_943329075.2). GTDB lineage: Bacteria > Pseudomonadota > Gammaproteobacteria > Burkholderiales > SG8-41 > PALSA-1004. Next base: position 47,286 of record CALQCM020000024.1, on the reverse strand, counting down.
GGCGTTTCAGATAAGACAACGACGAATAGCCGGTGCCGAAATCATCCAGCGAAAAACTCACGCCTATCGCTTTCAACGCCATCATTTTTGCGACAATGTCCTCTGTTTTATGCAACAGCACGCTTTCGGTCAATTCCAGTTTGAGCCGCGTCGGCGTCGCGCCGGTCTGTTCGAGCACCGACTTCACTTCCTCGACAAAATTCGGCAGGCTGAACTGCCGTGCGCTGACATTGACCGAGACGGTGAAATGCATCGTATCGGGCTGCTGCGCCCACCTTGCGATCTGCGCGCAGGCGGTTGCCAGGACCCAATGGCCGATCGGCAGGATCAGTCCGGTATCCTCGGCCAGCGGAATAAATTCACCCGGCGACACCAGCCCGCGTTCCGGATGCTGCCAGCGCACCAGCGCCTCGGCGCCGATCACGCCCCCCCCTCGAATCGACCTGCGCCTGATAATGCAATAAAAACTGTTCGTCGACGATGGCCTTGCGCAAATCGACCTCAAGCGCGGCGCGCGCGCTGACCTTGGATTGCATTTCCGCATCGAAATAACGAAACGTGTTGCGCCCCGCCGCTTTCGCCTGATACATCGCCGTGTCGGCGCGTCTCATCAGCTCGTCGATCGATGTGGCTTGATCGAAAAACAGCGTGATGCCGATGCTTGAGGTGCAAACATGACTGCGCTCGGTCAGTTTGCCGCTGTCGGTGGGCACCTCAAACCGGTAGGGCTTGCCGAGACTAACGTTGATCTTGCACGCAACGACTTCAGACTGCACGACTGCGCGTTCGTTACTTTCGAGGTCCTCGAGAATGACGACAAATTCATCGCCACCGAGACGCGCAACAGTGTCCCCCTCGCGTAAGCAGGACTTCAGCCGGTCCGCCGCCTCGATCAAAAGTTGGTCGCCGACGGCATGCCCCAGAGTGTCATTCATGCTCTTGAAATTGTCCAGATCGATCATCATCAGGGCGCCGTGCCGGCCGTGGCGCGCACTCGCCGCCAGCGCCTGTTTCAGGCGGTCGAGCATCAACCGACGGTTCGGCAACTGCGTCAGGTGATCGTAGAAAGCCAGGTGCCTGATTTCGTCTTCAGCGGCCTTGCGCAATGTGATGTCTTCCTTCACTACCAGGAAATGCGCAATACGGCCCTTTGCATCGCGGAGGGGTGATATTTTTTCGTGTTCGATGTATTCGCTGCCATCTTTTCGAGTGCCGACCCCCTGCCCCTCCCACGACGTGCCGCTGCGGACAAGACTCCATACGCTTGTCGCCGCGTCGCGCTGCGCCACGGTCGAGCGGAAAATATCCGGATTGCGCCCGATGACGTCGGCGCGCGTGTAACCGGTGGCCTGTAGATACGCCGCGTTGACGTACTCGATGTTTTTCGCAAGGTCGGTGATGAGTATCAGGCTCGAATTTTGTTCCAGCGCCTGTGAGAGTTTCAGCAATGCGTCATTGCTTTTTTCCTGTTGCTCGACGGAATCACTTTCACGACGGAAGGCGGCGCACAGACCGAGCAGACCGGCCAACCAGATCAAGCTGTGCGAAAACATCAGCTCATACCGCCGTTTGTGTTCAACGGCCAGATAGGGCTGTAAATCGACATAGGCACCGATGCCGCCGCGGATGTCTCCCACCGTGTAGTTCTGCCCGGAATGGCATTTGAGACAATCACCGGTCACCGGCATGGGCAGCATAAAGCGAAGGTGGGGTCTGTCGTTGAACGAACTGACTTCGAGTGCCTCAACCGCACCGCGATCGAAACTCGCCAGCGCTTCTGCCTCCCACCGGTCGGGCGCATTGCCGGGATTGGACAGCTTTAAGCTAGTCAGGTTGCTCCGCACACCGGTGCTGCTACTAAACTTCTGCCGCACTTCGCGCAGCACATGGGCCGGATTTATCAACGTCAGCTTCTTGCCTGACATTGTTGTCACATCACGTTCTGGCACCTGCAGATAGGGGTTGGGCTCAACACCGTCGACGACGGGCACGTAGACGCCGCCGTGCGAACTGGCCCAGTAGTGAACCCCAATGTCTTTGGCGAGACTTGAACGCGCCGCCGCCGCCGCCGTGCTCAGCGTATTGGATTGCAGTTCAAGTATGTTCCATGCAAGCGATGCGAAAACCAGCAGGGTCCAGCCTGCAAGAATCAGCATGTATTTGCGCGGGATTTCGCTCGACATCTCATGTGACGGCTCCACCGGCGCCTGCGCAATCAACGCCTCGCCAGGCCCACTGCCGCGTGCTGTGCCACACGCCGCGGATTCGCCGGCGTGATCGGCGTGCTCCGTGGATCCAATCGGCAGCAATGTGGGGGTGTTCATAAGGATGGATGCGGGAAATACGCATTCCTCAAAATCAGCGGAATCCGCTGCGGCGAGACGCGGCCTGCGCTGCCGGCACGCCGGCCCCCCGCAACGCTAAGACGCCACCGCAGTTGCACATACCGCGACATCTTGACCGCTCTTATTTTCACGCACCCCTCCATTCACCAATGCCATCGGACTGACTTCGCTGAGCCGTAATAACATTCCGGTCACCCGCACGGCCACGCTCTACAATTTAACGGCGACGCGCGGAAATTCTTAAGCGGCATGAATAACTTAAGGGCATTGAGACCCTTATCGACCATGGACTGGTCAGGGAATTTGCGCTGGGTCAAGAATCCAGCTTGGCGGATTCAAGGACAGGCACGCCGGCAAGCGGCCGTCAAGCCGGCGCCGCACCCCTCTCCGCTACTCACCGGAAGCGCGGCTGGAAAGACTAAAATCCGTCCGTGTTACGCCAACCCATTGATACTCCGCCTGCTGGCATCGCCGGTCAAAATGGCGACCTGGAGAAAGAAAAGTAGTGATACGCACATTCACCATTGCACCGGGCGATCTGACACGCGTTGAGATCGACGGCCAGAAAAAGCGCCTGCTGACGCGTGAGGCATTCGATCGGTTCAATCCGTCACTGCTCGGACTCGGCGCGCTGACCAGTGAGGCAGTCTCCACTGATTCAATTGCCGCGATGTTCGATCTCGAGGGCTTCACGACGTTCTGCAAGCAGATCGAGCCGCACCTGTCGGTACCGGTCTTTCTCAGCGCGTTTCTCGAATGGCTGATGAACCAGATCAAGATGGAGATGAAGCACGAGGAATATCCCGAGGGCATCGCCCTGTGGGGGCCGCTGCCTTTTTTCGTCAAATTCATGGGCGATGGCCTGCTCGTGCTGTGGGATGTGTCGCGCTGCGACGACAATGCACGCCGCAACATCATTGTTACCGCGCGCGAAATCAGCCTGCGTTACGCTCATGAGTTTTTCCCGCATATCGAAGCCATTGTCAGCGAACCGCCGGCGGTGTTGCGTTGCGGGCTCGCCCGCGGCACCGTGTTTTCCGTCGGCAACCGCAGCGACTTTGTCGGCTCCTGCATCAACATGGCTGCGCGCCTGCAAAAACTGCCGGGCGTGACCTTTGCCTTCAACCGCCGCGGCATCAATATCGATGACACCGAAGCAGCCGATTTTTTTCGCAACGAGATCGTCGTCAAACGCACGGCCGTGCGCGGCATCGGTGAGAAGGAACTGGTCTGCATCCCGAAATTCGAATTTGCCGGAATGTCCGTGGAGGACCGCGCGCACTATCACGACGTCTGAAGCGGCATGCGTCGCCTCCCCCCTTGCATGGGGCATCCAATTAAAAATCAATTCGGAACCAACCATGATTCTGCCGACACTCAGGCATCGCGACTTTTTTGCCACTCCATTTATTGGCTCAGCATCTGCGCTCGCAAGCGCCGTCTTTTTTCTGTTGCATACCTGCGCCTCGGCACAGGAATATCCGGCCAAACCGGTGCGTATTGTCGTGCCCTCTTCGCCCGGTGGCGGCACCGACATCCTCGCCCGCCAGATCGCGGCCAAACTGACCGAGCGCTGGGGACAGCCGGTCATCGTCGACAACCGCCCCGGCGCCGGCCAGATGATCGGTCTCGAACTGGTGGCAAAGTCGCCAGCCGATGGTTATGTGCTGGCCATGGCGGCAACACCGCTGGCGGTGAATTCCGCGCTCTACAAAAAAGTGCCGTACGATCCGGTGCGTGATTTCGCCCCGGTGACGCAGGTCGCCGCAATGCCGAATATACTCGTCGCTCATCCGGCGCTGCCGGCACGCACCATCAGGCAGCTGCTGGCACTGGCCAAAGCGCGCCCCGGCGAACTGACCTATTCATCGTCCGGCGTCGGCACCGGGCCGCACCTGTCGATGGAACTGTTCACCTTCATGGCGGGCGTCAAACTGGAACATGTGCCCTACAAGGGTACCAACCCGGCGATGGTCGATACCATCTCCGGCCACGTGCAGATGCTGATGTCGACGCTGCTGCCGCCACTGCCGCATTTGAAGACGGGCCGCCTGCGCGCGATCGGTGTCACCAGTGCAAAACGGCTGACCAGCCTGCCCGCGGTGCCGGCACTGGCGGAAGGCGTGCCCGGCTATGAAGTCGTCGGCTGGTATGGCATGGTGGCGCCCGCCAACACGCCGCGCGCGATCGTCAGCAAACTGCAAAAAGAGATCGCCTCGATTCTGCAAGCGACCGAAACGCGCGAAAAACTCGCCGCCGACGGCGCGGAACCGGTCGGCTCGACACCCGAGGAATTCGGCGCCTTCATCAAATCAGAACTCGTCAAATGGGCGGGGGTCGTCAAGGCCGCAAAACTGCCGATGGAATAATTTTCCATTCAATGCAACTTGATGCAACGCAAACCGGTCGAAACACGGGCATGCCATCCTGAAACTACAGCACTTTCCCCAAAGGCGGTGCCATGTTTAAACGCATACTCGTACCGGTCGACGGCAGTCACACTTCGACGCTTGGATTGCAGCAGGCCGTAAAAATGGCCCGCGAACAGGACGCCAGGTTGCGCGTGATCAGCATCGTCGACGATCTGGCGATCGCGCAGAACTTTGATGCCAACTTTGATACCGGATTTCTGTTCGAAGAACTGAAAGCCGCCGGCAGGCGCGCCATCACCAATGCGACGGCGTTGCTGCAACGTCACAAGATCAAGGCTGAAACCGCCTTGTTTGAAACGACCGGCAAGCGCATCGCCGACGTCATCGTGCGCGATGCTGCCAAATGGAAAGCCGACGTGATTGTGATGGGCACCCACGGCCGGCGCGGCATCAACCGCCTGATGCTGGGCAGCGACGCCGAGACCGTATTGCGTCACGCGCCTTGCCCGGTTCTGATGGTGCGCTCGCCCGACAAGAAGGCAGCGCGCCAACGCTGAGTCGCACGCCGCCCGGCTAAGACGGCTTCTTCAGTTTGGCGAACGCGAGTGCCATCGCACTGGGCGCGTTTGCTTCGCGCGCTCCGCCGCGTGCCTCACGCTCACTACCGGCGGCCGGCCGGCGCACTGCAGGGTTTGGCGCGCGCTGATTGCGCGCATCCGCGCCCGCGGCGGGACGCCCGGCATCGGGCCGTCTTGGCGGCGCACCGCCGGCCGCATCATCAAGCCGCATGCTCAGCGCAACACGCTGACGTTTGATGTCCACCTCGAGCACCCTGACCTTGACGACCTGTCCGGGTTTGACCACTTCATGCGGATCCTTGATGAAGCGGTTCGCCAAGACCGAGATATGCACGAGGCCGTCCTGATGCACGCCGATATCGACGAAGGCGCCGAAGGCGGCGACGTTGGTCACCACGCCTTCGAGGATCATGTCGGGTCGCAGATCGGCGATTTTCTCGACACCCTCCTGAAAGGTGGCGGTCTTGAATTCAGGGCGCGGATCGCGGCCGGGTTTTTCCAGTTCGGTAAAAATGTCGCGCACAGTGGGAACGCCGAAACGCTCATCGGCGAAATCCGCCGGTGACAGACTTTTCAGCAGCGCTGCCTGCCCCATCACGTCGACGATGCTCTTGCCGATGCGCTCGAGAATGCGCTCGACCAGCGGATAAGCCTCGGGATGCACGGCCGAACGGTCGAGCGGATTGTCGCCGCCGCCGATCCGCAGAAAGCCGGCGGCCTGTTCGAAGGTCTTGTCACCGAGCCGCGGAATTTTGAGAATGGCGAGACGGTTTTTGAACGAGCCGTGCGTATCGCGATAGTCGACGATATTGCGCGCCAGCGTCGCGTTCAACCCCGAGACCCGGGCCAGCAACGGTGCCGAGGCGGTATTCACATCGACGCCAACGGCGTTGACGCAATCTTCAACCGTCGCATCGAGCGAGCGCGCCAGCGCACGCTGGTTGACATCGTGCTGATACTGGCCGACGCCGATCGCCTTGGGATCAATCTTCACGAGTTCGGCGAGCGGGTCCTGCAGGCGTCGCGCGATCGACACCGCACCACGCAGCGTCACATCGAGCTGCGGAAATTCGGCGGCGGCAAACGCCGAAGCCGAATAGACGGAGGCACCGGCTTCGCTCACCACGATCTTGGCGATCTTGCGTTCCGGCGCCAGCGCAGCGATGCGCTTGATCAGGTCGGCGGCCAGTTTGTCGGTTTCCCGGCTGGCCGTGCCATTCCCGATCGAAATCAATTCGACACTGTGTTGAACCGCCAGCTTGGTCAGCGTCGCCAGCGCGCCGTCCCAGTCGTTACGCGGCACATGCGGATAGATCGTTGCCGTATCGAGCAGCTTGCCGTTGGCATCGACCACCGCCACCTTGCAACCCGTGCGCAAACCGGGATCAAGCCCGAGCACGGCCTTCGGCCCTGCTGGTGCGGCCAGCAGCAGGTCATGCAGGTTACGGCCGAATATCTTGATCGCCTCGGTTTCAGCGGCCTCGCGTAACTGGATCATCAACTCGCTGCTGATATGCAGCTGCGCCTTGACCTTCCAGGTCCAGTGACAAACGCTTTGCAGCCATTTATCGGCGGCGCGGCCGCGGTCTTCGATGCCGATATGCTGCGCGATCATCGACACACAGGGATGCGGCACGGCCGCTTCGAGTTCTTCGCCCAGCCCCAGCTGCACCGACAACACACCCAGCGCACGGCCGCGGAACAACGCCAGCGCGCGGTGCGAGGGAATGCTGCGGATCGGCTCGGAGTACGCATAGTAGTCACGAAACTTTTCTTCCTCGGCGGCTTCCTTGTCCTTCACCACGGTCGAGGCAAGAATGCCTTCGTTCTGCATGCGGGCGCGCAGTTTGGCGAGCAGTTCTGCCGTTTCGACAAAACGTTCGGCCAGAATATCGCGCGCGCCGTCGAGTGCCGCTTTTGCATCGGCGATATTGATCGCGTCAACGCCTTCGCTGGCGGGCACGATCTTGAGGTACTTCACCGCTTCCGCCTGCGGATCGAGCGCGGGGTCGGCAAGCAGCGCATCGGCCAGCGGTTCGAGGCCGGCTTCGATGGCGATCTGCGCCTTGGTGCGACGTTTCGGTTTGTACGGCAGATACAGATCTTCCAGCGCCTGTTTGGTCACGGCGGCCTCAAGCGAAGCGCGCAACACATCGGTCAGCTTGCCCTGCTCGTCGATTGACGTAATGATGGCGCCGCGGCGGTCTTCGAGTTCCCGCAGGTAAACGAGGCGTTCTTCAAGCGTGCGCAACTGCGTGTCGTCAAGATTGCCGGTGACTTCCTTGCGATAACGCGCAATGAAAGGCACGCTATCACCGTCATCGAGCAAGCCGACAGCGGCGGCGACCTGTTTCGCGTTGACACCCAGTTCTGTGGCGATGTTCTGGACGATCTTGGCCTGCGCGGCCGGCGTTACGTTGACACTCATGCTCTTACTTTTTCTCCGCCCAGCGCCTTGACCAGATCGGCCAGCATCAATGCCAGCTCGCCGGTCATCAGCGCAAAATCGATTTCAAATTGTTCTTTCTCGTCCTGCACCTGCGAATCGGATTCGCGCCGCAGGATATCGAGGAAAGTGACGCGCTTGATGTGGTATTGCTCGGTCAGCACAAACGAGATTTTGTCGTTCCACGTCAGGCCGAGGCGCACCACCGTCTTGCCGGTCGAGATGTGGTCGCGAATCTCCTTGCCGTCGAGACTATGGCGCGCATACCGCACCGTCGCCTTGCTCGCATCGGCGGCGCGTAATTCGAGGTCCTGATCGATGGTGAAACCCAGCGGCGCGTCGCCTTTCAGCAGCCACTCGGCCATGGCCGACGCCGGCGAACGCTCGGTTTCCAGCCGCGGCACGAGAAATGACTCCTCGGCCCGGCGCAGGTTCTCCATGAACTCCTCGGCCTTCGGGTCACCCGCCGCCTCGACCACCAGCCAGCGGTTGATGCCGTCGATCCAGCAGTGCGTGATGCGGCGCCGCGCCAGCGCGCGCGGCATGAATTCGTTGGCAACTTCCTCACGGATATCGCGCATCTGCTTGCGACCGACCGGATGCGCCTGGGTCTTCCCAATTTTATCGGCACGGTCCAGCGCTTCCTGGCGGATGATCGACGCCGGCAGCAGTTTCTGCTCCATACCCAGCGCCAGCAGCCAGTGCCGGTTCTGGTTATAGAGATACTGTCCTTCCTCGAAAGGACAGGTCCAGCCGCGACTTTCCATTTGAAAGCCGCCGCAGGGTTGCAGGGGTTGTTTGGCGAGCTTTTGCTCGAAGTCCTCCGCCTCGAGCGCCCAATGGGCGGGCAGACGGTAGACGATTAGATTCTTGATCCACATGGCCAAAAAAAGGTCGGATTATACGGGCAGCGGCTGGCTGCGAACAGCAAACCGTCACCCGATGCACCGCCGGCTTGCCAATCAGCGATCAGTGTCGTAGACCCTGACGTCGTAGCGCATCAGATCGCGCTCGAATTTCTGCTCCGGGATCGGTTCCACGGCGTGAAAAGGCCTGTCGTCCTTGAAAAAGGCGAACAGCGCATTGCGGCGCTACCGCAACGCGCTTACTTTTTGGCCGGCACCACCGGCAGCAGCAGATAGGATTCCTTGTCGCCGCCCGCATAGAGGGTATTGGTGCCGGTGTTGTAATCGGCATGGTAGTGCATGTACGAGGCACTGCCGACGCCGTCGCGCGGCTGCACATCCAGACGCAGACGATGGCCCTTGGCGAATACCATCGAGGTCGGCCAGATTTCGACCTGCACCTGCACGATCTCGCCGGGCGCAAGAAACAGCCGCCGCTGGTGCTTGTGATACGGGCGGTACGGCAGCGATTTTTCCACATCGAGTTCCCGGTGCGACACACGCAGCCAGCCTTTGGCCACCGGCACCGGCGCGCCCTGCTGGCCGGTCTCCATGAGTTCTTTGCCATCGGCGTCGAAATGACGCAGCGTCAAAAACAAATCCATGTCTTCGCTCGAACTCGACACCCAGAGATTCGCCGCCAGCGGCCCGGTGATTTCCATGTCCTCGGGCATCGGCGGCGTAATCAGCGCCACACCCATGCCGGGTTTGATCCCGCCGCCCATCACCTGTGCGGAGGCAGCCGACGTCGACCCCATCGAACCAAGCCCGGTGGCGGCATAGGTGCAGGCGCCGGTCTGCGCCGGATTGCTGTTAACCAGTGTGCCGCTCAACGGCACGTCAGTCACCGCCGCTTGCGCCAGATCGAAATACAGTTTCGTCCATTGGGTGCGTGCCAGTGGCCACTCGTTTTCGAAACGCCATTCGACCTTGTCGTTGCCATGGCGGATGGCGAGTTTGACCGGCGGTTCGTCCATCACGCCGTTCTTGACGTCCTTCAGCCAATAATCGAAGAAGCGGATCTGGTCCTGCCGCCCTTCCGCCGAATAAAACGGATGCACATGCGTGCCGTTCTGCATGCGCAGTTTCTTGTGCGGCGATTTCGACTGCATAAAGGCTTCGGTGTTACCGCGCAGGTGCAGGCCCATGCCGGTCCAGTTACCCGCCGACAGAAACGGCACGCTGATTTTGTCCCATTGCGCCTGCGAACCGGCGAAGGCGCCGCTGTCCAGATTGTTGCCAAGCCAGAACTGCAGTGTGTTTTTCTGCCAGGGATCGGGGTGTATTTGCGAAGCACGGCCGAGCTGATGATGAATCAGATGTGCGGTAAACCAGTTGGTCATGAAGATGCAGAGAATGCCGCCGTGATAGAGCGCATCGCGATAAATATCCGCAAAACCTTCCCACGGAATGATGGCTTTCAGCGACGGCGGCTGCTGGTTGGCGGCAAACCACTGGTTGATGGCGAAATAGGAAATGCCGGTCAATCCAACCTTGCCATTGCACCAGGGCTGCGCCGCCGCCCATTCGATGGCGTCGTGAAAATCAACCGACTCGGCACGCGACCACGGCTCGTACTGACCGGGCGACTTGCCGCTGCCGCGTGAATCGATGCGCACCGCGGCATAACCCTGCGGCACCCACCACTCGGGGTTCACCGCCTCCCAGTTCATCCAGGGATTCGCTTTTTCTTCGAGGTTCGGCGGCGGCGTCCACAGTTTGTCTTTCTGGTACGGCCCCATGTTGAGAATCGCCGGCACCTTGCCGCCGTCTTTCGGCCGGAACACGTCTGCCTTCAGGCGCGCGCCGTCGCGCATCGGCACATCCACATCTTTTTCCAGCAAAAATTTGTCCGAAACCGCGGGCACGGCGGCGTTCTGCGTCATGAAAAACACTCCAGTCGGGTAAGAAGGCATGGACCGAAAAAGGCCCGGAAGGCGCGAAAGTATCACTGCCCGCCTTTACGGCGTCAACCGGGCGCGCAAAACGCGCGCGCCGCCGGATAAATAAACATTTGACTTGTATCAAATGCTTTTTGAAGACACCCCGCTAGCATGTGAGTCGAAGCTTTGTTCCGCCGGGATTCCGTTTTCAATCCGGCGCGATCCGGTCTGCCTTTGGCGAGGCAGATAACTATTATGCGCTCAGATTTGGAGGTGCGATGTACAGCCAACGTGTGCGCGATATGATGGAAAAAAAGAAGTTGCTGATGGTAGCGCCTGATATGACGGTGAGCGCAGCGGCCAAGCTGATGACAAAATCCAAAGTCAGCGCAGTCATGGTGCTCGAGAACGACAACCTGATCGGCATCTTCACCGAACGCGACGCCGTCTCCCGCGTCATCGCGGTGGATCGTAACGTATTGACGACGCTGCTCTCCGAGGTGATGACCCGGTCGCCGAAGACCATCACCCCCGACAGGACATTCGGCTATGCGCTGCTGCTGATGTCCGAGAACGACTTCCGCCATGTACCGGTGGTCGACAACGGCCGCGTCGTCGGCATGGTATCGGCGCGCAACGCGCTCGACCCGGAACTTGAAGAATTCGTCGCCGAATCGCACCGCCGCGAAGAGATCGTCCGCTCCAACACCTGAGCGGGCGCCGGCCGGCGCGGCCGCGCCTAGAGCGGCTGCACCTTAACGTCGACGGCGAGCATTTGCGTCGCCGCGCCCAGCACCACGCCGCGCAGCGGCGTGACATCCGAAAACTCGCGGCCCCAACCCAGCGTAATGAATTCGATATCGGCGAGTTTGCCGTTGGTCGGATCGAACGCCACCCAGCCGTGCGCCGGGCAGTGCCCTGCCACCCAGGCATGCGAGGCGTCGGCCCCCATGACGCGCCGCGCACCGGGCTTCGGCCGGTTCAGAATATAGCCGCTGACATAGCGCGCCGGCAGACCGAGCGAACGCAGGCAACTGATCATCAAATGCGCGAAGTCCTGACAGACGCCGCGACGCAGAGAAAAAATTTCCGCCACCTGGGTGGTGACCGTGGTTGCTTTCGGATCGTAAACGAAATCAGTCTGGATGCGCCGGGTCAGATCGAGCATGGCATCCAGCCACGGCCTGCCATCGCTGAAACTTTCGCGCCCGTAGATAAGCGCTTCGTCGAGCACCGGCGCCATCGGCGAGGCGACGCGGTAGGCCTCGACATCAAGGTCGACATGCGGCCCCCACTCACCGGGGGCAGCGCGTCCCGCTTCCCACGCCGGCGAAGCAATACTGCTGTCGGGCGCATGCGCCTCCACCTCGACCACCGATTCAGCCCGCACCACCAGTTCATCATGGGGCGCGTCGATCATGAAGCGCAGCACATCGTTGCCGAAATAGTCGTCGCCCGGCGCCTGCTCGACCGGTTTCGGATTGATCGTCAGCTTGTGCGACTTCACCTTCTGCCAGGACGTTCCGCGCGGACGCAGATGGGCGAGCTGGTGCGCGCTGGTGACGGTATCAGAATAGGTGTAGCGCGTTTCGTGCAGCACACGGTAGGCAGCTCGCTGGGTCATCGCCGCTACATCCCGAGCGTCGACCAGATGCTGGTGCGCGCCAGATTGAAAAACCGCTGTGTCAGGTGATCGCTGACTGCAAATGCGACGCTGCGCAGACCGTCGATCGAGGCGCGCAGATTGGGATTGGCCGGCTGCAGCTCGCGCGCAGGGTTGAGTTTTTTCAGCGCGGCGATTTCCGCCGCCAGCAGATCGCTGCCGCACGCGCCGTAACTGAGCTCCAGTTTTGCCAGGTCTGCCGCCATCGCGGTGGTCTGAAACACCACCGAGCGCGGATTCGCGCCGTCGAGCACCAGCAGATCGAGCACCGGCAGCCATTCCGGCCGCGCCATGTAGCGCGAACGATAGGTCACGGTTGAATCAGCCAGACTCAGCAGCCAGCTCAAACCCGAATCCGCGCCGTCACTGAACGCCACCTGCAGTGCGAGGCAATGAAACGCCAGCCGCTCGATGCGGCGGCCGATCGACAGAAACAGCCACGCATCGTCACGTGTCATGCCGTCAAGCGCGAAGCCCGAGAGCGTCATCAGGCTGGTCACGTTGCGGTCGAGCCAGTTCAGCGTGTCGGCGAGTGTCGCCTTGCGGCCGAACACCGGGTCCTTGATCAGGCCGTTGATGGTGCGCCAGTTGTCGAGCGACATGCGGTCGCGCAGGTTGAAGGCCACGCGTTCAAGTGCACGCAGGTTCGACGGCAGACCAAACGGATGGGTTTCCAGCGTGGACGCCGCCAGCAGCGCTTTGTCGGGGTCCGTTTCGTCTTTTTCAAGCACGCCGAAGGCACGCGCCAGCGCCAGAATCGGTTCGAGGCCATTTTCTTCGTCGTCGGCTTCCTGCAGGCGCTGGTTCAGCGCCACGCGCAACAGGCGCGCCGTGTTGTCGCAGCGCTCTTCATAGCGCCCGAACCAGAACAGGTTCTCGATCACGCGTGAGGGCACGCCCGCGCGCACGCGCACGAGATCGCTCGCGGTGACGGTATTACGCAAGAGCGTGAATGCAGAGTCGACCGGGCCCGAGGACATCACCCAGGTATCTTTCGAACCGCCGCCGCGCTGCATCGACACCACGCGCACGTCGGCACTGCTCGCCACCCGCGTCAAGCCACCGGGCATGACGACGTAACCGTTGGGCGTCGCCACCGCAAAGACGCGCAAGCCGATGTTGCGCGCGGTGATTTTTTCGCTCTGCCCTTTGACCAGCACCGGTGCCTGCGACATGCGCACCAGTTCCTGTGCGACGAAACGCTCCGGATGCAGCGCCAGTTTTTTGCGCAACGCGGCCAAGCCCTTGTCGTCGAGGTCCTGACCGAAAATCGTTTCAAACTGCTGTCCCGGGTCCGCCGGTTTGAACACCAGCTTCTTCACGTGCTCGAGCGCATCAGCCTGCGCCGCGGGCTCGCCGCACCACCAGGTCGCAATCGACGGCAGACGCAGCGGCGCGTTGAGAAAATGCTGCGACAACTTCGGCAGGAAGCCGAGCAGAGCACCGGACTCCAGCACGCCGCTACCCAGCGCATTGGCGATCAACACGCTGCCGCGCCGCGCGCAGTCCATCAGACCGGCGACGCCCAGTGCGGAATCGGCGCGCAATTCGACCGGGTCGCAATAATTGTCGTCCTGCCGGCGCAGAATGGCGTGCACGCGCTTCAGGCCGCTGATGGTTTTCATCCAGACGCGGCCTTCACGCACGGTCAGGTCGCCGCCTTCCACCAGCGGAAAACCGAGGTAACGCGCCAGCAGCGCATGTTCGAAATAGGTTTCGTTGTAAGGACCGGGGGTCAGCAACACCGTCAAAGTGTGGCCATCGCCCTTGGGCGCAAATTGCATCAAGGAATCGCGCAACATCGCAAAAAAGCGTGCCACGTGCTGGATGCCGAGATCGCGGTACAGCGCCGGAAAAGTGCGTGACACCACCAACCGGTTTTCAAGCGCGTAACCCGCACCCGACGGCGCCTGCGTGCGGTCGGCCATCACCCACCAGCGCCCGTCCGGCGAGCGCGCCAGATCAGCCGCGTAGACGTGCAGATGCACACCACCCGGCACCCGCATGCCGCGTGCCGGCCGCAAAAATCCGCTTTGCCCGAAAATCAGCGCCGGCGGTATGAGCCCGTCCTTGAGCAGCGTCTGCTCGCCATAGAGATCGCCAAGCACGCGGTTGAACAGGGTCGCGCGCTGCACGATACCGGCTTCGAGTTCCTGCCACTCTTCCGGCGCAATAATCAGCGGCAGCACGTCGAGGTCCCAGGGACGGTCCTGTCCCATCGGATCGGCGTAGACGTTGTAAGTGACCCCACTGTCGCGGATGCGGCGCTCTGCAGCCAGCAGGCGTTCGCGGATGCCGCCGGCGGACGTTGCACTGAGCTCAGTGATAAACCGCGACCAGTGCGGACGTGGCTTTAGCGGCGCTTCGAACAGTTCGTCGAAACGCCCTTGCGGTTCAGGGTAGGCGGCGAGCATTTCTTCCAGCATGGTTCCAGGTCAAGTATCGGTGGCCGCATATGATTGCGCTACCACGCGGCGGACGACATTATGCCTAACGGCGGCGCAAGTCCAAAGTAAAGGGATGATCGGGATTTCGCGGCTCGGCGGCGACGACAACCGCACCCGGCGTATGGCCGATGCGGAAGAACCGCCCGAGACGCCGCGCTTCGGCGGTGTAGGCATTGACCGGAAAGCTGTCGTAACTAAGGCCGCCCGGGTGCGCTACGTGATACTGGCAGCCGCCGAGCGAACGATTCATCCAGGTGTCGACCAGATCGAAGACCAGCGGCGCGTGTGTGCCGATGGTCGGATGCAGGGCCGACGGCGGCGCCCACGCGCGATAGCGCACGCCGCCGACAAACTCGCCGGCATTGCCGGTCGGCTGCAGCGGCACCGGCCGCCCGTTGCAGACCATGACATGACGCTCGTCGATCAGTCCGCGCACCACCAGCTGCAGGCGCTCGAGCGAGGAGTCGACGTAACGCGCGGTACCGCCCGCCGCACCCTCCTCGCCCAGCACATGCCACGGCTCCAGCGCGAGCCTCAATTCGACTTCGACATTGTTGGCGGCAAAATCGCCAAGCCGCGGAAAACGGAATTCGAAATGCGGCCCGAACCAGTCGGCCTTCATTGCATAGCCGAAATCGGCCATCTCTTCGATGACGTCGCCGAAATCGCTCCAGACGAAATACGGCAGCATGAAACGGTCGTGCAGTTCAGTGCCCCAGCGCTTCAAGCGCGCCGGCTGATACGGATGCTGCCAGAAGCGCGACACCAGCCCGCGCATCAGAAGCTGCTGGGCGAGACTCATGCGCGCATGCGGCGGCATTTCAAAAGCGCGCAGTTCAAGCAGACCGAGGCGGCCGGTCGCGCTGTCGGGCGAATACAGTTTGTCGATGCAGAATTCGGCGCGGTGCGTGTTGCCGGTGACGTCGATCAACAGGTTGCGCAGCATGCGGTCAACCTGCCATGGCGTGGCGCCGAGTTTGTTCTCCTCGCGCAAACGACGCATTTCACTGAAGGCAATTTCGATTTCGTAAATTGAGTCGTTGCGCGCTTCATCGATCCGCGGCGCCTGGCTGGTCGGGCCGACAAACATGCCCGAAAACAGGTACGACAGCGACGGATGGTTATGCCAGTAGGCGATCATGCTCGCCAGCACATCGGGACGGCGCAGGAACGGCGAATCCGCCGGCGTCGCGCCGCCCAGCACAAAGTGGTTGCCGCCGCCGGTGCCGGTGTGACGACCGTCGAGCATGAATTTTTCGGTCGACAGACGCGTCTGATGCGCGGCGTCATAGAGGAACTCGGTCTGCTCGACCAGTTGGTCCCAGTTTTTGGCCGGCTGGATATTGACTTCGATCACGCCGGGATCCGGCGTCACGCGCAGATGCACCAGGCGTGGATCGCGCGGCGGCTCGTAGCCTTCGAGCACCACCGGCAGTTGCATGGCCGCGGCCGTATCCTCGATGGCGGCAACCAGTTCGAGATAGTCTTCGAGTTCGGTCAGCGGAGGCATAAATAGGTACAGACAACCTTCACGCACCTGCGCACACATGGCGGTGCGCGTGATCCAGCCCGCGGACTCACCCTGCCCCGGTTTCCGCTCGGCCGCCGCCGGGTTCGTTGCGCTAGCCGCCGTCACCCCGCTCTTGGCGACAGCCGCGCTGGCGCCACCGTCGCCTGGCGCCGCGTCGGCGATTGCGGCCGGCGCTTGCCGGACAAGGCGGCGATACGGCTGCAGCGGCGGAAAACTCTGCGTCGGATCCGGCGCGTGCACCCACGGATAGTCGGCGTCCGCTGCCCACGGCTGGGAATCCAGCGGCAACCGATAGCCGAGCGGTGAATCGCCTGGAATCAGATAACAACGCTCTTCGCGCAGGAACCATCGGCCGCTCCGCCAGGCTTTTGCAGCGGGGGGGCGCGACACCGGCAAGACATAACCGACGGTCTCATCCAGACCCTGCGTGAAGAGCTTGCGCAGACGCGCGCGCTCGAGTGGATCCTTGAGCTTGGCGTCGAATGGATCGAGATTGGACGGCAGTTTGCGTTCACGCCAGAGGTAGTACAAAACATCCTCAAACGCCGGGAACACGAATGCCGGATCCAGTTCAAGCCGGCGGGCGACACCGTCCAGAAACTCATGGGCCTGCGTTTCACTGACCCCATAGTCATGCTTTTCATCGGCAAACAGCGCCGGATCGGACCACAGCGGCTCGCCGTCGGCACGCCAGATTGCATTGAGCGACCAGCGTGGCAGCATTTCGCCCGGATACCACTTGCCCTGCCCATAATGCTGCAGGCCGTTGGGCGCGTAATGCTTTTTCAAACGATCCAGCAACCGCGCCGCCAACCGACGCTTGTCAGGCCCCATCGCCGCGGTGTTCCATTCGGCGCCGTCGCGATCGTCGACCGAGACAAAAGTCGGCTCGCCGCCCTGCGTCAGTCGCACGTCATGCTGCACGAGATCGCGGTCGATGTGGCGGCCCAGCGCTTCGATCTCGCGCCATTGCGGTTCTGTATACGGCTTGGTGACACGCGGCGCTTCCCAGATCCGCTCGACCTTCATGACGTGCTCGAATTCGACTTCGCAATCGTCGACCGCGCCGCTGATCGGCGCCGCCGATGACGGTTCAGGCGAGCAGGCCAGCGGAATGTGGCCTTCGCCGGCGAGCAGGCCCGAGGTCGGATCGAGGCCTATCCAGCCCGCACCCGGCAGATACACCTCGCACCAGGCGTGCAGATCGGTAAAGTCCTGGCTCGCACCCGACGGCCCGTCGAGCGACTTCACGTCCGGTGTGAGTTGTATCAGGTAACCGGAGACGAAACGCGCAGCCAGGCCGAGGTGGCGCAGCAACTGCACCAGCAGCCAGGCGGTATCGCGACAGGAACCCTCGCCGCGCGTCAGCGTCAATTCCGGCGACTGCACCCCGGGCTCCATCCGGATCAGGTACGAAATATCCTTCTGCAGGCGCTGGTTCAGTCCGACCAGAAAATCGATGGTGCGCAGTTTCTCGCGCGAAATGCCGGCCAGATAGTCGGCGAATTCCGGCGCCGCCGCCCGCTTGATCAGATAGGGCACCAGTTCGACGCGCTCTTCGGCGGTATAGCAGAACGGATATTCGCCGGCATGCGGTTCGAGGAAAAAGTCGAACGGGTTGTGCACCGACATTTCCGCAACCAGATCGACCTCGACGCGCAGCTCGCGCGTCGGTTTCTCAAACACCAGCCGCGCGAGATAGTTCGCCTGCGGATCCTGCTGCCAGTTGATGAAATGATCTGCAGGCGTGACACGCAACGAGTAGCTGAGAATGCGCGTGCGGCTGTGCGGCGCCGGCCGCAGTCGCACCGCCTGCGGACTCAACTTGACCGGCCGGTCGTAGCGATAATGGGTAACGTGGTTCAGTGCAACATGAATCGACACAACGAAACCCTTTTCTGCTCGCGGCACACGCCGGATGGCGGCTGCGGATGAATTACAACGATGCCTGGCCGGATACCGCCGATTGACGCTGGTCCTTGTCCGGCTCGTAATAATTGAAATACTCGCCGGCGATGGCCGCGTGCACACGCGCGAGGTCTGCCTGCACCGCGTCCAGATATTCATGCCGCTGTGCCGGCGTCAGGTCGTCAACGTGCATGCCGGCGATGCGGCGCTGCGCGATCCGCAGCAGCTTCAGCGGCGGCCCGTTGTGCGGCAACTCGGAAACGCAGGCCTCGAGCTCATCGAGACAGTAACGCACCGTGCGCGGAAATTCCGGGTCCTTCAGCAGGTAATTGACGACGTCGCCGCTGCGCACATGCACCGAGGCGTGCCGCCGGTACATCTGGTAGGCGTTCAGTGATTTCAGCACGCCCATCCACAACAAGGCCATTGCGGGGTCCTCGGGCACCTGCTGGCGCGGCACCAGCACCGCGGCGTTGATATCGACGATGCGCGTGGTCATATCGGCGCGCTCGAGAAAACGCCCGATGCGGATGAACTGATAGGCGACATCGTGACTCATGCAATCAGCGAGCAGACCGATGACGGCCTGCCGCCGCTCGATGATCTCCTCGAGAATGTTGTAACGCCGCGCGCGGTCGACTGCGTGCGACGCCCTGCCGTTGACGAACAGATAAAGCGCGTTGATGCGCTCCCATGCCGTGCGTGGCAGGATCTCCCGCAGCGTGCGGCTGTTTTCACGCGCATAGTGGATGCAGGAAAGAATCGAACCGGGATTGCGTTCGTCGCAGATCAGAAACTTCATGATGCTCGACTCGTCGTAGGAGGCGTAATGCTCGCGAAACAGTTCATCGAGACCCGCCACCTTGATCAGCACATCCCAGCCGAACGAGGCGCCGCGCGGCAGGTCGAGCAGCACCTGGCTCGTCGCATTGATCAGACGCGCGGTGTTCTCGGCGCGCTCCATGTAGCGCGTCATCCAGTACAGATTTTCAGCGACCCGTGACAGCATCAGCGCCGCTCCTCGACGATCCAGGTGTCCTTGCTGCCGCCGCCCTGCGACGAATTCACCACCAGCGAACCCTCACGCATCGCCACCCGCGTCAGACCGCCGGTGGTGACATACATTTTTTCCGATTGCAGCACGAAGGGCCGCAGGTCGAGATGGCGCGGCGCCAGGCCGCTGTCGAACAGCGTCGGCGCGGTGGAAAGATTGAGCGTCGGTTGCGCCATGTAATTGCGCGGATCCGCACAGATCTGCTTGCGGAAATTGTCACGCTCCTGCTGTGTGGCGCGCGGCCCGATCAGCATGCCGTAACCACCGGATTCGTTCGCCGGTTTCACCACCAGCTTGTCGAGATTGGCGAGCACGTAATCGCGTTCCTTGTCGTGCATGCACAGATAACTCGGCACATTCGGCAGGATCGCTTCTTCGCCGAGATAATATTTGATCATCTTCGGCACGAAGGTATACACCACCTTGTCATCGGCCACGCCCGCGCCGGGCGCGTTGGCAATGGCGACCTTGCCGCGACGCCAGGCGCGCATCAAGCCGCGCACACCGAGCGCCGAATCCGGGCGGAACGCCTCGGGATCGAGAAAATCATCATCAATGCGGCGGTAGATGACATCGATGCGGCGCAAACCATCGATGGTCTTCATGTAAACGCTATCGTCCGCGCCCACCACAAGGTCCGGGCCTTCGACCAGCACTGCACCCAGTTGCTGCGCCAGATAACTGTGTTCAAAGTAGGCCGAGTTGTAGATGCCGGGCGTGAGCACGGCGATGACCGGCCGCTCGCCCGAATCCGGCGACAACGCCGCCAGCGTTTCATGCAAACGCGTGGTGTAATCGTCGACCGGGAGGATTTCGCACTGCTCGAAGAGCTCGGGAAACAGCCGCTTCATCAGCATGCGGTTTTCCAGCATATAAGACACACCGCTGGGCACGCGCAGATTGTCTTCCAGCACATAAATGGTGCCGTCTTGATCGCGCACCAAATCGGTGCCGCAAATATGCGCCCACACCCCAAAACGGGGCGTGATGCCTTTGCACTGCGCGCGAAAGTTCTTCGAACCGGCGAGCACTTCAAGCGGAAAAACGCCGTCCTTGACGATCTTTTGTTCGTTATAAATGTCGTTGATGAACAGATTCAACGCTTTCAGGCGCTGCCGCAGACCGGCATCGACGCGCCGCCACTCTTGCGCGGCCATCACGCGGGGGATGATGTCGAAAGGCCAGGCACGGTCGATATTGCTGCCGTCGCTATAGATCGTGAAGGTGATGCCCATCGTCATGATGGCAGCGTCCACGGCGGCGCGGCGCTCATTCATCTCGGCCGGCGAGAATCCGGACAGAAACTCGAACAACTTGGTCGCGGCCGGACGCGGCCGGTGTTCGGCGTCGATCAACTCGTCATAAGAGCCGTTGAGCGGGTAATTCTTGATATTCATCAGATATTTTAATATTTATGAAGTCTTTCCACTGATGTCAGCAAGAATCATGCTCAAAGCAACAGGCGTGCGGATTTAACGCAAACAATCTACCGTCGCGCTATTGCAGACCGTACCAAATGAATTTCATGACGGCAGCGTGGCCGCTACAGGCGCTCTGCTACGCTCGCGTAGCCTCGATTTCCCATTGAGCCCGACAAGGGGGCCGCGCCCGCAGTCTGCCCGAGGTCAGTCCGCGTCGAGGCCGAACACCTCGGCCAAACTGCAGGCCAGCTCCATGATACCGACGAGACTGACGAGTTCGACGATTTCGTTGGACGCGAATTGTTTCTTCAAGCCGGCAAACACATCATCTGCAACGCCCTTGCGCGAGCCGACCATCGCCTCGGCAAGTTCCATCGCCGCCACACCGCGCGCATCGAGCCCGCTGTAGTCGCCGCGGTCGATCGCATCGAGTTGCTCGGCACTGACGCCGTGTTTCAACGCATAACTGCGGTGCGAGCCGGTGCAGTAGGCGGTGCCGCGCAGACGCGCCACCTTGAACGCCACCTGCTCCTTGAAGGCGCGTGGCAACACGCCGGTATCGAGCGCCGCGTGAAAATAGGCGCGGTGCGCCGTCAGCACGGCGGGTTGATGCGCCAGCGTGCGATACATGCCGGGCACGCGCCCGCGCGTCTGCCGCAGTTGCTCGAACACCGCCTTCAGTTCAACCGGTTCGTCATTCGGTTCCACCATCGGCAGATGCGCCATCGCCACCTCCTGTGATCAACCGGCCAGATCCGGCAGTGGCACACCCAAACCCTGTGCCAGCGCTTTCTCATAGGCGCGCGCCGCCAGCGCCACGTCTTCGATCGCCACGCCCAGTGATTTGAACAGCGTAATGTCGGTGACGTATTGACGCGCCGCTATCTTGCCGGCAACGATATCGCCGAGACTGACAACGCGATCCCAGCTCATGGTGCCATGCTTGACTGCAATGCCGAGGTCGGTCGATTCGTAACGCACCTGCTCGACGTCGTCGGCCGCAATCATTGAAGCGGCCAGCACCGCATCACGATCGAGCTCGCGCCGGTGCTCATAGTTTGCGCCGATGGCGTTGACGTGCGTGCCCTGCGCCAGCCAGCGGCCGAAGACGATCGGCTCCTCCGATGTCGTTGCGGATACCACCACGGCGCTGTTGCGCACCGCCTGCTCTGCCGAATCCACCGCGGTTGCCTCGACCTTGAATTGTTCGGCGATGTCGCGGCAGAACTTCTCGCAGTTGGCTTTGGTCGGACTGTAGACCTTGACGTGTTTGATCGGTCGCACCGCACAAATGGCCTCGACCTGGGTGCGCGCCTGGCGCCCGCTGCCGACCACGCCGAGGGTGGAGGCCTCGGGGTTTGCCATGTATTTGGTGGCGATGCCGCTGGCCGCACCCGTGCGCAGCGCGCCCATCGCAAACACCTGCACGATGGCGCAGAGTTCGCCGGTTTCCTCCTTGTACAGACAGAACATGCGGCCGGCGTTGCTGCCGAACACCGCGGCGCTGGAAATCTTCACGCCGTAATAACCGCGATACGCGAGCACCGCCGCCGTGATGCGCACGATGCCCCCTTTGACCGGCGCACGCACGCGCGGCACGTTGTAGACCTGGCCGTTGCCCTGCGCGCGAAACACTTCCTCAACCGCGTCGAGCGCATCAGGCATGCCAATCAGGCTGCGTATGCATTGTTCGTCAAGCAATATTGCCATGGTGTTCTTACAAGAATGGTGAGTGGCGAGTCTAGCAAACTTCCGCCTGCCACAGCGCCGCGGGCGTGGCACGGGCGCGGGCTATCCTTTATCATCCAACGATACCCATACAAAGGAGTATCTCAGTGAATCGCAAGGACATCGGCCTCGCCGTCATCGGCTCGGGTCGCATCGGCACGCTGCGCGCCAAGCTCGCTTCAAAACACCCGTCGGTTACGTTTCTCGCGGTTTCCGACATCAACATCGACAACGCAAAAAAACTCGCGGATGCGAGCGGCGCCGACTTCTACTCGGCAAACAACGATGAAGTCATCGCGCGGCCTGAAGTGAATGCGGTCATCGTCTCGACCCCGGAAGGCGAACACGTCGCCGCGGTGCGCAAAGCGCTCGAACTCGGCAAGCCGGTGATGGTGGAAAAACCCATTGCGCTGACACTGAGCGATGCCGACGACATTCTCGCCGCATTGAAAGACTACGGCGGCGAACTGCGCATTGGCTACAGCCGCCGTTACAAAGAATGTTTCCTGCGCGCCAAGGAACAGATGATCCAGGGGCGACTGGGCAAGGTGATCGGCGGCACCGCGCGCGTCTACAACTCGCGTGCCCAGGCCTTCAACATACTCGAACGCGACCCGCACGCCACACCGGTGCTGGACGTCCTCACCTATTACGTCGATCTGATGTGCTGGTTCCTCGAAGGCGACCGCCCGGTCGAAATCATTGCCCGCGGCAACAAGGAGATTTTCAAGGGCTACGAAGCCGATGACATGACCTGGGCCATCGTCACCTTCGCCTCAGGCGCCATCATCAATCTCGGCGTCAGCTACGCGCTGCCGACCAATTATCCGACGCAGGGCCAGTCCGACCGCGTCGAACTGATCGGCGTCGACGGCTGCATGATCATCGACGACGATCATCTCAACCAGATCATCTATTCGGAAAAAGGCATCCCCGGCACCTACCTCGCCAGCCGCACCGTGCCGATGGCCTTCCTCGGCAGCAACACCGGCGGCGAATGGGCCGTCGGCGATTTCTGGGGCCCGATTGCGAACGAAACGCGCGCCTGGCTCGATCACCTCGTCACCGGCGCGCCGACGGTGCAGACCACGCCGGACCAGGGGCGCATCAATCTGGAGACGACGATTGCGGTGGTCAGGGCAGTGGAGAGCGGCAAGGCGGTTAGACTGCCGCTAGAAACTTGATCAGGTCAACGCAAATCGAACGCTACAATAGCCGACACCTGCGGGGCCCAATGTCAGGCACCATCCTCTGCCGCATAAACGCAGACGCCATTGATCACGATCCGATAATCGGCAGGAACTTCCCGTAAAGATCTTCGCCGATGGGTCGGTCGGTCGAATTGCGCACATAGGCGGCAATTTTCGAGTCTTCATCCCGCATATGGGCTGTCAACCACTCGCTTAACGCATACAAGACATCGTCCGGGAATTCTTTATGATGCCTGATCCGCCTGAGCTCGATTTGCATTTCAATCAACAGCTCGTTGTGAATTCTTGTATGCCGCGAAAGATCAGGATAGCCGATCTCACGCATTAAATTTTGCTCGCTGACAAAGTGAAACTCGACAAATTTTTGCAATTCCCGCATCACCATCTGAATCGTAGAATCAGACCGTTTTGTTTTAATGGCGATATCAAGTTTTCGACATAACAAAACCAGCATCTGGTGTTGCGTATCAATTAGCCTGTTTCCCAGGTTAAATTCTTCTTTCCACTCGATATACATGTGAAAGGCTCCGGCTGATCTGTGCCATTCTAGGCATAGTCAACGGGACAGGCATAATTTTATCGATCGACACGCGTATCGTGGCGAGCCGATCAACTACGCCGGCATGAATGCTGCTGCGCAGCAAGCCTCATTCGCAATCTTGCAGAAACCGCCGATCTATCCCGGCGTTACGGCGAGCCGTCGGCAGCCCCGTCGGGCGGGTTAGGCGCGCAGCGCCGTAACCCGCCGAACGTTCCGGCATCCATTCGGCGCAATGCGATGCGCTTATTGCGCCCTACCTGCTGCCCTGCACCACCTCACCACGCCGATTGATCACCTGCAGCACATAGGATGGGTAGAGCGCAGCGAAACCCATCATTAATCGCAAACTCGTTGCGATGGGTTTCGGCCTGCGGCCTCTACCCATCCTACAAACGACTACGCCGGCTTACGCTTCAACAGGAAGGCCTGAATGCCTTCCTGCACCACGTCCCCGCGCTGATTAATCACCTGCAGCTCGCGCTTCATCACACCACGCGTCGCGTCCTTGGTCTCGCGCTTTTCCAGCACCTTGATCTTGGCGTGGATGGTGTCGCCGGCCTTGGTCGGCTTGGTGAACTTGAGGCTGTCGAAACCGAGGAAGGCGATCAGCGTGTCGTCGTAGAGGTGAAGCTGGAACAACAGTCCGGCGGCGATCGCATAGATCAGCGGGCCGTGCGCGATGCGCGTGCCGAACTGCGTTTGTTTGCAGTGTTCCTCATTGATGTGCAGCGGATTGAAGTCGCCGGAGAGGCAGGCGAAGTTGACGATATCCGTCTCGGTGACGGTGCGTGCCGGTGATACGAATTCAGCGCCGACTTCCCATTCTTCCCAGTACATTCCACGCATTGCGGTTCTCCTTTAATGATGATCTGCGTCGGCGGCCGCATGCCGCTGGCGCGCTGTTCTCCTTCCCCCTTGATGCGCTGTTCTCCTTCCCCCTTGATGGGGGAAGGCAGGGATGGGGGTGAAAATATTGCTTGGCGCTTCTTCACCCCCACCCTACCCTCCCCCATTCAGGGGGAGGGTTTGTTTTGCTGCCTCCCCCATTCAGGCGGAGGGTTTGTGTTGCTGTCTCTCCCATTCAGGCGGAGGGTTTGTGTTGCTGCCTCCCCCATTCAGGGGAAGGGTTTGTTTTGCCGCCTCCCCCATTCAGGCGGAGGGTTTGTGTTGCTGCCACACCCATCAAAGGGGAGGAAAAAAACTTGCAACTCCTTTGCTAAAGGCTATGCAAAAATTACTTGATCGCCCCCTGCTCGCGCAGCATTTTCAATTCGGACTCCGCCATATTGAGCAGGCTTTTCAGCACGAGGTCGGTGTGCTCACCGAGCCGTGGCGCCGGTTTCGAAATTGTCTTGCCCATGCCTTCGAACTTGATCGGATTGCCCGGCAGGCGCACAAGCCCGACATCCGGGTGGTTATATTCGACGATCATTTCGCGTTCGGCCACCGGCGGCTCGGCGAAAGCGCCGTCGAGATTGTTGACAGGAGCGGCAGGCACGTCGAGTGCGCGCAGGTCTTTCATCCAGTCGGCGGTGGTCTTCGTACGGAAGATCGCTTCGAGCATCGGCACCAGCGTCGCGCGGTGTTCGACGCGGCCTTCGTTGCTGGCGAAACGCGGATCGCTGCCGATGGCATCGTCGCCAAGCACCGTGCACAGCTTCTTCCAGAAAATTTCCTGCCGCGTGGCGATGACGAGGTAACCATCCTTGGTTTGAAAGGCCTGCCACGGCACCGTATATTCATGCGCTGAGCCGGGCGGCAACGGCAGTTCGCCATTGGTCAGATACATGGTGCCTATGTACGCCAGCAGATTGAGCATGCAGTCGAACATCGACAGTTCGACGCGCTGCGCCTTGCCGGTGCGCTCGCGCGCAAACAAGGCCGCCAGCACCGCCTTGCAGGAAAAAATGCCGCCGCTCATATCGGCGAGCGGAATGCCGACGCGCACCGGCGGGCGTCCGGGCTCACCGGTAATGCCCATATGGCCGCTGATCGCCTGAATAATCAGATCGAGCGCCGGATAATTCTTGTAAGCGCCTTCCATGCCGAAACCCGTCACCGAACACTGCACGAGGCGCGGATTGATCTTCTTTAATGTCGGAAAATCAATCTTGAGCCGCTCCAATACGCCGGGGCGGAAATTATCGAGAACGACGTCGGAGATTTTAACGAGGTCGTAAAAAATCTTGCGGCCGGCCTCGCTCTTCAGATTGAGGACGACACTCTGCTTGTTGCGGTTGTAGGTCAGAAACAGGCCGCTGACGCCCTTGTACGGCGCCACCGATGGAATGCGGCCGAGGTCGCCTTCCGGCGCTTCGATCTTGATCACCTCGGCGCCGAGGTCGGACAACACCTGGCAGCCGTAGGTGCCGGCAATAATCTGACCGAGTTCGAGGATGCGTACGCCGTCGAGCGGATTGGCCATGCCCTTACAGTCCAAGCCCGCGCGCGATGATATTGCGCTGAATTTCCGAAGTGCCGCCGCCAAGCACGGCGAGGCGCGAGTCGCGGAAGAAGCGCTGCATCGGATATTCCATGCAATAGCCCATGCCGCCGAGTATCTGCAGGCCCATGTCGGACACCGCTTTGTACGTCTCCGCGGTATAGAGCTTCAGTACGGCGGCATCGCTGCGCGTCGCCTTGCTCTGCGAAATCAGCCAGGCGAAGCGATAGACCATGGTGCGCGAGATATCGAGCATGACTTTCATGTCGGCGAGTTTGTGCGAGACGGCCTGGAACTTGCCGATCGGACGACCAAACTGCTTGCGCGTCTTCGCATGTTCGAGTGCGTATTCGAACGCAGCGGTGGCGGCACCCGTGCGGGCCGCCGACAAACAGAGGCGTTCGTACCAGAGGTAGGAATCGACCGCGTCCCAGCCCTTGTCGAGTTCGCCGAGCATGGCGGTGGCGGGCACCTTGACGTCGGTATAGAAGACCTGGGTGGTGCCGATCGCGCGCTGACCGAGCGTCTTGATCTTGTGCACGTCGATGCCCGGCAGTTTGGTATCGACGAGAAAGTTGGTGATACCGGTCTGCTGCTTTTCGTTTTTGGTGGTACGCGTCACCAGCAGGCAGTAATCGCTGATGTCCATGCCCGAGGTATAGAGCTTGCCACCGTTGATGACGTAATCGTCGCCGCTTTTTTCTGCGCGCGTGGTCAATGCCGATGCATCGGAACCCGAATTCGGCTCGGTGAGGCCGAAGCACAACGACAGTTCGCCTTTCAGCACTTTCGGCAGGAAGAAATCCTTCTGCGCCTTCGTGCCGTGCAGCATTACCGCGTAGCCGCCGTAGGTCAGCGTGCGGAACAGCCACATTGCGAGTTCCTCAAAATGCCGCCCGGCTTCTTCAAGCAGGATGGCGAGATCGATCGCACTGCCGCCGCTGCCGCCATATTCCTGCGGAATGATCAGGCCGAACCAGCCCTGTTTGGCCAGTGCGTTGTAGGCCTCGCGCGGCGGTGTGGCTTCATCGTCGCAGCGTGCGGCGTATTCCGGCTTGCACACCTCGTCGAGCAGATCTTTGAGGTGACCGCGTAGCGTTTCCTGGTCTTGCGTGAATGCAAAATCCATTACCTATCCTGTGTGCATATCAAAAAAGGATTCGTCACTCCCGCGAAAGCGGGAGTCCATGCAATTTTTATGAAGCAACCATGCTAGAACTGGATTCCCACTTTCGCGGGAATGACAAAAAAACAATGCCTTCGCAATGTTACATGTCCTACTTGTCGAGCGCGGCAACAGCCAGTACACGCTTCGCACGCTGATACATGGCGTAGTCCACCAGCTTGCCTTCGATGACGATGGCTGCGGCACCGGTCTTCAGCGCCGCATCGAATTCGGTGACGACCTTGCTGTAGTACGCAACCTGATCGGCGGGTACTGCATAGGCCTGCTTCACCGGCGCGATCTGTTTCGGATGGATCACCGTGCGGCCGATGTAACCCAGGCGCGCCGACAGGCGTGTATCCTGGATCAGGCCCGCTTCGTCAGACAATGCGCTGAACACGCCGTCGATCGGGCAGATGTCGGGGCCGGCCGCGCGTGTTTCGAGCAACACTTTGGAACGTGCATATAAGAGTTCTGTGCCTTCGAGCGACCAACTGCAACCGAGATCGGTTTGCAGATCGCCGTCCTGCGCCACGCCGATACAGGTACCGCCGACGCGTTTGGATGCCTTGATCAGGTCGTAACAGCGATGCACACCGAGCGCGCTTTCAATCTGCAAAATAATTTCGACGCTGCCGGCCGTCATGCCATGTGTTTTTTCGTGGCGCGCAATATCGGCATCCGTGCCCTGCACTTCCTCGACGCTCTCCACCTTGGGCAGCAAAATTGCATTGAGGCCCGGTCGCACGACGGCGGCCAGATCGTCGGCGAGCAAACCGGTCTGCGCGCCGTTGACGCGCACATAGATCTGCGGGCCAGCGGCTTTACCGGCGGCGGCAACGGCATCAATGACTTTAGCCACCAGTACGCGTGCTTCGGCCTTGCTCGCCAGCGGCACAGAATCTTCGAGGTCGAGAATGACCGCGTCGGCACCGCTTTCCAGCGCCTTGCCCATGACCTTGTCTTTGATGCCAGGCGCAAACAGCGCCGTTCTGATCGGTTTCAACGCACTCTCCTGTTTGTTTGCTATTCGACCCGCATGTTCGCCGCGCGCGCCACCTTGCCCCATTTGGCGAGGTCGTTGCGGATCTGCGTGGCGAATTCATCCGGCGTGTTGCCGAGCGGCTCGGTGCCGACCGACTTGATGCTGTCGCGTATTTCCGGCGTCGCCAGTGCCTTGACCATTTCGGCGTGCAAACGCGTGACGATTTCGCGCGGCGTGTTCGCCGGCGCCAGCAGACCGTACCACGAGCCCACTTCGAAGCCCGTCACGCCCTGCTCCGAGATCGTCGGAATTTCCGGCGCTGCGGAGGAGCGCTTTAGCGCTGCCAGCCCCAGCGCGCGCAGCCGCTTGCTGCGAATGAAGGGCATGGTCGATTGCATCGAATCGAAACTCGACATGACGTGACCGGCGACAAGATCGGCCACCGCCGGCGCACTGCCCTTGTACGGCACGTGCAGCAATTTTGTTCCCGTCATCAGCATGAACAGCTCGGCGCCGAAATGCGGCGAGCTGCCAATGCCGAACGACGCATAGCTGAATTCCGCCGGACGCGCCTTCGCCAGCGCGATCAATTCCTTGACACTGTGGACCGGCACCGAAGGATGCACCGAAAGAACGAACGCCGACTCGGCGAAATTCGAAATCGGCGCGAAGTCCTTCAGGCAGTCATAGGGCATTTTCGGATAAAGCGCCGCATTCATCGGCATCGCGCCGGTGGTGCTCACCGCCAGCGTGTAGCCGTCAGCGGGTGCCTTCGCCATCAGTTCCATGCCGATCATGCCGTTGGCACCGGCGCGGTTGTCGATGACGAACGTGCCCTTCATGCTCTCGCTCATCTTCTGCGCAATCGGTCGGATCAGAAAATCCATGCCACCGCCGGCCGCGTACGGATTGATGATCCGCACGGGCTTGGACGGGTAATTCTGCGCCAGCGCGCACGGCGCGGCGCAGGCGCCGGCCAGTGCGATCAGCACCGCGGCGCCGCGCATCATGGCTTGAGTTGCGCGCTGGAACGGAAGTTGTAGAGCTTGCGCCAGTCGTCGAGTGATTTCTTCTGCGGGCCGGAATAGAGCAAACGACGGCTCGCCTGCAGGCCGATCGACTTGTAGAGATCGCCCATGCCTTCGGCCGTTTTCAGCAGTACGGCGTTGCAATCCATGATCAGCACGCCGTCGACTTCATTGATCTTCTCGCGGCGGATGATCGAGTTGACCGTCGCACAGGCGGCAAGAATGACTTCTGCACCCTGCGCGGCCAGCCGTTTGCATTCCTTGACGAAACGTTCGGTCATTGCACCCGGATCGGTGAAGCCCTTCTGCACCTCATTGAAATCGATGCCGAGATCGCCGAACGGCACGTGGCGATCTTTCAAGCCGTATTCAAAGGCCTTGCGGTCGTAGTACTGCGACTGCTTCTTGTGGAAAGCCACACCGGAAAACTTCGCGCCGTACATGCAGGCGGCCAGCATCGACGCTTCGCCGAGGCCCATCACCGGAATCGGCACCACTTCGCGCGCTTCCTGCATCGCCGGATCAAGAAAGCAGCCGATGGCAACCGCATCGTAGCCCTGGTCTGCGGCCTGCATGATCTTGTTCAAGACACCGCCCGGGCCGTAGCTGTTGATGGCAACCACCGCGTTGTAATGCAGGTCCATCGAGCCGTCATCGACGCCGTTGATATGAATTTCAGTATCGGGCCGTTTGACGCTGTCCAGGTGCGCGGTCAGCGCATTGCGGTAATCGTGCAAACGGTGAATGGGGGTGCTGCTCTGCCACCAGATCTTCATGATGCTCCTCTCGATTGATGATGCGGCGAACACGACGCCGTAACGGGCCGCCGCGCCTGCAGCGAACGCATTTCAGAATGCCGTGGGATTTGTCCGGTCGCCGGACGCTGGCACAGTTGCTTCCCGTGCCTGATTTACCAGCGGAAATTCAGCCTGAATTATACCGGCGGGCCGCTCAGCTTCCAAGCGCCGCTGCGCTTGCCGGCGACAATTGACGCAGGTTTAAAAACGCCGAAATTCCCTGCATAAACATGCGCGGCGTTTACTCCGGCTTCGCCTTCGAGGCGCGCACCACTTTCCCCCAACGCTCGATTTCCGACGCCAGCGCCTTGCGAAAGTAATCCGGCGAATCGGCAATCGGATCGGCACCCAGTTGCGCCAGCCTCGCGCGAAATTCCTCCTTCTGCACGGCTTTGACTACCACGGCGTTCATCGTATTGACGATGTCGTCCGGCGTGCCGGCCGGAAACAAAACCCCGTACCAGGTTTCGGTGACAAACCCCGGCAGTCCGCCTTCGACCATGGTTGGCAGTTGCGGCAGCAGTGGCGAACGTTTTGCACTGGTAATAGCCAGCGCGTGGATGCGGCCCGGCGTCATCAACGGCTGTGAGGCCGGAATATTGTTGAACGAAAAATCGACCTCGCCGCTGGCCAGCGCCGTCATCGACGGCGCGCTGCCCTTGTATGGGATGTGCGTCATGTCGACGCCCAGCATGAGCTTCAACATTTCGCCGGAAAGATGTTGCGTGCTGCCGCTGCCCGACGAAGAAAAATTCAGTTTGCCCGGATTTTTTTTCGCCACCGCAATGAACTCGCGCACGGTTTTCGCCGGATAGGAAGGATGCACCAGCAGCAGGTTCGGGCTGGTGGCAAACAATGCAACCGGCACGAAGTCCTTCACCGCGTCGTAATTGAGTTTCGGATAAAGGCTGACGTTGACGCCGAGTGCCGCCGAACTCATGAACAGGTTGTAGCCATCGGCCGGCTGGCGGATGAAATATTCGGCCGCCACGTTCTGCGCGGCGCCGGCACGGTTCTCGACAATGACCTGCTGGCCGGTCGCTTCAGTGATCTGCTGCGCGATCAGACGGCCCATGATATCGGTGCCGCCGCCGGGCGCGTAACCGATCACCATTCTGATCGGCTTCACCGGATAGCGTTGCGCCCCGGCGGGCAATGCAACCACCAGCACCGCAGCGGCCAGCGTCACCGCCAGCGTGATCGAATCGTTCCTCATAAACCCTCCTCGCGTGGATATCGTCTTTTCCAGTTCATCACTGTTCAAGATTCTGGATTCAGGATAGATTACCGCTTCCCCGCCGCCACTGCACGCAATACCGGGTGCGGCCGGCGGGAACATGAATTCTCAACCTGCAGTTCATTCATCAAGCGTCAACCAGAGAGGACAGATCATGATTTACGAAGTCAGAACCTATAACTGCAAGCCCGGCAGCGTGCCCGAAGTCGAGAAACGTTTCGGCGAAGCCTACGAGGCGCGCAAGGCGTTGTCGCCGATGGCGGCGTTCTGGCACACCGAAATCGGTCCGCTCAACCAGATCATCCACGTCTGGCCGTACAAAGATCTCGCCGAACGCGAACAGATCCGCGCCGAGGCGATCAAGCGCGGCGTGTGGCCGCCGAAGATCGGTGAATTCCTGCTCGAACAGAAATCCGACATCTTCATTCCGTTTGCGATCTCGCCGGAACTGAAGCCGGGCAATCTCGGTCCTTTCTACGAAATGCGCACCTACACCTATGAAGCGGGCGAACTGCCGGTGATCATGAAGGCCTGGGAAAACGCCATTGAGGAACGCGTCAAGGTGACGCCGGTCGGCGCCATCTGGTATTCGGAATTGGGCGGCCTCAACAAATTTGTGCACATCTGGCCCTACAAAGACCTCAACCAGCGCGACGAGACGCGCAAGAAAATGGTCGCCACCGGCAACTGGCCGCCGTCGGCCAAGGCCAAGAAGGAAGGCGGCCGCGCCTACCGCCTGCTCGCGCAGGAAAACAAGATCATGCTGCCGGCAGCGTTCTCGCCGATGCAATAAGGCGGGCCTGACCGCACGACGGCCGCGCAACGCATAACCTGCGTGGCGCGGCCGTTTTGCATTACATCATGCGGCGCAGAATGTCGTTCTTCTTCACGTAATGATGACGCAGTGCCGCCACCACGTGCACTATCACCAGGACCAGCAGCGTGTAGGACAAAACGCGGTGAATGTCTTCGGCGAGATCGTGAAAAGCCTTGTCGCCGGCACGCTCCAGTAACGGCACCGGAATGAATCCCAGCAAAGAGGCGTCGATCGGCCGTCGCGCGCTGCTGACGATCAGCCAGCCGGTCACCGACACCGCAAGCAGCAGAACATAGAGCAGCGTGTGTCCCAGATGGGTCGCCGCGCGTTCCCAGCGCAGAAAATCCGCCGGCAACGCCGGGCCGCGATCGATCGCACGCCAGCACAGGCGCAGCGCAATTAATAGCAGCAGGTCATAGCCGATACCAGCGTGAATACCAAAGTTCGCCAGGCGCTCGGCACGTTCGCCGAGATGGATCATCCACCAGCCGAACGCAAGCAGAAATATCGTCAGCGCGGCCCCCGCCCAGTGGAAACTCTTCGCCAGCGCGCCCCATTGTGTTGCGGAATTTCTCAGTCCTATGCTCATTGCATGCTCCCCCGGTCAAGGCGACCGATTCTGCCGTGTCCGTTCACTCGAGCCGGATCCCCGCCTGTTTGACGACGCGCGCCCATTTCGCCACTTCTGCACGGAACAGGTTCATAAACTCTTCCGGATTGCCGGCGACGACTTCGGTGCCTTCAATGGCCAGCCGCTGGCGCACTTCAGGCGGCGTCAGGGCGCGCACCATTTCCTGATTCAGTTTTGCGATGACGTCCGCCGGCGTGCCGGCCGGCGCGAACACGCCATACCAGGAACTCGCCTCAAAGCCCGCCACCTGCTCGGCCACCGTCGGCACCTCGGGCAACACCGCGGCACGTTGTTTGCCGCTGACGGCGAGTGCGCGCAGTTTGCCGGCGCGCACATGCGGAATGGTCGGCAGGATGGTGCCGAACATCCAGGTCACCTGCCCGCTGATCAAATCGATGGTCGCCGGCCCCGCGCCTTTATAGGGGATATGCGTCATCTCGACGCCGGCCATGATTTTCAGCAACTCACCCGCGAGATGCGTCGCCGCGCCGCTGCCGCCGGAAGCAAAAGTAATCTGCCCCGGTCGCGCCTTCGCAATTGCGATCAAATCGCCGGTCGTCTGCGCCGGCACAGACGGATGCACCACCAGCACATTGGGCGAAGATACCGCCTGCCCGACCGCAACAAAATCGCGCAGCGTATCGAAGGGCAGTTTCGGCATCAGGCTGGGATTGGCCGCGTGGCTCGTCGACACCATCAGCAGCGTGTGGCCGTCAGCCGGCGCCTTGGCAACAATGTCGGTGCCGATCACGGTGCCGCCACCGGGGCGGTTATCGACGACGGTCTGCTGTCCCCATGCCGCGGTGTAACGCTGGCCGATCATGCGCGCCAGGATATCGTTGGGGCCGCCCGGCGTGAAAGGCACGATGATGCGGATCGACTTCGCCGGAAACGTCTGTGCCGACACCACCGCCGGCATGACGGTCGCCACCAGAAGCAACGAAACCGCCGCGCGCATCCGCCTTAGCCCAGCGCAGTGACCGCGGCGAACAGGTTGGCGATGGTCTCGCGCTGGATGCCGCGTGTGATGAAGACCAGCCGCGAACGTCGCTCAGCGCTCGGCCATTCGGCCAGCGTTACCGGCGGATGAAACAGATGCTGCACCCCCTGAATCACCACCGGGCCCGCCTCATCTTCGACATTGACGAGGCCTTTGACACGCAGCAGGTCGGCACCGCGCAGCGAGGTCAGCAGCTCGACGCAGCGCTCGAAGGTCGACCGTTTGAACGGTTTGTCGAACCACAGCGTGAAGGTGACGATATTGTGCGTGTGGCCGTGTGCGTGATGTTCATGCTCATGAGCTGCATCCGCCGGCCCCAGCCAGCGGTCCACCACTTCCGGCGCGATGCGCGCGCGGTCGATGCCCACCGACAGCAACAGGTCGGGCGCGACCACGCCCTTGTCGGCACAGGTGATACCTGCCGTCGGGTTGATATCCTTGAGTTCCGCAATCAGCGTGTCGATCGTCGCTTTGTCGGCGAGATCCGATTTGGTGATGACAATGCGGTCAGCCACGGCCGCCTGTTTCACCGCCTCGACCGTGTGCGTCAGTTGCGTCGAGCCCTGCGCACCGTCAACCAGCGTGATCACGCCATCCAGCCGGTACAGCTCGGTGAGTGTGGCGTCATTGCTGATCGCCTGCATCACCGGCGCCGGATCGGCGAGCCCGGTCGTTTCAAGAATGACGCGCTCAAAATTGGCCATCTGGCCGGCACGCCGCGCCAGAAACATTTCACGCAATGCAGTCTCAAGGTCGCCGCGCACCACGCAGCAGACGCAGCCGTTGTCGAGCAGCGTCACCGATTCGGCGATGTTCTGCACCAGGTCGTGGTCGACGCCGACCTCGCCGTATTCGTTGATGATGACCGCCGTGTTCGCCGCCTGCGGCGTCGCCAGCAATGCATTGAGCAGCGTGGTCTTGCCGCTGCCGAGAAAACCCGTGATGACCGTCAATGGAATGCGGCTGCGCAGTAGGTCGCGTCCGCTGCTGGTGCTGGTTGCCATGCTGCTGACCTCTCAGAAATTCAGTGCTGTTCTTGCCCGCCACGAAAAAACGCCCGTCGCTCCCGCGCAAGCGGGAGCCCGCGAATTTTAGCCCTCAATGCAGGCAATGACATACTGGATTCCCGCTTGCGCGGGAATGACGGCATTAACGAAGGCGTATCATTTTCAACGCCCCGTCAATCGACTTTGGCGCCGGTTTCCTTCACCAGCTTCGCCCACTTCGCGATTTCCTGGCGGATATAGGTCGCGAATTCTTCCGGCGTGTTGGCCGCCGCGCTGTCATAGTAGGCGCCGGACAAACGTTGCATCAGATCCGGCTGCTTGAGCGCGCGCGAGGCCTCGGCATTGATCTTGGCGACGATGGCACGCGGCGTGCCGGCCGGGGCGATGAGGCCGTTCCAGCCTATCACTTCGTAGCCGGGCAAGCCGGATTCGGCGAGCGTCGGCAGCGCCGGTGCCAGCGGTGTGCGCTGCGCGCTGGAAACGCCCAGCCCGCGCACCTTGCCAATCTGCGCCTGCGGCAAGCCGATCGAGGTGATGGCAAACATCATCTGCACCTGCCCTGCCACCACATCGATCAGCGCGGGTGCGGCATTTTTGTAAGGCACGTGCACGATGTTCACGCCCGCCATCGATTTGAACAGTTCTCCGGCCAGATGCGGCGGCGTGCCGTTGCCCGAGGAGGAATAGTACAAGGAGCCTGGTTTGGCTTTTGCCAGCGCCACGAGTTCCTGCACTGTTTTAGCCGGTACCGAGGCGTGCACCAGCAATACAAAGGGCGCCGAGGCGCAGAACACCACCGGCGAAAACTCCTTCACCAGATCGAAGGAACCCGGCTGCATCACCGCATTGATCGTGTATGCCGCACTCGACAGCAGCAGGGTGTAGCCGTCGGGCGTGGCCTTCGCCACCATCTCGCCGGCAATCGCCCCTCCGCCGCCGGGACGGGTTTCGACGATCACCTGCTGCCCCCAGGCCTCGGTCAGTTTCTGGCCGACCAGCCGGCCGACGATATCCGGCCCCGGACCGACGATGATGCGCATCGGCCGGTTGGGAAATGATTTCGCGTCATCCACGGAGGCCGCCTGTGCGATCACCGCGGTAGCGCAGGTTGCCGCGACCGCGGCGTTCAATATCCAACTGCTAATCATGGCTTCGCCTCTCACACCGTCGCTCCCGCGAAGGCGGGAGCCCAGGATTATTCCATTGTCGCGGATGCAAACGCCCAATGCCCCTATCCTGCCTTCCCCCGCAGGCGGGGGAAGGGGATACCCGCTTTGGCGGGGATGACGTTTTTGATTTGGACCACTCTATGATTTCAACTTAACGTTTAATGCCGCGGCGCCCCGTTGCTTTGGCGCGATAGAGCATGCCCTCGCCCGTCGTCACGTACAGGCTGGACAGATCGTTGTCGCCAAACGCGCAGCGCACCGGCAGATCACCGGGCACCCTATGCGTTGCGAGCACCATGCCGGCCGGCGAAATCACATACACCAGCGGACCGGGGCCGGCGTGTTTCGAACCGGCGCAGGCGATGATGTTGCCGTCGCTGTCCAGACACATGCCCTCGATGCCGCGATGCGCGCCCTGGTGATCGCTGCCGAACACGTGCAGAACCCTGTGGGGTCCGACGCTGCCGTCGTCCTTCACCGGATAGGCACGCAATTCGCGCGATGCACTCTTGTTATCGCCTTCGGCCACATAGAGTGTTTTTTCGTCCGCCGACAGCGCCACCGCGCGCGGTGCCGCCGTATCAAAGGTAATGCGCTTGATGGTCCAGGCGCGGCGTTCATCGCGTTCGAGACGCAGTACCGAGGCGTGCTCGAGCTGCGGAAAAATCTGCGGCCCGAAGGCGTAGATCGTGCTGTGCGGATCGGCAAACCAGATGCGCCCTTTCGCATCGACGGTCAGGTCGTTCGGAAAGTTATGGAGGCGCCCGTCGATACGCGTGCCCAGCGGCCGTGCCGAGCCGTCGGACAAAAACTCGATGACGCGGCGTCCGCCTTCCTGCCCGCCGTAGAGTTCGCCCTTGGGGCCGAAGCCCAGGCCGGTGATGCGGTTTGTATACTTGCGGAACTCGGTCGTCTTTTTCGCCTTCGGATCGAAGCGCAGGATGCGCCCCTCTTCGACGAGGCTGAACAACATGCCGCCGCCATCCCACGCCAGTCCGCTGTTGGGCCCTTTGTAAGGGCCTGCCACTTTTTCAAATTTCCAGGTCATTGTCGTCTGCCTTCGCGTTACCACACCGCCACGCCGGGCACTTTCACCCGCGTGCGATATACCGAGTTATAAGTCGTCACATAGAGCGAACACCAGTCGTCATCACCCCACGCCATGTTCGTGCTGTGGCCGGGAACCTTCAGACGCCCAAGCAGGCGCCCCTTCGGATCGATGATGTGCACGCCGTTCGGGCCGGTGCAATAGACGTTGCCCTCGACATCGCATTTCATGCCATCGGCGACACCCGCCTCGTCGCCCTGCATGGTGTGGAAAAGCTTGCCCGGACCGCAGCTGCCGTCTTCGTTCATCCTGAAGGCGCGGATGAGGCCCAGCCGGCTGTCGTTGACGTAGAGAATTTTTTCGTCGGGCGAAAAACACAGACCGTTCGGATAGGTGCAATCCGCAATCGGCAGCGTAACCTTCTTGCCGTCGGGTGAAAGGCGGAACACGCCCTGCACGTCGAGATAACGCTGGCAGTCCTCGGCCACCATACCGGGAATCACCAGCCCACCGGCGGAATCCGTCCAGTAGGTCGCACCGCTCGAATGCACGACAATGTCGTTAGGGCTGTTGAACTTCTTGCCCTTGTAATTGCTGGCAATGGTCGTGATGCTGCCGTCGTGTTCAAAACGCCAGATCGTGCGCAGCGACCAGCCGGCGACAACGAGGCGGCCCTCTTTGTCGAAGGTCATGCCGTTGGCGTGTCCCGACGGCCGCAGCACCACTTCGCGGCCGACGCCGGGTTTCCACTTCCAGATGGTGTTGCCGATGATGTCCACCCAGAACAACTGTTTGTTGCGGCGGTCCCACACCGGCCCTTCGGCAAACGTGGTGCCATACGAAATCCGGTCCAGCGGCGCGTCTTTGTCGACGAGCCGTTCGAGTCCGGGGGCTACTCTATCCATGTCCATCTAAACGCTCCTTGGCTTCTGTTTCATGCAATACGTAGGGTGCGCACCGCGCACCAATCTCCGTCCAAACGCGTGCGCAATGCGCACCCTACATTCAATCCGGTTTGACGCCGGCGGTCTTGATGATGCGCCGCGCCTTGTCGATCTCGCTGACAATGTGTTTGCCGAATTCCTGCGCGCTGGTGCCTGTCGGCGTCGCCCCCATGGTCGACAGGCGCTCGCGGAATTCCGTGCTGCCCATCAGTTTGACCAGTTCGGCGTTGAGTTTGGCAACGATTTCCGGCGGCGTTTTCGCCGGTGCCACCAGCCCATACCAGCCGATCGCTTCGAAGC
Source organism: Chitinophaga pinensis (assembly GCA_943329075.2). GTDB lineage: Bacteria > Pseudomonadota > Gammaproteobacteria > Burkholderiales > SG8-41 > PALSA-1004. The sequence goes on along the minus strand of CALQCM020000024.1, from coordinate 8,682 downwards.
CCGGCACGAATTCGGCAATCGCCGGTATCTCGGGCGCCAGCGGCGTGCGTTGCTGGCTGGTCACACCGAGTGCGCGCACCTTGCCCGACTTCACTGTCGGCATCACCATCGGCACCACTGAAATCGTCATCTGGATCTGGCCGGAGATCGTGTCGGTCAGTGCCGGGCTCACCGATTTGTATGGCACGTGCAGCAGGTCGGTGCCGCTCATCGACTTGAACACCTCTGCAGCAAGGTGCGGCGGCGAACCGGAGCCGCCTGAGCCGTATTTCAGTTCACCCGGTTTGCCTTTCGCCAGCGCAACCAGGTCTTTCACCGACGCCGCCGGCACCGACGGGTTCACCACCATGATGAAAGGCGTCGTAGCGAGATAACTGATTGGGGTGAAATCCTTGACGAGGTTGTAGCTCAGCTTGTCGAACATCGCTGTCACAATGGCTGCCTGTGAGGTGACCATCAACAGCGTGTAGCCATCAGGTGCCGAATTGGCGGCGATCTCGGCGCCGATATTGCCGCTCGCACCGGCACGGTTATCGACGACGAATTGCTGCTTCCAGATTTCGCCCAGTTTGACGCCGATCAAGCGGCCCAATATATCCGGCCCCGAAGCCGGCGAACTCATGATGATGATGCGCACCGGTTTGGACGGATAGTTTTTCGCCGCTTCGGCGGCCCAGGCGGGCATCGCTGCAGCCGCGATGACTGCGGCAGCAACGGTGCAACTCAATGCGTATTTCACTTGTCTCATCAGCCCGTCTCCTCCGATGCGTCAACAACATGATTGCCGGCGACCGTTTAGGCCGCCGGCAAGGCGTGGCGTTTATGCTTTTTTAACGCCTTTGCGACCGCTGTCTCTGCAACGGAACAACTGGCCCTCGCCGGTCGTCACGTAGAGACTGCCGAGGCCGTCGTCGCCGAAGGCGCAACGCATCGGCAGGTCGGCGGGCGCCGGCACCGATACGACCACCGCGCCGGTGTTCGAAAACACCGTGAGCATCGGGCCCGGCCCGTTTTTCTTCCAGCCGGTACAGGCGACGATATTGCCCTCGCTGTCGAGGCACATACCCTCGATGCCGCGCTGCCCCGCCGCAAAGGTATGCAGCACACTGACCTTGCCAAGGCTGCCATCGGCCTCAACCGGGTAGGCACGCAGGGTGCAAGGGCCGCCGTCTTTGTCCATGTCGCCGTCGGCGACGTAGAGCGTTTTCTCATCGGCCGAGAGCAGGATCGAACGCGGGCCTTTGGTATCGGTGGTCATGCGTTTCAATTTCCACGCACGCCGTTCGTCGCGCTCAAGCCGCAGTACCGAGGCGTGATCAAGGAAGGGATAAATCGCCGGGCCGTACGGCGTTTGCAGATTCCACGGATCGGCAATCCAGACGCGGCCCTTGCTGTCGACGGCGACATCAACCGGCTGGTTGTGATGTTTGCCGTCGACCAGATCGTTGGTCGGCGCGGTTGAGCCGTCCGGGCAAAACTGGATCACGCGGCGGCCGCCTTCCTGCGCGCCGAACACCGAACCGTCCGCCGCCACTGCGATGCCATTGGTACGGCCATTGTATTTGCGGAAGTTATCAGTCGTGTTGGTCTTAGGGTTGTATTTGACGATGCGCTCTTCGAGCACGACGCTGCACAGCATCTCCATGCCGTTCCAGGCGAGACCGCCGGTGCGCCCTTTGAACGGGCCGGCAACCAGATCGAATTTCCAAGTCATGTCTATGTCCTTTTCTTTAGCGTGCGGCAACGCCGGGAATCTTCAGGCGCGTGCGGGTGACCGAACCGATCATCGTGATGTAAAGCGAACACCAGTCGTCGTCGCCGAAACCGATGTTGGTGGCGTGGCCTTTCAGTTTCAAGCGCAGCAACACCGAACCGTCGGGTTTGTGCACCCAGACGCCGCCGGGACCGGTGCAATAGACGTTGCCTTCGACGTCGCACTTCAAACCGTCGGGATTGCCGTGATCGGGATGCGTATATTTATAGAACAGGCGGCCGGGCCCACAGCTGCCGTCCGCGCTGACGTCGTAGGCACGAATGACGCGCTCGCGGCTGCAATTGACGTAAAGGACTTTCTCGTCGGGCGAGAAGCACAAGCCGTTCGGATATACGAAGTCGTCGGTGACCAGATGCAGTGAGCCGTCGTTGGCGATGCGATAGACGCCCTGGATGTCGAGATACTTCTGCAGGTCGCTGCCGACCATGCCGACATTCAACATGCCGCCGGGCGAATCCGTGAAATAGATCTGGCCGTCATCGCGCACGACGATGTCGTTCGGGCTGTTGATCTTTTTGCCCTGATAGTGCGAAGCGAGCGTTTTCAACGAGCCGTCTTTTTCAAAACGCCACACCGTGCGCCCGCCCCAACCGGCCACCACCAGCCGGCCTTCGAGATCGAAGCACATGCCGTTGGCCTTGTCGCTCGGCGTCAGCACCACTTCCTTGCCGACACCGGGCTTCCATTTGTAAATGGTATTGCCGCAGATGTCGGTAAAAAAGAACTGCTTGGTTCGCTTGTCCCAGACCGGGCCTTCACCGAACACAACGCCGGTGGCAATGGTCTCGAACGGCAGTTCGCCTTCGGCGACGCGCTCCGAACCCGGCGCGGTCAAATCAATCGAAATGTCTTCACTCATGGTCAACTGTCCTGATTGGTTGGTTAATGTCCCGCGGCGGCCGAACCGGTCCACGTTTTCGGTGCGAATGCGCGATGGTAGGTGACCGCGTCGATGACGACAGGCTTGTTCGCCTTGAGCGCCGTCGCCAGCGCGGCCTTCACCTCGGCCGGCGTTTCAGCACGGATGCCCATCACGCCCATCGCCTCGGCGACCTTCGCGAAGTTCATCTTGTTGAAACCCCACATTTCGTGACCGCGTTCGTCCGGGTCACCGCCATAGGCCTTGTCGAAATGCGGAATCTCCTGATTGAGCGCGGCGTTGTTGTTTACCACGACGATCAGGTTGATGCCGTAACGTGCCGCGGTTTCGAGTTCGGCCAGGTGATAGTAAAAGCCGCCGTCGCCCGAGAAGCAGATTACTGTTTGATCGGGCACACCGCATTTGACGCCCAGCGCACCGGGGAAACCCCAGCCGAGCGAACCCGCACAGCGGATCAGGCGTTGTCCGGGTTTGGTGAAATCGATCATGGTGCCGGCCCAGATGCCCGAGTGGCCGGTGTCGCAGACCACCACGCCGTTCGCCGGCAGCGCCTCGGTGATCTCGCGGCAGACCCGTTCCGGACGCATCGGCACCGCGTCTGAATTGACGTTCTCCGCCACGGCGTCGCGGAATTCCTTCTTCAGTTCGTCCACACGCTTGAGCCACCCTGCGTGTTTGTTTTTGCCGCCGCCGACGGCGAGCATCTGCTGCAACACCGTTTTTGCGTCACCGAGCAAGGCGAGCTCAGTCGGATAGTTGCGACCGATTTCCGTCGCATCGATATCGAGATGGATCACGCGCGTGCCGATTTTCGGCACCTGCCAGCGCGCCGTAACCTGGCCCCCGGTGTGGCTGCCGATGAAAAACACCAGATCGGCTTCACCCACCGACTTGTTGGCCGAGGTGCGCGAATAGGTGCCGACCACGCCGACCGACAAGGCGTGCGTGTCGAGTATCGCGCCTTTGGCGTTCAACGAAGTCGCCACCGGAATCGACAACTTCTCGGCCAAGGCCACGACTTCAGCCTGCGCGCGCGACCACACCACACCGCCGCCGGCAACGATGATCGGCCGCTCGGCTGCTTCCAGCAGCTTCACCGCCGCCTCGACCTGCACCGGATCGCCCGCAGGACGGAACGGCGGCATCTGTTTGTAGCGGTCTTCGACGATCAGATTGAGATCGGCTTCCGCATGAGCGACTTCCGCATGGTGGCCACGCATCTCCAGATGCACGGGGCCCGGGCAACCGGTGGTCGCTTCACGGAACGCCTGCCGCATCAGATCGGGCAGACGATCGACCGCATCGACGTGTGCGTTGAATTTGGTGGTGTGTTCGAACTGCGTGTAATCCTCGATCTCCTGATAGGCGTGGCGGTGGCGCGCCAGCGGCGCCGGACCGCCGGTCAGCGCAATCACCGGCGAGCATGCCAGGTAGGCATCCTTCAAACCGGCCGCCAGATTCGATCCGCCGACGTGCTGCGCCATGCAGACGCCGGGCTTCAGCGCGGCGCGCGCATAACCGTCGGCCATGTAGGCCGCGGCCTTCTCGCCATGCGTCATCACGCGCTTGATGCCCCAGCCTTCCATTGCCACCAGCGTTTCGAGCAGCATTTGCGGCACGTAGAACACATGCGTGACGCCATAGCCGCGAATCGCTTCGGCGATAAACCGCATACCAGTCATTTTCGGCATAAAACTCCCCTTCTGTCGATAACGCGTTCAGGCAACGCGCGTTGATTTGATTTTTTTGACGCATGTGCGCGAACGCAGAATGAACCGTTCACCTGGCCTTCGATGCTAACAAACGCACTGCACGGATTCAACCGCGCGGCGCGCGCTTGCCGTAACTGTGCGGAGGCGCCAGAATTGCGCCCCCATACGAACTCAGGAAAGAAACCGTCATGGCAGGCCAATTGTGGTGTGGCGCACTCGCGCTGTGCGTATTCCATGCCAGCGCCGCCGATTATCCGCTGCGGCCGGTCCGCGTGATCGTTGCCAACGTGCCGAACAGCGGCGTTGACGTGCTGACGCGCATTGTCACCACACGGCTCGGAGCCGAACTCGGCCAGCCGATGGTCGTCGACAACCGCATCGACAGCCGCCCTGGCGCCGGCACCGCTTACGGCATGGATCTGGGCATGAAAGCGGCCGCCGACGGCTATACCTTGAACAGTGCTGCGACCGCCTCGCTTGCCATCGCACCGCTGATCTACCGCAAAGATGCGAAGTCGATACTCGACGATTTCGAATTCATTTCGCTCTTCTCGATCACGCCTAACCTGCTGGTGGTGACGCCGGCGCTGCCGCTGCAAAGCGTTGCTGACCTCGTTACCTGGAGCAAGGCGCAGACGCAGGTGAAGATGGCCTCCGGCGGCTCCGGCTCGCAGAACCATCTGGCCGGCGCCCTGCTCTACACAATGGGAAAATTTCCCGCCACGCATGCGCCCTACCGCGGCAGCACCGCACCGGTCGCCGCGGTGACGACCGGCGAAGCGCAATGGACGCTGACACCCGCACCCTCGGTCTGGCCGCTGGTGAAAACCGGTCGCCTGCGCGCGCTCGGCCACAGCCTGCCCAAACGCACGCCGCTGCTGGGCGACCTGCCGGCCATCGCCGAGAGCATCCCCGGCTACGATTACAGCGGCTGGTTCGGTTTTATCGCGCCCAAAGGCACGCCGGCAACGGTGCGCGAAAAATTGCGCAACGCGCTGCTCAAGGTGCTGGCGCGCGCCGATGTCCGCGACGCCTTCGCCGAACAGGCCAGCGTGATTGCCGGCAACACGCCCGCCGAATTCCGCCGCATGGTCCTCAACGAGCAGGCCAAGTACAACGAAGTCGTCAAGGCCGCCGGCCTCAAGCCCGATCAGTAGCATCCGTCGTGCGACGAAAAGGCAACCGTGCATGGATGGACTGAACGGTTGCTCCACGCGTGATTGACCCCGCGCAGCACCACCGTGTCGCCCGCCTTCAACTGCACTTCCTCAAGGTCCAGCACCAGCGTGATCTCGCCTTCGATGATCAGCGCGAAATCCAGCGTGCGCGTTTTCTGCATATAGGGATGGAGCGCTTTCGGTGAATACGTCGAAGCGCCGGGCGAACCCATGGCTGCAAAGTACGCCTGCACTTCCTTGGCGCCAACCTTGCCTTTGTAAACATCGTCCGGCGGAAACGTCATGACACGGCACACCGAACCGCCCGGCGGCGGCTCCAGCGTGTGCGGCATATGCAGCGTTTCGCGCACGCCCTTGATGCGCGCCGGCGTGCGGTCAGTCACCCAGATGCGGGTCGATAAAAACCCCGGACGCGCCGGGTCGGTGCGCACGTCAGGCGACGGACCATCAGCGATGGCTTTCGATTTGTCGTTTTCGTCGATGACGACGAGGCGGCGAACTGGTTTGATGTTATCTGCCATTGCAATTCCCCAAAAATTCAAATTCAGCCACAGAAAGCACAGCGTTCACAGAGATTGCCTGGCTCGCGGATCACATCGCTTGCAACGATGCACTCTGTGATCTCTGCGTGCTCTGTGGCAATGACTTTTTTTCTACTCATCCAGCGGCGCGGCCATCATGACGAAGGCCATCTGGCTGCCGATATTGCGGTCCGACCACTGGTGCCAGCTGCCGACCTGCACCACGACGTCGCCCGGCGTCAGCACGTGTTCGCCGGCGTCGGTCACCAGCACGCGTTCTCCCCACAGCATGATGCCGTAGTCGACGGTTTCCGATTTGTGGATACGGGTGTTGTACAGGTTTTGTTTGCCGCGCTCCCAGGTGCCGCCCGGCGTTTTATTCGGCGCATGTTCCGCGGTGATGAATTTGTCTGTCGTCGCATCGTAGACCGGCGGCTTGCAATCCGACTGCACAATGCGCAGGCGCCCGCCGGTATCCGGCGGCTCGAAGTGAAACTCGACATTGCCGTCGTCGCGATCACCCGACAACGGCACCGGACACTGGTCCCACAACCAGATGTCGGTCATGCCCGTGCCCTGCTTGAAGGTGTTGGCCTTGACGCCCGGTGCCGCGCTGTCGATCAGCACTTTCGAGCGGCCCTGCGCATCGACTCCGGTCACCACGCGGCGGACCGGTTTGATTCCGTCATTCATGTTTGCAACCTCCGTATGAATTCTTTATTGCAATGCAACCGTCAGCAGCGTCGCACCGGCCGGCATCGTAATGGGCGCATGCTGGCTACCGCGCTTGACGTAAATGAAGTCCCATTCGCCGAGTGTCTCGCCGCCGACCTCGGCGCTGCCGAAGGCAATCAAAGCGCAAATCATCGGCGGATTGACGAACATCGTGCCCGCTGCAAAACGTACCGCTTTCAACAACAGTTTGCCAACGCCGCGATCGACCAGCACCTTCTCCTCGATGCCGGTGCCCGCCTGCGTCCAGGCGATGGCGTCGGACTGGATCAGGCGGTAATGTTTTTCGCTGCCGAGTTTTTCGACTTCGCTGTGGTAAAAGCTGCCGACGAACACACTGAAGAGCTGGCAGCTATCGCGGTAATCGAGCGGGCCATGCGGCTCGTTGCTGGGGCCCAGCACGACATCGAGCGGTTTCAATTGGATGCCGTCGACCACTGCACTGTGTTTGAGCAGCGTCGTCGCATGCGCGCCCGGATGCGTGTGGCGCGGCTCGACGGAGCCCACCGGGTAATCGATCAGCCGCATGCACAATTCGTTTTCGCGGTCATCGTAGTACATGCCGGCGCGGCTCGGCCAGCCGTCGACGTTCTTGCGGTCTTCCCACGCGATGTCCGCCTTGCGCACGATCGTGTATCCACCAACCTCTGCCATAGTCTTGCCCCCTCGGTTTCGTGAACTGCGTTACTGCTCCGCTTTGACGCCGGCTTCCTTGATGACTTTCGCCCAGCGCGCGATGTCTTCCTTGACGAATTCGCCGAACGATTCCGCACTGCCGCCGACAGCGTCGAGACCGAGATCAAACATGCGGTCCTTAACGTCCTGCAACTTGAGAATACGGTCGAACTCGGCGTTGAGTTTCGCGACGACGGCTTTCGGTGTTTTCACCGGAATGTGGATGCCGTTCCAGGTGACGAAATCAGCACCGCCATAGCCAGCCTCCGTGATCGTTGGCACGTCCGCGATCGCAGGATGGCGCTTCTTGCCGGTAATGGCGACCGCGCGCAACTTACCCGCCTTGACCTGCGGCAACCCGCCCTGCATCACGGCAAACATCAACTGCGCCTGCCCGGCAACGACGTCGATGATGGCCGGCACCGTGCCTTTGTACGGAATCGAGACAATATCGATCTTCGCCACGGACTTGAGCATTTCGCAACCCAGATGGGCCGTGGTGCCCGGACCGGAATGCGCGCAGTTCAGTGTGCCCGGTTTGGCTTTCGCCAGCGCGATCAATTCCTGCAGGTTCTTCGCCGGCAGCGATGGCGGCACGATCACCAGAAAGGATATTGATGCGAGCAAACTGACCGGCGCAAAGTCTTTTTCCAGGTTGTAGGGCGCCTTCGGATACAGCGTGTGGTTGATCGTGTAGGCACCGGTGGTCAGCAACAGCGTGTAGCCGTCGGGTTGCGCTTTCGACACCATATCGGCGGCGATCAGGCCACCCGCGCCGGGACGTTGATCGACCACCACCTGCTGCCCCCAGTTGTCGGTCATTTTGGCGCCGACGATGCGAGCCAGCACATCGGGCCCGGGCCCGACGATCAGGCGAATCGGTTTGTCCGGAAAGGTTTGTGCGTACGCCACAGCGGCCGCACACAATTGCGCCACAATCAGCAACCGAATTGCATTTTTCATAGCATTCCTCCTTTTACGCGCGTATCGCAAACGCGTTAACGCAACGTTTCCGAAAAACCCCTTCCCCCTTTATGGGGGAAGGCGGGGATGGGGGTGTGCAACACTCTATACGGTGCTCTCAATGCTACACCCCCACCCTAACCCCTGATGTTTCCCCGGCTTTTCATGCTCGTAATCCGAGTCGTTTCTTGAGCACCTGCATGGCGAAGTCGGTCAATATAAGGGAATGCTGGGTACACAATAGTTT
>CALQCM020000023.1 GCA_943329075.2 Chitinophaga pinensis | reverse complement strand
TCGGGCAGCGCCCTCGCCACCACCTCGTTGGGCATCACGCCGCCGCGGTTTTCAACCACCACCTGCTGGCCGAGCGGCCCCGAGATGCATTGCGCCACCATGCGCGCGCCGAAATCGGTGCCACTGCCCGCCTCGGTGGTGACGATACGGATCGGCTTGACCGGAAACGTCTGCGCCTGCGCCGGCAGCGCGCCGGCGAGCGCAACCAGCAGTGCCGATACTTTAATTGTTCTCATTGCTTCCCCTCGTGCGTAGCGCGTATTCGTATATCATAACCGCACTGACCGCCGGCACAGCCCAAAACAAAACAACCGGCGGCTTCCCGAGGAGGAAACCATGAACAGCACTTCAAAACTGCCGCTGCGCCGTCTTGCCTGCCTGTCCACCGCGCTGCTGTTTGCGCACGCCGCCGGTGCCGCCGACCCGCTGCCGCGCACCGATCCGGCCAAAGCCGGTTTCTCCGTCGCGGGGCTGCAGCGTATCGACCGCTTTTACGCCGACGAAGTCGCGCGCGAGCGCATCCCCGGTGCAGTAGTGGCGATCGCGCGCGAAGGCAAACTCGTTTACTACAAGGCGCTCGGTTACCAGGATAAGGCCGCCAACACGCCGATGAAGACCGACGCCATCTTCAATCTCGCCTCAATGACCAAGGTGCTGTCGGTGGTCACCGCGTTGACGCTGTATGAAGAAGGCCGCCTGCCGCTCAAATCGACACTTGCCGCCTACTATCCGCAGTTCGGCTCGATGCAGGTCGGCGTGGTCGATGCCGGCGGCGCGGTAAAAACAGATGCGGCGAAACAACCGATCTTCGTGCAGGATCTGATGCGCCACACCACCGGCATGACCTACGGTGCGCGCGGCGGCTCGCCGATCCACAAACTGTTTCCGGCGTCCTCGGCCGCCGCGGCCTATGCCATGAACGGCCCGGAATTTCTCGACACGCTGGCAAAGACACCCCTGTTGTTCCAGCCGGGCAGCCAATGGGACTATGGCTTTTCGATCGACGTATTGGGCCTCGTCGTCGAAAAAATTACGGGCAAGTCGCTCGGTGAAGCGTCTGCCGAGCGTGTGTGGTCGAAACTTGGCATGCGCGATACCACCTTCAGGCTGGCGGCGGAAAAGCGCAGCCGCCTCGCGCAGGCCCTGCCCGTTGATCCAATCAGCGGCAAGCCGCAGGAGATCGGCATCTACAAACAGCAGCCGAAATTCGATTGCGCAGGATCGTGCGCCTTCAGCACCGCCGCCGATTACCTCCGCTTCGGCCAGATGCTGGTGAACGGCGGCGTACTCGACGGTGCGCGCATCCTCAGCCCGAAAACGGTGCGCCTGATGACCTCCGATCATCTCGGCAAAAACATCAAGAACTTCGTCGCCGGCACCGAAGCCGGCCGCGACGGCTACGGCTTCGGGCTCGGCGTTGCCGTACGCACCGAGCCGGGGGTGGCCGCCACCAATGGCTCGGTCGGTGATTACACCTGGAACGGTGCCAACGGCACCATCTTCTGGGCCGATCCAAAAGAACAACTGGTCGTCGTCGTCATGTCGGTCGGGCCGGGCGAGATCCGTAAGTATTACCGCGAGCAGCTTGCTGCGCTGGTGTATGGCGCGATGGTGCGTTAACACTTTTTTCAATCGCTCAACCACTGATCTGACCGGGAACTCACCATGGACCGTCGCACCTTTAACACCGCGCTTGCAGGCATCACCGCAACCTCGCTCTTCGGTTGCGCCACAACAGCGGGCGGCAACAACAAACGCGTCGTTCTTTATCAGGGCGTGGGCAACCAGCTGCGGCCGTTTGACGTGGATGTTGAAAATGCCACCTTGACGCCGCGGCCCGCGCTGGCAATGCCCTCGAACATCCAGTATGTGTGGCCGCACCCGTCGCGCCGTTATCTTTACGTTTCGACCAGCGACAGCGCCTCGGGCAATGCCACGGTGGCGGGCAAGCTGCATCGTCTGTGTGCGGTGCGTGTCGGCGCCGATGGCGATCTGCAGATGCATGGCGACGCGCAGGCGCTGACGGCAAGGCCGATCCACAACAGCGTCGATGCCAGCGGCAGTTATGCGCTGACCGCCTACAACAATCCGAGCAGCCTCACCGTGCACCGTATCAACGCCGACGGCACGCTCGGCGCATTGGTCGCGCAACCGGCCAGACTCGACAGCGGAATATTCGCGCACCAGATCCTGACTTCGCCGTCGAACCGCGCAGTGTATTTCCCGACCCGCGGCAACAATCCGGAAAACGGCAAAGGCGAGGACCCCGGCGCAATGAAGATCTACAATTTCAAGGACGGCGTGCTCGCGCCCGGCGCATCGGTGGCAGTCGGCGGACGCGGCGGCCTCGGTTACGGGCCGCGTCATCTGGATTTTCATCGCACGCAACCGTGGGTCTACGTCTCGGTCGAACGCCAGAACCAGTTGCACATGCACCGCATGCAGGGCGACAGCATCGTCGCCGAGCCGGCATTCATCAAAACCACATTGGCAGCCAAACAGGACGAGCACCTGCCGCAGAGCGCAGGGCCGATCCATGTGCATCCGAACGGCCGCTTCGTCTATGTGTCGAATCGCGCCAACAGCACGGTTGAATTCAATGGCAAACAGGTGTTTCGCGGCGGCCAGAACAGCATAGCGGTGTATTCGATCGACCCCGCCAGCGGTGAGCCGACGCTCGTCCAGAATGCCGATCCGCGCAGCTACCACGTGCGCACCTTCTCGATCGACCCAAGCGGCCGTCTGCTGATCGCCGCCAGCATCGTTGACATGTCGGTGCGCGAGGGCAACGAGGTGCGTCACGTGCCCGCAGCGCTGAGCGTGTTTCGCATCGGCGCCGACGGCCGACTCGACTTCGTGCGCAAATACGATGTCGAACTCGGCGGCAAATTCCAGTGGTGGGCTGGTCTGCTCGAACTGCCCGCGGCCTGAATACTCCGCGCATCCAATGACGCCGGAAAAACAAAAGGCCCGCAATGCGGGCCTTTTGTTTTGAGACGATTGAGTCTAGTAACGGCCTTCGGCTTCCAACTGCTTGTAGTTGGTGTCGTAGACCTTGCCGCTGTCGACCAGCGTCGCCTTGACGAGGCGCCCGCCGTTGGCGCTGTCGTCTTTCAGCGGATTGATATCGAGCACCACCTTGTCGCCGGGCTTCAGCGCCGTCTTCGTCCAGCCGTTGCGCGTGAGGTTGCCGGGGCTCGTCATTTCGAGCAGCCACGCCGCCTCGGCAGCGCCGGCCTTCACCGTCGCGTTGACCATGATGTTGACGTGCGGGTTGGTCCAGCGCACTTCGGTGATGGTGCCGGTGAGCTGAATGGTTTTCACCGATTCGAACATCGATGCGGTGTGGTGCGCCGATACCGGCACGGCGGCGATACCGAGTCCGGCGATCGCCGATACGAGTGCTGCGTTTCTGAACATGGATTTCATGTCATCTCCTTACGTTTCTAAAGTTGCAAACTTGTTAACGCTGCTTCGGCGGCGCCGGATAGTTGCCGTATTTCTCATGCGGGATCGGCACGAAAATATCGAAACCGTTTTCATCAGTCTTCGCCGCGAAATTGCCGCCCATGCACTGGCCCTCGGTAATTTCATGGCCGCGGTTACGTGTGCGGATGTAGGAACGCACGGTCTTCCACGGTTTGGTCATCACTTTTGGCGCAGTAATGGTCATTTCATCTTTCATCAGATTGCCATCCACGCGGATGCGTTCCGCAACATGAATGTCGCCGTTGTTCGGCACGCCCAGATGTTCCGCGGTGGCCACCCACGCCTGCGGCAGAATGCCGACGGTGTCGATCACCAGCGTGTCGCCCTCCCAGTGGCCGGTCGAATGGCCGTGGAAGGTCTCTTCGACGTCTTTCGGATGCGGACGCCCGTCGGTGTAAATACGGCGCAGGCGGTTGCCGTCCGATTCACCCAACATGGTGACGCGACCCGGCGTAAACAGCACTTCCATCGAGTTATGCGTGATCAGCATCCACGACGGCATGCCCTCGGGCAGGCAGTCAACAAACAGCGGTGCCGGTCGGCCGACTTTGGCTTCCTCGACCTGCCATTCGATGTATTTGGCGACTTTCGGCGTCCACGGCGTCGGATTGGTTTTGATCTGCGCGTCCTGGTCCTTGGTCATCGGCACCCAGATGCCGCTCCAGTCGGGCAGTTTGGAAATCACCACCCAGTCTTTTTCCGTCGGTGACGGGATCGGACTTTTCGGATCGAACGCTTGGGCTGAATAAACAGAAGCCGAGACAACGGCCAACAACGCGAATGCGCATGCACTGATACGAAGCTTCACTGGATTTCCCCCGAAATTGAGTTCGCCGGTCGAATTATTGCCACAAACTACTGCCACGACGCCGGCCTGATGGAACGCTTGTTATTTTTTTGTCGTCCCAACCCTGCAAACGATACTACCGGAGGCTGGCGCTGTCCATCGGCTGTGGAATTTTCGCCATGACACGTGGATTAAGCAGGTTCCGCTCAAAGATTTTCCGCCTTCACCTTCGCCTTGCGGATGACCCCGGCCCATTTCGCGATCTCGGCCTTGAGAAACTCCGCAAACTGCGGCGGCGTGCCGGCGACAATTTCAGCGGCTTCGCCGGACAGGCGCTCACTGACCTCTTTCGAGCGCAGCGCCCTGACAGTGGCGGCGTGCAGCGTGGCGACAACCGGCGCGGGCGTGGCCGCCGGCACGAACATCCCGTACCAGCCGGTCACCACGTAATCGGGCACGCCGGATTCGATCACCGTCGGCAACTCCGGCGCAACGGGTGAACGCTTGCGGCTGGTCACCGCCAGCGGGCGCAGGCGGCCGGCCTTGATCATGGGCATGGCAGCAAGAAAATTATTCAGAAAGACCTGCACCTGTCCCGACAGCAGATCGGTCATCGCCTGTCCGGAACCGCGGTACGGCACGTGCACCATATTGATCCCGGCCTGACTCATGAACAGTTCCATACCCAGATGCGGCCCGCTGCCGTTGCCTGATGACGCATAGGTCAGCTGGCCGCTGCGCGCCTTCGCCATGGCAATGAACTCGCGCAGCGTTTTCGACGGCAGCGAGGGATGCACAGTGACCACAAACGGATACTCTGCCAGCAGTGAGACCGGCAGCAGATCGGCGTTGTCATAGGGCAGCTTCGCATACAACGTCGGGTTGATCGCGTGCGAGGCGATCGTGATCAGCACCGTGTAGCCGTCGGCCGGCGCCTTCGCCACCTGGTCGGCACCGATGATGCCGTTGGCGCCGGCGCGGTTGTCGACAATCGCCGGCTGGCCGAGCGTTTCGTTCATTTTCTGCGCGATGGTGCGCGACACCACGTCGGTGCCGCCGCCCGGCGGCCACGGCACGACAATGCGGATGGGTTTGGTTGGATATGTCTGCGCAAAGGCAGCTACAGAAAAAACAGCGGCCAACACGACCAGTAGCTCGCCTATAAAACTCCGTCGCTCCCGCGAAAGCGGGAGCCCAGGAATTTTCTTGCGTATTGAATCAAAAATCTTCTGGATGCCCGCCTGCGCGGGCATGACGGCACGGGAAGCGTACACTCTGCTCGCCATCTCAGCCCCCTATCGGATAACGCGCGACGAAATCGCGCACGGCCATCGCCGACGCATCAGGATCGGTCGCCGCCGCATGAAACGAATCGCCTTTCAGCACCACCAGTTCCGAATGCGCGACCTGCTGCTGCCAGGCGCGCATCTGCGCCACCGAGCCGAGACCGCTCTCTTCAGTGGTGATGACCAGCATCGGGCATTGGATTTTTTTCACATCTTCGCTGATATCGGAAAAATTGATGCTGCCGACGAAACCGATTTCCGTCGAGAGCGCAGTGCGCCCCATGTAATGGATCCACCACTCGGCGCCCTCTTTCGGGAATTTTGTGCCCAGCCGGCTGCCCATGCTGCGCCGCGCCCAGTGTGCGATGCCCTGCTCTTCGACTTCCTTCACGCGCGCCGCCAGCGTCGCGTTATCGAGCCGCACCGGCGGCGGCGAACCCACCACCGTCAGCGTGTGCACACGGTCCGGACGGCGCGCCGCGAAAGCGCGGCCGATGACACCGCCGATCTTCGCGCCGACCAGATGAAAGCGCTCGATCTTCAGCGCATCCATCAGGCGGCAGTAATCATCAATGACGATATCGAGCGTCCATGGGAAATCGCGCGGCATCGGCGTCGACTGCCCGAAGCCGCGCATATCGGGACGCACCAGTTTGTATTGGCGCGCCAGATGCGGCACCCAGCCGTACCAGGCGTAACCCGATTCGTTGTTGCCGTGAATCAGCAGGACCGTTTCGGCCGCGCGCCACGGATCGGTAAAGTCATCGACCTCGTAGTGCATGTCGAGGTCGGGCGGGAGACGCAGGCTGGGCATGGCGGGTTCCGTTCGGCACAAAAGACAAAAACACATAATGCCGGGCGGTCGGCGACCGTCCGGCAGTTCAAACAATCTCAGTCAGACGTCACGCCATCAAGATGAAACGGCTTGCCGTTGACTTCGATGGTGCTCGTCAGCGGCACCGACTGCGTGATCAGCCCTTCGGCAAAACAGCCGGCCTTGGCGTTCTTCAGCAGGTGCGCCAATTTTTCCGGCGGCGCGTCGCTCTCCACCGTGAGATGCGTATCGACGCCGTCCCAGCGGTTGAACACCGTGCCCTTCAGCACCGAACCGCCGAGGAACTTGCGAAAGCGCACCGAACACTTCGCATTCTTCACCGTCAACTTCATCATGTGCGCGTACCGCGCAACCTGGGTTAGTAGTCAGAAACCCACGCCCATCGCCAGGTACGACATCGGCGAGGCATACTTATCGGTGCCGCCGATGCGCGCAGCCTCGTCGCTGAACACCTCGAACTTGCCGATGGTGCCGCGTTTCAACTGGCCTTCGCCGACGACGATCTCGGTATACACCGTCGAATCGGTCAGCAGGCCCTGCGCCGGCAGTTCGGGTTTGTCGATGATGCGTTCGCCGATTTTTTCCGGCAGATTGAACCCGTCGAGTGGTTTTTCCATTGTCTTCCTCCGTATCGATGCCGCTCCCGTAATAGCCGGCGTTTGATTATGGCATAGCGGCTTTGCGACGGACCGCGCCCGCCGCGAAGGCGGTGCTAGAATTATTGCGCCGACACCAAAAACAATAGCGGCAAATATCACCTCAGGGGGCCCAGCATGACGCGCACCACACTCTGGATTGCTGTAATTCTGTTCGCCGGTCTGGCCGGTTTCCATGCAAACCACGGCGCACTGGCCGCCGATACTGCGCGCAGCCTGCCGCTATTCGAAGTCGATCCGGCCTGGCCGAAAATGCCACCGCAGTGGAAACTCGGCGATCCGTCGAGCATCGCCATCGACGCGCAGGACAACGTCTGGGTGCTGCACCGGCCGCGTACGCTCAAAGGCGCCGACCTCGCGATGGCCGCACCTGCGGTGATCGTCTTCGATGGCGCCGGCAACTTCATCAAAGCCTGGGGCGGCGACGGCGCCGGCTACGACTGGCCGCAGCGCGAGCACGGCATCCACATCGATTACAAGGGCTATGTCTGGCTCGGCGGCAACAACTGCCCGGAATCCGGCCACGCGTTGCTCAAACCGGTGGCCGACGACGCGCTGTTGAAATTCACGCAGGACGGCAAATTCATTCTGCAGATCGGCAAAAGCAATCAAAGCAAGGGCGACCGCGACACCGCCAACGTGCACCGTGCCGCCGACGTGCGTGTCAATCCGAAGACGGATGAACTCTACGTCGCCGACGGTTACGGCAACCATCGCGTGATCGTGTTTGACGCCAACTCCGGCGCCTTCAAACGCATGTGGGGCGCCTTCGGCAAACCAGCGGGCGGCATCGACCACTGCTACATCGTGCGCCCGAAGAACTTCAGCGACGGCGAGGGCCTGCCGGACTACAACGTCGTGCATGCGATCCGCGTCGCCAAAGACGGCATGGTCTACGTCGCCGACCGCGAGAACCGCCGTGTGCAACTGTTCACTGCCGACGGCAAGTTCATCAAGCAACTGGTACGCACCGCCACCGCGTTCGCGCGCAATCTCGCGTTTTCGCCCGACCCCGACCAGCAGTTTCTCTACGTCGGCGCCGGCAAGGACATCGCGATCGTCGACCGCAAGACGCTCGAAGTCGTCGGCAGCGTCGCGCCCAAGGGCATGATCGGGCCCGGCCACCACATCGAAGTCGATGCGAAGGGCAACCTCTACATCGCGCAGACCGGCACCGGCATGCAGAAGCTTGTCTTCAAGGGCATGGCGCCGGCGGCGAACCGCTGAAAACCGGCGCGTGCGGTAAAATCGCGCGGCGCGCGCGGCACACACAGGGATGACCGGATATGTCGTTTTACATCGATGCGCTGTCGAAACTGCCCGACGGCAAGGCCACCGCCCGGCACGTCGCCGAGTATTACACCTACGACGAGGCGATGGCGGCGGCCAAACACATAATCGACTCGTTTCTGTTTCGCGAATTCCGCGATCACGCGGCCAAAGGCATGCGCGCAGAGGAACTCTACGAAAGTTTCAAGGCGCGCGGCGAACGTCCGGTTATTTTGCGCAAAGGCAGCACTACGTCGACCAATGTTTCGCGCTTCGACGCCCTGCATTACGCCAGGCAGCGCTGCAGCGAAATCTGCGGGGGTTCGCCGAAAGCCTGAACAGTCGTCCCGGCATTTCGACGAGCCACACGGCAAACGCTCAGGCGCCTTCGCAGGCCCCGGGGTTCCACTGCCCCTTGCGCATGCGCGTGATGGTGATGCTGGCGAACACGCCGTTCTGCGCGAACGCATCACCGTCCGAAAACTTTTTAGCCTCGGCGCGGCTCCCGACGTTGACAATGAACAGGCTGCCGATCGCCGCGGTGCCCTCGTCGTTTTGCGTGGCGCCGGCCAGCACCAGGATGCCCTTTGAATTGGTCAGATGCTCGCGGTGCGCCTGCAGGTGCTTCTCGCGGATGGCGGCGGTGTCCGGTTTGTCGACGCAGGAAATGGCCCACAACATGTTGTTCTCCTTTGGTTTGAATGTGCAAATGCAACGCCCGCGCCGGGCACGGGCGAAGCAGTGGTTTACACGCCCGCCGGCGGTTTCGTCAAGCCGACTGGCGCGGCAGTAGAATGACGGCACACCCTCTGGAGGAACACGCCGTGAAAACCGCCAAACAACTCGCCGCGCAGGCCGAAGAATTCCGCGCCGTCATCGACGCCCACCTGCCCAAACCCAGCCCGATGATCCGCATTTCCCCCGACCACACCCTGATCGGCAACGAGGTGATGTGGGGCGGCATCTGGCGCGAGCCGGGCCTCGACACGCAATTGCGCAGCATCGCCACCATCACGGCGCAATGCGTCAACGGCCACGACTTCGGCCTCATGCACCAGATCCGCGTTGGCCTCACGCTCGGCATCAGCGTGCAGAAGATCAAGGCGATGTTCGTCGAACTGAAGTTCTACGCCGGCGTGCCGGCCTCGGTGTTTGCCCTGCTGATGGCCGACCGCGTCATCAGCGAACGCGACGAATGGAAAGCGCAGGACATAGCGCTCGATGTCCCCTGGCTCGACAGCCTTGAGGAAAAAATGCAGCGCGGTCGCGCCCTGCGCAGCAAACACTGGGGCGAGAGCGCCGACCACGATCTGTGCGAAGAGCTCACGCATGAAATGGTGCCGGGCGCGGCTGAAATCGTCGACGGCTATCTCTACGGCGAAATCTGGCACCGCTCGCCGCTGACGGCGAAGGAACGCATGGTGATGGTGCTGTCGGTGCTGATGTGCCGCCAGCACTTCAAACAGCTCAAGCGCCAGATCGGCTACGCGCTCGACGCCGGCCTCACCCGGCACGAAATCTGCGAAACCTTTGCGCAATGCGGCTGGTACCGCGGCTGGCCGCATGTCGAAGATGCGCTCGAAATCGCCAAGGAAGTTTTTACCGAACGAAAAGTC
Source organism: Chitinophaga pinensis (assembly GCA_943329075.2). Taxonomy (GTDB): domain Bacteria; phylum Pseudomonadota; class Gammaproteobacteria; order Burkholderiales; family SG8-41; genus PALSA-1004. The sequence goes on along the minus strand of CALQCM020000023.1, from coordinate 54,117 downwards.
TGACCCGCCGTCTGGATCGTCAGTGTGCAACCCGGCGGCCGCCGGAATTAAAACGGGCAGCGAAACAAACGCGAACCACGTTTGCCCCGCTGCCCGCTGTGAGGCGGTGTTACTTCAAAATTTCGCTCAGAACTGCGGAATACCCAGCAGCTTCGAAGCGGTACCGCCCAACATGGCGATGCGTTCTTCGTCAGTGAAGCCCGGCGCGCTCAGCAGGTGATCGACCGAGGTTGACCACCACGGAATCGGATGGTCGGTGCCAATAACGATCTGGCTGGAACCGACTTCGGCAACGAGATGGCGCAGCGCCTCGTCGGTGAACACCAGCGAGTCGAAATACATCTGGCGCAGGTATTCGGTCGGCTTTTTCTTCAGTTTGACCGCCGGATTGCATTCCTCGGGTGCCACGCGGCAGCCGTTGTCCGAACGCGGCGCGTAGGACGGCAGGAAACCGCCGCCGTGCGCCGAACAGATCTTCAGATCCGGGAAGCGGTCGAGCGTACCTTCGAAAATCAGGTGCGACAGCGCGATCGTGGTGTCGAGCGGATTGCCGATCACATTGGCGAGCCAGCCGTTGCCGGCCAGACGCTTGTTCAGTTCCGGCGTGCCCTGCGGATGAATGAAGACGAGTTGCCCCATCTCTTCGACCTTGGCCCAGAACGAGTGGAACATCGGATCGGAGAACGCCACGCCGGCCACACTGCCGCCGACCGCCACGCCCTTCATGCCGAGTTTCTTGATCGCGTATTCGAGCTGCTGGATCGCGAGGTCGGGGAACTGCAGCGAGACCGAGGCCATGCCAACCAGACGATCGGGATGCGCGGCGCACAGTTCGGTGAGCTTCTCGTTTTGCGTCTTGATCAGTTTTTCAGCGACATCGCGCTCGACCTTGTACCAGAACGGGTTGATGCTGATCGCCTCGACGTCGATGCCCTGCTCGTCCATTTCGCGGATGCGGCGCAGGCCCACTTCGCCGATGCCGGGGCCGCGCTGGTCTTCCAGGCGCAGGCCGGCCATCGCCAGCGTTTCCGGCAGCACGCAATGGCAGTGCACGTCGATCGTCTTCACGCGTTTACCACCGACCATGGTCTGGCGGCGCTGGCCGCCGGCGGCGGCAGCACCCTGCGTGGCGTGATTGCCGCAGCCCTCGTCATGCACATGCGCCTGGTTCGCCTTGAGGCTGCAGCCGTGGAACAGTATTTCCGGCAGGCCGGAATGAATTTCGTTGGACATCTGCTCTCCCTGATTTTCAATTTATGCGTTGGACCGCGCGATGTTCTGTCGTGCCACACGGCGCGTTTTGAACTGCTGCGCGGGGCATTATCGCACAGCCTTTGCAGCGCGCCGCAACCGCATGTCGCTTGCGCACCGGCCGCAAATTGCAGACGCACGGCATTCCGATTAAGCTAGCAAAAAAGAGCCAGGAAAAACGGTCGTCGCTTCGGGGGAATCAATCATGCGTATCAATCTCGTCGTGCCGGCGTTGCTGGCACTGCACACCACTGTCGTTTTTGCGCAAAGCGCATTGCCGGAAGTCCGCGTCGAGGACGTACGCGAGTCGCCGCTCAACATCGATCAGCGCACCGACAGCGCGAGCCGTCTCGGCCTCACCGCGCGCGAAACCCCGGCCAGCGTCGAGGTGATCGATCAGACCACCATGCGCCAACGCGGCTTTCGCTCGGTGACCGAGGCGGCCGCCGGCATGGTCGGCGTCACCGCCGGCGACAATCCCGCAGAGCCGTCGGCATTTTCGCTGCGCGGCTTCACCAACAGCCAGATCAACATTCTCTACAACGGCATCAAGGTCGGCCCGCAGAACATGACCTCGCGCGTCATGGACACCGGCAACCTCGAACGCATCGAACTGCTCAAGGGCCCGGCCTCGATCATCTCGGGCGAAGGGGCGGCCGGCGGCGCCATCAATTTTGTCTCGCGCAAACCGCACCGCGGCCCGGTTGAAAACGAAACCTGGGTGTCGTACGGCTCGAACAACACGCTACGCGCGGGCTTCGGCTCCGGCGGCAGCACATCGAAGGACGGTCTCGATTACCGCTTCGACCTTAATCGCGCGTCGAGCAATGGCTTCATCAATGACACCGGCAGCCGCAACGCGCAGTTGTCGGGCGCGCTTGATTTCCAGGTCAACAGCGCATTCAAGCTGTTCGGCGCCCTCGAACACAAACAGGATCATGCCAATCCGTACTGGGGCACGCCACTGGTGCCGGCGGCGACCGCCGGTGCAAATGCCGCCGGCGGCATCGTCTCCGGCGGCTATGTGTCGAACTACAACGGCACCAACCTCGGTGCGGTGACCATCGACAGCCGTTCGCTGACGACCAACTACAACGTGCTCGACAACTACATGAAGGCCGAGGAGAACATGCTGCGCGGCGGCTTCGAGTGGTCGCTGCGCGACAACCTCGTGCTGCGCGAACAGGCTTATTACTACACGGCGCGGCGCGAATGGTTCAACAACGAAATCATCGCCTTCAACACCGGCACCGGGCTGCTCGACCGCGAGCGCTTTTTCGTCGCGCACGACCAGAAGCTCCTCGGCAACAAGGCCGAACTGCAATGGGATAGCAAACTTGCGGGGATGGACAACCGCCTGGTGACGGCCTTCGACACCAGCACCCTCGATTTTGTGCGCCCGGGTGCGGCGAATTTTCCGGCCGACACGGTGCCGGTCGTTGATCCGGCGCGCGGCGTCTATGGCCTGCTCACACTGCAAAAACAAACCACCGGTATCCGCAACAACGCGCTATCGGTCGAAGACCGCCTGAAGATCACACCGGCCTTCGCGCTGGTCGGCGGACTGCGCTATGAAATGATCGATCTCGACCGCACCTCGGTAAATGCGACGGGCGCCAACCGCGCCGGCTTTCCCTATGCAAAATCTTTTCATCCCGTTACCGGCCGCTTCGGTGCAACGTGGGAGGCGCTGCCCGGCTTCACTCTCTACGGCCAGTACGCAACCGCCGCCGACGTCGTTGCTGGAGACATCTTCCTGATCAACCCGACACAACCGGTCGAACTCACGCGTGTACGCAGCTACGAGGCCGGCGTCAAACAGATATTCTGGGAACGCCGCGCCGAATGGACGCTGGCCGCCTTCGATATCACGCGCAGCAACGTCTATGCCGCGGCCGGCGGCCGCACCCTGAACACCGCCGGCAAGCAGCAGTCGAACGGTATCGAACTGGCCGCCGCCGTGCGTCCGACCGCACGCTGGAATATCTGGGGCAATGCCGCTTACACGCACGCCTACTACACCGACTACAGCTTCGCCGGCGGTTCGTTCTCGGGCAATGCGCCGCCCAACGTGCCGCACGTCGTCGCCAACGCCGGCGTGGTCTATCGTGTTGCCGTGCCGCTGCCGGTTGAATTCGGCGCCAGTGTGCGCCATGTTGGTGACCGTTATCACAGCGACGCCAACACCGTGAAGCTGCTCGCCTACACCATCGGCGATGTGCATGCTTCGGTCGACGTCAGAAAAACGAAACTGTCGCTGCGCGTGCGCAACATCACCAACGAACGCTACGCCGCATGGAGCGATCCGTTTTATCCCGACCAGATCCTGCTCGGCGCGCCGCGCAGTTATGAAATCTCGGCGGTGCTGAAGTTTTAGCCATGCGCACGCTGACCATCCTGCACCGCTGGTTCGGCGTCGCCTTCTGCCTGCTGTTTGCGATGTGGTTCGCCAGCGGTGCGGTGATGCACTGGGTGCCGTTTCCGGAACTGACGGAAGACGAGCGTGTCGCCGGCCTTGTGCCCATCGCGTCCGACCGCATCAAGCTGGCGCCGGCGCAGGCAATCGCCGCATTCCATCGCGGCGACATCGTGCGATTGCGCATCGCCTCCCCCGGCGGACATCCGGTCTACGTCGCCACCCAACAAAGCGGCACCGTGCTTGCACTCGATGCCACCACCGGCAGCGCACCGCTGATCGACGAGACCTTCGCATTAGCCAGCGCCGCGGCACACGCGCGCGCACGTGGCCTCGCCGACATCGCCCCGCGGCTCATTGAAACGGCCGTGCACGATCAGTGGACGGTCTCGAACGGCCTCGATGCGCTGCGCCCGCTGCACCGCATTGCGCTCAACGACGCCGCCGGCACCGAGCTTTACGTGTCGTCGCTCACCGGCGAGGTCGTGCGCGACAGCACCCGCGTCGAACGCGTCTGGAATTACGCCGGCAGCGTGCTGCACTGGATTTATCCAACCGCGCTGCGCAAGCACTGGGCGGCGTGGGACGCGCTGGTCTGGTGGCTGTCGCTCATCGCGCTGGCCGGTGCGGTGATCGGCGCCGTGCTTGGCGTCGCGCGTCTGCGCGGCGGGCGCTCGCCGTTCACGGGCTGGCAGTATTGGCATCACATTGGCGGCCTCGCCTGCGCGCTGTTCGTGCTGACCTGGATTGCGAGCGGCTGGCTGTCGATGGATCACGGGCGGATTTTTTCGGACGGCCGCGCCGATCCCGTCGAAATCGAAAAGATTGTCGGCGCACCTTTGACCAGTGCCGAATTGGGTTTTGATGCCGCGACTCTGCGCGCGGCCTTCGAAATCGAATGGTTTCGCTTCGCCGGCCGGATCCATCAAACCGGCGTGCGTGGGGGCATCATTGACGGCGTGAGCGGCGGCGGCGTCGGACCGAACGACCTGCGCCGCGCCGCCGCCCGCCTCGGCCGGGACTGCGCGGTCGCCGACGATAACGATGCCTACGCCGCGCACTCTCGCGCCACTGGCGCACCGGTCTACCGCGTCGTCTGCGGCGACAGCTGGTGGCAGATCGACGGCGCCGACGGCCGCATCATCGAAAAGCTCGACGCCTCGCGGCGCGCCTACCGCTGGGCCTTCCGCGCCCTGCATACGCTGGATTTTCCGGCACTCGCCGCCGCGCCGGCATTGCGCAGCGCGCTGGTCATGCTGTTGTGCGCCGGCGGATTCTTCTTCAGTCTCACCGGCGTCGTCATCGGCTGGCGCCGGCTACGAACACTATCTGGTGTAATATGAAGGCTGTATTCCGCTGCGCCCCAAAACAATAATAACCAGGCAAGACCTGTAAACCAGAACGGATAGAGGAATCCATGCGAGCGACCCTGCGCCTTTTGGTATTGATCCCCGCACTCGGACTGTTTGCCTGCAAGGAAGCGCCGCCACCTCCGCCGCCTCCGCCACCACCGCCGCCGTTTCACACCATCCTCGATCTCAAACAGTTCATGCTGCTGGTCATCGACCCGGCCGCCGACGGCGTATGGGATTCGGTCAAAACCATCATGACCAAAAAAGGCACTGAGGAAATCCGGCCGAAGACCGAGGAACAATGGACCGCCGTGCGCGCCAGCGCCGCAACCGTCGCCGAGGCGGCCAATCTCCTGATGCTCGATGGCCGCGCCCGCGACAAGAACGAATGGATGACGGCCGTGCGCCGCCTCACTGACACCGCGGAAAAAGCGATGAAGGCGGCAGAAGCAAAAGACCCCGATGCAGTGTTTACAGCCGGCGGCGAAATGTACGAAGCCTGCCGCGGCTGCCACCAGCGTTATGCGCAGCGCCTGAACAATGCGACCGAAGGCGTGAAGGACGACAACAAGGACACCGCGAAAGCACCGGCCGCAGACGCGGCCAAAAAATAGGCCGGACACCAACTTGATAATGCGCATTTTTTATTGCGACTGAAACCATGAAAACCAAAGCCCTGCTCGACTTCTGCGATTCCATTGACGCCACCGCATTAAGCCAGACTATCCAGAGCATCAAGTGGGTGGTGCCGGCCGTGCAGACCGTGCACATTCTGGCGATTGCGGCGGTGATGTCGTCCATCCTCATGATCAACCTGCGCCTGCTGGGCATTGCCGGCACCGACCAGACGGTGGCGCGGGTGGCGGGCCGCTTCGGGCCGGTGGTCTGGTGGTCGCTGCCATTGCTGCTGCTCACCGGCGCGACGCTGATCATTGGCGAACCGGCGCGCTCGCTCGCCAATGATTTTTTCCAGCTGAAAATGTTTTTGCTGGTCTCCGTGATCGCGCTGACCGTGTATTTCCAGCGACCGCTCAAAACCAATCCGAACTTCTGGGACGGCCGCAGCGGCGCCCTGCGCGTCATCGCCGTGCTGTCGCTGATTCTGTGGAGCGGCATCATCTTCGCCGGCCGCTGGATCGCCTACCTTTAATCCGTCTACCGTTCGCAACTGTGTTTACGCGCCGGCGCGAGCCGGCGCTTATTGAGGGATACACGCATGGATCTGGACACACTGCTGCGCGCCATCGAGGCCACCTCGATCGCCACCGAAATCCGCGAAGGTGAATCGTCCTTCCCGTTCCTCGAATGCGTGCACGTGCTCGCGGTCACGCTGGTGGTCGGCTCGATTTCGATCGTCGACCTGCGGCTGCTCGGCTGGGCTTCGCTCGAACGCGCGGTCAGTCGTGTGACCGGCTCGGTGCTGCCCTGCACCTGGATTGCGTTTGCGGCCGCCGCAATTTCCGGCGCCCTGCTGTTTTCGTCCAACGCCATAACCTACGCGCACAACACCTGGTTCCTGATCAAATTTTGTTTTATCGCGCTGGCCGGTGCGAACATGCTGATCTTTCAATTCGGCATCCATGGCAGCGTCGCCAACTGGGATTCGGCGGCGACACCGCCCACCGCCGCGCGCGTCGCCGGCGCCCTGTCGCTGCTGTTCTGGATCGCAGTCATCACCTGCGGCCGCTGGGTCGGCTTCTCGCTGCAACCGGGCATGGGCTGATACACGCCCCTCTCACACGGGCATGGGCCAGCGGTTTGGCGCGTAGTGTTTTTTTCGGGATTCAAAAAAACAGCGGCAAGCGGCATAAAAAAAGAAATCTTTGGGGGAAAAAGGAATGAATAAGACATTTGGAACATCATTGCTGGCGGCACTGGCAATCGCGTTCGGCACTCTGCAAAGCGCGGCCGCTGCAGAAAAGCTCGTCATCAATCCGCCGCCGACCGCCAAGAACTGGGCGGACATTGCGACGCTGCCCGACTGGAGCGGTATTTGGACGCCGAACATCAGCGACCAGGACCGCAAGGCCAAGTCAGACATGCCGCCGTGGAACCCGAAGGCGATGGAACAGGTCAACTGGCAGCTCGCCGAAGAAAAAGCCGGCCGCCCGCCACCCATTTTCGTCAACTGCCTGCCGGAAGCGATGCCGGGCTGGATGCTGGTCTCGCATAATTCGATGGAAATCCTCTTTACGCCCGGACGCGTCACCATGCTCGGCGAGTCGGACGGCGGCCGCCTGCGCCGGATCTATACCGACGGCCGCAAACATCCGGACGATCCGGACCCGACCTTCCACGGCCATTCGATCGGCCAATGGGAGGGCGACACGCTGGTCGTCGATACGGTCGGCATGCATCCGCAAACCTACATCACGATCAGCGAGGCGGCGGGCATCCCAAACAATGGCGACATGCAGATCAAAGAGCGCATCCACATCGATCCGAAGAACAAGGACACGCTGGTATTCGAAATGGAAATCACCGCACCCAAGGTGCTGACGAAACCATGGAAGACCACACGCTTCTGGTCGCGCCAGCGCGCGCAAAAATACGACATCGTTGAAGGCGTCTGCATGGAAGGGTATTTCCGCCCCGCCAAGGACAAATGGGGCAATGAAGTGTTCGAGAAGCTTGAGCACGATGTCGGCGGCAACCGCATACCGCCGAAATAAAGAATTCAGATTATGGCAAACGCAAAGGAGCAGCACATGAAAGCAAACCTCGGAAAAACCGTCATCTGGTCGGCGTTGCTGGGACTCGCCGCCGCGGCCTACCCGGTGTCGGCGCACCATTCGACCACCATGTTCGACCGCGACAAGACCATCGCACTGTCGGGCGTGGTCAAGGAACTGCACTGGACCAATCCGCACGTCGCGATCTATATCGAGAACAACGTCAAGCAGGCCAACGCCGAGACCGGCCTGTGGCTGGTCGAGCTCACCAGCCCCGGCAACCTGGTGCGTTCGGGCTGGTCGCGCAACACGATCAAGCCGGGCGACAAGGTCACCGCTGTAGTGCATCCGCTGCGCGACGGCAGCAAGGGCGCGTCGTTAAACAAGATCACGCAGACCGACACCGGGCAATCATTCAGCTACAGCATCCGCGACGCCGACCGCCCGAACATCGACCAGGAATACAGCAAATAGGCCAGCCCACCGCTTTCCAGGCCGCAATGAAAAAGCCCCGCAAGGGGCTTTTTCATGCACGCCGCTGTGAGACCGGTATCATGTCGGCATTACACGAGAGGAACGCCACCGTGCTCGACAAACGCGTCAAACCGAGTTTCATCGTCCGATACCTCGACCAGTACGTGGTCGGCCAGGACGAGGCCAAGAAGATCCTCGCCGTCGCCGTCTATTCGCATTACCGCAAGGTCGCCAAAATGCTGGATGACGGCGTCGAAATAGCGAAGAGCAACGTGCTGCTGATCGGGCCGTCGGGGTCAGGCAAGACGCTGATGTGCGAAACGCTGTCGCGCGTGCTCGGCGTGCCCTTCGTCACCGCCAATGCCACCTCGCTGGCGCAGACGCGCTTCGTCAACGATGAGATCGAAGCGATCCTGCAGCGCCTGCTGGAAAAAGCCGAAGGCAACGTCAACCGCGCGCAACAGGGCATCGTCTTCATCGACGAAATCGACAAGTTGAAAGCGACACCCGACCAGCCGCGCGTCACCTCGGGCGAAAGCGTGCAACACGCCCTGCTGAAAATCATGGAAGGCTCACCGGTCAAGATCGGCGATGGCCGCTTCGTTGACACCACCAATATGCTGTTCATCTGCGGCGGCGCCTTCGTCGGCATCGAAGACATCATGGCGAAGACGCACGGCTACGGTTTTCTCTCAACCACTGCCGCCGACGATCCCGGCGTGCTCGAACGTCTCAACACGCGCGTCAAGCCGACCGATCTCTTCCAGTTCGGCCTCATCCCGGAGTTCACCGGCCGCCTGCCGATCATCGCCCGCTTCCAGGAACTGGAGAAGAAGATGCTGGTGCGCATTCTCACCGAGCCGAAGAACTCGATCTACAACCAGTTCCGCGAAATCTTCAAGAACGAAGGCGTCGAATTGAATGTCGAGAGCAAGGTCTTCGGCCAGATCGCCGACATCGCCATCGAATACAAGACCGGCGCGCGCAGCCTGCGCGGCATATTTGAAGAACTCATCACGCCGATCCTGTATGCGGTGCCCGACGACGCCGAAATCCGCCGCGTCGATATCGACTCGCTGTTCAGCGCACCGAAATACACGCGCGGACCGCGCGCGGCCGCAGCGACCTAGCGCGGGACCGCGCGGGCGGTGCAGGGGCATTCGAAGACGTGCTCGTGCATGAGGCGAGCAATAACACTGCGATCCAAGCGACACAATGCTTGCGCATGGATTCTCCCGACGGTCCGTAGGATACGGTTGATCGCGGCGACATCCATCAATCATCACGCAACCGGCGCGATGGGTATCGTCCATTCGGCCTCAACCCGTCCGCCTAAAGCGCTTTTGCAGTTGTAGCGCAGGCGACCCGCCTGCTGTTTTTACGCTGCGGGCGGATCGCCTGCGCTACAAAAACCGGCAAACCATTCAATCCCAGCCTGCATTACGCTAGCCCCGGATAACGGTATCTACATTGCCGCCGCCGCGGCGTGAGTGCCGGCGATTTTTCCAAACGTTGAACCGGCCATCATGCCCGAGCCCGACGCATAGTTGCCGACCCACAGGCCGCCGACCATTTCGCCCGCTGCGTAGAGGCCGGGAATCGGCCGCCCGGCGACGTGCTGCACCTGCGAGGTCTTCGGGTCGATCTTCAGGCCGCCAAACGTAAACGTCATGCCACAGCGCACCGGGAAGGCTTCGAACGGCGCCTCGTCAATGGTGACGGTGTAATTGCTTTTCGGAATCGCCAGCCCGCGCGTGCTGCGGCCGTCGAGCACCACCACGTTGGTGGAAAACGGCGGCAAATCGGCCGGCACTGCGGCGTTGAACTCCCGAATTGTCCTCACAAAATTCGCCGCGTTGATGTCGAGTTCCTGCGCGAGCTTCTCCAGCGTGTTGGCTTTCGCCGTCGTCGCCTTCGCGTAATTCGGCGGATACAAATTCATGGTGCGCGCTTTTTTGTCGAGAATCTGAAAAGCCACGCCACCCGGCTGCGTCATGATGGCGCGTCCCATCTTCGCGTAGGTCTTGCCGCGCAGATCATCGGCCTCATCAATGAAGCGTTCGCCATGGCTGTTGACCATGATCGAATACGGATGCATGTAGCGGTTCTTCTCGGCATGGATCACGCCCGAGGGCACGGTGAACGGCGGCAGGTCGATGTCCTGCGGCGAGGCGTGGCAGCTCGACCAGCTGCCGTGCGGCATGGCGCCGATATTGAGTGCCATGCGCAGGCCGTCGCCGGTGTTGAACGGCACGCCGCGCACGCGCACCATGTCCCAGCCGGCGCCGAGATACTGCGCGCGCATCTCTGGATTCGCCTCGAAACTGCCGCAGGCGAGCACCACGGCTTTCGCGCGGAAGTTCACATGCCCCTTGGGCGAGAGCCCGACCACGCCGGTGACGCGGCCGCTGTCGTCGCGGATCAAATCGACCGCGGCGGTTTCGTAATGAAACTGCGCGCCGGCCTTTTCGAGAATGGTGCAATGGCGCTGCTGCAATCCGAACCCGCCGCCATTGGGGTTCAAAATGTTTTCGTTCCACTGCGAGCCCGGTACCCAGTCATGGCCTTTGGCGGCCAGCCAGTGCACGGTCTTCAGCGACTCGGTGACATGAACCTGCAGCAGGTCCTGATCGGACTGGTTGTTGGTGACGCGCATCACCTCGTCCCACATGTCAGCCTCGGTGCGGCGCGGCAGACGCTCGAGCAAACGGCGTAGTTCGTCTTCGGTGGTACTTTTCACCAGCGGCCGCAGGTCTTCCAGGCCATTAAAAACGAAGCGGATGTGGCCGGTCAGCGCGCTATTGCCCCCGCGGTCGCGTTTGGACGCTTTCTCCAGTATGCCGACGCGCGCGCCGGCCTCGACCGCCGCCAGCGCCGCGCAACACGCTGCATTGCCGGTGCCGACCACCACCACGTCGTAATTGATGCTTTCGTCCGACATTACATCTCTCCCGATTAAATTGTTTTTGTTTCCCCTCTCCCCCAGCCATGGGGGAGAGGGCTAGGGTGAGGGGGCGTTTGCAAATTGCACGCAGCCCTTCACCCCAACCCAGCCCCTCGCTTCGCTCTCCCCGCTTGCGCGGGGCGAGGGCGTTAATTTTTGTTACTCGATCTGAATGCCTGTGTCCTTGATGACCTTGCGCCAGCGCTCGATATCGGCGCGCACGCGATTGCCGAATTCTTCCGGCGCACTGCCGAGCGCCGCCGTACCTGACTCAAACAAAGGATCGACGACATCCGTCCGTTTGAGGATCGCCATAATCTCTTTGCTCAGCAGATCAACAATCGCCGGCGGCGTTTTCGCTGGCGCAAACACGCCGACCACCGAGGTGAATTCGTAGCCCGGCAACCCCGACTCCGCCACCGTCGGCAGGCCCGGCACCAGCGGGCTGCGTTCGGCGGTTGTCACCGCGATTGCGCGCAAACGCCCCGCGTTCACCAGCGGCAGCACAGAACCGGCGCCGGTAAACATCACCTGCACTTCGCCCGCCGTCAGCGCATTGACCGCCGGCTGCGTGCCGCGGTAGTTGACGCGCACGAAATTGAGCTTGCTCTGGTACTTGAACAATTCCATTGCCAGGTGCGGTGTGGCCGCCGTGGTGCCCGCCGAATAATTGAGCTGGCCCGGCCGCGCCTTCGCCAGCGCGATCAGATCCTTGACGGATTTCACCGGCAACGACGGATGCACCAGCAATATGATCGCCTGCGAATAGGCCGACGACACCGCCGTCAGATCACGCAACGGGTCGTAGTTCATGCGGCGGAAATACGGCAGCACCCACACCGACGAGCCGTAGAGCAGGATCGTATAGCCATCACCCGGCGAACGCGCCGCCACATCGGCCGCCGGCCCGCCGCGGTTTTCCACCACCACGGTCTGGCCGAGTTTCTCCGGCAGATGGCGCGCGAGGATGCGCGCAACGATATCGTTGGTACTGCCCGCCTCGGACGTCAGTATGCGGATATAGCGGTTCGGGTAGGGGGCTTCCTGCGCCTGCGCAGCACACACAATGCACGCCGTCGATGCGGCCACTGCCACGCATCCGGCAACTCTCACCAGCAGCATGCTCTCCTCACTTCGTTTTATTATGGCGGCGCCAGTCATACCGTTCCGCGTTGACCACAACTATACTGCAGAACCCGCCCGTTGCGGCGACAGGAGAAACCCGGCACATGAAACTCAGAAATCTCGGCACATCAAATCTGCTTGTTTCCGAAGTCGGCATCGGCTGCAACGCCTTCAACGGCCGCATCGACATGGAGTCCTCGAAAAAAGTCATCCATGCCGCGCTCGATGCCGGCATCACGCTGTTCGACACCTCCGACATGTACGGCGACGACTACGGCGTCGCGTCAGGTTCTGAAATCTGCCTTGGCCAAACGCTGGGCGCCGCGCGCAAAAATATTATTCTCGCCACCAAATTCGGTAACGAGCGCAAAGTCTACGACGCCAATACCAAAGGCGGTTCGTCAAGGCGCGTCATCATGATCGCGGTTGAAGCCAGCCTCAAGCGACTCAACACCGATTACATCGATCTCTATCAGGCGCACAAACCCGATCCGAAAACACCGATCGAGGAAACCATGCGCGCCCTCGATGATCTGGTCAAACAGGGCAAGGTGCGCCACATCGGCTGCTCGAATTATCCGGCGTGGCGCGTCGTCGATGCGCAATGGACGGCGAAGCACCATAGCCTCACACCCTTCAGCAGTTGCCAGGAGGAATACAGCGCGCTGGCGCGCCGTGTCGAACGCGACATGATCCCGGCCATGCAAACGCACGGCATCGGCATGCTGCCCTATCTGCCGCTGGCCGCGGGCCTGCTGACCGGCAAATACAAACGCCATGCGCCGCTGTCGCCGGATGCGCGGCTGGCACCGGGTAAACGCTGGACCGCAAAATTCGTTACCGAACAGAACTGGGACCTGCTCGAAGCACTCGACGCGTTCTGCGCCGCGCGCGACATCACGCTGCTGCAACTTGCCTTCGGCTGGCTGCTGGCGAAGCCGACGGTGGCCAGCGTCATCGCCGGCGCAACCAAACCCGAGCAGATCGCGAGTAATGTGCATGCGGGCACGACGTGGACCGCCACGGCAGAGGATGTCGCTGAAATCGACCGCATTACCGCAGCGGCCTGAGCATGCGGTCGCGCGCCGCCCCTCTTATCAGTACGTCACTCCCGCGAAAGCGGGAGTCCAGTCTTTTTTTGATCCGACCCTTCTACAAATTCCTGGATTCCCGCTTGCGCGGGAATGACGAAGTGGTTGAGGACAGTCGTAGGGTGCACCGTCAACCATCGTATCCGCGTGCGCGATGCGCACCCTACGCGCCGTGCCAGCGATCGCTTCCCGTCAACATCATTAGTACGTCACTCCCGCGCAAGCGGGAGTCCAGTCTTTTTTTGATCCGACCCTTCTACAAATGCCTGGATTCCCGCTTGCGCGGGAATGACGAAGTGGTTGAGGACAGTCGTAGGGTGCACACTGCGCACCGTCAACCGCTGCAACCGCATGCGCGATGCGCACCCTACGCGTCGTGCCTTCTTGCAGCGATAGTTGCGTTATGCGCTACCGCAGCCCACGCGCAACTCGTCAGCACCAAGTTCATCCGCATCGTTACCTCGGAGCCGGGCAGCACCAACGACCTCTCCGCGCGCCTGATTGCGCCGGACCTCACGCGCGCCCTCGGCCAGCAGGTCATCATCGAAAACCGCGGCAGTCTGGCTGTCGAATACACGGCCAGGGCTGCGCCCGACGGCAACACCCTGCTCTATTACGGCAACAGCGTCTGGCTGCTGCCCCTGCTGCGCGCCAAAGCGCCCTATGATCCATTGCGCGATCTCGCGCCCGTTTCGCTGACGACACTTGCCCCCGTCGTGCTGGTGGTGCACCCGTCGCTGCCGGTGAAATCGGTGCGTGACTTGATTACGCTGGCGAAAGCACGGCCGGGCCAACTCAATTACGCCGCAGGCACCATCGGCGCCTCGACGCATCTGTCGATGGAGTTGTTCAAGGTCATGACGGGAGCAGATATCGTGCGCATTCCCTACAAAGGCACGGGTCCCGCGGTGACGGCGTTGCTCGGTGGCGAAGCGCACTTGATGTTTTCACCGCTGGGTTCGGTCAATCCGCATCTGCACTCAGGCAAGCTGCGCGCCATCGCCGTCGGCAGCGAACAGCCCTCCGCATTGATTCCGGAATTGCCGACCATCGCCGCCAGCGGCGTGCCCGGCTACGACGCCTCGTCGATCACCGGCATGTTCGTACCCGCGAATACACCGGCACCGGTTGTCGCGCGACTCAATCAGGAAATCGCGCGCAGCATGAACGCACCGGCGATGAAACAGCGTTTTCTCGACGCCGGGCTCGAAGTCGCCACCGGCACGCCGGAAGAATTTCTCGGCAGGATCAAAACGGAAATCACCAAGTGGGGCAAGGTGATTCGGGAAGCCGGAATACGCGAAGATTAGCGCGCCGCGCAATTCGAGAATCAGCCACGTAGGGTGGGCAACTTGTTGCCCACGCGGCTAACATCTTATTTTAAAAAGAAATGAGCGCGACATAACGAACGCCGTCAACGTGGGCAACAAAGTTGCCCACCCTACGGGTGCTAATCGAACACCCGATGCACATATTCAATAATCTTCTCAATCGCCGATACCGCCTGCGGTGACGTCGGGTCGGTGGTGATGAATGCTTCTCCCACACCCTTGAACAACTGCAGCTCGACCTGCCCGCCGCGCGCGCGATAGTCCTTGATGAATTGGTCGCGCAGCGGCGCCGGATGCGCGACGTCGGCCGTGCCCTGCAGCACGATCACCGGCGGCATCTCGATGGTTTCGCCGCGTGCCGCCATGCGCGCCGGATTGGCCGAGTCCATTTCATTGGTGTTCGGCCAGTATTTGTCGTGGCAGGCGACCCAGTTCTCGGCCTGCTTGCGCAGCCCGGCGTCTTTGGACGTCAGCAGCTTCGTCGCATATTCGTAACGGCCGAGCGGATCGATCACCGGCCAGCACAGGATCGCGCACTGCACTGACGCATCGAAGCGCGCGCCAGGCAAGGGAATTGCGTTGTAGATACCGTCGCGCGGCCGCATCGCGGTGAGCATGGCCTGATGACCGCCGCTGGAAACGCCGAGAATGCCGACGCGGTGCGGGTCGATTTTGAATTCGGCCGCATGCTGCTTGAACGATCGCACGGCGAAGTTGATGTCCTGCAAGGAGGCCGGATAAGCCGCGTCGGGCGGCATGCGGAAATCGAGCGAAGCGACCACCACGCCGGATTGTGCCAGCGGCGCATCGGTGCCTTCGTCACTGGTGCGGTCTTTGTTGCACCAGGCGCCGCCGTGCAGATCGATGACCAGCGGAAACGGGCCCTGACCGCGCGGCACGTAAACGCGCGCCTGATAACCCTTGTTGCCGTGACGGATGTATTCGACGTCGCGCACATCAATTTCGTGGCGCGTTAATTGAGCTGTTGCCATGACTACCCTCCCCCGGAAATTCGAGCGGAGAGTATAAAACGGCGGGCCGCCGCCGTGTTGCGCCGGCTAGGCGGCTTTGCGCAACGGTTCGAGATGCACCAGCACGCTGGCGCCGAACATCGAACCGCCGAACTGGGCGGCGAGCTCATAGGCCTGCTCGCGGCTGGCCATTTCGACCAGCGCAAACGGCGCCGGCTTGCGGTGCACACGCACCGATTTCACCGCGCCAAAACGCGCCGATGCCAGCGAAACGGCGCGCACGACGTAATAGTCATGGTCGTTCAGATCCGCCTTCAGCATGGTGGATTCCTCATGGTCTTTGGCAATGTTGCACACCGGTAACGGCAACCGCGCGGAGAAACTTGAGCTGCGCAGGCAGCGCTTGCGTGGCGCAGGCGACCGGCCTGCGCGAGGCAATTCGCCTTCCATGCGCAGGCGGTGCGCCGGCGCCACCGCACCGATCGCCGTACGCAGGCGGGCGGCCTTTCCGCTATGATGCGGGCACCATTTTCAACCGTTTTAATCGCAAGGACGCGCCTGCAATGAGCATCATCGCCCCGTGGTACCAGCTTGGTTACGTCATCCCCCACCTCTACACCGATCTCGACGCCTATCAGTTCTACCGCGTCGCCCCCGAGGGCATGATGTTGCTGACGACCGGTCTCAACCTCACCGATTACACGCTGGAAGCGGTGAACACCGAGCTGCCCGTGCTGTGGGACCGCTTCGCGCTGCTGGCGAGCAAAAAAGTCGACCGCCTGTCGCTCTCCGGCGTGCCGGTGGCCTCGGCGCTCGGCCGCACGAAGATGCGCGAAATTCTCGCCGAAGGCGAAAAGCGCACCGGCATCGCCTGCGACACCGATCTCGAAGCACACATCGCCACGCTGCAGCATTTCGGCGCGAAAAAAATCGCGCTGGCCACGCGCTGGCCCGACAAGGTCAACAATGCGCTGACCGCTTACCTGAAGGAAGCCGGCATCGAAGTCGTCGCCTGCGAAGCACACGCGCGCACGCTCAACCAGAACAAATATTCGAGCGCCGCCGCCGATCACGAACTCGCCCTTGAGCTCGGCCGCAAAGTGCTGCGCGCCGCGCCGGAAGCCGAGGCGTTGCTGATGCCGGGCGGGCTGTGGTTCGCCATTCACGCCGTGCCCATGCTCGAAGCGGAGTTCGGCAAACCGGTACTGCTCAACATCACCTCGACGACCGCGGTCGCCCTGCGCTCGGCCGGCAGCAAGATGCTGCATCGCCCCGATCCGAAGTGGGGCAAGGTGATGACCAACATCTAAATAACTTCATACCCGCGAAAGCGGGTATCCAGTCAGATCTCGATTACGTAAATAAAACATTCCTGGACTCCCGCCTGCGCGGGAGTGACGAGGTTTTTTAGCCGACGATCAATCCGGAATAATGAACGCATGAAAAACAAACAAATCCTGCTCGCCGCACGCCCTCAGGGCGCCGTTACCGAAGCGAACTTCCGGCTCCTCGAAAACGAGATTCCGCAGGCCGCGGACGGCGAATTCGTCGTGCGTAATCATTTCCTCTCGCTCGACCCCTACATGCGCGGCCGCATGGATGATTCAAAATCCTATGCAGCCAGTGCAATGGTCGGCGAAGTCATGGTCGGCACCGCCGTCGGTGAAGTGATCGAATCGAAACATGCGAAATTCAAAGCCGGCGAATTTGTCGAAACACGCACCGGCTGGCAGCTCTACGGCAAATCGAACGGCGGCGGCACACGCCGGCTCGACCCGAACTTCGTGCCGCTGTCGGCCTATCTCGGTGCCGTCGGCATGCCCGGCGTCACCGCATGGATCGGTCTGAATGAACACGGCAAACCGAAAGCCGGCGAAACCGTCGTCGTCTCCGCCGCCAGCGGCGCAGTCGGCGGCACCGTCGGCCAGCTCGCCAAATTGAAAGGCTGCCGCGCCGTTGGTGTCGCCGGCGGCAAAGCCAAATGCGATTACGTCGTCAACGAACTCGGCTTCGACGCCTGCGTTGACTACAAGGCCGGCAACCTCGATGCCGATCTGAAAGCGGCGTGCCCGAGTGGCGTCGACGTTTATTTTGACAACGTCGGCGGCCCGGTGTTGAACGCCGCGCTGGGTCACATGAACGCCTTTTCGCGCATCGTACTGTGCGGACAGATTTCGGGTTACGACGACCCGGACGCGCTTGCGGTCAAAAACTTCCGCGCCTTTCTGGTCAACCGCATCAACCTGCGCGGCTTTATCTGCTCAGATCATCTGGAATTGTGGAAACCGGCGCTCGCCGAGCTTGGACAACTCGTGCACGACGGCAAGATCAAATATCGCGAGAGCATCGCGGAGGGGCTTGAGAATGCGCCGCAGGCGTTCATCGGGTTGCTTAAGGGGAAAAATTTCGGCAAGCAACTGGTCAATCTTGTCTGACTATTTGTGATGGGTATCGGCCTGGCGGCCTCAACCCATCTAAAAGGCAGGATTGCAGGCGAGTCGCCTGCGCTACAACAACAATGTGCCGCAACATCACAGGACAGAAGCATGCGCATCGAAGTCATCTGCACCGGCGACGAGGTACTCACCGGCAAAATCGTCAACACCAACTTCAGCTACATCACGCAAAAGCTTGAGGACTGCGGGCTGGCCGTCGAATGGGAGACCACCGTCGGTGACGACCGCGATAACCTGCTGCTGGCGTTTCAGCTCGCCGGCCAGCGCGCCGATGCGGTGATCGTCAATGGCGGGCTGGGCCCGACGGTCGACGATCTCTCGCAGGAGATTGCCGCCAAAGCCGCCGGCGTCGAATTGAAACTCAACGAACAGTGGCTGGCGACGATGGAGGATTATTTCAAACGCCGCAGCCGCGTCATGCCGCCGAATAACATCAAGCAGGCCATGCTGCCGGCCACCGCCGAGGTGCTCGACAATCCGGTCGGCACCGCCTGCGGTTTCGCCGTCACCATCGGCAAGGCGCGTTTCATGTTCACGCCGGGCGTGCCGCGCGAACTCAGGCGCATGCTCGAAGACCAGATCATTCCGCGACTGCTGGCCAAGGCCGGCAAGCAGTCGGCGATTTATCTCAAGCGCTTTCATTCATACGGTATCGGCGAATCACACGCCGACACCCTGCTCAACGGCGTCGAAGCGCTCGCTCCCGACGGCAGCGTCAAGCTCGGCTTTCGCGCGCATTATCCGCAACTGGAAACGAAACTGACGGTGCGCGGCGCCGACATGGACGAGGTCAAACGCAAACTCGCCCCGGTCGAAACCGAGGTGCGCAAGCGCTTCGGCAATTTCATCTTTGCCGAGAACGATGCCACGCTCGAAGGCGTGGTGCTCGATGAATTGAAGAAACACAACGCGACACTCGCCATCGTCGAGACCTTCAGCAGCGGGCAGATCGCCGGCCGCCTCGCCCATCTGCCGGGCGCGGAAAATATCCTGCGCCGTGGCATCGTCGCGCGTCAGAACGAAGAAATCTGCGCGGCAGTCGGCCTCGAGCGCAACGCGCTGAAAGACGGCATCAACAAGGAAACCGCGGAAATGGTCGCGCGCGCCGCGCAGCAGCAGACCGGCGCGTCACATGCGCTGGCGGTATTGATCGACATCGACGAAGGCGGCGACCGCATCGAGTTTGCCGGCACCACCTGCCTGGCAATCGCCACGGCAAATGACGTCTCCTCGCGGCGCAGCCGCATTGTCGGCGGCCGCGACTGGGTGCGGCTCGGCGCGGTGGAGATGGGGCTCGATTGCCTGCGCCGTTACCTGCAGGGACTGCCGGTCAACGAACGCATCGATTTCGAGAAGACGGAATAAGCCGCTTCGGCGCGGCGGGTTGCCGCGCGCCGGACTACTCTGCGGGCTTGATTTCCGCCGGTGGCGGCGGTGGTGCAACGCCTTCCTGTGCAACGTCACCGGGCGCCTGGTCTTCCGGGCCGGTCTTGCGCAGGCGTTTTTCTTCTTTCTTCTGTTTCTTGGCGATTTCGCGCTGGCGTTTCTGGAACGAGTAGTTTGGCTTTGCCAATTGGTGGATCCTTTCGGTTGGAGCCTCCGACTTTATGCTATTTCGCCCTTTCGTGCTCTAACAATGTAACGGCGCACATCAAGCATGGTTTTTGCGCGTAGCGGCGGCGCTTTTTTGCTGCGCCATACCCTCGGTAAAACAGTCGAGACAGACAAACCGCACACCGCTCTGGTCGGAGCGCGACAACGGCCGCATGCTAGGGGCGTCAGCCAGGCGCTTGCAGGCCGGGCAGCGCTTAATCTTCGATGGATCCTTGCTCATACCGTGAAGCCGCTCCGCGCGATGGTCAGACGGGCATCATAGCCCGTATCGGTGGTTGTCGCCGTTGAATCGGTGCGGGGCCGGCGATAGCCCCCGAGGTGTCCGGCTGCCCCTGCCTACATCACCGCCACGTGGACACCGGTTCCATTATCCCGACATCCCGTGTCCGTGTTCATCCGGCACGCGGCTGCCATGTGGCGGAATTCTGCGCGGGCACTCACTCACCCTGGATTTTCGCCTCGCGCACGACGCGCCCCCACTTGACGATTTCATTGCGTATGAACGCAGCGAATTCTTCCGGCCGCGAGGTGACGGCGAGATTGCCGGACAGCAGATAGCCATTTTCAACCTCGGGCAGCCGGATGACCCGGACAATTTCATCGTGCAGCCGCGCGATCTGCGCTGGCGGCGTGCCCTTCGGCGCAAAGATGCCGAACCATACCGCCGCGTCGTAACCGGGCACGCCGGCCTCATCGATGGTCGGCACATCGGGCATCTGCGGCGCGCGGCGCGCACTGGTGACGGCCAGCGGCATCATGCGGCCGGCCCTCGCATGCGGAATTGCGATGCTGATGCCGGGCAGGCCGACCTTGACGTGGCCGCCGAGCAGATCGGCGGTGGCCGGGCCACTGCCTTTGTAGGGAATGTGCGTAAGATTAATCTTCGCCATCGTCATGAACAGCGAGGCGAACAGATGCTGCGCGCCGCCGGTACCGCCCGAGGCGTAATTGATTTTTCCCGGCTGCGCCTGCGCCAGCGCGATCAACTCTTTGACCGAACGCACCGGCAACGACGGATGCACCACCAGCACGTTGGGCGCCAGTGCGACCTGCATCACCGGCGCGAAATCCTGTGCCGGATCGAACGACAGCTTCGGATACAACGCGGGTATCACGGCGAACGGCGTGCCGGTCAGCAGCAGCGTGTAGCCGTCGGGTTGCGCGCGCGCCACGATCTCCGAGCCGATGGCGCTACCCGCGCCCGGCCGGTTGTCGACAATGATCTGCTGGCCGAAGGTTTCGGCCAGCTTCTGCGTGATGAGGCGCCCCGGCACGTCGGTCGCACCGCCCGGCGAAAACGGAATCACCAGACGGATCGGGCGCGACGGATAGTTCTGCGCAAACGCGGCATTCGCAGAAAAAGCAAACATCAACCATGCGATATGCGTTGCGCAACTCGAATTCACCCGGCACCTCCATTCAATTACCGATCGCACCCATTTTCCGTCATTCCCGCGCAAGCGGGAATCCAGGAAGTCGCCGTCGATTCGCGACGTATGCGAACACCCGTCCCGGAATACGCTGCGCTCCTTCCGGGCTACGAATTTAAGCGAGGTCTTGTCGCCCGGACGAAACGCAGTGTAACCCGGGGTCGAAGCACCTCCCTTCCCTTGCGACAAAAACCTGGATTCCCGTTCGCGCGGGAATGACGATTATTTTTTCCACGCGTTCCCGCATTAACAATCACGTCGCGTTTGACCATCGCCTCGCGCGTCGTTATTCTTGCCGCTCTCCGCAATCTTCGAAAGCACCGCATGAAAATCGCCGTCATCCACGACTACGCTGACGCGCTGCGCAAGACGCGCGCCTTTCCGAAACTGCAGGGCCATGAGGTCGTCATCTACAACGACCCTTACACCGATCCGGCGCGCGTGGTCGAACAGGTTAAAGGCTTTGACACGCTGCTGCTGACCCAGCAACGCGTCAACATCACCCGCGACATCCTCAAACAGCTGCCGCAGCTCAAGTTCATCAGCCAGACCGGCCGCAACGTCAGCCACCTCGATGTCAAGGCCTGCACCGATCTGGGCATACTGGTGTCGGCCGGCGGCCACGAAGGCAAAAGCCCCTACACCGTCACCGGCGAACTGGCGTGGGCACTGATCCTCGCCGCGCAGCGCCATCTGCCGTATGAAGTTGAGCAGTTTAAACAAGGCCATTGGCACACCACCATCGGCACGCGCCTTAATGGCAACACGCTTGGAATCTATTCATTCGGCCGCATCGGCAGCGGCGTGGCGCGCGTTGGCCGCGCCTTCGGCATGAAGGTGATCTGCTGGGGCCGCGAAGGTTCGCTCGCCAAGGCCCGGGAGGAAGGCTTCGAAGTTGCAGAAAGCCGCGAGGCCTTTTTCGCACAATCCGACATCATCAGCCTGCACATCCTGTCGAACGACGCCACGCGCGGCATCATCACCGCCGCCGACCTCGCGCGCATGAAACCAACCGCATTGCTCGTCAACACCAGCCGCGCGCCCATCATCGAAGACGGCGCACTGGTCGCCGCGCTGAAACAGGGCCGCCCCGGTTTCGCCGCAGTGGATGTTTTCGAAGACGAGCCGGTGCTTGGCGGCAATCATCCGCTGCTGAAAATGAAAAACGCCCTGTGCACGCCGCATCTCGGTTACAACGAAAAAACCAGCTATGAAGCGGTCTACGCCGGCGGCGTCGAGCAGATCCTCGCTTATGCAGCGGGCAATCCGGTCAACGTGCTCAATCCCGAAGTGCTGGCGAAAAAATAACCGGCGGCGCCGCGCTTATTGCGGGCGGCGCTGGTTCAGCTCGATCGACACGCCCCACGGGTCGCTGATGAAGGCCAGCGCTTCGCCGGTCTTCTCATTGAACGTGTAGGGCCGTTCGATCTTGATGCCGTCGGCTTCGAGCTTGGCGAGGAAGGCCTTGAGGTCTTTCACGTCGAAGCCGATGTGATCGAGAATGCGTCCGCGCGTCGGCACCATCGGCTTGTCGGTCTTGGCGAAACGCAGTTGCACACCGGGCAGATCGGCCACCGGCGCATCGTTGCGCACGCCGGGTTTCGCGCCGAAGTGTTTCGCATACCAGGCCTGGCTTTGCGCAATCACCGCCTCGGGCAAAAAGAAGTGCACGTGCTCGTGCTGGATCAGCTGTTTCTGTGCCCTGTCTTCGAGCACCTCGATGCGCAAACCGTCCGGCATGTTGACGTAGGCCTGATCAAGACGGTGGTTGTTGCCGGGCACGACCGGCACACCAGCGGCCTTCCAGCGCGCCACCGATTCCTGCACGTTCTGCACGATTAAACCGACATGGTTGATGACGCTGCCCTCGGTCGGCCCGCTGGCCGGCGGCGAACCCGGCCGCAAATGCAGAATGATCATCAGACCGGGAAACACCACGATATCGAAGTCACCCGGCTTCGAGGCCACGCCGCCCATGCCGACGAAAATTTTCTTGTTTGCCTCGACATCGCGCGAATTCAGGTGCCAGTGCCCCATCGTCACACCGGCCTCGTTGAACGGCATCGGTTGCGCCGGCGCGCCCGCCGAGATCAACAGTGCAAACAACGCGGCAAGCATCTGCTTCGACAGATTTTTCATCTTTTTCTCCCCCGTGGACGACACCGGTGGCGTCGCGAGAACAGTATAGCCCAGCGCCCGCAACGGCCGTTTACGCGGTGCCGAGCGCCGCAGCGCACGGACTAGGCGTGAGCCGGATTTCGATTTACCATGCGCGTTCCTATAACAATCACCGGGGGAATGCTGATCATGGAACGCCTGAAAGCCACCGATTTTCCGCAGGAAGTGTTGAAACTGTTCGACGGCTACGTACACGGCATGCTCGACCGCCGCGAATTTCTCGACGGCGCGGCCAAATACGCGGTGGGTGGCTTTTCCGCCGCCGCCATGCTCGAAGCATTGCGCCCGAATTACGCCATGGCGCAACAGGTCGCCAAGAACGATCCGCGCATCAAGGCCGAATTCGTCGAGTATGACTCGCCGCAGGGCAACGGCAAGATCAAGGGTTACCTCGTGCGCCCGGCCAAGGCCAGCGGCAAGCTGCCGGCGATCGTCGTCATCCACGAAAACCGCGGCCTGAATCCGCACATCGAAGACATCACCCGCCGCATCGCGCTTGAAAACTATATCGCCTTCGCGCCCGACGCACTGACGCCGCTGGGCGGCTATCCCGGCGAGGAAGAGGCTGCAGTCAAACTCTTCGGCACGCTCGATCCGGCCAAACGTCTCGAAGACCTGACCGCCGGCGCCAACTACGTGAAGACACACGCCGAATCGAACGGCCGCCTCGGCGCCGTCGGTTTTTGTTTTGGCGGCGGCATCTGTAATATTTTTGCCACGCGCATGCCCGATCTGCTCGCCTCTGTGCCCTTCTATGGCGCGCAACCAGCGGCAGCAGACGTGGCAAAAATAAAATCGCCGCTGCAGATCCACTATGCCGGCCTCGACGAACGCATCAACGCCGGCTGGCCGGCGCTCGAAGCGGCGTTGAAAGCCAACAACAAATCATACGAAGCCTACATCTATGCGAACGTGAACCACGGCTTCAATAACGACACCACGCCGCGTTACGACAAGGCCGCGGCCGATCTGGCATGGAGCCGCACACTGGCGTTTTTTGCCAAACACGTGCGGGGATAACCAGACTCCGCGGATTTTGGAATAATGGTCGGACGGTGCGCGGGCTTCGGCCCGCGCGCCATTTTATGATTGCGATTTGAATGCGCTGGCGGCATCAGGAAATACAGTCGTTCATTCGCCGCGTATGCCAGCATCCTTGATGATCTTGCCGGTGCGCAGCAAATCGGACTTTACCGCAGCAAATAGCTGCTCCGGCGTGCCGCTCGACGTCTCCATACCTGCGTTAAAGAAGCGCTCGCGCACTGACGGGAGGCGCAGAAAGCGCACAATTTCCGTGTTGAGACGGTTGATAGTGCTGCGCGGCGTCCCGGCCGGTACGAATATTCCGTAAATCGACATCGATTCATAACCGGGCAGGCTGGCGGCCATCGTCGGCAATCCGGCAAACAACGCTGTCGGTTCCGCACTCGTGACCGCCAGCGCTTTGACGCGCCCGGCCCTCACGTGCGGTACTGCCGCGCCCGCGGTCGGAAACATCAACTGCAATTCGCCCGTCAACAATGCGGTCAGCGCCGGACCCGCGCCTTTGTAATTGATGCGCACGATGTCGACGTGCGCCATGTTTTTGAACAATTCCCCCGCCAGATGATTGGACGCGCCGGTGCCAGCCGAACCGTAATTGAGCGCACCCGGTTTCGCCGCAGCCAGCGCAACCAGATCTGCAACGGATTTCACCGGCAACGCCGGATTGACCACCAGCACATTGGGCACTTTTGTCACGACGGTCACCGGCGCAAAATCGCGCAATGCGTCGTATGGTGTTTTCTGGATCAGCGAGGCGAGCCAGAACGTGTTGTTGTAAAAAAGCAGCGTATAGCCATCCGCCGGCGCCTTCGACACGATCTCCCCGGGCACTACGCCGCTCGGCCGGTTTTCCACCACCACCTGCTGGCCCAACGCCGCAGTCAGCCCCTGCGCGACGAGACGTGCCTGCACGTCATTACCGCCACCGACCTCGGAGGTGACGATGCGCAAGGGCTTGCCGGGAAACGCCTGCGCGCAGGCCGTGCCGCCATCCGCCAGCGCGAGTGCCGCCGCCAAACCACTGACAGCAAAACAATGCAACGATACGCTTGCGCGCCGCTTGCTCATGCCGTTCCCAGACACCTCAATACCTCGGCGGCAACATCACGCGCCTTGTCGGCGACCTGCTGCGTTGACTCGAATGCCGGCGCGTCCTGCTTGTAAACGACGATCAGAGGATCACGCGCGCCAAGCGTTTCGGCCTGCACTTTCGCAATCGTCGCAAATGGCTCGTGTACCAGAACAACGGCGGGTATTCCGAGTTTCCAGGCTGCAATCGCGTCGCGCACGGCGGCACCGGTGCAGGACCCTCAGGCACCGACACCGACGACCAGATAATCGACCTGCGCGGTGAGTTCGATGAACCGGTCTTTCTCCAGCGGCATCCAGGTGTTCTTTTTATAGACACGCTGCACTTCCGGCGGCTTGCCTAAAAGCGTGATGGCATTCTCAAACTGTTCCCAGAAGTCTTTAGTCGTCGGATACTGGTTCCAGATAAAACCGGCCTTGCGGCCGATTGCACTGCCGAGGTGTTTTTTTTCGGCATGCGGCTCGCTGCGCGCTTCGCCCAGCGGACTGACGACAGTAAATGCATTCATATTGTGTTCTCCGTCATTGCGGAAATTTCACCGCTTTGGTCAAAAACGGCCTGCCGGCCGAACTGCGACTCGAGATTGCGACACATTGCCCCATGCGCGGCGCGACGCCGCCGCCGACGCACACCAGCACCTCGTCCGGCAACACCGGCGCCATCATCGTCTGCCGTTCGCTGGGCGTCTGCGGATACGGATCGGCCACCGGCACCGCATTACCCTGCTTGCTGTCGTTCTGCCAGTCATAGCTGTATTTGAACGCGCGTTCCGCCAATGCGCCGCGAAGTTTCTCGCGTGAGTATCCGGCGTCGGCAAAAGCCTGCGCCAGTGACGGGTTGATGACAAATAAGAAAGCGCGCTTGCCACCGCTGGATGTCACCCCCGGCCGGCCGATGCCACGCGCAAGGATGTTGATGCATTCGTTCAAGCCGACGGTATTGAGCGGCGCGGCGATCTGCGAATGTTCGCCCGCCTTCAGCACCGTCACTGCGCTCTCGGCGGCGTCGATGCCGAAATCCGTGTGCATCGGTGCCCACGGCGACAACTCTTGTTCCTCACCGATGCAGTAACTCCAAGACGCCGGATGCCCCATCGTACCCTTGGTCAGCTTGCCCGGATGAGCACGCCCGATATTCCACAGAATCAGCCGGATCGCGCGTCCGATCGTTGCATTGGCGCGTCCGCCGTTGGGTCCGAAAATCCATTCGCGTGTGCGAAAACCAAGTGTGCCGACCACCGGGCCCGTCACGATCGTGCACAACGCACCGGCACCGGTCGATTGCGTGGTCGTCAGCGGCAGATCGGGATCGACGATGGATTCGATTGCCGCCAGCACCACGGGCAGGTATTCCGGCAGGCACCCCGCCATTACGCAGTTGGCGGCGACGTTTTCGATCGTCGCTTCGCCGTCGCCGGGATAAATGCTGCCAAGCACCTCGCCGCGCTCGCGACCGATGTAATCAACCATGCGCTGAATTGCTTCACGCGTTGGCGGGAATACCGGCAGGCCGTCGGTCCAGCCCTGTTCGTAGACGAACTCGGTGAAATGATCGAGCGACTGGATCTCGAATTGTTGCGCGCTTTTTGTCATCCGTTCCGTTCGTTATCCGGTTATTGCCGCGCACCGCGTTTGCGCAGGCCCGATTTTTCGATCATGTCGCTCCAGCGTTCGTGTTCCGTCTGCAAACGCCGCGCAAACTCCTGCGGCGAGCCGCTGCCGGGTTCGGAACCGTCGTTTGCCAGCAGCGTTTTCATGCCTGCATCTTCCATCACGCCGGCGAATGCCTTGTTCAATTTATTGACGATACCGACAGGCGTCTTCAGTGGCGCCATTACACCGTACCATTGCGTCACAGTGTATGACGGCAGGCCGGACTCTGCCATGGTCGGCAGCGCCGGCGCAAATGCAGCGCGCCTCGCCCCGGTCACCGCCAGTGCGCGCAGACGGTTAGCGCTGAGATGAGGTTGTGCCGACGCCATCACCACGAATGCCGCCTGCACGCGCCCGGCGACCAGATCCGGATAGCCGGCGCCCATCCCCTTGTAAGGAACATGCACGACGTCGATCTGCGCCTGTTCGGCAAACAATTCCGCAGCCAGATGCGTCAGGCTGCCGGTGCCTGCCGACGCAATACTAAGTTTGCCTGCATTGGCCTTCGCATAGCCGATCAATTCAGGCACCGACTTCACCGGCAAGGCCGCGGTGACTACCAGCAGGCAGGGCTGCACGACGAGTTCGGCGACCGCTGCGAAATCGCGCCGCACGTCGTACGTAACGTTGCCGAGCATCGGCAACAACACATTGCTCAGGCTGATCATCAGCAGCGTATGGCCGTCGGGCGCGGCCTGACGCGCCAGATCGACGCCGATCGCACCGCCCGCACCCGGCCGGTTGTCGATGATGATGGTTTCGCCGAGCACCTTGTACAACCGCGGCGCCATCAGGCGCGCGGTGGCATCCTGCCCGCCGCCCGGCGCCACGCCAAGAATCAGCCTGATCGGCCGCTCGGGAAAATTCTGTGCGCACGCCGCCACGGCAAACATGCCGGTCAGCGTCATCACGAAAATTTTTGCCGGTGCTGACAAGTCTGCTTCAGTCCTTGCGTCTGATCAGCTTGGTCGTCGGCAGCGTGTGGCCGCCTTCGAGCACCATGATGCGATTGCGATGCGGGTCGCCGCAGACCACGATGTGCAGCAGGTCCGGGCTCGACAGTACCCGCACGATGTCGTCCGGCTTGCCGAGAAACTCTTTTGGAAAAACGCCCTCCTCGACACGCTCCTTGAGCGACATGCGCATCACCGTCGTGTATTTGAATACCCATTCAAAATCGCCCAGCCGCATGGTGCAATGCTCAAAAACCAGCCGCCGCACGTCGGCTTTCGCGTATCCGGCATCGGCGAGCGACTTTGCCACCGCCGGCGAGATCAGCAGCGTGATCATCACTTCTTCGGAATGGGGACCGCTGCCGGGGTAATTGAACAAGCGTGTTTTCTTGGTAATTTCCTTCGCCAGCAGTTCGATCGCGGTCTGTGCGCCGGCTTTGTCGGCAGTGTCATACGGCGCCGGCGAAGGCCCGTAGTTGTTGGTCACGCCGATCGTCACCGTGCTGGCATTGCGGTCGAACCCCTGGCCGACATGGAACGGTTCCCACGGGCTCAGAGCTTCGTTCTCGGCCAGCGCGAACGCCAGCGGATAGCCGAAGGAGCCCATATAGGTCGCGCCGGGCCGGAAGCCGCCGATGTTGCGCACGATCAGGCCGACCGCGCGACCAATCGCCGGATTCCGGCCGCGCGAAACAAGTTGCGCGTCGGTGGCGATGCCGAGGTCTTTGACGATCGGCCCATTGATCAGCACGTACGGGAAACTCCCCGACGAAGTGCCGATGCTGGCGAGCTTGCAGTGTTCGTCGGCGAGTGCCTCGGCCGCCGCGATCAAAATCGGCATGTGTGCCGGTTCGCAGCCCGCCATTACACCGTTGACGGCAATCGTCCACGGTGTGGCGCGCAGATTGGCGCCCGGCATCACGGCGATTTCATGATCCGCGGCAAGATCAGTGCATTGCAGAAAACGTTCGACCCGTTCGACCGTCGGTGGCACCACCGGCAGGCCATCGCTCCATTCTTTATCGATGAAATGCCGGTTGATCTCTTCGTGGCTGCCGGCGAACACCGTCGCACGCGGATCGCGTGCTTCCGCCTGCACTGCCAGCGCGCTAGTAGTCGCGCTGGTAAGCCCGTCGATGATGCGCCCGATCAAGGTCGATTCGACATTGCTTTCGATCTGCGCGGCGTCGTGAATGCCGAGCGGGCCCGGATATTCGGCGATGCGCAGATCTTCAATGCCGCCCGCCTTGCCGGTCAGCCGTGCCTGCAGTGAAAAGCCGGTGGACGTAACGACGACGCAGGCAATGCCCGCCTTTTCCGCTTCGGTTGCCGGCCGCGCCGCGGCCGGAGCGCAGTTGCCTCAGGCGCCGTTACCGGAAATCAGCGCGTGCGCGCCTTTCTCCTGCGCCAGTTTCGCCACCAACTGCGCGCGTGCGCGCTGCTCGCGCGGATTGTCGCCGCCGGGCATATGAGGAAACTCGGTAAACGGAATGATGTTGATCGACGGAAAGCGCTGCTTCAACAACCGGCGGATCAGCGGAAAAGTCTGGTTGCCCTTGAACACGCCGTTCCATACTTCGCAGACGGTTTTGCCATTGAGATCCGCCAGGCGCGGCGACGCGCCCCTGCGCTTGACGATTTCGATGCCTGCCGGACTGACTACCTCTATGTTTTCCATGACCTCACTCCAGGATTCGCAGCCGCATTATTCCATGTTCAGGTTCAGCTCGCGCGTGAGTCTGCTCCACTTGTCCATGTCGGTGCGGATAAATTGCGCGAACTCCGCCGGCGTATCGCCGACCGGATCGAGGCCGAGGGTCAGACATTGCTCGATCACCTTCGGCTGCTTGAGCAATTTCACCACCTCTGCATTGAGACGGTTGATTGCTTCCACCGGCGTGCCGGCCGGCGCCACCAGACCGGCAAGACCGCTCGCCGAAAATCCCGGATAGCCCTGCTCGGCAATCGTCGCCACGTCAGGCACGCTGATCGAGCGTTGCAGGCTGGACACGCCGATTGCGCGCAGGCGCCCCGCTTTGACATACGAAAGCGCAGACGGAATCGTGTTGAACGACACTGCCACCTCACCGGCCAGCAGCGCAGTCGCCGAGACGCCGCCGCTTTTGTATGGCACATGCACGAGGTCGATCTTCGCGGTCCGCTTGAACAGTTCCATCGCCAGATGCGAACTCGCGCCGTGGCCGCCGGAACCATAATTGATCGCGCCCGGTCGCGCACGCGCCAGCCGCACGAACTCCGGCAGCCTCTTCACCGGTAGCGACGGGTGGATCACCAGCAGATTTGAAATCGTCATCACCAGACTGACCGGCGCGAAATCGCGGATGGTGTCGTACGGCAGTTTTTTGTACATGCCCGGATTCACCGTGTGCCCCGAATTAACCATCAATATTGTGTAACCGTCGGGCGGCGCTTTGGCAGTGATCTCGGTGCCGACCACGCCGTTGGCGCCGGGCCGGTTGTCGATGATGACGCGCTGTCCGAGGCCCTCGGACAACGCCTGCACGATTGCGCGCGCCGTGACATCGGTGCCGCCGCCGGGTGAAAAACCAACAATCATGCGCACCGGCTTGAGCGGAAAAGTTTGCGCCAATGCACCACCGCACACCGCAAGCAACAGACACAGCACCGCGCGCCAGCCAATCATATCGAACTCCGTCCAGTTTTCTGCCAGCGCCCATCTTAAACCGTCGCGACTGCAGCCGCGCGCGACGCACCACGCTCATGCCATAATCAGGCGATGATCAAATGCCTAAAAACGCCTCCGGCGCTTGTGTATCGTCCATCATGAGCGACAACACCCTCGACGCCTACAACATCGCCGACCTGCGCGAACTGGCGCGCAAACGCCTGCCGCGGGGCCTCTTCGAATTCATGGACCGCGGCTGCGAAGACGAGGTCTCGCTGCGCAACAACCGCGACGTGTTCGAGCGTATCAAACTGAAGCCGCGCGTGCTTGAGGATGTTTCGACACGCGACCAGTCGGTCACGCTGTTCGGCCACAAACAAAACATGCCGATTGCCATTGCACCCACCGGCACGCCGGGCATCATGTGGTACGAAGGCGAGCTCGCGCTCGCGCGCGCCGCCAAGGCCGCCGGCATCCCGTTCACGCTGGCGACCACCACGCTGACGGCGATGGAACGCGTAGTCGACGAAGTCGGCGGACGGCTGTGGTTCCAGCTCTATATGTATGCCGACCGTTCGCTGTCGCGCTGGATCGCGGAACGCGCGAAAACCGCCGGCTACGAGGCGCTCATCATCACCGTCGACAGTCCGACGTTTTCAAACCGCGAATACAACCTGCGCAACGGCTTCACCATTCCGGTCACCTATTCGGCGAAAAACATGCTCGACGTCATCAGCCATCCGCGCTGGCTGTTCGGCGTGTGGCTGCGCTATCTGCGCGAAGGCGGACTGCCGCTGTTCGAAAATTATCCGCCCGAGGTGAAGGCGCGCGTGAAAGCTGCGCCGATGGGCCGCGCGATGAAACTGAATGACGCGCTGAACTGGGACGACATCCGCGAAATGCGCAACCTGTGGCCCGGCACTTTGATGCTCAAGGGCGTACTGCACCCTGACGATGCGAAACAGGCGGCGGACTGCGGCGTCGACGGCGTGATCGTCTCCAACCACGGCGGCCGTGTGGTCGACGGCGCGCTGGCGCCGATCGAAGCACTGCCACCCATGCTCGATGCCGTCGGCAAACGCATGACGGTGATCGTCGATTCCGGCTACCGGCGCGGCAGTGA
Source organism: Chitinophaga pinensis (assembly GCA_943329075.2). Classification (GTDB taxonomy): domain Bacteria; phylum Pseudomonadota; class Gammaproteobacteria; order Burkholderiales; family SG8-41; genus PALSA-1004. Next base: position 22,303 of record CALQCM020000023.1, on the reverse strand, counting down.
CATCGTCAAAGCGATGGCGCTGGGTGCGCACGCGGTGCTGGTCGGCCGCGCCACGCTCTACGGCACGGCGGCGGCCGGGGAAGCCGGCGCGACGCGTGCGCTGACCATCCTGCACGAAGAGATCGATCGCGTGCTGGCGCTGGTCGGCTGCACAAGCATTGAGGAACTGCATCGTGATCTCCTCGCCCTGCCCGACAGCTTGCGTGCAATGTAATTATTGAGAATTACAAACCCATATGCGAAGCCATCTGCAAAATGCTCCCTCGCCCCGCGCTAGCGGGGAGAGGGGATTTTTGAGATGCCTTCGAGAGAAATTCATGCCACCACGTCATTCCCGCGCAAGCGGGAATCCAGTCCGAAAAACCTGGGTCCCCGCTTGCGCGGGGACGACGACGGTTTGTTGCACCGTTAAGTAATACTTAATAAATGACTTCAAACAACGCCCATATCGGCCGCGGCGTCGAACGCTTGGAAGACGCGCGTTTTCTCATAGGCCGCGGCTGTTACGTCGATGACCTCGAACGCCCGGGACTGCTGCACGCCTCGGTGTTTCGCAGCGCCTACGCGCACGGCCGCATCAGATTGCTCGATGTCAGCGCCGCGCGCGCGATGCCCGGTGTACGCGCAGTAATTACGGCCGCCGATCTCGGCACCACGGTGCCGCGCATCCCGTTGCGCATGGAACCGCGGCCCGAACTCAACCGCTTCGAGCAGGGCGTCATCGCCAGCGGCAAGGTGCGTTATGCGGGTGAGCCGCTGGCACTGGTGGTCGCCGACAGCGCGGCGCTGGCCGAAGACGCCGCCAACGCGATTATTGTCGATATCGAAGCCTTGCCGACGGTTGCCGATTACCGCACCGCACTGGCGGGGCCGCATTACTTGTTTGAAGCTGAAGGCACAAACCACGCCATCACCTTGACCGGGTTGCGCGGCGATGCTGACGCCGCCTTTCGCAGCGCCGCTTACGTGCGCCGCGAGCGCTTTCGCGTGCAGCGCCACACCGCCATTCCGCTGGAAACCCGCGGCCTGCTGGCCGAATGGCGTGATGATCGTCTGACGGTGCACGGCGCGATGAAAGTACCCTACTCGATCCGCGCGCTGCTGGCGAAACTGCTGGAGCTGCCGGAGAGCGCAATCGACGTCATCGAAAACGACGCCGGCAGCGGTTTCGGCGTGCGCGGCGAATTTTATCCGGAGGACTTTCTGCTGGCGTACGCCGCGCGCAAGCTGTCGTGCGCCGTCAAATGGATCGAAGACCGCCGCGAACATCTGCTCGCCACCACCCATGCGCGCGAGGTCGATTGCGAACTCGAAATCGCCTGCACGCTTGACGGCGACGTGCTCGCGCTGCGCGGCCACGCGTGGTCGGACATCGGCGCCTATGCGCGGCCGAACGCGGTGACCGCGCCGCGCAATCTCGCGCAGATGATCATGGGGCCGTACCGCGTGCCACATGTGAAGATGGACGTCGATATCGTGCTCAGCAATAAAACGCCGGCGGGCAGCTACCGCGGCCCCGGCCGCTTCGAGGCGGATTTTTGCCGCGAGCGCCTCTTCGACATCGCCGCACGCGAACTGAAGATCGACCGCATCGAATTCCGCCGTCGCAACCTGCTGACCAGCGCCGAGATGCCCTATGCGCTGCCCATCGTGTCGCCCTATGGCAGCGGTGGCGAATTCGACAGCGGCGACTATCGCGCCACCTTTGCGCGCTGCCTCGACGAATTCGGCTGGCAGGACAAGGTGCGGTTGCAGGGCCGGCTGATCGACGGCCGTTATCACGGCCTCGGCACCGGCTGTTATGTCGAAGGCGGCGCCACCGGGCCGCGCGAGAATGCGCGCGTGGTGCTCGCTGCCGACGGCATGATCGACGTCTACACCGGCGTCTCGGCGATCGGTCAGGGTGTGGAAACCGTCTTCGCGCAGATCGCCGCCGAATCGCTCGGCGTGCCGCTTGCGCGCATCCGCAACGTCTATCACGGCTCGACGACGTATCTGAAAGAGGGTTTCGGTTCCTACGCGTCGCGCGGCTCGGTGATGGGCGGTTCGGCGCTGCTCGACGCGGCGGAAAATCTGAAGAAAGCGATCCGCGCCGCGGCCGCCGCGCAATTCGGCTGCGCCACCGATGCAGTCGAGATCGCCGATGAACTCGCCAGCGTGCGCGCCGGCGACAAAATACGCACGCTGGTCGAACTCTCGCCCGACGGCTTCAGTGCCGACGGTTGCTTCGTCAATGCCAAACGCACCTACAGCTACGGCGCGCACGCCGCGCACATCACCGTCGATGCGCACACCGGAAAAATCGAAATGCTCGATTACGTTGCCGTCGAAGATGTCGGCCGCATCCTTAATCCGCACACGCTGCACGGCCAGGTGTTGGGCGCCATCACGCAGGGGCTGGGCGCGAGCCTGCTGGAGAACCTTTCTTACGACGGCGAAGGCCAGTTGCTGACCGGCTCGCTCGCTGACTATTTGCTGCCGAATGCGCAGGACTTTCGCCACATCCGCGCCATTGCCCTGGAAGACTGGCCATCGCCGATCAACCCGCTCGGCGCCAAGGGCGCGGGTGAAGGCGGCATCATTCCGGTCGGTGGCGTCATCGCCAATGCGGTCGCCTCGGCGCTGGCGTCGCTGGGCGTCGAACCGCGCGCGCTGCCGCTGACGCCGGCGCGCGTGTGGCAGTTGATGGCGACTGCGCGAAACGTCAGGCGGGCTGGTGCAAACCCTGGCCCAGCATCTCCGGAGTCACCAGCGTGATGCCGCCGCGCGAAACGTGAAAGCGCTCGCGATCGGCCTCGACATCAACACCAATCGACATTCCCGGCGGGATCCGGCAGCGGCGGTCGATCACCGTGCGCTTGAGCACCGCTCCGGCGCCGACTTCCGTATTGGACAGAACCACTGAATCCTCGACATTCGCGTTGTCCCGCACCAGCACGCTGGAAAACAGCACCGAGCGCCGCACGGTCGCGCCACTGATGATGCAGCCGCCGGACACCAGCGAATCAATCGCCACACCGCGGCGGTTTTCTTCGTCGAAGACGAACTTCGAGGGCGGCAACTGCTTTTGGTGGGTCCAGATCGGCCACGACTCGTCATAGAGATTCAGTTCGGGGATGACGTTGGTCAGTTCCATATTCGCCGCCCAATACGAATCGAGAGTGCCGACGTCCCGCCAGTAGGAACGCCCGTCGACGTTGTTGATACAGGAGTCGTCGAAACGGTGCGCGAACACGCGCGCGCCCACGGCCAATGACTGCGGAATGATATCGCGCCCGAAATCATGACTGGATGCCGGATCGTCGGCATCCATACGCAACCGCGAGTAGAGGTAATCGGCATCAAAAATGTAAATGCCCATGCTGACCAGCGCCACATCATCGCGCCCCGGCCGCGGCGCCGGCTGTGCGGGCTTCTCGCAGAAACCGGTGACGCGATACTCCGGATCGATCTGCATCACGCCGAAGCGCGACGCTTCCGCCAGCGGCACTTCGACGCAGGCGATGCTCAGTTCCGCGCCGCGCGCCGCGTGCTCGGCCAGCATGCGGCTGAAGTCCATCTTGTAAATGTGATCGCCCGCCAGGATGAGGACGAAGCGCGGGCGGTGCCGCCGCAGAATATCGACATTCTGGAACACCGCATCGGCGGTGCCACGATACCAGGTCTGGTCGATGCGTTGCTGCGCCGGCAACAACTCGATGAATTCATCGAAGCGGCCGTCGAGAAACGACCAGCCCTGCTGCACGTGGCGGATCAGGCTCTGCGCCTTGTATTGCGTGCAGATGCCGATGCGGCGGATCTTCGAATTCACGCAGTTCGACAGCGCGAAATCGATGATTCTGAATTTACCGCCGAAAGGCAGCCCCGGCTTGGCGCGCCAGTCGGTGAGACGGCCCAACCGCTCGCCGCGACCGCCGGCAAGGATCATCGCCAGCGTCTGCTGCGTCAATTGCGCGACCGCCGGCAGAATATTTTCGCGTTTGTAGGGACAATAGCCCTGATGCAGGCACGGCTCGATCGCATCCATGGACATCTCCTTGAAGCGCGATCACCGTGCAGGCCTGCACATGGCGGCGGGCACAAAAATCAAAGACCCGCTACCCACGGCGTCCTCAATCCTGCCCGGAGAACCTGTCAGCGGCGCCGCCTGTCGATCGGTATCGGGCGCGCACCTTTGAGTAAACCGCGATCAACCGCTATCTCGGCCGCGAGCCAGTCTTCGAGTTCATGTCCCGGTGCAAACCCGCGCTGTTCTGCGAGCAAGTAGGCGGCTTCGCTAATCATCGCCTGACGCACTTCCAAAATGGTTGCGGATTCCGGAAGAATCACCGGCTCCAGACCGGTCGCGGGCAGCGCCGGTTTCGACACATCAGCATCGGCGGCGTCACGGCCGATTTGCGCAAGGGCTGTCATGCCAGCCTCCATAGGGCTATGCGAACGAGTCAAGCGTAGACCAATAAAACAAAGCGGCGCTGATGTGGATCAATGGCTGCGAATGAATTTCACAAAAATCTCCGGAATCCGCGGCCCTTTTTTAGGCACGGCGGTCTATGAACATCCGGAATAAAAGTAAGCCGCGCCTATTGCATCGCAGCATATACGGTCTCGCAGCATCCTCTAATCGTGCTGCCGATAAACGCGCCTGCCCTTCCCGCGGCAATCTCCTGAATCCATCCCGCGTCAAAAGCGGCACGTCTTTCTGGTTTAAAATCGGCTCAGAATCCGGTGCAGCATGGCGCGGTGCAAGGCCGCGAACAAGTCAGCACACCGGCACGCAGCCTGGGCAAAGGGGACATCCAATGGCATTGGTTTTAAAAGGCGTCATGCAGGCGCCGGTGACACCGTTACACGACGATTTCAGTCTCGATCTGCCGACACTCGAGAAAGTGACCGACTTTCACGTGCGCACGGGTGCCACCGGCATCACCTGGCCGTACCATAAATCCGAATCGCTCAACATGACGATGGCTGAGCGCAAGGCCGGCGCCGAAGCGGTGATCCGCACGGTGGCCAAACGCGTGCCGGTGGCGATCCACGTCAGTTCGCTGGCAGTACGCGACACGCTGGAACTGGCGCGCCACGCGCAGGAGCACGACGCCGACTGCGTGGTGGCCATCACGCCTTACTTCTGGGACCCGACGCCGCAATCGATTTTCGATTTCTTCGTGCGTCTGGGCACCTCGATCGACCTGCCCTTTCTCGCCTACAACTCGCCCGGTTATCTGTCGGGCGTGGAGATCACCAGCGATCTGCTGGCGCGCATGATCGAGCGGCTACCCAATCTGATCGGCGTGAAAGAGGCGAGTTTCAACAGCGAAAAATTCCTCGAACTGTCGCGCCTCGCGCTGTCGATGAAACCGGATTTCTCGATGATTGCCGGCGTCGAATATCTGCTGCCGTCGATTCCGCTCGGCGGCCGCGGCTCTTATTCGTCGGCCGGCGCGATCTGTCCTAACCTCGTGGTCGAACTCTACCGTTCCTGCGCCGCGGCCGAATGGGCCAAGGCGCGCGAATGCCAGTACAAGATTTCGCGCCTGTGGATGATCTTCCGCGACCAGTATCCGTCTTCACTCAAAGGCGGTATGGTGATGATGGGCCGCCCGGTCGGACCGACGCGCCCGCCGCTGCCCACCGCCACCAAAGAGCGCCAGGAATACATCCGCGGCCAGCTCGAAGAGATGGGCATCATGGACAGCGAACCTTACGGTTGGTAAGCCGACAAATCAAAAGCGAGCACACAAGCATGACTACTTTCAAACCCGGACTCGTCCACGCCCCGGTCACGCCGTTCAAGCGCGACGAACAAATTGATTTCAGCACTTACGGAAAACTGATCGAATTCCATCTCGCCAACGGCGCCGAGTCGCTGGCGGTGCCCATGCACGCCGGTGAATCGGTCAGTCTCTCCGACGATGAGCGTATCAAGCTGATCAAGTACGCGATCAAGCAGGTCAAGGGTCGCGTGCCGCTGATTGCGCATGTCAGCCAGTCCGGCACCGGTGTCGCCGCCGATCTGGCGAAGCAGGCGGCCAAACTCGGTGCCTCAGCCATCGTCGCCACCACGCCGTACTACTGGACGCCGCCGGCCAATATGCTGCTCGAGCACTTCACGCAGATCGGTGCGGCCACCAAACTGCCGTTTTTCGTCTACAACAGCCCGGATGAAATGGGCGGCGTCAAAATCAGCGCCGATACGGTGTTGAAACTGATCGACCGCCTCGATAACCTCGCCGGCATCGTCGATGCCAGTCTCGACTGGCAGTTCATGATCGAAGTAGTCTCCACCGCGCAACGCAAACGTGCCGACTTCCAGTTGCTGACCGGCGCTGAATACATGATATCGGCGGGTGCGACCGGCGCCACCGGTATGATCGCGCCGATGGCCGGCATCGCGCCGCGCGCGGTGAAGAAACTGTGGGACCTCTGCGCGCAGGAAAAATACGAGGAAGCGCGGCCGATCCAGGAAGCCATCGCCGCGCTGCGCCAGGCGGTCAAACCGCTCGGCGTGGCCGGCCTCAAGGCCGGCATCACGCTGATGGAGCGCAAGGGCGGCAACATGCGCGCCCCGCTGGAAAATCCGCCGCTCGCCGCGCGCAAGAAACTCGCCGCCGATCTCAATGCGATTGCCGCGCTACGCGATGAGCCGCGCGGCTGGTAATCAACACGCCCCACAGGAAAACCATGAGCGACCAGAACCGCATTCAGATTGCCGCCGAAAAATTCGAAATCACCCAGGTCTCCAACACCCTGCTGAGCTGCCGCGATTCCGGCGACTGGGCAACGCTGGTGAGCTGCTTCCATCCCGATGCACGCGTCACCACCTCGTGGTTCGACGGCACCGCCGAGGAATTCGCCAAGGCCTCGCAGAACATGATGGCCGGCCACCACGAAAAAGACACGCAGCGCCACATGATCAACAACCCGCGCGTCACCATCAACGGCCACCGTGCGGTCAATGAGTATTACCTGACGCTGTATCAGGGCCGCACCATGGACGGTTACGAGTTCGACCTCACGACCTGGAGTGTCACCCTCGACCTGTATGAGCGGCGCAACGGCGACTGGCGCATCTGCAAGCGCTCGAACATCTATGAAAAAGACCGCCTGGACCCGCATGTGCCGGGCTCGGTGCCGCAGTCGTATTACGACGGCCTCGATCTGTCGAGTTATCCGCAGGCAATCCGCTTTCACTGCTACCGCAACGAACGCAGCAGCGGCCACAAGCCGAAGAACCTGATCCTCAAGGGTTCGCCCGAGGAAACGGCAGCGCGCAAGTACGCGGCCGACTGGCTGGCGGGCGGCAAGTAAGCAGGATTTGTAGGGCGCAATAAGCGCAGCGCATTGCGCCGCATGCCTTCGAGCGCCGCATACCTCCGAGCGCCCCCACCCTAACCCTCCCCCGCGCACTGCGTGCGCAAGGGAGGGGACAGGTCTGAGGCATCGGATCGATAGCGCCGCATGAATCGGCCGGTGCAATGCGCTGCGCTTATTGCACCCTACGAACTGGCGCGCGGACACGTTACTGGCGAAGCCAGCCGTTTGCGGGTAGCGCGCCATGCGATCGCTCCCGCCCCGGATCGCTACGCGAACGCCGTGTCGCGATCGCCCCCCGCTTCGCAGGGGAGGAAATGTTTTTTTCCGCGCGCAGAATTGCTCTTGTAGGATGGGTAGAGCGCAGCGAAACCCATCGCAGCGCACGCATACGCCCGACGATGGGTTTCGGTCTGCGGCCTCTACCCATCCTACGAACTGCGTGCGCAAGGGAGGGAATTAGTCTGTTGTATCGCGTCGTTAGCAGGTCCCTGCCCCTGCGCAGCGAGGGAAGGACAGGATGGGGGCGCAGCATGCGCTGCACGATACGACGCGCATCGCTAACAAAAAACCACCGCCTAAAACAACGCCCGCACTCCCGCATAAAACAAACGCGGCGCGGCCGCGCCGCGAAACTGCTCGGCGTTGCCGGTCGTCAGATTGTTGCTGCCGAGCGTGCCGTAGGTCGAATAGCGCGTATTGAAAAGATTGCTCACACCGCCGAACACCTCAAAGGTTTTTTCGAAGCGGTGGTCGATGTCGAACTTGACCGTCGCAAAGCCGGGTATTTTCCCGTTCGCGTCCTGATTGTTTTCGTCGCCGCGTGCGTACTGCGATCCCTGCGCCTGCACGCTTGCGCGCATCTTCGTCTGCGCCGTGAACGCATAACCGGCGCGCAGCTTGACGGTGGCCGCCGGAATGCCGGGAATTTTGTTGCCGGGTTGCGCGAAGACGCCGGCACAGCCGCCGCCGGCGCCGTTGGCGGCAATGCAAACGCTGTTCGAACCGTTGGCCAGCGTGAACGGGCTTTCGAATGTTGCATCGATCCAGCTTGCGGCGAGCGCGTAATCGAAGCTGCCGCTTGCGCCATCGAGCGCGAGTTCGACACCCTGGCGCCGCGTTCTGCCGACGTTGGCGAAATACCCCTGCACCGCGTTGGTCTGGTTGAACAGGATGTCGTCCTGCAGCGTGCTGCGGAACGCGGCGGCGCGCCAGCGCAGGCGTTCGGACACACTACCCCTGAAACCGAACTCGACCGTTTTGGAAATGACCGCTTTTAAATGCGGATCGGCGCCGAAGGCATTCGGTATGCCGGTGCACGGCGCATTCGGATCGGCGCAGGCCAGCTCGATCGCCGACGGCGTGCGAAAGCCTTCGGCGTAGTTGGCAAAGCCGTTGAGCTGCGGCGCGAACTGGTAGGCCGCACCCAGCGACGGGTTGAAGCGCGAATAGCTGTGACTGCCCGACACGTCGGAGAGCGTATTGGTCCCCGGCGTTGCCGCGAGCGTCGCCGCGTTGTTGCACAGCGCATTCGCATCGCTGCACGACGTGCCGGTAAGCCCGACCGTTGCAGTGTCATAACGCCCGGACAACGTGATCGCGAGCCGCTCGTTGGCGTTCAGCGTGTCGGTGGCGAAGATGCCATAACGCCGGTTGGTCGATTCGATCCCGGCCTGCTGGACAAAGGCATCGGCGCCGATGGTGGCGCCCGTGCGGTCGACGAAGGCGTTCTGGCCGATATTGCTGAAACGCGTTTTGCCGTACTCGGCATTGAGGCCGGCGGTCATCACCTGCGGCAGTCCGAAGAGTTTGCCGGCGTTCGACATCTGCAGGTTCGAGCCGTAGATATTCTGCGTGGTATGCGCAAGCAGGTTGCTGGCCGGGCAATCGGCGGTGGTCACGCAGGTCGGATCGTTGGTCGAGGTCGCGACCACCGAGCCGATGTTGCTGTTGAAGACATCGCGCACGATGTGCCGGTAGTAGAGGTTGCCGGCGAGGGATTTCTCCGCGTTCAGCTGCAGGCTGCCGCGCGCATTGAGCGTGTAGCTTTGCGTGCCGGTATAGTCCGGATGCGAATAACCCTGCGCCGCATTGCCGAGCGTCGACAACGGCACGTTCTGGCTGCCGTTGAGTTGATTGTCCGCCAGCATCAAGGTCACATCAAGATCGGCGCGATCATTCTGATAACCGACCTTGCCGAACAACTGCCGCACCTGGCTCGGGTTCCATGCCGCCCAGCCGCGATCGTTATAGACCGTGGTTGCCACGTAGAAGTCGGTGTTGTCCTTGTGGCCGCCGTATTCCGCATCGAGACTGCGCCGGCCAGACGAGCCGAGCGTGACTTTCGTGCCGCCGCCCGGAAACGCAAAGCCGCTTTTCGTGTTGATGGCGACCGCACCGCCAAGCGTGTTGAGCCCGTAGACCGGGTTCGAACCCGGCACGATCGTCAGGTTCGCAATCGCAATCTGCGGAATCAGGTCCCAAGACACGATGTCGCCGAACGGCTCGTTGACGCGCACGCCGTCGAGAAAGACCGACAGGCCCTGCGGCGTGCCGAGCACCGGCGAGGCGGTAAAGCCGCGGTAATTCAAATCGACAACATAGGGGTTGCCCTGCGTGTTGTTGACGTTGACCGCACCGACCGCCTGATTCAGCACATCCGGCAGCGATTGTGCGTTCGGCGGCAGGTCTTTCTGGTTGATGATCTGGACGTTGCCCGGATACTTGTCTTCGGTGATGCCGGCACCGCCGACGGGCGTCGTCGCGATCACCGAAATTTCGGGCAATTCCTGCGGCGACAGCGCAGTGTCGGCGGCGCAGGCCGCATGCGAAAATAGGCCGAACGCGGCACCGATTGCCGCCATGCGGAAACCGGGCGAATTTAAACGAATCATGAACTTGCCAATCGGATATTTGAATTATTGTGGGAAGGCGCTGCTTGCCCTGCAAGTGTCGCACGGCCACGCCCGCGACGGCTGCCGGCACTTCCCGAAAAAATCGGGAAAGATTCCTGATTTTTGCGAGCAGGCACTGCAATGACCACATCGCGCACTCCAGACAACGTGGCACGCCGCGATCTGGCCTTTCTGTGTGCGGCAATGGTGGCCGCCGCCATCATCAGCATCTATTTCGAATTGAGCGAAACCCTGCTGGCATGGACGCGCCCCTGGGAGCAATACCAGCTCGACGAACTGCCCGGCATGCTGCTCTTCCTCGCCCTCGGCCTGGCGTGGTTTGCGTGGCGTCGCATGCGTGAGGCGCGCATGGCACTGGCGCATCGCATTGCTCTCGAACACGACCTTGCCGCGGCACTGACGGAGAACCGCCGCCTGTCGCAATCGATGGTGCAAATGCAGGAAGAAGAACGGCGCAGCCTCGCGCGTGAATTGCATGACGAACTCGGTCAGCATCTGAACGCGATCAAAATCGATGCGGTGACCATCCGTAACAGCGCGGACGGCGCCAACAGCGTAGCCGCCCGTGCCGAAGCAATCGTGCGCGTCGTCGATCGCGTGCATGCTGTCGTGCGCGACATGACGCGCAAGCTGCGCCCCGCCGGCCTCGACGAACTCGGCCTGTCCGCCGCACTGGAAAACTGCGTCGAAGAATGGCGCGCGCGCAGTCCCGGCATCGCGGTCGAACTCTCGTGTGACGGCGATCTCGAAAGCCTCGGCGAAGCGACCAACATGCTCGTCTACCGCATCGTTCAGGAATCGCTGACCAACGTTGCACGCCATGCCCATGCGCGCCGCGTCACCATCGGCATCACGCGCGCGCTCACGCAGGATGCCGACGCGCTGGCGATCACGATTGCCGACGACGGCGATGGCGCAGTCCCGTGCGCGGCAGGCGCAGCCGCATCACAGCACAGCGGCCTCGGCCTCATCGGCATGCGCGAACGCGTCGAGGCGGCCGACGGTCATCTCGAAACCGGCAACCTGCCCGAGGGCGGCTTTCGCGTAGAGGCACGCGTGCCCGTAAGCCTGCCATGAACGAGAAAGCGCGCATCACGGTCTTGCTGGTGGATGATCACGCGGTGGTGCGAGAAGGTTACCGCCGCCTGCTGGAAATGAGTGCCGAGATCGATGTGGTCGGTGAAACCGGCAACAGCGCCGAGGCCTACAAGCTTGCCTACGCACTCAAACCAGCGGTGGTCGTCATGGACATTTCGCTGCCCGACGTCAGCGGCATCGAAACCGCGCGCCGCATGCTGGCGCGCGAACCGGCGCTGCGCATCCTCATGTTCAGCATGCATGAAGAGGCGATCTTCGCCGAGCGCGCGCTGCAGGCAGGCGCCGCCGGCTACGTCACCAAAGCCAGCGCCCCGGAGATACTCGTCGATGCGGTGCGCGCCGTGGCCAACGGCGAGGTTTTTCTCAGTCGCGACATCGCGCAGACGCTCGCGCTGAAGAAGATGAGCAACGACGATGACGCGCTCAAGGCGCTGTCGCGGCGCGAGTTTGAAGTCATGCGCCTGCTGGTCGGCGGCGATACGCTCGATGCCATCGCGGAAAAGCTGCGGCTCAGTTACAAGACCGTCGCCAATCATCAATCGGCCATCCGCCAGAAGACCGGCGCGCAATCGGCGATCGATCTATTACGCATCGCGCAGCGCTACGGGGTGGTGCCTGCGGAAACGGCCGATCCGGTAGATACGCGCGATACTGATCACCGTTGATAATGGTTGCAGTAGCGCAGGATAGGTGCACAACAGACGCCGGAGCGCCCCCACCCTAACCCTCCCCCGCTACGCAGGGGAGGGAACAAAACCATCGCGCACACGCAAGCAGCAGGTCCCTGCCGCCGTGTAGCGGGGGAAGGCGATCGCGACACGGCGTTCGCGTAGCGATCCGGGGCGGGAGCGATCGCGTGGCGCGCTGCCCGCAAGCGGCAGGCCGCCGGTAACGTGTCCGCGCGCCAGGATGGGGGCGCCGCATAAATCAACCGTTACAATGCCCTACAAATATTGCTCCCTGAAAACGAACAAGTCGGAGGAACCATGAAATTCACCGCTGCATTCATCACAGCACTACTACTCACCGCCTGCGCAACCACCCCGCCCGCCCCGCCGGCCGCGCGCGCCGAACTCGCCCCCTCGGGCAAACTGCGCGCGGGAATCAATCTCGGCAATGGTGTGGTCGCTACGCGTGACCCCGCCACAGGTCAGACACGCGGCATCGCCGTCACGATCGCGCGCGAGCTTGGCAAACGACTCGGCGTTCCGGTCGAACTGGTGGTGCTCGATCAGGCGCGCATGGCCGTCGACGCCACGCAAGCAGGCGACGTCGATGTCGTATTCGTCGCCATCGAGCCGGCGCGTTCCGCAGTGATCGATTTCACCGCACCCTATGCGGAAATCGACGGCGTCTATGCCGTGCCGCCCGGCTCCAGAATTCGCAGCAATGACGACGTCGATCGCCCCGGCGTGCGCATTACGGTGGTGGCGCGCAGCAATTACGATTTGTTCCTCACCCGCACCCTGAAAAACGCCCAGCTCCTGCGCACCGAAACGACCAAGGGCTCAGAGGACGAATTCGTCGCCGGCAAGGTTGATGTCTACGCCGGCGTCAAACAACGCGCCGAAGATGCCGTGGCGCGCGTGCCCGGCGCCCACCTGCTGCCCGGCCAGTTCATGTCGATCCGTCAGGCGATCGGCATGTCGAAAGGGCGTGCGGCGGGACTTGCTTACCTCAAGGAATTTGTCGAGGACATCAAGGTATCGGGGCTGGTCGCGCGGGAAATCGAGGCTGAAGGGCTGAAGGATGCGAGGACGGCGCCGCTGGCACGGTAACGATCCAGGCGTGCCCGCCATGGGTCGATTCCCACACCTTGAGTGACGGTCGCAAATCAGCCAGAAGCGGTTACTGGCGGTTCTTTTTCAAAGCGGTCATTGCGACGTTATGGATAGCCCGCCGCCGCGCGGGCGACTAAACTCGAAACCGTTTCATGGCTTTTTTCTTCACACCAATCCGGCCTCTGCGCTTTGGACACGACTCGCCATGTTCTCAACCCAATTGATTCAACGACCGCAGCTGCCAACACTGGCCGTCACCGCATCCACCGGGAATCCAGAAATCCTCTTTATTCATGGATGCACAGAAACCACTGAGACCTGGTTTCCCCTGATGCAAGCATTGGCAGAATCTGGCGTTGGAAGTGCCGCCGTTGATCTGAGAGGCCACGGCAAGAGCGATGGCCATGAAGCGCTTCAGGATGCGGGAATCAAAGACTATGTGGCTGATGCCAGAAGCGTCTTTGAGCATTTCTCAACGCTTCGAGTCGCCGTTGGCCACTCCATGGGCGGATTGATTGCGCAATTGCTTGCAGCGGAATTGAAGTTGGATCATGCCGTGTTGATTGCATCCTCGCCAGTCTGCGGCATGAAGGCCGACGGTTTTCGGATGGCGCGTAAACATTTCTGGACCTTCCTCATGGCTTCATTGCGACGCAGCTTCAAACGGCTGTACATCGACGAGGCGGTGACGCGGTCACTGTTGTTCCATGCAAATACGCCGGATGCCGTAGTCCGGATGGCCATGTCGAAACTGCAGGAAGATTCGTGGCGTGCGGGAAATGAAATGAATACCCTGCTGCCGGACCCGGCTGCCGTACGTTGCCCGGTAACCGTTATTGGCGGCCAGGAAGATTTCATGGTGTCTCATGCATCTACTGTCGCAACAGCGTCAGCCTATAAAACAAAAGCCATCTTTCTTGATCAATGCGCTCACATGGTTCCATTGGAAGCCGAGCCAACAACACTTGCACGCATTATTCTTACCGCAATCCGCCCCTCCAAACCTAAGAAGTGAGCGGCTGCATCCATTTTTCGCCACTGACGATTCTGCGCCGTAGGGCGAAATAACCAGCGGGCATTGCGCCGCATGAATCTCGTTTGGTGCAATGCGCTTCGCTTATTGCACCCTACAGCCCCGTAGGAATCTGGAACCTCACCCCCTCACCACCGCCCTCTCCCACACGGGGAGAGGGACAAAACCATCGCGTCAGCCGTCGACGCAATCAGTCGCCCCCCTTCCCCTGCGCGGAGGGAAAGCAGAAAAGCGCAAAAGCACGAATTTCCGCAATGAAAAAGCGGACAATAGCGGCTGAATTTTTACGGATGCATCTCAATTCCCATGGAAATCAAGGTCAACTTTCTCGACAAGCTTCGTCTTGAAGCCAAATTCGATGACTTCACGGTGGTGGCCGATCAACCGATCCGCTACAAGGGCGATGGCTCGGCGCCCGGGCCGTTCGATTACTTTCTGGTGTCATCGGCGCAGTGCGCGGCTTACTTTGTGAAGCTGTACTGCGTTACGCGCAATATTCCCACCGAAAACATCCGGCTGTCGCAGAACAATATTGTTGACCCGGAGAATCGCTACAAGCAGATTTTCAAGATCCAGGTCGAGTTACCAGCGGACATCTCCGCCAAAGACCGCCAGGGCATCTTGCGCGCCATCGACCGTTGCACCGTGAAAAAGGTGGTGCAGGCCGGGCCCGAGTTTGTGATTGAAGAGGTGGAAAATCTGGATGCCGATGCCCAAGCCCTGCTGGTTCTGAAGTCGGCCCCGGAAACGAGCACTTATATTGCGGGCAAGGACCTGCCGCTGGAGCAAACGATCGCCAATATGTCAGGCGTGCTGGCGGGCCTCGGCATGAAGATTGAAATCGCGTCCTGGCGCAATATTGTGCCGCATGTATGGTCGTTGCATATTCGCGACGCGCACTCGCCGATGTGTTTTACCAACGGCAAGGGCGCGACCAAAGAAAGCGCGCTGGCCTCGGCGCTGGGCGAGTTTATCGAACGCCTGAGCTGCAATCATTTCTACAACGATCAGTTCTGGGGCGAAGACATCGCCAACGCGGCCTTCGTGCATTATCCGGACGAGCGCTGGTTCACGCCCGGCCGCAAGGATGCGCTACCGGCCGGCCTGCTCGATGAACACTGTCTGCAGATCTACAACGCCGACGGCGAACTGCGCGCTTCGCATCTCTACGACACCAACTCGGGCAACACCAAGCGCGGCATCTGCGCCCTGCCCTATGTGCGCCGCTCAGACGGCCAGGTGGTGTATTTTCCGACCAACCTGATCGACAACCTGTTCCTCAGCAATGGCATGAGTGCCGGCAATACGCTCGCCGAAGCGCAGGTGCAGTGCCTGTCTGAAATTCTGGAGCGCGCGGTCAAACGCGAAATCATCGAAGGCGAATTGACGCTGCCCGATGTGCCGCCGGCAGTGCTGGCCCGATTCCCCGGCATCCTGGCCGGCATCAAGGGCTTGGAGGAACAGGGCTTTCCGGTGCTGGTGAAGGATGCGTCGCTGGGTGGACAGTATCCGGTGATGTGCGTCACGCTGATGAACCCGCGCACCGGCGGCGTGTTTGCCTCGTTCGGCTCGCACCCGAGCTTGGAAGTGGCGCTGGAACGCAGTCTGACGGAACTGCTGCAGGGCCGCAGCTTTGAAGGCCTCAACGATTTGCCGCGGCCCACCTTTGAAAGTAATGCGGTCACCGAGCCGAACAACTTTGTTGAGCACTTCATCGATTCGAGCGGCATCATGTCGTGGCGCTTTTTCAGCGCCAAAGCGGATTTCGAGTTTGTCGATTGGGATTTTTCCGGCCGGGGTGAAAATTCGAATACAGAAGAAGCCGCAACCTTGTTCGGCATACTCGAAGACCTGGGTAAAGAGGTTTATGTCGCGGCCTATGAGCATTTGGGCGCGACGGCCTGCCGCATTCTGGTACCCGGCTATTCTGAAATTTATCCGGTCGAAGATCTGGTCTGGGACAACACCAATAAAGCGCTGCAGTTTCGCGCAGACATTCTGAATTTGCATCGTCTCGACGACCGCGGCCTGAAAGCATTGCTCAAGCGCCTTGAAAACAGTGAGCTGGATGATTACACCGATATCATCACCTTGATCGGCATCGAATTTGACGAGAACACCGCCTGGGGCCAGTTGACGATTCTGGAATTGAAACTGCTGATCAATCTCGCCTTGAAGAAATTCAAGGCGGCGCGCGAGTTGGTGGGCGCATTCCTGCAATACAACGAGAACACGGTCGAGCGCGGCTTGTTTTATCAGGCGCTGAATGTGGTGCTGGAAGTGCTGCTCGACAAGAAGCTGGAACTCGACGATTACGCGGTCAATTTCCGCCGCATGTTCGGCGACGAACGTATGGACGCCGTGATGGGTTCAGTGGACGGCAGCGTGCGCTTCTACGGCCTGACGCCAACGAGCATGAAACTGGAGGGGCTCGACAGGCACCAGCGCCTGATCGACAGCTACAAAAAGCTGCATGTGAAGCGGGCTGCGGTAGCGTTTTCGTAGGGTGCAATAACCAACGGGCATTGCGCCGCATGAATCCGTTCGGTGCAATGCGCTTCGCTTATTGCACCCTACGATCTGCTGTCCCGGAATACGCTGCGCTCCTCCGGGCTACGGAGCTGAAAAAACAAAAGGGGCGCAAGCCCCCTTTGTTTTTGCGTAACTGTCGCGCTGCGGACTTTACCAGCCCTGCGGCTCGCTGCCATCAAACGCGCCGAGTATCTCCAGTTCCTTGCGCAGCGTTTTTTTCTGCTCTGCGGTGAGCGGACGCATCGGGCCGCGCACGGTGCCGACCGGGCGGCCGACCATTTCCATCGCGGCCTTGATCGGCGACGGGTACTCGGGCTTGAAGATCTGCCAGTAGTGCGAGGCCTTGTCCTGCAGCGGTGAGGCGTCGCCGTATTTGCCGGCGGCGCAGAGGTCGTAGAGTTTCTGCATCAGGTTCGGCGCCACGCTGCCGGCGATCGACATCGAGCCGACACCGCCCATCGACATCGACGGGATGATGTATTCGACGCCGAGGATGAGACCGAACTCGGGGCGCGCCTTCTGCGTCAGGCGGCGCGCTTCGATGAAGTATTCGAAGTTGTGGCTGGCTTCTTTTTCGCCGATGAAATTCGGCAATTCTTCGATCAGGCGCACGAGGAATTGCGGCGACAGGCTGGTGCCCTGGAAAATCGGCGAGTTGTAAATCATGAACGGCAGGCTGCTGGCCTTGGCGACGCGGTAGAAGTGGTCGTGCAGCGCCTCTTCCGGCACCGGCCAGTAATAGGGGGCGAGGCAGATGGTGGCGTCGGCGCCGACTTTTTCGGAATGACGCGCGAGGTCCATCGCGATTTCGGTGCCGGCGCTGCTGACGTTGGCGATCACCGGCACGCGGCCGTTGGTGACCTTGACCGAGATTTCGATCAGCTTCTTGTGCTCTTCAATCGTCAGACTGACCGATTCGGCGATATGCAGGATCACGCACAGCGACGACGGCTTCTGCCGCACATGCCAGTCGACGAGTTTTTCGAAGGTCGCGTAATCGACCGACCTGTCGTCCTTGAACGGGGTGACCGGCACGTGCATCACGCCGTGGGGCACGGTACGCAGGGGTTGCTTGCTCATGTTCAGTAATCTCCGGAATTTTTCATTGTTGATGGCAGGATTCTAGCGTACCGCGCCGCACCCTTACGGCGTCCGGTAGAATGCCGCGCCACCTGATTGCATATCTCGTGACTGAAACACCATTATTCGTCGTCCCCGCGAAAGCGGGGACCCGGGTTTTGGTAGAAATTTACTTCGCCGTCGAAATTACAAACGCCCGACGCCCCCATCCTACCTTCCCCCGCAAGCGGGGGAAGGGGATACCCGCTTTCGCGGGAATGACGAAGTGGCAGAAATTCGTGTCATTTGATTTTTCAAATCTCAATACATCAACCTTGGATATGACCATGACCGCACCGACCCGCGAACAGATCGCCGCCGATAAATTCGAAATCCTCGAAAACTCCATCACCTCGCTGTGCCATCGCGACAACGGCGACTGGGCCGACCTCGGCAAGTGTTTTCACGCCGATTCGCGCATCACCACCTCGTGGTTCGACGGCACCGCCGCCGAATTCGTCGCGCAGTCGAACGCCATGATGTCGGGCCATCACCCGAAAGACACGCAGCGCCACATGATGAGCAACCCGCGCATCACGCTGGCCGGCGACCGCGCCGCCTGCGAGTATTACGTCATCCTGCACCAGGGCCGCACGCTCGACGGCTACGAGTTCGACTTTCAGACCTGGAGCGTGACCATCGACCTCTGCGAACGGCGCGACGGCGCCTGGCGCATCTGCACGCGCAAAATGATTTACGAAAAGAGCCGCATGGATCCGCATGTGCCGGGTTCGGTGCCGCAGTCCTACTACGACGGCCTTGATCTCTCACGCTACCCGCAGGCGATCCGCTTTCACTGCTATCGCAATGAGCGCAGCAGCGGCCAGGTGCCGAAGAACCTGATCATGAAAGGTTCGCCCGAGGAAGTAGCCGCGCGCAATGAAGTGGCGGCGTGGGTGGCGGTGCGCTAGTTAGCAACCGGCGTTCGTTCTGATGCTGTTTAAGAGTGGCAGAAATTGCGCATGGGCTTCTTCACCCCCATCCTGGCGCGCGGACACGTTACTGGCGAAGCCAGCCGTTTGCGGGTAGCGCGCCATGCGCTCGCTCCCGCCCCGGATCGCTTCGCGAACGCCGTGTCGCGAGCGCCTTCCCCCGCTTTGCGGGGGCAGTGACCTGCTAATTGCTGAGCAAGCGGTCGAACTGCGCCGGATTACTCCTTCCCCCCTTGTGGGGGAAGGCAGGGATGGGGGGGACTGCTGCGCTATTGATAAGCAGAAGAAACGCTTGATGCGCGCGGTGCTTCTTCACCCCCATCCTGCCCTTCCCCCATCGAGGGGGAAGGGACTTTCTAATTGCGCTGCGGTTCGCTGAGCGCGCTAGGCGTTGATGATGCCGTCAGCCTGTTCGCCAGCGAAAAAGCGCCCGATGTTCTGCATCGAAGCAGGCACGTCGATTTCCCATGAACGGTACGAACCGCCGCCGGTGTGCGGCAGCAGCACCACGTTGGGCAGGCCGCGCAGCGGGCTTGCCGCCGGCAGCGGCTCCATGCGGTAGACGTCGAGCCCGGCCATTGCGATTTGTTTCTTATCGAGTGCTGCAATCAGCGCCGCCTCGTCGATAAGGCCGCCGCGGCCGACGTTGATGAGGACGGCCGACGACTTCATTAACGCCAGCGTGCGCGCGTCTATCATGCCCTCCGATTCAGGCGTGTGCGGAATGACCAGCACGATGAAGTCCGAGGCTGAGAGCAATTCGTCCAGAGACTGATAGTGCACACCGAGCAGGTCTTCGATCGATGCCGGGTGCCGCGTGCGCTGGTGATAATTCACCGCCATGCCGAAGGCGCGGCAGCGCTGCGCGATCTCCATGCCGATGTCGCCCATGCCGACGATGCCGACTGTGGCTTTGAAGAGTTCGGTCACACCCTCGATGCCCGCCCAGTTCTTGCGATAGTCGCTCTGCGTGGTCACCACCGGCGCCAGCCCCATCTGCCGATAAGTAGCACCGCTGACGGCGCGGTGGCCGTCGAGCACCTTGCGCGCGCAGGCCAGCATCAACGCCAGCGCATGCTCTGCGACGGTGACGTTGCGCATCAGCGGCATCGTCGCCACGCGCACCCCGCGTTCGCTCGCCGCGGCGACATCGATGCTGCGGCAGTTGCGGCCGTGCTTCTGAATGAATTTGAGCGCAGGCGCGGCGCGAATCACGGCAGCAGAAATCTCCGTCTGGTAGGTGATGATGGCGTCCACGTCCGCCGCGACCGCAAGTTGTGCCGCTGCCGTGCCGTCGGCCGGGATCACCAGATCGAAAGCCTGCGCCGCCGGCGCCTTGCTGAAGCGCGGCGTCACCTTGTGGCCTGCGCCGTCCGCCAGCATCAGGCGTATCCGTTTACCCATGAGTGTTTTCCTGTCTGCCGCGTACGGCTTATTCCGGCTTGAGATTGGCCGATTTGACGATCTGTCCCCAGCGCGTGTGTTCTTCGCGCATGAAGCGGCGCAGTTCGTCCGGGCTGATCGTCTGTACGATGCCGCCGACTTCCTCGAACTGCTGGCGCAGGCGCGGCGAGTTCACCGCGCGGTTGAATTCGGTATTGAGCTGGTCGACGATTTCTTTCGGCGTGCCCTTGGGCGCCATGATCACGTACCACGCTGTCAGCGGCGTATCCATCAGGCCGGCCTCGGTCCAGGTCGGCACTTCGGGCAGCATTTTCAAGCGTGTCGGGCTGGTCACCGCCAGCGGCATGAGATCGCCGGAACGGATGCGCGGCAGCAGCGGTTGCGGCAAGTCAACCCAGACCTCGACGTCGCCGCGGCGCAGTGCGCTGAACACGTCGGACGAGGAATTGAAACCGATGATCGACAGCCGCACGTTTTGTTTCGCCATCAGCGCGGTGGAGACCAGATGGGTGGAGCCGCCGTAACCGAGGCGCGCCACGCGCAACTGGTCGGGGTTCTTGCGCGCGTGCTCGACCACTTCGCGCAACGAACGCCATGGCGCGCCCTTGCCAACCGCCCAGATCAGCGGCTGCTGCACGAAGCGCGCGATCGGCTCGAAATCGTCGGCGCTGTTGTAGCGCGCATCGGCCTGCACATGCGGATTGACCACCGCCATGGTCATCGAGGCAAAGAGCAGCGTATAACCGTCGGGTTTGGCGCGGCGGAAGGATTCAACCGCGATCGCGCCGTTCGCACCCGGCCGGTTGATGGCGACAAAATTTTGCTTCAGCGTGTTCTTGACCTCTTCGCTGACGGTGCGCGCGAGTATGTCCGAGGCATTGCCGGCGGCATTGCCGATAATCACGGTGATCGGATGATCCGGGTAAGGCTGCGCCAGCACGCCCGCAGCCGGCAACAGCGCAATCACGCACCAAAACATCAGACTCCATAACGCGCCCTTGTGCGCAAACGAAAAAAACAATCGCATCACTGCCTCCGTTCAATCCACTGTTGCGCCTGAAAACTTCACTGATTTTCGCATTTTCTGAATTTCGGCATGCACGAACGTGCGCAGCGCTTCGGGCGTGGTCGATTCGACATTCACGCCGGCCGCGGTCAGACGCTCTTTGACTTCAGCGTTGTTCAGAATATTGACGATCTCGGTATTCAGGCGGGTAACAATCGCCTTCGGCATGCCGGCCGGGCCGACGATGCAGAACCACGAGGTCGTATCAAAACCCGGCAGGCCGGACTCCGCCATCGTCGGCACCTCCGGAAACGCCGGCGAACGTCGCGCGCTCGACACCGCGATGACACGGATGCGCCCGGCCTGTACCATCGGCACAATGGTCGGCACCGTCGCGATATACACATCGAGCTGGTTGGCGAGCAGCATCGCCATCGCCGGTGCGCCGCCCTTGAACGGCACGTGCACCATGTCGATGGCGGTTTCCGTTTTCAGCAGTTCGCCGACGACGTGGTTGGAACTGCCGGTGCCGGCGGAACCGTAGCTGAGTTTGCCCGGCCGCGTCTTCGCGTAAGCAATAAACTCCTTGAAATTTTTTGCCGGAAATACCGGCAGCACGCTAATGGCCAGCGGCACCTTGCCGGTCAGCGTGATGTGCGTGAAATCTTTTTCCGGGTTGTAGCTGAGTTTGCCTTCACGCAGCGTGACGTTGATCGCCATCAGACTGACACTGGCTACCAGCAGCGTGTAACCGTCGGGCGCCGCCTGTGCGGTGAGTTCCGCACTGACAGTACCCGCCGCGCCGGCGCGGTTGTCGGCCACCACCGTCTGCCCCAGTGCGTCACCCAGGCGTTGCGCAATGACACGGGCGATCAGATCGGCGGTGCCGCCCGCGGGTGACTGCACGATCAGCCGGATCGGCTTGTCGGGATATTTCTGTGCGTACGAAACGCACGGCATTGCCAGCGCCGATGATAGGACGACTGCGAATAATTTAATTGAGCGCATCATAGAATTTAAATTTCACCACCAAATTGGTTCCCTCTCCCCCGCACACGGGGGAGAGGGTTAGGGCTGATGTTTCCCCGGCTTTTAGAACTAAAGATCTTTACAAATCAATAGGTTGAATGTAAGGTGATGAGAAACGGCGTGTGCATGAACGGTTTTTTCTC
>CALQCM020000022.1 GCA_943329075.2 Chitinophaga pinensis | reverse complement strand
CACGGCCACCCAAGCGGTGGCGATCACGGTGACGAACTTGAACGACAACGCACCGGTATTTACCTCAGGCGGCACCGGAACGGTGGCGGAGAATGCAGCGACGAGCACGGTGATCTACACGGCTGCGACGACCGATGCGGATAACTTAGCGGCGCGTACCTACACGGTCAGCGGGACGGATGCAGGGTTAGTCGATATCACCTCGGCCGGTGTGGTGACGCTGAAGGTCTCAGCAGACTTTGAGAGCAAGACGAGCTACAGCTTTAACGTGATTGCCAATGACGGGGCCAATAACACGACGCAGGCCGTTGTAGTTTCGGTGACTAACGTCAACGAAGCGCCTGTGATGACTAGTGGTGCGACCGCGAATTTTTCAACGGGCGGCACGGGTACCGTCTATACGGCTACTGCGACGGATGTGGACGCGGGGACGACGCTCACGTACACGATGGGCGGCACGGATAGCGCGTTATTTAACATCAATGCGAGCACGGGAGCAGTGACGTTCAAGACGGCGCCGAACTTTGATACTCCGAGCGATGCTGGTGCAAACAACGTCTACGACATCACGGTGACGGCGAGTGATGGAAGCCTGACTGCGACCCAAGTGGTGGCGGTCGCGGTAAACAACAATCACGCTCCGGCGATGACTAGCGGATTAATGGCAACGAGCATTTTTGAGGTTGCTGACGCTGCTGCGGCCACCTCAACGGCTTATACGCTATTGGCAGGCCAGACTGCGCAAGGAACGCTAACCGGAACTGGGGATGAAGATTGGTACAAAGTTTACTTGACCGCAGGGCAACAATATACATTTGCGACGACCGGAGTTGGGACGTCGAATGTTCAAGATACCCTTTTGGGATTGTATAACTCCAGTGGCGTTTTGCTAACGTACAACGATGACGGTCTGCCAGGAAAGAACTCCACTTTTTCTTATACGCCTAATGCTTCAGGCTATTACTATATTGGCGCCAGAGCTTATGCTCCTTCTGATTCTGGAGCTTATGAGCTTACATTCACGTCGGGTTCGTCTCCGTCCTTCGATGCCGCAATGGGGGCGGGCGTTATCGACAGCGATCTTTCTTGGGGTGCCGCTGGTTCCCCCGTGGCGATAACGTACGGGTTTCGGCAAAGTTGGTCGTCAGCCTACTCAAGCACCAGTAACCTGGGAACTTTTAGCCAACTCACTGCGGCTGAAATATCCGCCGTTAGAACTGACTTACAGTTTTGGTCTGATATCTGTGGCATTACGTTTACTGAAGTCAATCCAGGTGGGTACACCAACAGCGCCACAATGCTAATTGGTAATTATTCGGATGCAACGGATGGTGCTGGTGCTTTTGCTTATTACCCAAACACGGCAAATACCAGTTTTGCGTCTTCGGATGGAGATCTGTGGCTCAATCTTGCCGGTGGCATATCTAGTAGTTCTCTGCCAATTGGAAGCTATAGCCTTTTTGCCATTTTGCACGAGTTTGGTCATGCAATCGGCTTGTCACATCCCGGTTTATATAACGCGGCGCCGGGGGTTTCCATCACTTACGCAGATAACGCTCAGTTCGTTCAAGACTCAAATCAATATTCCGTTATGAGTTATTTCGGAGGGGCGAGTACCGGAGCCTTTAGTCAGCGTTCTAGTACGCCCATGATGTTTGACATCCTGGCGGCGCAGAATATCTACGGTGTTAATGCGGCGACCCGTGCAACCGATACGATTTATGGATTTAACTCTACGGCCGGTAGCGCATACCTCTTTTCCGGATCAACCGCAGCCAGTGCGTTCTGCATCTGGGATGGGGCGGGCACCGATACCATTGATGTATCCGGGTTCGCGCAAAATCAATTGGTTGACCTTTGTGCTGGGACGTTTTCGGATGTCGGGAGTTTAACGAGCAACGTGTCAATTGCTATTGGCTGTTCTATCGAAAACGCCAAAGGCGGTTCTGGCAGTGACGTCATCTTTGGCAATAGCCTGAATAACACCATCACCGGTGGTGCTGGCAACGATATGCTATTCGGCGGCGCCGGCAGCGATACGGCCATCTTCAGTAGTGCACGTTCTAATTACGTAATTAGCTCGATGACTGATGGTTGGTCGGTGGTCGGCACCGATGGAACGGATCAGTTGTTTAACGTCGAATACGCGCAGTTTTCAGATCAAACTGTCACACTCGCGGCGAATTCAAGCTACGTCATTACAAGCTACGTTAAGGCGAGCTTTGCCGAGAACGCTGCGGGCACTGTCTATACGGCTGCGGCAACGGATGTAGACGCGGGCACGACGCTGACCTACGTTCTCGGCGGTCCTGATGCATCGCTATTTAACATTAGTTCAACGGGTGCTTTGACTTTCAAGGCAACGCCTAACCATTCGGTGCCACTGGACGCTGGGGCAAACAATGTTTACAACGTGACAGTTGCCGCCAGCGATGGTGTCAATACTTCGGATTCGCAAGAGGTCTCGGTCACTGTAGAGGATCACACGGCGCCAACGGTTACTAACACCAGTGGTTCTTATAATAAAGATACAAACACCTTATTGTTAACTGGGACGAACTACCGCACGCTACTGGACGCGGGAGAGACGGCCAGCACCGACATTAAGGTCCGTTTAGACTGGAACAGGTTGTCGTGGGACATTGACGGTAATAGCACGACAAACGATGTGGTTTTTCAAGTGGATAATATAAGCGCGGCGAAAGTGATTGATGATAATCACCTTGCTATTGTCTTAGATGGATCGACTAATATCAATATAGAGTACTACCTTGACTACGGTGGGGCGACGCTCGATACATTAGATATTCAGGCGGGGTTCGCAAGGGATGTTACAGGAAATGTGGCGACGACAGACGGGATACAAAACGCGCCACTTGAGGTATCTCCAGCCGCTGCTGGCGACCTCATAATTGATCTTGGAGCATATGGACGTTTAATGGATCCAGTTCACGTCGAGAATAAATGGTACTACGTTTGGGTTGGTTGGAACCCTGGACCCCTTAACGCTTTTTCACAAGATCACAATTATCTTGATGGCATATTTACGCGCGATATAAATGGAGTCGTAGGTCCGGGGGAGACCACAGACGTGTTCCGGTACGCGACACTCAACGGAGTAAGCGTTGCATTGCCGACGGCAAATGGCGGGCAGGCATTACGGACTTCGCTTAATCACGACAATTCTTGGAGTGATTGGCAGTGGGGTACGGCTTACAATGATTCCCAAGGCGTTACATATAAAGACGGATTTTATTTCCCCGAAGGGTCTAACGGTTCTACTTCCTCCTACGACGATATTCTGGCTATTTGGGATGCTTATAATGGGGCATCTGTAACAAGCAGTGTTAGGGGGGTTCCTCCGGGTTGGGGGGGGGCGAAGTTGGAAGTGGAGTAAATACGAGTACCACAGTATGGACAGCAACTGCCGGGTCATCTGAACGGTTGGCATACGGTGCGGCTGACGCAGGTCACTTGGCTGTAGATCTCACCAATGGGTATGTAATTACCAATACGGACGGGAGAAACGATTATTTGTTCGTTCTCCAGGTGTTGTAGGTGTTCGGAATAAGGATGTTTGTTTTTAAGTCTCCCCCCAAATGCAATGCGCTGGCGCGTGTCTGTTTGTGCGTGGCCGTTCTGTTCGCAGGTAGTTTGCCGGCCCACGCGCAACGCCTCGAGCAGTTGATTCATTCCGCACTCGCCTCGCACCCCTCCGCGCAAGGCCAACGCGCGCTAGTGGAATCGGCAGAAGCCGGCGTCGATAGCGCACGCTGGCAGTTCTATCCGACGCCGTCGGTATCGATAGAAACCGCTCAGGCCAGTGCGACGGATCGCCTCTATCAGGGTGAAAACCGTGTTTCCACCGCACGTCTGCAACAACCGTTGTGGACGGGTGGACGTTTAACGGCCGGTATGGACAAGGCGGCAGCGGGGCTGGTGGTGAGTCAAGCCTCGCTCGAAGAAGTGCGTTTGCAATTGGGTTTGCGTGTGGTGCAAGCCTATGGCGATTGGTTGTCGGCGTATCTTAAAACGCTCGCCAACGAAAAAAGTCTGGCCACCCACCTGCGGCTGCGTGAGCAGGTCAAACGACGTTTGAGTGAAGGCGCTTCGGCGGAGAGTGATCTGACGCTGGCGGTGACGCGCCTGGAGTCGATCTCGGCGGACGTCACCGCTGCACGCGCACAGGCTGAGGTTGCTTTGGCGCGGCTCGGACAATTACTGGGTAGTCCGGTGGATGGTGCGGTGCTGGCGCAAGCGGTGGCCGCGCCGCGTGAACTCGCCAACGCGGGGCGCACCGGCGTGCAGGCGCTGCTGGAGATGGCGCTGGGTATCCACCCGACGGTGGCCAAAGCGCAGGCGCAGGCGCGGGTGCAAGAGGCGGTGGTGGGCGAGCGGCGTGCCGATTTGTCGCCTGAACTGTATGCGCGCATCGAGCGTCAATACGGCAATTACAACTTTCCCAACGGTGAACCGCAAAACCGGCTCTTCATTGGACTGGCCAGTCGCTTTGGGGCTGGGTTGTCGACGCTGTCGAATATCGAGGCCGCGCGTACGCAACATGCCGCCGCCTTGACCGAGATCGAGGTGCAGTCGCGTACGGTCAGTGAACAGGTGTTGTCAGATTATGCGCTGGCGGTGTCAACGGTGAGTCGCCTGGCCTCGATACAAGCGTCGTTAAAAGCGGCGGCCGATGTGTCGACCTCTTATGACCGGCAGTTTCTGGCGGGGCGCAAATCGTGGCTCGATGTGATGAACGCGGCGCGTGAACTGGCGCAGACTGAAACCCAATTGGCCGACCTGCAATCAACGCAGGTGGTGGTGACTTGGCGGCTGGCGGCGTATACGCGCGGCATCGATGCGGTGAGCGAGGAGAAGAAATGAGCGGCGTGGATCCGCAGAGCCTGCACACGCCGGTGACGATCGACGCGGCGCCCGATCTGCTGCCCTGCCTTGCGCGGCTGGCGCAATTGCAGCACGAGAGTGTTGATCGGCTGGCGGTGCAGGCGGCCGCTGAGGCGGCGTTAACGCAATATGCCAATGACCCCAAGGGGCAACTCAAGACGGTGGCCGCGCAGTTGCAAGTGGCGGCGCCGCGCTGGTTGCCCGCACCCGATGCCGCGCGCATGCCGGCGCTGGTGTATGCACTGCACGGCGAGCAGGTCGGGCAATGGGGTGTGCTGCGCGGGCAAAACGCGCAGGGGCAGTGGATCAGCGAGTGGTGGGATGCCAACAGCCAGCGCTGGCAGGAACGTGCCGATGTGACATTGCCTGACCATGCGGTGGCCAGCTTCAAGCTGAGTCGCCCTTATGTGGCTAGCCAGAGCCCGGTGTATCAATTGATCCGCGACGAAATCTTTGCCCACCGCGCGCTGCTGCGTGAGGCGGTGATCGGCGGCTTGATGATCAATGTGGTGGCGCTGGCCACCTCGTTCTACAGCATGCAGGTGTATGACCGCGTGATTCCGACCAGCGCCGCGCAGACGCTGCTGGTGCTGACCCTCGGCGTGCTGGTGGCGATTGTGTTCGAGTTGGTGGCCAAGCGCGTGCGCAGCGGCTTGTATGAGCGCCTGATCGACGCCGTGGATCAACGCTTGTCACGCACCATCTACCTGCGCTTTCTGTCGATCCGACTTGACCAGTTGCCGCAAAGTGTCGGCGGTCTCGCCGCCCAGATGCGCGGCTATGAAACGGTGCGCGGTTTTTTTACCTCAATCACCACCAACTTTCTGGTCGATGCACCGTTTGCGCTGATGTTTTTATTGATCATCGGCTTGATTGGCGGCTGGCTGGCGGTGATCCCGCTGACTTTCTTTGTGCTTTGCGTGGTGGTGGGCTTGTATTACCGCAAACAGGTCGACGCCTTCGCCGGCAAATCAAATGCCGCCAGCAATCAAAAAACCGGCCTGCTGGTCGAGACCATCGAAGGGGCTGAGAGCATCAAATCGGGCCAGGGCGGCTGGCGCATGCTCTCACGCTGGATGAAGACCACCGACGAAGCGCGCGACTTTGATTTGCAGATGCGCAATATCAGCGAACACTCGCAACATCTGGCCGGCGCGCTGCAGCAGATTTCGTATACCTTGATGATCGCCGCCGGAGCCTTGCTGGTGAGTCGCGGTGAATTGACGATGGGCGGCTTGATTGCCTGCTCGATCTTGTCGGGGCGGGTGCTGGCGCCGGTGTCGATGATCCCCGGGCAGCTGGTGCAATGGGCACATGCGAAAGCCGCGCTGCAGGGGCTCGACCGCCTGTGGGCCTTGGAGGACGACCACTACGGCCAGGAACAACCCATCGTGGTGGCGAGCATCCGCGGTGACTATCGTTTTGATGGCGTGGTGGCGAGCTACGGCACGAAGAAGGCGCTGGCGCTGCCCAGCCTGATCATCCGCCCCGGAGAAAAGGTTGGTGTGCTGGGCCCGATTGGGGCAGGCAAGACCACGTTGTTGCGCTTGTTGTCGGGCATGTACAAGCCGCAAGAGGGGCGCATCCTGCTCGATGATATCGATCTGGGGCATCTCTCCAAGCCGGTGCTGGCTGAACACATGGGTTATGTGCAGCAGGAGGGGCGCTTGTTTGCCGGCACCCTGCGCGACAACCTGATCCTCGGCCAACTCGATCCGGGCGATGAACCTATCCTCGCCGTTGCACGGCAGACCGGTTTGCTGCAGGCGGTGATCGCGGTGCATCCCAAGGGCTTGCAGCAGGAGATCTTTGAAGGCGGCAGCGGCCTCTCGGGCGGTCAGCGGCAGCTGGTGAATCTGACGCGTGCATTTTTACGCCGGCCAACGTTGTGGTTGCTCGATGAACCGACCGCCTCAATGGATCGTGGTCTGGAGCTGCAAGTCACGCAGGCGCTCAAAGCGGCAATTCGCCCGACCGATACGCTGGTGCTGGTCACACACAAGGGCGAAATGCTCGAATTGGTGGAGCGCGTCATCGTCATCGCCAATCAGCAGGTGGTGCTCGATGGGCCCAAGGCACAGGTGCTGCAGAAGCTACAAACCCCGCCGGGGGCGGCACCCAATACGAGGGCCGCATGATGCGGACACCGGGCGTTTTACCGCAGCAATGCCGCGGCGCGATTTCAATGACGGTTTTGCTGTTTGTGGCGCTCACGGTATTTTTAATGTGGGCGGCGTTGTTTGAGATCGACCAAACGGTGCGCGCACAAGGGCAGATCATTCCGATGGCGCGCACCCAGGTCATTCAGTCAGTCGACGGCGGCGTTTTGGAAAAAATGCTGGTGGAGGAGGGGCAGACGGTGAAGGCGGGCCAGCAACTGGCGGTGCTCGAGCGTGAGCGTTCCATCGCGGGGTTTGATGAAAGTCGAGCCAAGGAAGCCGCACTCACCGCGGCATTTACGCGAGCGCAGGCTGAGGCCTCCGGCCGGGCGCTGGAATTTGGATCGAATCTGAAACGATTCCCAGAGTTTATTGCAGTCCAGCAGGCGCTTTATGAGCAGCGCAAGCGCGGCTTGCAGGAAGAGTTGGCCACACTCAAAGATACACTTGATATGGCGAAGGAGGAGTTGCGCATGAATGAGGCGCTACTCAAAAACGGTGACACCAGCCAGCTTGAGGTGATGCGCGCCAAGCGCCAAGTAGGGGAGCTCGAAGGCAAGATCAACGCCACACGCAACAAATATCTACAAGAGGCGCGTGCCGAAGCCACTAAGACGTCTGAAGACCTTGCTTCGAACCACTACAAACTTAACGAGCGGCAAAGCATCCTCGGGAAAACGATTTTGGCAGCGCCGATTGCCGGGGTCGTTAAATATCTCAAACTCACCACCATCGGTGGCGTGTTGCGAGCCGGCGATGAGTTGATGCAAATCTCACCCACCGAGAGCGAGATGGTGTTTGAGGTGAAAATAAATCCTGCCGACATCGGCCAGTTGCGCACCGGCTTGCCGGTATCGATCAAGCTCGACGCGTTTGATTATTCAATCTACGGCAGCCTTGACGGCACGCTGACGTATCTGAGTTCCGACACGCTGGCCGAGCAAGGCGCGAACGGGCAGACCAACACCTTTTACCGTGCCCAGGTGCGTCTTGATGCGGAGCGCGCCAAAATACATCCCAATCCGAAACTCGCTAACGTGGCGTTGAAGCCCGGCATGACCGCAACGGTGGACATTAGTACCGGCCAACGTTCGGTGCTCAAGTATCTGGCCAAGCCGGTTTACAAGGCGTTTGGCGGGGCAATGAACGAGCGGTAAAAAATAAGAATTGAATTGTTCAAATACAATTCCGCTGCCACCGCTGCGAACGTCGTGGCTGCTTCGTGCCTGCGTTGCAAGAGTGAGGCCTGCCGGTTTTGGGCGGGGTTTATTCCGGCTTTGACCAACTCACGCGCCTCCTCGCGCTGTTTTCGCGCATCAGACAGGTTAACGCAGCGATATTCGCCTAGCGAAAAGGTGCTTTCCTTGCTGTGCAATCTGAACCGATAACGCCAGAGTTTGCCGCCGGAAGGGGTCACCTCAAGGTATAATCCCGCGCCGTCTGTGAGCTTGTATGCCTTAGCGTTTTTCTTGGCCCGTGCGACTGCGATATTTGAGAGCATGGCCAATACCCCCTAGGGACTTGGTCGTGACGAATGGCGGAATGCATTGCTGCTATTGGGTTTGGCGGCAAAATGAGGGTAGGTTGAAATTGGCGATTCAGACATCCCCGCATTCCTACCCGCGTTTTTCTAAGATGGCGTGATACGGCCCGATACGAATTTATACATAAAGTTGATATAACACAGTATGTTGCATCACTTAATGAGACTTGACGACGTTGAGTGATACAAGCTTAAAGCCCATGGACCACATCCGCAATTTTTCCATCATCGCGCATATCGATCACGGCAAATCGACTCTGGCCGACCGCTTTATTCAATGGTGCGGCGGCCTCAGCGACCGCGAAATGGAAGCGCAGGTGCTCGACTCGATGGACCTCGAACGCGAGCGCGGCATCACGATCAAGGCGCAAACCGCGGCGCTGGAATACAAGGCGCGCAACGGCGAGATCTATCATCTGAACCTGATCGACACGCCCGGCCACGTCGATTTCTCCTACGAAGTTTCGCGCTCGCTGGCCGCCTGCGAAGGCGCACTGCTGGTGGTGGACGCCTCGCAGGGCGTCGAGGCGCAGACCGTCGCCAATTGTTATACGGCGACCGAGCAGGGCGTTGAAGTGGTGCCGGTGCTCAACAAGATCGATCTGCCTTCGGCCGAACCCGAGCGCGTGATCGAAGAGATTGAGGAAATCATCGGCATCCCGGCGGACGATGCGGTGCAGGCAAGCGCCAAGACCGGTCTCGGCGTGCAGGATATTCTCGAGGCGGTGATCGCGCGCATCCCGCCACCGAAGGGCGATCCCGCCGCACCGCTCAAGGCGCTGATCATCGACTCGTGGTTCGACAATTACGTCGGCGTCGTCATGCTGGTCCGCGTGGTCGACGGCGTGCTGTGGCCCAAAGATAAAATACTGCTGATGTCGACCCGCGCCCAGCACCTGTGTGAACAGGTCGGCGTATTCACGCCGAAATCGCGCGCGCGCGAAAAATTGTCGGCAGGCGAGGTCGGTTTCATCATCGCCGGCATCAAGGAACTCAAAGATGCCAAGGTCGGCGACACGGTCACGCTGCTAGACAATCAGGCCGCCGCACCGCTGCCGGGATTCAAGGAAATTCAACCGCAGGTTTTCGCCGGACTCTACCCGGTTGAATCCAACGAATACGACGCCCTGCGCGATGCGCTGGAAAAACTCCATCTGAACGATTCGTCGCTGCGTTACGAACCGGAGTCTTCACAGGCCCTCGGTTTCGGCTTCCGCTGCGGCTTTCTCGGCTTGCTGCACATGGACATCGTGCAGGAACGTCTGGAACGCGAATACGGCATGCACTTGATTACCACGGCACCGACCGTGGTCTATCAGATCGGCATGAACGACGGCACCACGATCGAAATAGAGAATCCGTCAAAACTGCCGGAGGCGTCAAAGATACTGGAAGTACGCGAGCCCATCATTACGGCCACCATCCTGATGCCGCAGGAATACGTCGGCGCGGTGATCACGCTGTGCACACAGAAGCGCGGCGCGCAGAAGAACATGCAGTATCTGGGGCGGCAGGTGCGGTTGACGTACGAATTGCCGCTGAACGAAGTGGTGATGGATTTTTTCGACAAGTTGAAATCGGTCAGCCGCGGTTACGCCTCGCTCGACTATGAATTCAAGGAATACCGCGCGGACGATCTGGTCAAGCTGGACATATTGATCAACGGCGACAAGGTCGATGCATTGTCGCTGATCGTGCATCGATCAAGTTCGGTGCACCGCGGACGCGAACTGGCCTCCAAGATGCGCGAATTGATCCCGCGGCAGATGTTCGACGTGGCGGTGCAGGCCGCGATCGGCGCGCATATAATCGCGCGTGAAAACGTCAAGGCGTTGCGCAAGAATGTGCTCGCAAAATGCTACGGCGGCGACATTTCGCGCAAACGCAAACTGCTGGAAAAACAGAAGGCCGGCAAAAAACGCATGAAGCAGGTCGGCAATGTGGAAATACCGCAGGAAGCCTTCCTTGCCATCCTGCAGGTGGAGAAATAGATGCCTATTGAAGCACAGCAACAGACTTCGCATAGCTACCGGCGGCAGGCATGAATTTTCCGCTGATCATGTTCTCGCTGCTGGTCGTGTGCGGCGCCATCTGGCTGCTGGACCGCTATGTGCTGGGCCGCCGGCGTGCCGCGGAGGCACGCGAGCCGTGGTGGGTCGAATACGCGAAAAGTTTCTTTCCGGTAATACTGATCGTGTTCGTCCTGCGTTCCTTTCTGGTCGAGCCGTTCAAGATCCCCTCAGGATCAATGCTGCCGACACTGTTGGTCGGTGATTTCATTCTGGTCAACAAATTCACCTACGGTATCCGGCTGCCGGTCATCAATATCAAGGTGCTGGATCTGAACAATCCGCAGCGCGGCGACGTCATGGTGTTCCGCTACCCTGAGGATCCTTCGTTGGATTACATCAAGCGAGTGGTCGGCACTCCCGGCGACAAAATCAGCTATCAGAACAAACGCCTTTCCGTGAACGGGGAAGAGGTCCGCACGGAAGCCGATGGACAGTTCAATTACGTCGAAACCGGGCTGAGCTTTGTCACGGCGCAACGCTTTACTGAAAATCTCGGCGCGCACCGGCATGCCATCCTCGTGCAGCCGGAGATCCCGGTGGTGCGCCAGGGCGACGTCCGGCGCTTTCCGTACCGTGAAAATTGCGTTTACAATGAAACGGGTTTTACCTGCACGGTGCCGGCGGGCCATTACTTCATGATGGGTGACAATCGCGACAGTAGCAGCGACAGCCGCTACTGGGGATTCGTGCCGGACCGCAATATCGTGGGCAAGGCGTTTATGATCTGGTGGAATTTCGACCAGTTCAAACGTGTCGGACACTCGATCGACTAAAGGGAGAATGCCATGAAAAAACAACGCGGCGTATCGCTGAGCGGATTGCTTATGGTGCTGGTGGTCTTGGCGGTCTGTGCCCTGCTTGGCTTCAAGATTTTCGGGCCATACAAACAGTTCTATACGATACAGAAGGTGTTCAAGACTCTGTCCGTCGACCCCGAGGTTAAAAGCGGCGGGCGCCGTGAGTTCATGAACGCCTGGGGAAAATATGCCATGACCGAGGGCGACGTAAACGTCGTCAGCAGTGATGAAATCGAACTGACCAAAGAAGGTAATGATCTGCTCATCACGGCCAGCTATTCAGTCCGGGTGCCGCTATTCAAAAACATCAGCCTGCTTTTCGATTTCACACCGTCCTCAGCGGCCAAGTAGGGCGTTGAACGCAGCCCAGTCCATGCAGCAAAGCCCGGTTGTCGAGGTAGCCGGTTACCGGTTCGCAAGCCCGCCACTGCTGCGCCAGGCGCTCACGCACCGCAGCCACAGCGCGGACCATAACGAGCGGCTGGAGTTTCTGGGGGATGCGGTGCTCAATTGCGTGATCGCCGCCGAACTCTACCGACTTTATCCGGCAACCGCCGAAGGCGACCTCTCGCGGGCGCGCGCGAGCCTCGTCAACGGGCACAATCTCTGCGCGCTCGCCAATGAACTTGGCATCGGCCCGCGCCTGTTGCTGGGCGAAGGCGAAATTCGCAGCGGTGGCGCACAGCGCCCGTCGATGCTGGCAAACGCCGTGGAGGCCATCATCGGTGCGGTGTATCTCGACGGTGGATTCGGCGCCGCGCAGTCCTTCACCTTGCAGATATTTTATGACTCGCTGAAAAACATCGATCTGCGGGTCGCCGGCAAGGACGCCAAAACGCTGTTGCAGGAACTGCTGCAGGCGCGTCATTTGCCGGTGCCACGCTATGTGGTGATCGCGACAGCCGGTGAAGCGCATGAACAGTCTTTCAAAGTGGAGTGCAGTGTGCCGGAAATGAACATCAAGACCCAGGGCGATGGCGCCAGCCGGCGTGTCGCCGAACAGATGGCGGCGCGTCACGCCTACGATTTGATTGCCGGTGCCTAGATGGCCGAAAAAAAGCCGAACCCCGAATTCCGCACCGGCTATATTGCAATCGTCGGGCGCCCGAACGTCGGCAAATCCACATTGCTCAACCGGCTCGTCGGCCAGAAGCTGAGCATCACCTCGCGCAAACCGCAGACCACACGCCAGCGCATTACCGGGATTGTGACGCTGGACGACGCGCAGCTGCTGTTTGTCGATACGCCCGGCTTCCAGAAAAAACACGGCAGCGCGCTCAACCGCAGCATGAACCGGTCGGTGACGCAGGCGCTGGCGGCTGTCGACGTGGTCCTGCTGGTGCTGGAGGCCGACCACTTCAGCGACGACGACCGCGCCATCATGGCATTGCTGCCGGCGGGGCGCCCGACGCTGTTGGCAATCAATAAAACAGACCGTCTGAAAGAGCGCGGCGAATTGCTGCCGTTTATCGAAAAAGTGAGCAAGCAACGCGCGTTCAACGAGATCATTCCGATATCGGCATCCAAGGGCCATGCGCTCGGCACGCTCACCAAGGTCATTGCAAAGTATCTGCCAGTGGCACCTGCGATTTACACGGAAGACGAAATTACGGAATCGAGCGAACGCTTTCTGGCCGCCGAAATGGTCCGCGAAAAGCTCTTCCGCCTGCTGGGTGACGAGCTGCCGTACGTGTGCGCCGTTTCCATCGACCGCTTTGTCATGGAGGGCACGATGCGCCGGATTTCCGCGTCGATCATTGTCGACAAGGAGTCGCACAAGGGCATCGTCGTCGGCGCCAAGGGCAGCCGACTGCGCGAAATCGGCACACTCGCCCGCATGGATATGCAGAAACTGTTCGACGGCAAGGTGCATCTTGAATTGTGGGTGCGTGTGAAGGGCGGCTGGAGCGACGACGACCGGATGCTGAAACAATTGGGATATGACTGATCCGGACAAGGCCCGCCAGGATGCGCAACCCGCGTATCTCCTGCATAGCTACCCGTACCGCGAAACCAGCCTGGTCATCGAAACCTTTACGCGCAACCGCGGCCGCGTGGCGCTGGTCGCGCGTGGTGCGCGGCGCCCGCGCTCGGCACTGCGGGGCGTCTTACTGGCCTTCCAGCCACTGACCATCAGCTGGTCGGGCCGCTCTGAATTGCGCACCCTGCACAAGGCCGAATGGCAGGGCGGGCTGCCGCAGCTGAAGGGGGACGGCTTGTTATGCGGGTTTTATCTCAACGAACTGCTGTTGAAACTCGTCGCGCGTGACGACGCCCATGAAGAACTGTTCGAAGCCTACGACGATACGCTGCACGCGCTGGCCGGCGGCGCGCCGCACGACGCCACACTGCGCCGTTTCGAACGAAGACTGCTGAAAGAACTCGGCTATGCGCCGTCGCTCGAGCGCGAAGCCAGTAGCGGCGAACCCATTGCGGCAGACCGCAATTACCACTATCTGATCGAAAGCGGACCGGTGCGCGCGGGCTTCGGCGTCAACGAGGCCAATCAAAACCGGTTAGAATTCAGCGGCCAGACTTTGCTCGACATGGCCGGCGATGTATACAGCAATCCGGTCACCCTGCAGCAAAGCAAGGCGCTGATGCGCATGCTGATCAATCATTATCTTGGCAACCAGATGCTCAATACCCGCCAGTTGCTGAAAGACTTGCAGCAGCTATGACGCGGCTGAGCGTCAATTTGAACAAGGTTGCCTTGTTGCGCAACGCGCGTCCGCTCGGCATACCCGGCGTGAGCCGCTCGGCGAGCATCGCCATTGCGGCGGGCGCACGAGGCATCACCGTGCATCCGCGCCCCGACCAGCGGCACATCCGCACTGACGACGTGCGCGAACTGGCGCAACTGCTCGAACAGCACAAAGACATCGAATTCAATATTGAAGGCAACCCGTTTCACGGACTGATCGACATTGCGCGCAAATTCAAACCGCAGCAGTGCACGCTGGTTCCCGATGAAGCAGCCGCCGCCACCTCCGACCACGGCTGGGATCTCAACCGCGACGGCGAACGCCTGCGTCCGTTGATCGGTGAACTGCGCGCTCTGGGCATACGCGTCAGCCTCTTCATGGATCCGGTCGCCGAATCGATGCAGGCGGCACGCGATCTGGGTGCTGACCGCGTCGAACTCTATACCGAGCCGTATGCGCGGGCCTTTGACGCCGGCGCTGCAGAAAAGGAACTGGCGCGCTATGCGAAGGCGGCGCGCGCTGCCGCGGCGGCGGGACTCGGCGTGAACGCCGGGCATGATCTCAACCAGGATAATCTGCCGCAGTTTCTGGCGGCGGTGCCAGGAGTTCTTGAGGTTTCCATCGGCCACGCGCTGATCGCTGATGCGCTCGAGCACGGGCTGGCGCAAACCGTGCGTGACTATCTGGCGGCGATTGCGCGCGGTGGGCCGGCATGATCTACGGCATCGGCATGGATGTGGTCGAACCGCGCCGCGTCATGCGCCTGCTGGAAAAATGAGCATGACGCGCAGCATTCCACTGGGTCCGGTGATCGTCGACATCGCCGGCTTGGCCCTGACGCCGGAAGAACGCACGCGTCTGCAGCATCCGCTGGTCGGCGGCATCATTCTGTTTACACGCAACTACGAATCGCCCGAACAGCTCACCGGCCTGACCCGCGAAATTCACGCCCTGCGCCAGCCGCCGCTATTAATCACAGTCGACCATGAGGGCGGTCGCGTGCAGCGCTTCCGCGAGGGATTCACCGTGTTGCCACCGATGCGCGAACTCGGTGTTTTGTGGGAAAGCGACCATGCCGCGGCGAAAGCGCTGGCGCAGCAGACCGGCTATGTGCTGGCCGCCGAATTGCGCGCCTGCGGCGTTGACTTGAGTTATACACCGGTGCTCGACATCGACCACGGCAACAGCAGCGTGATCGGCAACCGCGCATTCCATCACGATCCGGCCGCCATCACCGAACTGGCACTGGGCCTGATCCACGGCCTGCGCGACGGCGGCATGTCCTCGGTCGGCAAGCATTTCCCCGGGCACGGCCACGTGCGCGCCGATTCGCATCACGAGATGCCGGTCGATCCGCGCGCTTTGAGCGAGATCGAGCGCAGTGATCTCGTGCCGTTCCGTCGCCTCATCGACAACGGTCTAGGCGCGATCATGCCGGCGCACGTCGTGTATCCCGATGTCGACGACAAACCGGCCGGCTTTTCGAAACGCTGGCTCGGTGAAATCCTGCGCGGACGCCTCGGCTTCGATGGCATGATTTTCAGCGACGATCTATCGATGGAAGGCGCGCGCGGCGTCGGCAGTGTGGTGGATCGTGCCAAGGCGGCGTTCACCGCTGGCTGCGACATGGTGCTCGTCTGCAACGACCCCGTGGCGGCAGAACAATTGCTGGCCGGTCTTGATTACCTCATGCCGGCAATATCGCTGGCGCGCATCGCGCGCGTGCACGGCCGCGGTGGCGCCGAGTCGCTGAAAAAACTCCACCACGATCCACGCTATGTCGCCGCGGTCAAAGCGGTCCTTCAGATCGGCGCGCGGGACGGCGAACTGCCGCTCACGCGCTGAAGCCGCACACCATGCCATTTTCAGAAAGCTGCCGCGATTGTCCGCGCCTTGCACGCTTCCTTGACG
Organism: Chitinophaga pinensis; assembly: GCA_943329075.2. GTDB lineage: Bacteria > Pseudomonadota > Gammaproteobacteria > Burkholderiales > SG8-41 > PALSA-1004. Next base: position 48,049 of record CALQCM020000022.1, on the reverse strand, counting down.
AGGTGCGCGCGCAACATCCGGATTACCATGCGCGCCCGGTCTCGCCATTCGGCGCAAAAAAGCCGTCGCTGTTGATCGTCGGTCTGGCCCCCGGCATGCACGGTGCGAACCGCAGCGGACGGCCGTTTACCGGCGACTTTGCCGGCATTCTGCTCTACCAGACACTGCACAAATTCGGCTTCGCCAGTGCGCCGGTATCGGTGGATCGCAAAGACGGTCTGCAGCTGCATGATTGCCGCATCACCAATGCAGTCAAATGCCTGCCGCCGCAAAACAAGCCGGAGACCGCCGAAATCAAGTGCTGCAACCACTATCTTGCCGATGAGTTAAAAGCACTGCCGAAAGGCACGGTCATCCTCGCGCTCGGCACCGTTGCGCATCAGGCCGTGCTGATGGCGACCGGCGAAAAACGTTCAGCCCACGCTTTTGCACACGCCGCGCGCCATGATCTTGCCGGCGGCTTGATCCTGGTCGATAGCTATCATTGCAGCCGCTACAATACGCAGACGCGCCGCCTCACCCCCGCAATGTTTGAACGCGTGTTCACAGACATTCTGAAAATACTCAAGCGGCGGCCTGCCGCATGAAAAAAACAGTCCGCGGAATGACCGCGTTGCAAATCCATTTGCCGGCACAGCATCGTGGCGGCATTTGATTCGGCAGAAATTCTCGCCACGCTGCCGCACCAGCCCGGCGTTTACCGCATGCTCGGCGCCTCGGGTGAATTGCTCTATGTGGGCAAGGCGCGCGACCTGAAGCAGCGGGTCAGCTCTTACTTCCGCAATCCCGCCGGCCTCTCTCCGCGCATCCAGTTGATGGTGGCGCAGATTCACACGCTCGAAACAACGGTGACGCGCTCGGAAGGCGAGGCGCTGCTGCTTGAAAACAATCTGATCAAGTCGCTGCACCCGCGCTACAACATCCTTTTTCGCGACGATAAATCGTATCCCTATCTGATGCTCTCCGGGCACGCCTGTCCGCGCCTGAGCTCCCATCGCGGCAGCCTCGATCCGCGCCACCAGCATTTCGGCCCGTTTCCGCACGCCGGCGCGGTGCGCGAAAGCATCCAACTGTTGCAGAAAGTATTCCGTCTGCGCACCTGCGTCGACAGCGTGTTCAACAACCGCACCCGGCCCTGTCTGCTGCACCAGATCCGGCGTTGCACCGCGCCCTGTGTCGGAAAAATCAGCGTTGAAGATTACGCCGCGGACGTGCGCAGTGCCGCCTTGTTTCTCAAGGGCAAGGACGAGGAAGTGGTCGAGCGGCTGGCCGAACGCATGCACGCCGCGGCGGCCGAGCAGGACTTCGAAGTGGCGGCGGTGCTGCGCGACCAGATCGCCGCCCTCGGTCACGTGCGCGAACGCCAGTTCGTCAGCGGACACAATGCGCGCGACGCCGACGTCATTGCCTGCGCCGTCGTCGGTGAAATCGTCTGCGTCAATCTGGTCATGATCCGCGGCGGCCATCATCTAGGGGATCGTAACTTTTTCCCGCAAAATGCCGCCGGCTTCAACGCGGCACAAATTGTCGAGGCATTTCTTGGCCAACACTATGCGGAGCGCGACGCGCCGGCGGTATTGATCGTTGGCGCCGCACTCACCGATGAATCCATCGAAAATCTGCAGAACGGTTTGCCCGGCGGCAATGCGCGCATCGTCACCAATCCGACGGGAGAGCGCAGGGTCTGGCTGGAAATGGCCGCAAAAAATGCGGAACTCGCGGCGCAACGCCAGCTCGGTCTGCGCGCCACGCAGGAGGCGCGTTTGCAGGCACTGCAACAGGCGCTCGGCGCTGATGAAAACCTGCAGCGCATCGAATGCTTCGACATCAGCCACACCATGGGCGAGGCCACTGTCGCCTCCTGTGTGGTTTATGACCGCTCGGCCATGCAAAACGGGGAGTACCGCCGTTTCAACATTACAGGCATTACACCCGGCGACGACTACGGCGCGATGCGCGACGCGCTGACCCGGCGTTACCAGCGCATCATTGCGGAGGAGGGCAAGCTGCCCGACCTGCTGCTGATTGACGGCGGCAAGGGGCAGGTCGGTGTTGCGCGCGAAGTCCTCACTGAACTCGGCCTGCAGGATTTGAACGTGGTCGGTGTGGCCAAAGGCGAAGCGCGCAAACCGGGTCTTGAGCAATTGATTATTCAGGGCAGGGCGGACGCGCTACAATTGCCGCCCGAACATCCGGCTCTGCATCTGATCCAGCAAATACGCGATGAGGCCCATCGCTTTGCCATTCAGGGGCACCGCGCACGACGGGGCAAGGCGCGCAAATCGTCGACACTGGAAGAAATCAGCGGTGTCGGCGCAAAAAGACGGCAGCGTCTTTTGACACGTTTTGGCGGCCTGCAGGGTTTGATGGCGGCCAGTATCGACGACCTGGCACAGGTCGATGGCATCAGCAGCGAACTCGCTAAACGGATATACGACACACTGCACTGACAACATGCCGCTCAATATTCCAAATCTTCTGACGTGGCTGCGCATCGTTCTTATTCCGCTGATCGTCGGCGTGTATTACATGCCGGAGAGCGTGCTGAATATCGAAAACAAGAACATCGCTGCCACCAGTATTTTCATATTCGCCGCCATCACCGACTGGCTCGATGGATATCTCGCCCGCGCGCTGAACCAGACGTCGCCGTTCGGCGCATTTCTCGACCCGGTCGCCGACAAACTGATGGTGGCCGGCGCACTGATCATGCTGCTGCAGCTCGAGCGCGTCGAATCGGTGGTGGCCCTGATTATCATCGGCCGCGAAATCGCCATCTCGGCGCTGCGCGAATGGATGGCGCAGATCGGCCAGGCGCGCAGTGTTGCCGTGGCGTTTGTCGGAAAAATAAAAACGGCGGCGCAAATGATCGCAATTCCGCTGCTGTTGTACGAGGACGATCTGTTCGGCCGCATCCATTGCCTCTGGCTGGGCACCGTTCTTATCAATGTCGCCGCGGTGTTGACGGTGATTTCGATGCTGTACTATCTTAGAAAGGCTTTACCGCTGGCTTCGCATCCAGATTGAATTGGGCCGGAAATTTGCGTATAATGCGCCGGCATAACGCGGGAATAGCTCAGCTGGTAGAGCGCAACCTTGCCAAGGTTGAGGTCGGGAGTTCGAGCCTCCTTTCCCGCTCCAGAATTTGAAGGCCTGTTGACGCAGTACAAAGTCGACGGGTTGCAGAGGGGCTTCCGGGGAAGGGGGCGAAGCTCCTCGTAATGGCCCCAGAATCGGGAATTTCACGGCGGTGCATGCATGGCGTGACGTTTCTCCTCGGTTCAAAGCGCCGGCTCGCAGCGTCGCACAAGGTCGCTGCACCGCGCCTGCGTCGGGTGGCGTGGACCTCCAGGCCGGTAGACTAGTCAGTTTGGCGCGGTAGCAAAGCGGTTATGCAGAGGATTGCAAATCCTTCCAGGGCGGTTCGACTCCGCCCCGCGCCTCCATTCCCCCCCCGGCAAGTCCGCTTTAAAAATAATAATATCCTTATAAATCAATAAACCGGTCGCCGTTGACCTTCGCCAGCCTCGCGGTATATTGCGGGTAACGGCGGGGTCACTGTTCTGCGCTTCTTTGAATGTCGGTGGGTATGTAAGGGGGCCGCATATCCGACGTTGACGGAATACGGACAAGGCGGCGGCGCGGGCTACTGCATCGTAATCTTGGCACTGCGGGCGATGCTGCCGTATTTGTCGAGTTCACCCTGGATGAACTCACGCAACTTCATTGGTGAGAGTGGCTCGAAGCGCGCGCCTAACGACTGCAGGTATTGTTGTGCCCGTGCTTCCTGAATCGAAGCGGTTAGATCTGCGTTTAGCTTCTGGATAATGGCAGGCGGTGTGCCTTTAGGCGCCATGAATGCGTACCACGCATCCGCCTCGAAATCGCCGCTACCGTCCTCAATCCATGAAGGAACGTTGGGCAGCGACGAGGCGCGCTCCCGGCTGGTTACCGCGAGCGCGACCAATTTGCCCGCACTGATATGCGGCGCAAGGTTGCTAATGTTGTCCACGCAAACTTCCGTTCTACCGGCAATCGTCTCAATGATCGCCTGCGGCGTCGTCTTCAATGGCACCAAAAGGACATCGATGCCATGCTTCCTCTTGAATGCCTCCTCCAGCAAATGGCTAAATGAACCGCTGCCGGAGTTGGCGAGCGTGAGCTTGTCGCGGTTTGCCTTGGCGTAATCGACCACGTCCTTGAGCGATTTGAAGCCCTTTGTTGGATTTGCAACCCATACCATGGGCAGCGAGGCATGCCGCGCAATCGGATCGAGGTCCCTCAGTGGGGCATAGGGCAGATCCTTGTACACAAATGGATTGATGGTCAGCGTTGAAATCGTCGTGAACAGGATAGTGTAGCCATCGGGTGGCGCAGAGGTCACCGCCTGCACGCCGATAATGCCGTTGGCCCCCGCCCTGTTGTCGACCACGAACGATTGACCCGTGCGCTCCTGCAATGTCGGCGTGATCAGCCGAACGATGGTATCGATACCCCCCGGCGCAGAACTGACAATGATCCGCACTGGCTTAACCGGGTAATCCTGAGCCCACGCAACGATGGCGATCCCGAACAAGACAGCCGCAACGAGTCTTTGAATTTTTTTACGATATTGATGTTGGCTGTCCATGACTTTCTTTCTCCAGATTCTGGTGGCGGCTTGACGATGATACCCGGGCGTGTCGGGAATTTTGTGTAAACGGGTTTAAAGTCCATGCTGCTTCATCCGTTCATCGCACTCGATAGTAAGGCGGTTTAATTCGACTTTCCAGTCCCGAATTGGCATCGGCCATTTCTTGGCGACATTTTTGAGTACCCCATAGAAGGATTTGATCAATGCCTCATCGTTCGGAAACGAGTTTGGGGTCCTGGCGTTTTTGCGCATGACCGAGGGCGAATTCTGTTATCGACCTGTATATCGCCTGCTTGTCGTGGGTGGCGGGCGACGTCCAATGCGTGAGAACGGGGGGTGCTTTTTTTTCTGAGGGCGGTTGATTGATTTACGGTTTCGCCCCCTGCGGCTACACTAGAAAAAAAGACTCAAACAACCCGAGGTGGTGAGGCGGTTTGAGGAAATTTCATTTACCCCCGTCGGCGACACGCCCGAGGCCTTTGGTGCGTTTGTCAAAGCCGAGATCGAAAAGTGGGGAAAGATCGTGCGCGAGCTGGGTTTGAGTGCGGACTCGCGTGCGAAATTATTTTCGAATCAATCGAAGACCAGTCGATCAACGGGGGCTGGACATGGTATTTTTCATTTGGTAATCATCATGCTGATCTATTCAATACAAAAGGAGATTGCCTCATGAAGCAAAAGAAACAAAAAATCAAAGCGACCATGCGCATCGTCAACAAGAAAAGTGTCAAGGACACGCCGGGCGCCATCAAAGGGCAGACGGTGCGGCCGTTGTGCGGCAGCAAACAGTTCCCCAGTGAACGCATCCGTGTCGGCCATGCCAAGTTCGGCCCCAATCTGCATGAGCACCTGCACTGGCATCCGATCGAGGTGTTCTACTACGTGCTATCCGGTACTGCGATCGTGCGTGACTACGAGGGCAAGGAATACAAAGTCGGCCCCGGCGATTCGATTTATGCGCCCGCCGGTCTGGCCGGTTCGCACGAGTGGCAGGTCAAGGACGGCCTTGAATTGCTCTCGATCCGCGCCACCACCGATGGCCACCGGCGCATGCAGTTCACGGTCGACCGTGCGACCGGCGTATCGAGCATCGATATGCACGAGATCAACCGCATGGATGCGACAAGTTTCGAATCGCACTACTAAGAACGGCGATCCGCCGCACTGCAACGCGTTGGCGCCTGCGCCTCACATTGCAGTGTATGCGTGAAACTATCGACGCCGGCACAATAATCACTCGATACGGATATTGCCGGTCTTGACCACCAGCGACCAGGTTGCAAGATCCTGCGCGATCAGGCGCGCAAACTCCTCGGCAGTTGATGGGGCCGGCTCCGCGCCGGCGCTGCGCAGACGCGCCTGCACATCGGGTTGCCGCAGTATGCGGGCCACAGATCGATTCAGTTTGGACACGACCTCCGCTGGTGTGCCGGCGGGCGCCCACATGCCTGCCCAGCCTGCGACGGCATAGCCGGGCACCAGTTCGCCCATGGCGGGAACATCGGGCATCGAGGGTGCGCGTTGCGCAGTGGTGACGGCGAGTGCCCGCAGTTTGCCGGCCTTGATGTGGCTGCCGAGTATGAGGTCGGTGGCGAAGGTTGCCTGGATTTGTCCGCCCAGCAGATCAGCCAGCGCCGGTGCGTCGCCTTTGTAGGCCACGTGCACCATTTTTATTTTTGCCATTTGCTGGAAAAGTTCAGCGGTCAGATGCGGGCCGCTGCCGGTGCCGGGCGAGCCAAAGTTGAGCGTGCCTGGATTGCCGCGCGCGAGTTCGATGAAATCCTTGAGGCTGGCGGCCTTGACCGACGGATGCACGGCAAGAATGAACGGCAGGATGCTGATCAGACTGACCGGCGCAATGCCTTTGACCGGATCGTAGGGAAGCTTGTACAAGGCGCCATTGGCGGCATAACTGGAGGTGACGACGATGATGGTGTGTCCGTCGGGATTGGCGCGTGCGGCGATCTCGGCGCCGATCGCACCGCCGGCACCGGGACGGTTGTCGACGACAAACTGTTGGCCGAATTCTTCAGACATCTGCGGTGCAAACACGCGGGCGACGACATCGGTGGTGCCACCCGGCGGAAACGGCACGATCACGCGCACCGGTTTTTCCGGCCATTTAGGTGTTTGTGCGTGTGAAAGCGGCAGGTAGAAAGGTAGCCACACGGTGGCGGCCAGCAGCATCAATACGCATTTCGCATTCATCGGCGATCCTCCTGAATTGAAGTCCAGCTGCGCTCGCCGGTCGGTATGACAGGGCCGCAGTCTTTTTTCTATCGTGGGGCAGTCATGCAGGGGTGTCAAGTTAACTACCCAGAATGCTGAGGCGGTTGCCTGGTGTTGCAGTCGGCGCTGCTACAATTCCCGCATAACATCGGGCGGTGAACCGCACGCCGGTTCACGCCGCGCCACGCAGAATATTTCTTCCCGGAGGAGCATCATCATGACGCAAGCACAGCAGCAGGCTGATTCCTTAATGAAGACCGAAGTGCGCGACGGCATGCGTATCGACTGGGATGTGCCGATCGTAATGGACGACGGCATCGTGCTGCGCGCCGACATCTTTCGTCCGCTGGCAGAGGGCCGCTATCCGGTCATTATGAGCCACGGTCCTTATGCCAAGGGCCTGTCGTTTCAAGAGGGTTTCAAGAGCATGTGGGACCGCATGGTGGCGGCGCATCCCGATGTTCCATCTGGTTCGACCAACAAATATCAGAACTGGGAGGTCGTTGACCCGGAGAAGTGGGTGCCCGACGGTTATATCTGCATCCGCGTCGATTCGCGCGGCGCCGGCCGTTCGCCCGGACGCATGGACGTCTGGTCGCCGCAAGAGGCGCGCGATTACCATGATTGCATTGAATGGGCGGCGCAACAGCCGTGGAGTAACGGCAAGGTAGGTCTGAATGGCATTTCGTATTACGCCATGAACGAATGGCAGGTGGCGTCATTGCAGCCGCCGCATCTGACGGCAATTTGTGTGTGGGAAGGCGCGGCGGATTTTTACCGCGATGTCTATCGCCACGGTGGCATCGTCAATATGATGCCGCTGCGCTGGTATCCGCGCCAGGTCTGCAGCGTTCAGCATGGCGTGGGCGAGCGTGGTGCGCGCAGCGTGGTCACCGGTGAACTGGTGGCGGGTCCCGTGACCTTGTCGGACGCAAAATTGGCGCAGAACCGCGGCGACCTTGAAGGCGAGGTGCTGTCGCATCCGCTTGACGACGCGTATTACAAATCGCGCTCGCCGGTCTGGGATCAGGTGACGGTGCCGTTTTTGTCCGCCAATAACTGGGGCGGGCAGGGGCTGCATCCGCGCGGCAACTGCGAAGGCTATATGCGCGCCGCCTCCAAACAAAAATGGCTGGAGTGCCACGGTCTGGCGCACTGGCCGCATTTCTACACCGATTACGGACGTTTGCTGCAGAGAAAATTCTTCGACTATTTTCTGAAGGGCGAGCAAAACGGCTGGGATAAACAGCCCGCGGTGCAATTGCAGGTGCGCCATCCCGGTGAAAAATTTGTCGAGCGGCATGAAAATGAATGGCCGCTGGCGCGCACCGCGTGGACGAAGTTTTATCTGCAAGCGCAGGGGCAGGCGCTGCAGCGCACAGCGACAAACACGCAGGAGAGTCTTGCTTACGAGACCACCGGCGATGGACTGACCTTTTATACGCCGCCGCTGACGGCGCCGCTTGAAATCACCGGGCCGGTGGCATGCAAGCTCTTCCTGTCATCGGCCACCGCAGACGCCGACGTGTTTCTGGTGCTGCGCGTCTTTGACCCGGAGGGCAAGGAAATCACTTTTCAGGGCGCGCTCGATCCGCGCACGCCCATCGGCCAGGGTTGGCTGCGCGCGTCGCACCGCAAACTCGATGCCGCGCTGAGCAGGCCCTACCGGCCGTATCACAGTCACGACGAAGTGCAGCCGCTGCGCCCCGGGGAAGTGTATGAACTCGACATCGAACTGTGGCCGACCTGCATCGTCGTGCCGCCGGGTTACCGCATTGGTCTGACGGTGCGCGGCAAGGACTATCAGTTCGACGGTCCGCCCATCGTCATTCCGCACGCGTTTTATTCATTCTCCGGTGTGGGGCCGTTTTTTCATACGCATCCCGAGGATCGCCCGGCGGCGATATTCGAAACCACCAATACGCTGCATTTTGATCAATCCCGCCAACCGTATTTGTTGTTGCCGGTGATTCCCCCAAAACCGTAAGACCGGGCAGCGGCACCAGGCGTTGCTCTCGCAGATGCGTTCTCCGGGCAGCGCTCTGGCGCGAAATACGGCGGAGCCGCTCCCGACGGGGATGGCCTTACTCCCCGTAGCGACGGTAGCCGTGATCATTTTCGACTTGTTGTGGTGCAGGTCTTGCCGTTGATGACGATCGAGGTGGCGTGGTGCGCTGGGGTAGGCGATCTTTTCGTCGCGCCACATTATCTTAGGTCATGGCCGAGTCGGCGACGGCTTTGGCGTCAAATTCGATGGTGCCCGGGACCGGACTTGAACCGGTATGCCGGTTTAACCCAGCGTCGGATTTTAAGTCCGATGTGTATACCAATTTCACCACCCGGGCAGCCGGTCGCAATTCTACGCTATGCGAATTTTATGCGTAATTTTCTTAAAATCCCTCCGCCTTAAACCAGCCATGCCGGTTCGATTCCGGTCGCGGCACCAAATCAATGACTTAGGTAATATCCCTACGCTAGGAATATCGGCTATTCGTTATGTCGTAATAGCAGCGCGCTAGCATATTGATCTAATCTTTCGTCTTGTCGGCCAAACTTGCTTTCTTGACTAGATCGTCCCAATTCGCCGGCAATGCGATTTGTTTGGTCGTGGGATCGGCGTGACCGCCTTCCAACGACATGATGCGGTTTCGATTTGGATCTCCGCAGACGATGATGTGTACAATCTCAGGGCCGCACAGCAATCGCACCGTGTCGTCGGGTAAGCCCGCGTATTCAGCCGGGAAAACGCCCGCTTTCGCCTTGTCGCGGACGCTCGATCGCTCTTTGGCAGTCGTGTATTTTGTTATCCATTCAAATTCACGCAGCGGCAGTCGCGCGTTCTCATAGAGGTATTCTTTGACCTCCTGCTTCGTATAGCCGCTCTCGGAAAGCGCTCGCGCCATTGCCGCCGACAGCAGTAGCGTGAGCATGGCCTTTTCCGAATGCGGGCCGGTTCCAGGAAAATGATACAACCGAACTTTCTTGGCGATTTCCCTGCACAGCACATCAAGAACTACCTGTGCGCCGCTTTTGTCCGAAGTGCTCGTCGGCGAAGGAGCCGGACCCCAGTTGTTCGTAACGCCAAGAGTCACGGTACTGACGTCCTTGTCGAAGCCGTGCTCGACATGAAAGCTTTCCCATGGGCTTCCCTGCTCGTCTTCTGCAAGGGTGAACACAAGTGGATAGCCGAACGTTCCCATGTAGTTCTTGCCCGAAGAAAAGCCGGCTATATTCTTCATGATGAGCCCGACGGCTCTGCCGATCACCGGATTGGCGCCTCTTGAAATAAGTTGCGCGCCGGATTCGAATCCGAGTTGCTGGATGATGGGCCCGTTGATCAGCACGTATGGCAGCAACCCGGAGGTGCTCCCCATATTGTTGAGGTTGTATTGTTGATCACCCAAAGCTCGCACCGCGGCCATAAGGATGGGCATATGAAACGGTTCGCAGCCCGCCATCACGCCGTTCACCGCGATATTCCATGGCACCGCCTTTCTATGGGCGGGCGGCAGTATGGCTATTTCTTCATCCGAGGCGCAGTTAACGTATTGCATGAATTCCTCGACGCGTTCGGTCGTCGGAGGGATCACGGGCAGACCGTCAGTCCAATCGTGGCTGAAAAAATAGCGATTTACCTGTTTGCTGTTGCCGGTAAAAACAGTCTCTTTCGGGTCCCACCGAGTTTTGATGTCAGCCACCTTGACGTCGGCGATTTCCCGGGTCAGGCCATCAACGATGTTTTTGATCAGAAATTTTTCGATGTTTTCTTTAATTTTTTCTTGATTGTCTATACCTATCGCACCGGGATATTCGGCGACTCTGACATCACTGATTCCTGATGCCTTGCCGGTGATCCGGGCGAGTAGTGCAAAACCCGAGTTTGCGACGATGACGCTCGGAATGCCGATTTTTTCGGCTTCCGCTGCCGGCCGCACCGCGGCCGGTGTACAGTTTCCTCAGGCGCCGTTGCCTGAGATCAATGCATCACAGCCAAGCTCTTTGGCGCGCGCGGCAATTGTTTTTGCGAGTTCCTTCTGCGCAGCTGGATTGTCGGCGCCATAAATATAAGGGAACTCCGTAAACGGAATGATCTTAATGCCCGGATATTTTTCCTTGAGTAAATTCCGGATGATCGGGAATGTGTAATCCCCCTTGAAATCGCCGTTCCACGATTCCCCGATGGTCATTCCGTCCAAGCGGTCAAGGCGTGGTGCAGTTGCATTGTGTTTGACCGTTTCGCCGCCCAACGGACTTTGCACATTTTTCATTTGAACTCCTTTTGAACGATTCTGCCGGAATGTGCGTAATGTGGACATGTGGACTGAAACTTTGATAAATGCAGATTAATCTAAAGAGGATAAAACATCCATAAGTGTTCACAATATGGACGCTTGAGATAGATTGGCTTGACTTTGCGGCCGGGCATCACTATCGTTCTTCGGTGCTCCAAGAAGATCATGCGCTGCGAAATATGAAGACAATTTGTTTTGCCGCGACAGAGTTATTTCCCGCAAAACCCGCCGCTTTTTTAGTCGGCCGGCGCAACGTCGCTGCATGTTGAAATCCGCAATACTCCGGTCGTTGTCTAATGCCGCCTTGTTGTCGATAATTGCAGTGATCGTTCCGCAATCCGCGCAGGCGCAAGGCTATCCGAATCGCCCGGTCCGCTGGGTCATTCCATTTTCCGCCGGTGGGGCCGGCGATATTCCCGGCCGCATCGTCAGCCAGAAGTTGAGCGAAGTGCTGGGCCAGCAAATTGTCATCGACAACCGAGCCGGCGCAGGCTCGACCATGGGGGCGGAACAGGTTGCAAAAGCGCCGCCGGACGGATACACGTTTTTGATGGTCAGCATGACTCATTTTGTCAGCGGGTCGCTCTATAGCAAGCTTCAATATGATCCGCTGAACGACTTCGCTCCTGTTACGCAGATGACGAGCGGGCCCAATGTTCTTCTCGCGCACCCGTCCTTGCCCGTAAAAAACGTCAGCGATCTGCTGGCTCTGGCCCGGTCGATGCCGGGGAAACTCAATTTTGCGTCGTCTGGCAATGGCAGTTTTCCGCATCTTAACTTTGCACTGTTCCTGTCGATGACAGGCGTGCAAATGACCCATATCCCCTACCGGGGCAGCGGGCCGGCTTTGGCCGACCTTCTGGGCGGGCAGGTGCCGCTGGCATTTCCTGGCATCGGGGGAGTGATACCTTTCGTCAAGGCCGGTAAATTAAGGGCTCTCGCCGTGTCCACCGCCAAGCGCTCCACTGAACTTCCTGACGTGCTGACGCTGGCCGAAGCCGGCGTCAAGGGATTTGAAACTGCAGCATGGTTCGGCATTGCCGGCCCCAAGGGCACTCCCCGCGACCTAGTTCTGAAAATGAATCATGAAATTATCCGGGTGCTTGAGTCAACGGAAATACAACAAAGCCTGCGGACGGCTGGAAACGAGCCGACCTGGCAAACAACTCCCGAGAAATTCGGCGAGTTCATGAGGCGCGAATCGGCAAAATGGGCCGATGCAGTGCGGGTGAGCGGGGCGAAAGCGACGGAATAGCCGTGCCCATTACCAACAGTAGATCGCAGTTTGAATAATCATTGCTCCGCAACCTTAATTTGGGGGACGCGCCATGGAATACAGAATAAAAGAGACCAGTTCAACCATTGCGCTGATACTAGTCAGTTGCATGTCGGGGCTCGTGAGCGCGGCGGATAGTTACCCGTCTAAGCCCGTGCGTGTAGTTGTCCCGTTCGCTGCCGGGGGAACTACCGATATTGTCACGCGAATTCTCGCGCAGAAGATAACGGAGACTTGGGGGCAGCAGCTTGTAGTAGATAACCGTCCTGGTGCCGGTGGCAATATAGGCTCGGAAATAGTTGCCAAGTCACCCAATGACGGCTACATGATCTTGATGGCCACAGTGGCAACACACGGCATCAATGCGGCTCTATACAGCAAACTTCCCTATGACCCGATAGCGGACTTCGCTCCAATTACGCTTGTCGCGTCAACGCCGAGTGTATTAATGCTAAACCCATCCGTGCCCGCTAACTCCGTCAGAGAATTGATTGAGCTTGCGAAATCAAAGCCCGGTACGCTCAATTTCGGCTCTCCGGGCAGCGGTAGCTCGCACCATCTCGCGGGGGAGCTTTTCGACTCGTTGGCCGGCGTTAAGATGGTACACGTGGCTTATAAAGGCACTGCGGCGGCGCTGATTGACGTAATTGCGGGTCAGATTCAATTGACGTTCGACACCCTTCCATCGGCAATGCCGTACGTTAAATCGAAGAAGCTCAAGGCAATTGCGGTAACCAGTGGCAAACGTGCGCAATCGCTGCCGGACCTGCCGACAATCGTTGAAGCAGGAGTGCCAGGATACGAATTAACGTCCTGGTACGGGGCGCTGGCGCCGGCTGGGACGCCCGAGAGCGTGATCAGGAAATTGAATTCGGACTTTGTTGGAACAATTCGAACTGGCGCTATCGCAGCCAAATTGGTTGAAGCTGGTGCCGAGCCCGTCGCCAACACTCCAGATCAGTTCGCTGTCTTCATACGCAGCGAGCTCAAGAAATGGGCCAAAGTCGTTCAGGATTCAGGGGCTAGGGCGGAATGACGCACGGTTGCTGTTGCGTCGTTTGCATGTTTCATTAAATACGAAAGTTTTAATAGGGGCCGCAAGTGGAAAATAACTGGATGGATGAAACGCACGCTAAGCCCAAGAATGGCGTGACGAGCCAGCTTTGCGGATTTCTGACGCAGGCCAACTACGCCGACCTCCCGGCAGCCACCGTGCATGCCGCGCGCCGAGGATTACTGGATTGGTTTGGTTGTGTGTTTGCGGGAAGCACGCAGCCTTCGACTGATATCGTGATTGCGATGCTGCAGGACGCTGGCAGCCGCGCCGAAGCGACCGTGCTGGGTAGAAAACTGAAACTGGGCATTCTGGAAGCGCCGATTGCGAACGGATATATGGGGCATGTACTCGATTACGACGATACGCATGCGACGACATTGCATCCGAGTTCACCGGTTCTGTCTGCGCTGCTTCCATTGTGCGATCGTAAAAAACTTTCAGGTAAGGAGTTTTTACTTGCCTACGTGTGCGGACTCGAAGCCGGCGTGCGCGTCGGCCGGGCGTCGCCCCAGCATCATAAGGGCGGCTGGCATCTGACCGGCACGCTGGGCAGCATGGCGGGCGCGGTGGCAGCGGCGAAACTTCTGGGTTGTAGCCATCCGCAAATGACGAACGCAATCGGCATCGCGGCAAGTCAGTCCGCGGGTCTGCAGCAAAACCGCGGCACCATGACCAAGTACCTGCACGCCGGCAAGGCCGCGGCAAACGGCTTGATGTCGGCTCTGCTGGCGCAGCGCGGATTTACCGCCTCAAGCGAAGTCATAGAGGGCGCGCGCGGGTTTTGCCGCATCTACAGCGAAGTGGCGGCGCCGGACGAACTGGTTGTGGATCTCGGCAAGCCCTGGGAAATGGAACGCAACGGCTATAAACCCTATGCATCGGCGGTCGTTTTGCATTCGATTGTCGACGTGATGCTGATGATTCGCGCGCAAACCCGCGTCGATCCGGCACAGGTCACGGCGATCAATCTGCGCGTTCATCCGCATGTTGTTTCCATCACGGGCGTCATGAATCCCGCCAACGGCATGCAGTCTAAATTCAGCGTTTCGCACAGTGCCGCCATTGGCCTTGCTGATGGCGCCGGCGGCGCTTATGAATATTCCGACGAGAAAGTGCGAGATCCGGTCATGACGGCGTTGCGCCAGAAGGTCAAAGTTGAGATCGATGAAACACTCGCCGTGGATCAGGCCAGGGCAACCGTAGTGTTGGGTGGCAAGGAATACTCGGCATTTGTCGAGCATCAGAGCGGAACTAAGAACAATCCGATGCCGGATGGGGCAATCGAAAAGAAATTCATGACCCATGCAGTGCCCGTCATCGGTGAGGAGGCGGCAGGAAAGGCCGCACAGTTGATATGGAAATTCGAGGCACTCGAAGACGTGCGCGAGTTGCTGGTGTTGTGCGCATGAGCCGCAAAGCATCGCAGCGCCTGTTGTTTTGCCTTTCGGCCTCGGTGGCCGCAGGCAGTAATTTTGCGCAAACACCAAAATACCCCGACCGACCGCTGCGTCTGATTGTGCCGTTTGCGCCCGGTGGCGGCGCCGATATCGTCGGGCGGGCTTTTGCGCAGCGCGCGACGGAGATATTCGGCCAGCAGGTGGTCGTTGACAATCGCAGCGGTGGCGGTGGCACCATCGGCGCTGAGATCACGGTCGCTGCAAGAGCTGACGGATACACGCTGATCCTCGTCTCGGCGAGCTATGCGATAAGCCCGAGCCTCTACAAGCTCCCGTACGACGCGCTGAAAGACATTGCGCCGGCCGGTCTGCTGGCGACCGGACCGTTTGTCATCGTTGTCCATCCGTCGCTGCCCGCGCGCAGCGTCAGGGATCTGATCGCAGCCGCGCGCAGCAAGCCCGCGACAATTCCTTATGGTTCGGCTGGCACCGGTAGCATCACCCATCTTGCCAGCGAACTGTTTGGCACGATGGCCGGCGTGCAGATGATCCATATTCCTTATAAAGGCACGGGCCCAGCGATGACCGACCTGCTGGGCGGGCAGATCCAGATGATCATAGGTACCAGCGTGTCGGTTTCGGCCCACATCAAGGGTGGCAAGCTCGTGCCGCTGGCCGTGACCGGGCAGAAGAGAATGGCGACGCTGCCCGAGTTGCCGACCGTAGCCGAAGCCGGGCTGCCGGGTTATGAGGTGCAGACCTGGTACGGGGTCTGGTTTCCGCGCGGCATTCCGCTGGAAATTCTTTCCCGCTGGAACCGGGAAATCAACACCATGGTCGGTGAGGCGCGATTGGCGCAACGCTTTGCTCAGGAAGGCCTCGAGGCGGCGCCGGGTTCTCCTGCCGATTTCAGCAAGGTACTCAGCCGCGATATCGACCGCTGGAAACAGGTCGTGGTACGCGCTGGTGTTAAAGTCGATTGATTGTTGGGGACAAAAATGAAGACGGATAACGCAATCGACTGGTCAAGTTTCCGCGTCAATCTCGACGATGTGGAATTCATCGGCAAGGGTTTGCAGCGCCCCGAATGCGTCCTGTGCAATTCAGTTGGTGACCTTTTCGTTTCGGATTCCAGTGGTGGCTTGCAGATGAGGTCTGCCGCGGGTGTCCAACGCGTATTGGGCAAGACCGTCGTTCCCTCTATCAAGGCCAATGGCATTTCGCTTTGCCGCGACGGCAGCTTCCTGATCGCCGATATTGCGCAGGGCGGCGTCTACCGCATGGGAGCCGACGGAAAAACTTCGCTTTATCTGCGCGAAGTCGACGGCGTAACGCTGCCTCCAACCAACTTTGTGACCAGGGACGCCAAAGACAGAACATGGATTACGGTAAGCACCAGGCTCGAGCCGCGTACGCGGGCCTACCGTCCCGGCGCTGGCGACGGCTTCATCGTGCTGATCGATCAGCACGGCGCGCGCATCGTTGCCGACAGCATCGGGTATACCAACGAAGTTGCGATCGACCAGAGCGGGGATTGGCTATATGTGAATGAAACCTGTGGCAAGCGGGTCACGCGCTTCCGAATCACGGCCGACGGGCGGCTCGAAGATCGGCAAACCCTGGCCGAGTTCGGCGCGGGCACGTTTCCTGATGGCCTGGCGCTCGATGCCGCTGGCGGCGTCTGGATCACCAGCATCATCAGCAACCGGGTCATTCGCGTCGACCGCGATGGTTCGCAGCAGCTTGTGCTTGAAGATTGCGATCCCGATTACGTCAACCATTTCGAATCGCTGTTCGCGCAGGGTAAGGTCGAACGCCATGACGTCGAAAACATCAAGAGCCGCCGTCTGCGCAATATCTCCAGCATCGCGTTCGGCGGCAAGGACCTGAAAACCGTCTACATGGGATGCCTGCTTGGCGACGCTGTTGCTACCTTCACCTCTCCGATTGCCGGGCAGGCGCCGGCGCACTGGTCATATCGCGCCGCAGGTTAGCTGCCCGGAAGATTGATCTTGCACAGCATTTCGTGCAAACGCTTAGTTTCCGTCTGCAGCAGTTCCAATAGCTCGCCGCGCCGCTTTCCCTGCATTCGTTCGGCAATCGCTGCAATACTCAAGGCCGCAACCGGATTTTGGGTGCGGTCCAGAATCGGCAGGCCGATTGCGATGACGCGCTCAAGTTCGTGCACTGGCGCTGCGACATATCCCAGTTTTTGCGTTGTGCGCACGGACTTCATCAGCGTTGCGGGAGATTGTCCGTATGTGGACAGCGCCCTGGTGTTGGCCCGGATGACGTTGTTAATTTCCAGTTCTGGCATGGCGGCAAGGATGGCGAGACTGCCTGCACCTATGCCCAGTGGACGTTTCATTCCGATCTCAACGGTCAGGGTCTTGATTGGATAGGAGCCCAGGCGCCGGTCGATGCACACGGCGTCGGCGCCGCTTCTGAGCATGATAAAGCAGGTATCGCCAGTCAAATCGGCAAGACGCGTTGCCGCAGGTGAGAATATCTGCTTCAGGTCGAGTTGCTGTTGCGCTGCAACGCCGAGCGCCAATGCTAGCGGTCCGAGGAAAAGTCGTTTGCTACGTATGTTCTGCTGGATCGCCCCCTGATCCAGCAGGCATTTCACGAGGCGATAAACCGTGTTGCGATTCAAACCGACCTGCTCAACCAGCGTTTGCATTGTGCAACCCGTTGTATTGGCCGAGCCGACCTCTTTCAGTATCCAGAGTGCACGTTCTATGCTCTGTGTGCCGGCACGGGCACTGCTGGCCGATTTGTTGGGAATCCCCACCAAGCACCTCCTTTATTTGTGCACATGGTGAACTAATGATGTTGATCGCGCAATGGAAAATGCCAGAATAATGATGTACTCTTCTTAATTGTTCGTTGCCAGCTCATGTTCGCATGTTGAACATTTGGCGTGGTTGGCGCGCATCGCATGGCGATGCGCTGATTGGAGGAGGTGGCATTTGAAGATTCTCGATGAAGCGGGCTTTGCCGTTCACATGGTCGGCGGCGGCGGTATGGGGGTGTCGCACCAGACCGATTCCCACACATATATTCTCGACGCCGGCGGCGAGTACGCGCTGATCGATGCTGGCAGCGGGATCAAGCCGGAAATGATCCGCAAGAATCTCGAGCGTGACGGCATCGATCCGGCACGAATTTCCACCATCCTGCTAACCCACTCCCACTGGGATCATGCGCGCGGTTGCGCGTTTTGGAGGCAGGCGACCGGCGCCAAGGTCGCGGCGCATGAGGATGCCGTGGAGACGCTGGAAAAAACCTTGTGGTCGGATCTTCATCTGGCGCAGCACGGGATCGGCGCATCGGAGACCAAGGTCGATACGCGGTTGCGCGACGGCTCGCGGGTTAAAGTGGGGAAACTCGAACTCGAGGTCCTGCATTCCCACGGCCACAGCCCTGATTCAATCTGCCTCTTCACGTCGTTCGGATCGCACCGGATTTTGTTCAGCGGCGACACCGTGTTTGCAGAGGGCGGTCACGGCACTGTCAGCGCTGACACCGATTTCAAAAAATACCGCGCATCGGTCAAACGACTTGTGCAGTACAACGCAACCGCTTTGCTACCGGGGCACAGGCAGTTTGTCCTTGCCGACGGCAACGAGCACGTCAAGTTGCTCGACAAAAAAATGTCGGGACGCTGGACCGACGTCGTGGCAACACGGGTTCCGTTTTTTCCAACGTGGTGGCTCGAGCATAACCCGGCCCTTTACGACGACGCGAGAGAAAGCGCTGCATTGACCGGGGCTCCCCTTGCCAGCAAGTAAACCATGTAAACATGAAAAGGACTGAAGCATGAAACCGAAAGTTGGATTGGTCGGGCTTGGCAATGCGGGGCTCGCCCTTGCGACTCCGATTGCACGCAAATTCGCGGTAATCGCATACGACGCCAGTGAGGCGCGTTGCAAGCTTGCGCGCGAGGCAGGTGTTGAAGTGGCAGCCAACGTGCGGGCAGTGGCGCAACAATGCGACATCCTGATGCTGTGCCTGCCAAATCCCGCAATTTCGAGGACAGTGCTGACGGAGATCGGCACGGCCGCGCTCGAGCGCAAACTCATTATCGAAAACAGCACGGTCGGGCCGGACGATATCAATGCGCTATTGAGCATCGTTGAACCCGCTAAGGCGCGCGTGATCGAGGCCGCAATTCTCGGCGGTGTTCACAAGCTGGCAGCAGGCCAAGGCACCTTCCTAGTCGGTGCCGCGGACGCCGATTTTGCAGAGGCCAAACCGATTCTAGATTCAGCGGCGGAAAAGATTTTTCACCTCGGCCCGCTGGGCAACGGGATGCGGGCAAAACTCGTCTGCAACGGCGTTGCTCATGCGGTAATGGTGGTGCTGATCGAAGCAGCCGCACTTGCCGCGGCGCAGGGCATCCCGATGGAAACCTTCTACGAACTCATGAGGAGGGACTCCGGGCTGACGCGCCCGCTGACACATCGATTTGGGGAACGGATACTCAATCAGGATTTCGAAGGTGGGATGACCATTGCGAACGCACACAAAGATTCTGCGCTGATTCTCGAGGTCGCTCGGAAACTGGGCGTTCCACTCTTCGCCATCTCGGCCGCACATACACCGTACGAAATCGCGCTCAGCCAGGAGAAACGAGGTGGACTTCCCATCCTGGACTACGCGTGCATCTCCAAGCTGTGGGAGGCATGGGCGGGCGTGAGTTTTGGGAGCAAATAGCGGACCAGCGACACGATAGATGCACGGTCAACCGATGAACCAATACGAAAAATCTTCTTCATGTCGACGATAAAAGAAAAACGTAAGCCGAAAACGCCCGGACGAGCTAGTCCCGACAAGGTCATTGCCGATATTGCAGCTTACGTAGACGGCTACAAGGTTAAAAGCGAGCTAGCGTTAATCAATGCGCATTATTGCCTGATCGATACGCTGGGTTGCGCGCTTATGGCGCTCGCTTATCCCGATTGTACGAAGCTGCTGGGACCAACTTTTCGTGGCGTAACGGTATCGGAAGGGGCGCGCGTTCCCGGCACGTCTTACGTTCTGGATCCCGTTCAGGCCGTATTCAGCTTTTGCACAATGGTGAGATGGCTGGAGTTTAATGATGCGACGTGGGGGGAGACTGTCAACCATCCCTCAGATACGTTCGGTGCGATCCTGGTAGTCGCGGACTGGTTGAGTCGGGCAAGAGTCGCCGAAGGCAAGCCGCCGCTCACGGTAGGGGATGTTTTTGAACTTGCGGTCAAAGCTTATGACATTCAGGGCGAACTTGGCATTGAAAATCCGTTCCGCCGCTGGGGTTTCGACCATACTATCGTGGTTAAGATCGCCGCCACCGCGGTATTGACCAAACTTCTGGGCGGCAACTATCAGGAGATATTCAACGCGGTATCAAACGCCTGGCTGGATGGACCTGTGCTTGCAACTTTCCGCAGCGTACACAACACCGGCTCGCGCAAATCATGGGCGGGGGCGGATGCGACGAGCCGCGGGCTATGGCTAGCGTCGTTGGCTTTGAAAGGCGAGATGGGGTATCCCAATGCGCTGACGGCAAAGACCTGGGGGTTTTACGACGTGCTGTTCAAAGGTCAGGCGTTTACCTTTCAGCGACCCTACGGGAGCTACATCATCGAAAACATCCTGTTCAAGATTCCGCACCCGACCGGCTTTCATGCGCAGTCCGCAGTCGAGGCTGCCACTTTACTGCACCCGTTGGTCAAAGACCGGATCGACGAAATCAAAGCCGTTGAAATATGGTCGCATGCGTCGTGTATGGCGATCCTCGACAAGCGCGGCCCTTTAGACAATCCCGCCGACCGCGATCACAGCTTGCAATACACGACCGCAATCGGGTTGCTGCACGGCAGGCTCAGGCCGGAACATTTTGAAGACAGTATTGCACGCGATCCACGGGTCGATTCGCTACGAAACAAGATGACGGTCATGGAAGACAAGCGTTACACCAAAGGCTACTCGGACCCCAAGCGGCTTTCCAACGCGCACGCCATGCGAGTCCACTTTACCGACGGCACGAAAACGGAACGCGTCGAGGTCGAGTTCCCCATGGGGCATCCCCGGCGGCGCGGCGTAGGCATCTCGGTGTTAAAAACAAAATTCGAAGACAGCGTTCGAGCGGTTTTCGCTGCCAAGCAGGCGCAAGCGATATGCGACGTCTGTTTTGACCGCAAGCGTTTGATGAGTCTCCCGGTCAATGCGTTATTCGATCTGCTGGTCAAGTGACATGGTGCCGGCCCTTAACGTCATGAGTCCCGCGGAACCAGTCGTCAAATGAAGCCCAGAATTATTTGGTCTCTAATCATCGCAACGGCGGCGATATATTCCGCGGCTATTCCGACGACTTCCGCGCAATCGTTTCCTGTCAAGGCGGTCAAAGGTGTGGTCACCGCTGCCCCCGGTGGCGGCAACGATTTCGTGGCGCGGGTTCTTGCGCCGCACATTTCGGAAAATCTGAAACAACCATTCGTCGTCGAGAATCGCGGTGGCTCCGGCGGCGTGGTCGGTACGGATTTCGTGGCTAAGGCCGTGCCGGATGGATATACACTGCTGATGTGTTTCGTGAACTTCGCGATATTTCCGAGCCTTTACCGGAATTTGCCATTCGATCTCATCAATGATTTCGCCCCCATCACCACGCTTGCGGCAACGCCGCTGATCCTTGTCGTCCATCCTTCGTTGCCGGTACGGACGGTCAAACAATTAGTAGCACTGGCCAGGAACAAGCCCGGTGCGCTGAATATCGCCTCGACGGGAGCGGGCTCGGTGGGCCATCTCGCGGGAGAGCTTTTCAAGGCGTCGACCGCTACCAGCATGGTGCAGGTACCCTATAGCGGAGGCGCGCCGGCAATCACGGCGATCTTAAGCGGTGAAGTGCAGCTGTATTTCGCGACGGTCCCGGCAGCATTGACCCAGGTCAAAGCGGGCCGCCTGCGCGCGCTTGCAGTGACGAGCGCAAAGCGTATGGGCATGGAGCCCAGGCTGCCGACTATCGCTGAAGCCGGGGTTCCAGGCTACGACGTGACCGGTTGGTTTGGAATTCTTGCCCCGGCCAAAACCCCCAAGACTGTGATCGCCTATCTCAATGCTGAAATAAACAAGGCGATCAAGGTCCAGGATGTCCGAGATCGTTTTGCGACCGAAGGACTCGAACCGCTCGGAAGCACGCCGGAGGAATTTGCCGTCATCATCAAGAATGACATCGAGAAATGGGCGCGTGTCGCGCGGAGCGCCGGGATCAAACGCGAATAACGAAACGCAGGTGCCAGATCACGGATTGTGTTTCCGCCCAGTGCAGACGCGGCGCATCAATGTGGACCGATAGTAAGGAGGGGAGTTGAGTCTGATCGTTAGAATTGAAAGCTTGCTGATCGCGTTTTTGGTCGCCTGTGGTTTGGCGTTGCCCGTGTCCTCCGTCGCGCAACGCTATCCGACGCAGCCGATCAGAGTGGTCGTGCCGTTTCCGCCCAGCGGAGGCGCAGACATTCTCGCGCGCGCCCTTGCCCAGAAGTTGACTGAATCGATGAAAATGCAGGTGATCGTCGACAATCGCGCTGGCGCCGGCGGCATCATCGGAACTGAAAATGTCGCACGGGCTCCGGCGGACGGCTACTCCCTTGTGTTGACCACTTCCAGTTCGCTTTCCATCAGTCCCCATCTGGGGGCCAAGCCGCCGTACGATGTAATGCGCGATTTTTCGCCCGTGATACTGGTCGGGCAGGGGCCGAACGTACTGGTGATACATCCGTCCCTCCCGATCAAGTCCGTCAAGGGGTTGATTGCACTTGCCAAGGCGCGGCCGGGTGAATTGAACATGGCATCGAATGGAATCGGCAGTCTCAGCCATCTTACGGGTGAATATTTCAACATGCGTGCAGGCATTACAATGGTTCACGTGCCTTACAAAGGCGGAGCACCGGCCGTGACCGATGTTATTGCCGGCAACGTCTCGGTATTGTTCGCTTCTCTTCCAACTGCCGATGCACAGATCCGGTCGGGAAAACTGCGCGCACTGGCGGTGACGAGCGCACGCCGCAGCGAGGCAGCCCCCAATCTTCCGACGGTGGCGGAAGCGGCGCTGCCCGGCTTCGAATCGACGCAGTGGTGGGCCGTGTTAGGGCCAGCGGGCATGGCGCCTGCCATTGTGAAAAGACTGAATGCTGAATTCGGCACCGCGCTGCAGGACGCCAGGGTCAAGAAGCTATTTGATTCGGTGGGGGCGGAGATTGCCGGTGGCTCGCCGAGCGACCTCGCGCTTTACCTCAAGGTCGATTACGACAGATGGGGTGAAGTCATAAGAGCGGCCAACATCAGCGAGAAGTGACCAACTATTTTTTTGATTTTCGGTATCTGCACGATCCGGGAAACGAAGAACACGTTACAGAAAAGGAGTTCAAATGAACGCACGGCGTATGACCATATTTTCTCCGCTTCCGGTTTATCTCGACGAGGAACTCACTAGCAACACGCTGGCGGCCCGCCCACCCGGTCTCGACGGCCTGGTCATCGGATTGTTGCCGAACTGGCGTCCGTCGGCGCGCGACCTTCTGTCCACGCTGGGCGCATACATCAAGCAGCACTATCGCCCCGAAGCGGTGATTCTCGAGCACGCAGTCAGCGAGGTGCCGATGAACACAGGCAAGCTGCTGGATTTGTTGCAGGGGAAACTGGACGATCTCGCGAAACGGGTCGACGTCGTCATCACAGCCACCGGCGATTGAGGGGGCTGCACGACGTGGTGTAGCCACGTCACATCGGCTCTCGAAAAACGCGGCATCCCGACCGTGATGATCGCGTCCGATACATTCGTTAAATTCGCGCGCCGCATGGCGGCGACGCAGGGCTGCCTGTACATGGCGATCGCGGAGACGCCCAACCCCATCCGCGATCTCAGCGAGCAGGCCCTGCAAGTGCGCATCAAGGCCATGATGCCGTCCATCGTCGACGGGCTCACGCTGCCACCGCAGGAAATTGAACGTCGGCTAAAAAGCACGGCGCATGCGCAGATCCACCCGCAAGGTGTCGTGCGTTCATCGGTTCCCATTTAAGGAGCACATAGTGCCGCAGGTGAGCATAGATCTGGAAGCTGCCGAGGACGACGATCTGTCGTTGAAATACTACGAGTACGCCTATGACCATGGCTGGACGGACGGCTTGCCGGTCATTCCCGCGACCGCCAAACGGGTGGCGAGTTTCGTCGATGCGTCGGGCTTGCCGTCCGACCACCTCGTTGCCACTCTGCCGCCGCGCAAGGGGCGTGTCACGGTCGAGGTGATTGCAGTTAGCGCCGCCATGGCCGGCTGCAGGCCCGAATACATGCCGGTCATTATTGCAGCGATCGAGGGACTTACCGATCCGGGGTTCCCGCTGGAACTCATGCAGATGACCACTAACCCGATGACGCCCTTCCTGCTGATCAACGGTCCGATCCGCAACAGCTTAGAAATAAATTACGGCACTGGATGCCTCGGGCCGGGCTGGCGTGCCAATGCCACCATCGGGCGCGCGGTACGGCTTGTGCTCATCAACGGTGGCGGCGCGCTGCCGGGCGTTTATTCCAAGGTCAGCTTCGGATCCCCACTGCGCTATTCCTATATCTGCGGCGAGAACGAAGAGATGAATCCCTGGACGCCGTTTCACGTCGACCGCGGGTTCAAGCCCGAAGACAGCACGGTGACCGTGTTCAAGGCGTCCAACTACTGCAATATTTCAGGCGGCGAGGGCGTCGGGCCGGACGAGACCCTGCGTCATATCGCAACCAACATGCCGCCCATGTACGGTGGAGGCGACGGCGCATTGCTGTTGCTCGGCGTCAATCACGCGCAGTCGCTGCACGAAGCGGGGCTTACCAAACGCGACATCCAACAGAAAATCTGGGAGTTTGCGCGCGTGCCCGTCGGCAACCTTGCGAAATCTTTCGTCGACACTGAGCGCGGCGCCGGCCGCGGAGATTCAGACACCATCTGGCGTGTACGCAGCCCTGATGACGTTTTTGTTGCGGTTGCCGGAGGCGCCGGCCCTCAGGACTTATACATTGCGGCTGGCGCACCAAAAACGCGCGTCATACGAAAATAATGGCGTGGCACCCAAGCATTGAGGTCGCGTTGGCGACCCCGTTTAGCCGCTTTGAGTGATTCACAAATTAAAGCCCCCAGTTTTGCCGGGGGATACTTACCGGGATAGACATGGCCGATCATGAAAGTTACCTACGCCTGTTAAATTACAGCATTCCTGATCGAGAGCAAACGTGGGCCATTCGTGACACTATTTTGTATGCGCTTGGTGTCGGACTTGGGGCGGACCCACTTGATATGAAGCAATTGTATTTCGTATACGAGGGTGAATTGCGCGCGCTTCCCACAATGATCGCTGTGTTATGCCCAGCTCAGGGTTGGGTTAGAAAATCTGGTACCGGATTCGGTGCCAGAGGTGTGGCTGGCGAATTCGGTTTTACCTTGCACAGGCCGATTCCAGTGCAGGGCGAGTTTTTTAGTAAATCGAAACTCGTATCGGTGATCGATAAAGGTCCAGGTAAGGGGGCGCTGCTAACTGCGGGATGGAAAGTCTACGACAAGGGGACGGGCGAACTCTTAGCTTCGCTTGCATCTACCACTTTTTGTCGTGGCGATGGTGGGTTTGGCGGGCCCAAAGGACCGGTTAAAACCCCACATTCACTGCCTGTCACTGAGCCGCAATTCGTTTGTGATTTGCCCACTATCCCCCAAGCGGCGCTTGTCTATCGGTTGAGTGGTGATCTAAATATACTGCACGCAGACCCCGAAAGTGCCAAGCGGGTAGGCTTCTCTAGACCAATACTGCATGGTTTGTGCACGTTTGGTGTCGCGGGTCACGCATTGCTTCGGACGCTCTGTGATTACGATCCGTCTCGCCTGAAAAGTATGCAGGTCAGGTTTTCGGCCCCTGTTTACCCTGGAGAGCTGCTCCGCACCGAAATGTGGATAAATGGTGCCAATATTTCATTTCGAACTGTGGTGCCCGAACGTGACAACCTAGTAGTTCTCGATAATG
This sequence comes from Chitinophaga pinensis, assembly GCA_943329075.2. GTDB lineage: Bacteria > Pseudomonadota > Gammaproteobacteria > Burkholderiales > SG8-41 > PALSA-1004. The sequence continues at coordinate 22,122 of CALQCM020000022.1, read as the reverse complement.
GAATTGCCGTGATTGCATAATGCAAAATTTATAGATCCCTCTTTTGTCGTCGCGATCGACGGTTAAATGTGGGCTATATCAAGCACCTTGATATTTTAGTCGACTAGAAAATCTAGCCCCGCTACCATCGGTTCCATTTTATGGCGCGCCTAGCAGGCTGTCGGACGTGTGTCACAAACGCAAGTGAAAGCTTGCGGTGCTTTACTAAAGACGGGAGTAGGTCTCCCGTAGTCGGCTTGCAGGAACTGACTGAGGTTCCCTCTGTTTTTCGTCTGCCAAAGGTTCGATTTCATGCCACCAGTTTTTCCTGGCGCTGCTCACTGAGCCAGTTGTCCAGAAACTGAGCCGGCGACTTGCAGCCGAGGGTGGAATGCTGCCGTTTTCTGTTGTAGAAAACCTCGATCTATTCAAAGGCGGCTGCCCTGATCTGGTCGTGCATCGCGTATCCAATACCGTGAACCGGTTCGTTCTTGAAGATGAGCGCAAGAAAACCGTCCGATGACGTATTTTTAAACTGTTCAAGTGCTGTCAAAACTGGAGTCGTATCATGCTTGGCATAATTTATGCCTCAACTAGAATTTGGATTTCGCTCTATTTCTTTGACAAACGTTTGAAGGCTTTCCATCGACAGTTCACCGCACGCAGGTACCTTGCGGTCAGGGCGTGGGCGTTCTCCGTTGAAGCGCAGCGGTAAGCCGACGACTTTCAGTGTGTCGCCTGGACAGTCCTGGAGCATTTCCGATTCGATGGTCTGTTCACTGGCCGCAGCTTCACCTAGGTCCTGTAACGATACTGCCGCGACACCAGCGATCGTTAGTAGACTGCACCACTCGGCACGAGATTTTTTAATAAATACCGCATCTAGGGTGCTTACGAGTAGCTCTTCGTTCCTGCGTCGCGCGGCGTTTGTCACGAAGCGCTCGTCGGTTGCTAGTGCGGGTTGACCGATGGCGATGCAGAGTGAAGAAAACTGCGCGTCGGTTCCAACCACCAGCATCATCAGTCCATCGTTTGTTTTGAATGCGCCATTTGGTATCACAGCAGTGCCGCGTAACCCTTGACGTGTCGGTATTCTCCCTGTGGCTTGGTAGCCAGCCATGGCTAGTGCAGTCCAAGCTATACCGGTATCATAAAGACAAGCGTCGATTAGGCATCCTTCACCGGTCAACCTCTTCCTGGAGAGAGCCCCCAGTATTCCAACCACCGACCACATCGACGTGCCCATGTCCACGAGTGAAGTTCCGATACGGACCGGTTCACGATCAGGTTCGCCAGTGAGGCTGATAAGTCCAGTAAGACCCTGTATAAGTGCTTCGTACCCTAGTTGCGACTTCATTGGCCCTTTTGTGCCAAATCCGCCTATGTTGCAATAGATTAGCCCCGGAGCCGACTTGCGAAGAGTGGCACCGCCTAATCCGTATTTATCTACCAGTCCCGGGCGCAAATTTTGAATTACGATATCGGCTTGCGCCACGATGAATGACCGAAGGCTTTCGCATTGCGCAGGATCTTTGAGGTCCACGGCTACGCTCCGCTTGCCACGGTTGAATGCATGAAAAGGGGTGGCGTCACCCTCCCAGAAAGGGGGGCCCCATTTGCGAGCAGCATCTCCTCCGTCAGGTGGTTCGATCTTGAAAACGGTAGCGCCCATGTCGGCTAGAATTCGTGCCGCAAACGGTCCAGCAATACTGGATGTGATTTCTATCACGGTCACGCCCTGTAATACGCCGTGCTTAGTCATTTGATGTTGCCTTGCATTTTTGAGGGTTATCATGCTTGAGGCAATGGCTGCCGACGTACGATGAGCGCGTCAATTGCAACCAACCCCTTTTCATGCAAAAAAACTGGATTGACATCGATTTCTTCGATATCGTCCTCAAGGTCGGAGATGATGTGTGAAATCTTAACGACTGTATCAGCGAACGCTTTCAAATCTGAAACCGGCAAGTTTCTGTATCCGTTCAGCAAAGGAAAACTTTTCAATGTTTTTATCATGCGTTCTGCTTGTGCAAGGTTTACTGGTGCAAGACTCGTTACGATGTCCTGAATGATTTCTACTGCGATGCCTCCAAATCCGCAAGTAATCATCGGGCCGAACTGCGCGTCTTGTGTTGCGCCGATCAGCATTTCGACGCCAGCGGGGATCATCTCCTGCACAGAGACGCCGTCTAATTCCGGTTTATGAGAAAGACGGTTCGTCGCATTGATAATCTCCGCATAAGCGGAGAGTACCTCCTGTTCGCACTGAAGATTCAATCTCACTACACCAGCATCTGTCTTGTGAGGAATGTCGGCAGATTCCGCTTTTAGCGCCACAGGATAGCCAATATCGTAAGCCGCTTTGACTGCATCTTGTGCGGATGACGCGATTCGGTGGCGAGTGACCGGGATGCCATACGCAGCGAGAATTTCTTTCGATTTGGCCTCGCTTAGCATATTGCCAAAGCCGCTGTTACGTAGCATGTGCCTGACCATATCGGCGCTGCCATTGGTTTGGGGCTCCGTTTTATCGGCGAGCAACGTATCGCGTAAGTCGTAGTAGTCTAGCCAAAGTCTTATCGCTTTGAGGCATCGTCCCATCGAGCGGAATACGGCCAGAGAAGGGCAGCGATCATACTCTTCGCTACCGGGCCCCTGATACCATTCGTTCAACCATACAATAGAAGTTGGTTTTGTGAGGCTAGGGACCAAGTCTGCAATGTACTTTGCCCTATCAACCGTTGCAGGTCGATGTGCTGACATCATGGGCACTACAACTGCTCCATATCCAGGATCTTCATCGAACGCTCGTATGCAGGTCTCGAACATATCGTTGCTTTTCAACGATTCAGCAGTGAGATCAGACGGATTGGCGCACGAGCCGAAAGCTGGAATAACTTGCGCGAGGCGAGCTTTTGTTGCGGCCTCAGGTTGCGGCAGATCTATGCCGTACTCGTCGGCCTTGTCGGCTCCCATAACCGCCGCACCACCAGAGTTCGCCATTATGCCGACACCGCGAGCCTTTGGACGACTCGATATCGAAAAGAAACGTGCAGTCTCCAGTAACTCCTCCCAGTTGTCGATGCGTACCATGCCGGTGCGTTCAAACGCGGCTTTGTATGCCGTGTTGCTGCCGGCAATAGTTCCAGTATGCGACAACGCGGTGCGTTTGCTTAGTTGGCTATTTCCCATTTTATATATTAGTAACGGTTTACCCGCTTCCAACGCTCGTTGTCCCGCAGCCAAGAACCTGCAGCCATCGCTTATACCCTCCAGCATGCAAGCAATCACGTTCGTATTTTTATCATCCACCAAATAACTAATGAGGTCTGAGACGTCGACGTCGCAACAATTTCCAGCCGATAGAAAACTGGAGAATCCTATGCCCCGTTCCATAGCCTGCAATACCACATAGCCGAGCCCACCGCTTTGTGAAATGAGACCGATTCGGCCCGGCACAATTGGCGTCTCATAAAACTTTGGCATGAACGTCAGTCCGGCCGAAGTTATGCAATTCACAATTCCTAGGCAGTTAGGGCCGAGAATACGCATGCCAGAATTTTGTGCGATGTCGGTTAGGCGGTTCTGTGCCTCAATGCCATCCGATGTGCCGACTTCAGCGTATCCTGCTGAATATAGTATGCAGCCTCCCACGCCCAATGTGGCACAGTTCTTCACGATGTCTTCGACCTGACTGCCTGGGACCGTTATGATTGCGCAGTCTGGTACTTCTGGTAGGTCTTCGATTCCAGCATAGCAACGCAATCCCTGAATTTCTTTGTAACGTGGATTCACTGGGAACACGCGCCCGTCAAAGCGCTTGCCGATATTTTCGAGCGTGCGAAGCCCAAACGACCCTGGCGTTGTTGATGCCCCTATAATCGCGACGCTTCGCGGGTTCAGAAGCCGGGTTAATTCTTTGCTGTCAAATAAACCGCGATTTCCGAAAGGCCGACTATGGTCTCTAGGGGATTTCATTTTTGTCTCCACGTTCAATTTATTTAATCTGCGCGTACGCCTGCTGAGCTGATGATTTTACCCCAGCGTACAATGTCTTTTTGGAGGTAAGCGCTGAATTCCTCTGGCGAGCTACCAACGATTTCAGCGCCTTGACCAATAAATGTGTCGCGCATATCAGGTGAGTTAAGCGCCTGATATGCCTCTCGGTGGAGGCGTTCGACAATGTTGCGGGATGTACGGGCGGGGGCGAGAAGTGAATACCATATTCCTGCTTCGAAACCTATTACACCGGATTCAGCAACTGTCGGTATATCTTTTAAGATGGCGATGCGCTTAAGGCTGCTTACTGCCAGCGCCTTAACCTTTCGAGCCTTGACTTGCGGCAATGCGGAAAATGGGCTGTCAAAAAGCATCTGCGTTTCTCCGCTAATCAGCGATGTAATCGCGGGCGCTGCCCCCTTGTACGGAATATGCGCTACGTTAATGCCCGCCATTACATTCAACATGGCGCCAGATAGGTGTCCGACGCTACCATTTCCTTGGGAGGAAAAGTTAAGGTCTTTGGGGTGCGCCTTGGCTAGACTAATTAGTTCTTTTACAGATGAGACTGGTAGTGAAGGGTGGACGACTAGGACGTTGGGAACAATGATTAGCATTGTTATATGAGAAAAGTCGCGCATAGAATCAAACGGTAACTTCGCATAAAGGCTTGGGCTCACCGCAAGCGTACTGCTTCCGCCAAGTAGTATCGTGTAACCATCTGGCGGGGATTTTGCCACCAACTCCGCCCCCAAGTTTCCTGCTGCACCTGCTCGATTGTCCACGATTACTGTTTGCCCCAAACCGACGGAGAGTTTTTGGGCAACTTGCCGTCCCACGACGTCGCTCCCTCCTCCAGGTGGATAGGGCACTACCATGCGAATGGCCTTTACAGGGTAAGGACTAAGATCTTCTGCAGCTATGACTGCATTAGGCAATGCGAGTCCAGCGACACAATACAGCGCTGCAGTGTAGGCCGTTTTGCCCATTTCATTCCTCCATGTTGGTGGTCTGGCACCGTCCAGTCCTTCAAAGATTTACTGTATGCCGGAATCGAATTCAAATGCGCAGGTATGTTACAAAAAACGATATACAATACATATACAATAAATATCAGAAGCAGTCATTCGGAATATTCGATTGATATGGAATTTTTTATCATATAAAAAAATAATAGCAACACAAAGGCAGCGTAAAAGTATTTATAGTTGTTTTGGGGGAGGGTAAATCATGAGCGCTTTTTTGAGTTGCTTCCAATTCCACATGGCGACCAGTCAAGTTATTGTATTGCTTGGTTGCTTCTTGGTGGTTGGGTCTAGCTCAGCAGGTCCGGTCGATCTCAAAAACGAATATCCGGCGAAACCGATCCGTTTCGTGATTCCTGTGGCGCCCGGTGGAAGCAACGACATCGTGGGGCGTTTTGTGGCGATGAGCCTGACCGCCAGGTTGGGGCGGCAGATTGTGGTTGATAACCGCGCCGGCGGCAGCGCGATCGTCGGCACAGACATTGTGGCACGAGCACGGCCGGACGGTTATACGTTGGGATTAGTGTCTGTGACACATACCATGACGCCGGCTACTCATAAACAACTTCCGTATGACCCCGTAAGTTCGTTTACGCCCGTTGCGTTGATTGGTAGTGGCCCCAACGTTCTGGCTCTCGGGCCTACGCTACAGATTAATTCCGTGAAAGAATTGATTGCGCTGGCCAAAGACAAGCCGGGTTTGCTGCGCTATGCATCAACTACGCCTGCTGGTCTGCATCATTTCGCGGGCGAGCTGCTCAAGGGCATGGCTGGCATAAACGTCCAACATGTCCCATACAAGGGCGGTGGACCAGCAATGATCGATGTTATCTCTGGTCAAGTCGAAATGATCATAATCACGGTCATATCAGGTTTGCCTAATATTCGGGCTGGGCGCTTGAAGCCTCTCGCAGTGACGAGTCTTACCCGCACAGCGGTTTTGCCAGAGGTGCCGACGCTTTCCGAAGCCGGTGTTCCCGGATACGAAAGCATAGTATGGTGGGGAATTCTTGGCCCACCTAAGTTGCCAGCCGACATACTTGGCAGGCTGAATTCTGAAGTTGCGGCAGTCTTGCGTGCCCCGGATATTGTGAAACGCCTAGAGTCGCAGGCAGCAGAGCCGACAATCATGTCGCCCGATGCTTTTCGTAAGATGTTAATTAGCGAGGTAGAAAAGTGGAGTAACGTTGCGCGTCAGGCTGGGATTGGAGGAGAGCAATAGCCTAATGTTTGGACTTATTATGGCGTGCGGCGAGTCAGCGTAAAAACAATTAGGAGATTTAATGAGTTCTGAAGTTTCAGGGCCACTTGCCGGTTTTACGATTATTGACATGACATCAGAGTTGGCCGGTCCGTATGCGGCTCGTATGATGGGTGACTTGGGCGCCAACATCGTCAAGGTTGAACCGATCCAGGGGGATGGCCAGCGCAATTCTGGTCCTGCACGCCGACGCTCAATGGGATCGCAGTTCCTGCACACTAATCGAAGCAAGCGCAGCATTGCCATAGACCTGAAAAATCCTGCAGGACGTGAGGTTCTGTTGACGCTTTGCAAAACGGCTGATGTAATTATTTATAACGTTCGACCGCTTGCAATGGCGCGCCTGAAGCTAACATATGATGATGTGGCAGCGGTTAATGCCCGGATAGTTTACTGTGGTATCTGCGGTTACGGTTCAGATGGCCCCTATCAAGACATGCCCGCATACGATGACGTTATTCAGGGCATGACAGCGATGCCTGCTCTACAGGCGGAGTTGACTGGCGGAAAACCCAGATATTTACCTCTAAATGTAGTGGATCGAAATTCTGGATTAGTTTTGGTCCAAACGGTTTTGGCCGCGTTACTCTTTCGGGAAAAAACAGGACAGGGTCAGGCAGTGCAATTGCCTTTGTTCGAGACATTGGCTGAGTATGTGTTGTCAGAGCATTTGTGGGGAAGGACATTCGAACCTCCGATTGGGCCGATGAAGAGCTTACGGGTTATGAACCGTTGGCCGCTCAAGACGCGTGATGGTTATGTTTGTTTCTGGTTTGCAAGAGACTCGCAATACGAGCGGTTCTGGGACGTGATAGAGCGATCAGAAATGAAAGCTGACAAACGTTTTACTACACGCGTGAGTCGCAACGAGCACTTAGTCGAATTCCTTAATACCATCGAGCCCGAGTTGATGAAAAAGGATACCGATGATTGGATCATTTTGTTTAGGCGAGCGGATCTTCCTGTGATGCCTATGCACACACTAGAAACCCTGATGGAGGATCCTCATCTTCGGCAAGTAGGGTTTATCAGGAAAGTTGAGCATCCGAGCGAAGGAACACTGATCGCTACTTCAGTTCCTTCTAGATGGTCAAAGTCAAAACCTAGCAATAACCGGCATGCGCCCCTGATCGGGGAGCACACTTTCGAAGTCTTGCTTGAGGCGGGCTTGGCGCAGGCTGAGATCGACAGCCTAGTCGCTGCTGGTGCGGTGCACCGCTCTCCTGAATGCGAACTTTTGAAAAAAAAATAACAGGACTTTCGGAGATGGGGCCACTAAAGGGAGTGAAAATTATCGAACTGGCGGGGATAGGCCCCGGACCAATGTGCGCGATGGTGCTCTCAGATTTGGGCGCCACGGTGTTGCGTATCGAACGTAGGCATAAGGTTGAGCTCGGTGCGGAGCGGCCGTTGAAATACGATTTGCTGCTGCGCGGTCGCCGCTCAATTGCACTTGACCTCAAGAATCCTGCCGCAGTTGAGGTTGTGCTGGATCTTGCTAGTTCTGCTGACGCTTTTATCGAATGCTTTAGGCCTGGCGTGGCCGAAAGGCTGGGGGTGGGCCCAGAGGCTTGTTTCGCGCGCAATTCTAAGCTGGTCTACGGCCGTATTACCGGCTGGGGACAGGATGGGCCGTTGGCTCAAGCGGCTGCGCACGATCTAAATTACATTGCAATTACTGGTGGGTTGAACGCAATTGGACGTAAGGGGGGGGCGCCAGCTCCGCCATTGCGCCTTGCTGATTATGGTGGTGGGGCTATGTATCTCGCACTAGGTCTGCTGGCCGGTATATTGGAAGCGCGAAAATCTGGCAAAGGGCAGGTTGTGGATGCAGCCATAGTTGATGGCACGGCATCGCTCCTTACTTCCATTTACGGACTTTATGCTGGCGGATTATTTTCGCTGGAGCGAGGGTCAAATACACTTGATTCTGGAGCATTTTATTATGACTCCTACGAGTGCGGCGACGGACACTGGGTGTCGGTTGGTGCTATCGAAGACCGGTTTTATGCGGAATTTTTGCGCGTCATGAATTTAGATGCTACCGATCTGGGCGATCGTAAGGACCGCTCGACCTGGGCCGGCGCGCGCGTCAAACTCGCGCGCCTATTTAAGACGCGGAGTCGCGAGGATTGGTGCAGGCGTTTCGAAGGAGCGGATGCCTGTTTTGCCCCCGTTCTAACAATGGTCGACGCGCCGCAACATAAGCATTTTAAGGCGCGTGGGGCATTCGTAGAAATCGACGGGATAATGCAGCCTGCACCGACGCCGCGCTTCAGTCGAACAAAACCCGCTACGCCTATCCCTCCGCAGCATCCAGATCCGGTCGAGGCGCTAAAGGGATGGAAAGAGCCCGCTGAAATTGCTCGGCTGCGTGAATCGAACATTGTTTAGGCTGGAACGATCTTAATTTTATGCAGACGACGACACTACAGGCTATAGAGGCAATCCCGGTATCCATCCCGATGAGGCACCCTATCAAGTGGGCGCGCGGGGAGATAAACAAAATAGACCACGTGATCGTCGTAATCAGACTATCTAACGGCGTGGAGGGTATAGCTGACGCCGCACCGCGTCCAACAGTGTATGGGGAAACACAGCAGTCCATAGTTGCCATCATTGAGCGGCATCTTGCTCCCCGGTTGGTGGGTATTAACGCTTACGATACAGCGCACGCAACCCGGTTGATGTCCGAAATTGTGGGCAATTTAGCGGGCAAAGCCGCAATTGATCTGGCGCTTCACGATGCGCAAGCCAAGAGCCTCGGTATTAGTTGTGCGGAATTGCTCGGGGGAAGCCCACGTCCCGTGCCATTGAACTGGCGCATCCGCAGTACGAAGCAGGAGGACGTGCTGGCCGAAGCTGAGCGCATGATGGCAAGGTATGGCTTTCGCGCACTAAAAGTGAAGTGCGGTTTGGACACTAGAACTGACCTCGCGGTATTGAGGGCGTTACGTCGGCAGATTGGCGACGCTATAGAAATTTCTGTGGATATGAACCAGAGTTACACACCGGAACTGTTGATGGAGGTGCTGCCTGCGCTAGAAGATCTTGATATCGCGCTGATCGAAGAGCCGTTGCCCGCTCGTCACGGGCGAGGGAAGCTGCTCGTTGCGCAAAAGAGCTCCATCGCATTTACCGGAGATGACAGTTGCACGATGCTCGACGATGTGCGGGACGAACTAGAGCTCGGTGCGTTGCGTTCGGTGGTCATCAAGTGCGTGCGGACGGGTTATACCATTTCACGCGAAATCTTGGCGCTGACCAAGGCTTTTCACTGCGCAGTCCACAATGGTAGCAACGCCGACATGCATATCTGTTCTCTAGCATCGGCGCATTTTGCTTGTATCTATGAAACTCAGCACGCGCATGAAATGAGTTACTTCGCGGATGAATGCGTTTGTTTAATCGATCAGGAAATAGAGATCCGGGAAGGTTGCATGATAATTCCAGATCGGCCGGGCATTGGCGTTGCGCTAGATGCCGAGAAGCTTGCGAAATACCGTCTGGACTAAGTCAACCGATGGGGCCTCTTGCGGATATAAAAGTAATTGAGCTGGCGGGTATAGGGCCGGGACCCATGTGCGGGATGCTGCTCGCCGACCTTGGTGCAACGGTCCTGCGTATCGACCGGGAGCAGCCCGTTGAGTTGGGCAACCCGCGTCCCCTTAAATTTGACCTGCTATTGCGTAACCGCAAGTCTATTGCCCTTGATCTCAAAGAGCCAATGGCAGTTGAACTTGTTCTGGACCTGGTCTCACAGGCAGATGCTCTAATCGAGAGCTACCGTCCGGGAGTGGCGGAAAGGTTGGGATTGGGGCCGGCGCAGTGCATCGAGCGCAATCCACGACTTGTCTACGGCCGTATTACCGGTTTCGGTCAGGATGGCCCACTGGCTAAGGTCGCCGCCCACGAGATCAACAATATCGCATTGACTGGGGCACTTTATGCGATTGGACGCAAGGGTAGTCCACCGACAGCGCCTCTTAATTTGCTCGGTGACTACGCGGGTGGCGCTCTCTATCTTGCTATCGGGATACTCTCCGCTGTACTGGAGGCGCGAGCGTCCGGAGAGGGGCAGGTCGTCGATGCCTCGATAGTGGATGGCACATTGTCGCAGATGACGTCATTTTTTGGACGATACGCAGGTGACATGATATCGCTTGAGCGTGGTGCCAATAGCCATGACTCTGGAGCGTACTATTACGATGTCTACGAATGTGCGGACGGACGCTGGGTATCCGTAGCGCCGATCGAAAAGCGCTTTCGCGATGAGTTTTTGCGGCTTATGGGATTTTCCGACGCTGAAATCGGCAACCCGTACGCCAAACAGAACGACCTACGCCTGCGCACATTGTTGTCCGAGAGGTTCAAAACGCGTAGCGCAGCCGAGTGGTGTGATTTGCTCGAAAATACCGATGCCTGTTTTGCACCCGTACTGACATTGGCAGAGGCGCCGGAGCACGTTCACTTGCGTGCACGAGGAACGTTTGTCGAAATCGATGGTATCGTGCAACCGGCACCAGCGCCGCGCTTTAGTCGCACAGTGCCTGACAAGCCACATCCACCACAGCCACCAAACGCGACGCAGGCGCTGAAGGGATGGAAAACGCAGTGCCAGATCGAACAACTGAAGGAATTGGGCGTGGTGAAATGAGCAAGTCGGAGGCGGCGGTAATAGGAATAGAAGTTGAGGGCACGGTCGCAGAACAAGGGATGTTGCGCGACAGCGTGACTGATTTCGTGCGTCGCCTGTGTGATATGAGCCGCGTTCGACGCTTACGCGCGGATGGGGTTGATTGCGACCCGTCGTTCTGGAAGCGGCTTGCTGATCTTGGTTGGCTCGGCATCCTCGTTCCTCAGGCAATGGGAGGGCTGGGCTTGGGGTTAACCGAAGCTGCCATCGTCGCTGAGGGACTTGGTGCCGCGCTGATACCAGAGCCGTTCAATGCGATGGGTTGCATGACGACCACTGCGCTCTCCGCATGCGCCCCTAACGAACTCGCCCAAGAACTACTGACTCGAATCGTTGCGGGGGAGCAACGGGTTGCATTGGCTTGGCAGGAGGAACCCGGCGAGCTTGACGTTAATTTGAGTGCCATGTCGGTCGAACATATAGGGCATGAAATCAGGTTGAACGGTATTAAACGGTATGTGCTAGCAGGTAAGGCAGCGGAGGGCTTCCTTGTTTCTGCTGTTACCGCGGCTGGACCGGAATTGTACTGGGTGCCCGCCGATGCGGTAGGTCTGCAACGCGATTACACGCTACTCGCGGACGGTCGCCATTTTGGCGTGCTGCGTCTACAGGACGTAGCGGTTCCCTCGCGGCATCGCCTAGCGCGCGGCGAAGCAGCACGAGTGGCACTGGAGACGGCTCGCGATTATGCCACCGTGATTGCGGGAGCCGAATTGATGGGCCTTATGAAGAGTGCGCTGAAAATGAGCCTTGATTACATGCGTAATCGCGAGCAGTTCGGTAAGCCTATAGGCAGTTTTCAGGCGTTGCAGCACCGCGCAGTGGATCTCTTCATCCAACAGCAACTCGCTTCGGCCGTCTTGGAAAGCGCTCTTGAAGCATTGCGTAACCGTCCGGATGCAAAACAGCGTGCGATTATTGCCAGCCGCGTCAAGGCTCGCTGCTCTGATGCGGCACTGCGTATTGTCAGGGAAACTATACAGATACACGGCGCGATGGGTTTTACCGATGAATTCGACGCTGGCCTTTACCTAAAGCGTGCACTGGTATTGTCCGCATGGCTTGGAAACGCAGCCTGTCACAGGCGGAGATATGCGCGCTATGCGCTGGGGGCACAGCTATGACCTTGCCCGAAAACGAACGAGATTACAACGCACTAAGTGACGCCAATTTCCGCTGCGAAGTTCGAGCATTTATTGAACAGAACTATCCGCAGAAACTGCGCTTCATGCTCCGGCGCGTCAAACGCGACGAAATTATGGAATGGTGGCGCGCGCTCTATTTGAAAGGGTGGATTGCGCCAAGCTGGCCCGTTGAATACGGCGGCATGGGCCTTAACGGCGGGAAGATGGTGATCTTCATTGAGGAACTGGAGCGTTACGGCGTGGTTGCAAGCCCGGACAAGGGAATAACCCATGTCGGGCCGACCATCATGAAGTTTGGTACCGAAGCGCAAAAGCGTTTCTATCTGCCGCGGAATGCATCAGGAGAATACATCTGGTGCCAGGGTTATTCAGAGCCGAATGCAGGATCGGATCTTGCGAATCTTCAGACCAGCGCCTTAATTGATGGCGAAAATTTCGTGATTAACGGACAGAAGACGTGGACTTCGATGGCCCACGATTCGACGCATATGTTCGTCCTTGTTCGCACGAAAAAGAACACAAATAAAAAGCAAGAGGGTATAAGTTTCCTGCTGGTTGATCTTGCTTCGCCGGGCATTACGATACGGCCGATGCGGAATATTGCAGGTCACCAGGAATTCTGTGAAATATTTTTTGATAACGTTCGTGTCCCAGTAGATGCCCTTGTTGGAAAGCTCGACGATGGGTGGCGTGTCGCCAAAGCGCTGCTGTCGTTCGAACGTCTCAATATTGGTAGCCCTCGTCGTTCGCAATACGCACTTCGACGTTTGCAGATGCTTGCCAAGGCCAAAGGACTTTTTTCCGATTCGGGATTCGTAGATAAATATGCCACACTCACCATGGACGTGGAGGATCTGGGCTCGCTGTACGGCCGTTTCGTCGAGCAGGTCAAGCGCGGAGAGCCGCTCGGGCAAGATGTGTCATCGCTTAAGATCTGGGGCATGGAAACCTGGCAGCGGCTTACTGAACTACTAATCGAGACAGGGGCCGAAGACGGCGTTGGCGACGGACTACAGAACATAGACGACGTCGAGATCGATTTTCTGACCACCTTTTATTATGCGCGATCTGCGACAATTTACGGCGGCTCGAGCGAAATTCAAAGAAATATCATTGCTAAGTACGTGCTGCAACTGCCGAGCTGACGGAACCTCAGTTGATACAGCCATGGATTGCTGCAATCGGATGGAGTGAATGATGGATCACCTTAGAATTATTTTGGCCGCTGTTGCCGTTCTGACTTTTACTTTGCCGATTCCCAGCGTTGCACAGACTTGGCCAACTAAACCAGTGCGACTGATTGTTCCATTTCCGCCTGGGGGAGGGACAGACTTGATTGCCCGTCTTCTTGCGGAAAGACTGGGCGCAGCACTAAACGTTTCATTTGTCGTCGAGAACCGGCCAGGCGCAGGAGGCAACGTTGGGATAGATGTCGTTGTCAAGTCCGCGCCTGACGGATACACGATCGCTCTAGGCACAACCGCTAATCTCGCCATTAACCCTGCACTTTACCCCAACATGCCCTTCAATCCACTGACTGACCTTGTGGCGGTGTCTTTGGTGGCTACGCAACCGGGCGTGCTCGCGGCTGCCATCGACGGGCCGTTGCGATCGATCGAGGGGATCATTGCTGCGGCTAAAGCTAGACCAGGTGCTGTTACGATGGCGTCGCCCGGTAACGGTACGGTGGGGCACCTTGTCGGTGAGTTGTTCGCGACACGCGCAGGTATCAAGCTAACACATGTCCCTTACAAAGGTGCGGCCCCGGCGCTGACCGACCTGATTGGTGGCCATGTTTCCATTTTTATCACCTCAGCGGGTGGTGTCATGTCGCAGATAACGGCGGGAGGACGTGTGCGCGCATTAGCGGTATCGTCGTCCAAACGAATGGCAATGCTGCCTGCGGTTCCAACACTGGCCGAGTTTGGCTTCTCTGGATTTGAGGCTAGTGACTGGAAGGCGCTTGTGGCCCCAGCTGGTACGCCGGGCTTCATTGTCAGTCGCATCCATGCGGAGGTTGGACGTATATTGCAAAGCCGCGACGTTTTAGATCGATTGGCGACAGAAGGTAGCGAACCGTTCTCTGGTACTTCAGAGCGCTTCGCGGAATTCCTAAAAAGTGAAACCGCTAAGTGGAGCGGGTTGGTCAAAAGCAGCGGTGCGCGCGTAGACTGATGGATATCTAAATGCGTTTCTACGTGCTCGTATGGTCGAGTGTTGGATAGATTGCAATTGTAAAATGGGAGTACGCATGGACTTTTCGTTAACCAGACTAGTTATTCTGATAGGATGCATTGCTACTGGAGCGGTTGCGCAGACTGGCGCAGTTTACCCAGTTAAGCCGGTGCGCGTAGTCATAGGTTATACTGCGGGTGGTACCGCAGACATTGTTGCTCGCATCATCGGCCAGAAACTCGGCGAGGGTTGGGATCAGCCTGTTATAGTGGATCCGCGTCCTGGTGCCGCTGGCAATCTCGCAGCAGAGCATGTTGTGAAAGCCGTGCCCGATGGTTATACGTTACTGCTAGGGCAAAACTCAATCACAGTCAGTCCGGCACTTTATCCCAATCTGTCATACGACCTGCAGAGAGATCTCGTCGCCGTCGCTAGTGCTATTGTTATGCCGCACGTCATTGTCGTTCACCCTAATTTTCCAGCGCATGATGTGAAAGGTTTGATTGCCCTTAGCAAGGCGAGACCGAAAGAAATTTTGTTTGCGTCAACTGGTCACGGTAACGCAGACCACATGGCAACCGAGTTGTTTAACACGATGGCTGGCACTCAGATGGTGCACGTGCCATACAAGGGCAGTCCACAGGTGCTGACCGACGTGGCCGGAGGCGAAATACCGGTGTATTTCGCTGGCCTCGCGTCAGTTACGCAGATGTTGCGTAGCGGGAGGTTACGTGGGATAGCTGTTACTTCAAAAGTGCGAGCGAAAGCGGTTCCTCAATTACCTACTATTGCGGAGTCCGGTGTGCCCGGCTATGAGGCGGTACAATGGACCGGCTATTTTGCACCGGCTGCAACGCCCCGCAACGTGACCGAGAGGCTGGCCGTCGATATCAACCGCGTCCTGGCAATGCCCGACACGATCGAACGTTTGGCGAATGCGGGTGTTGACCCGTTCCCCGGCACACCGGAGCAGTTTGGCAGATTCATCAGGGCCGAGACCGAAAAATGGAGTGGCGTCGTGAAACGACTCGGTTTGCAGCTCGACAAGTGAGGAGGGGCGGGGATACGCGATTGTTCCGAATCTCGGCCGCCTTGCGCACCGGCGCACACCATTCGGAATACGCTCGATGAGCGCAGTGGGTGCCGGATCGACAGCGCAGATCGCAGATTTTGTCGCCGCGATACGCTACGAAGATCTGCCGGCGTCTGTCGCACACGATACGAAACGTATCATTGCCGACACGATCGCCTGTGCGTTGGGCGCGACCTCGATGGTTGCGGGCCAGATCATGATCTCCACGGCTCACGAACTGGGTCAGAGCCCGCGCGCTGCTACGGTAATCGGAAGCCGTCGCAGAGCGTCCGCGGCGGCGTGTGCTTTCGCTAACTCTTATCTGGCGAACCTGCTCGATGGCGACGAAACGCTACTGAACTCCACACACCATGCCTGCTGTACCGTGTTTCCGGCACTCGCCCTGTGCGAAGCGCAGGCTGCGCACGGCAAGGAGCTGATCGCCGCTGTCGCAGCCGGCTACGATATCGGGGCACGTATTGGACTGTCATTGACGATTGCCAGCATCAATGTGAATGGCGACGTGCAGCGCGTGCCTACGGCGGGCCTGGGGTGGGCGATTTTCGCGGCTGCTGGCGCGGGGGGGCGAGCGATGCGCTTGACGGCCAGGGAACTCGCCCACGCGCTAGGTATCGCCGGCTGGGTTTCGCCCATAAGCTGTCATCGCAAATGGGACGAAACTCGCGATTTTCACATGATGAAGAACTCGCCCCACGGTTTTATGGGCATGCACGGTGTCATGGCGGCGCAGATGGCGCAGGCGGGAATGCAGGCGGACACCAGCATACTGGATGGCGGGGCGGGATACTGGGCGCTGGCGGGATCGCCCGACTGCAACTGGGCGGTGCTGACCGGCGCTCTGGGCGAAAAATGGTGGATATCGGAAGCGGCCGTCAAGCCCTACGCCATCAACCGGCTGACGCATCATTCGATCGATGCGTTCCGCAAAATCGTCAGGGATCACCGCTTGCAGCCGGATGAAATCAGTTCTGTCTGCGTCAAGACCTTCGCGCGCGTCGCGTCGCCTTTTCTTTCTGGGGCCGCGGCGCCCGAAACGCCGATCGCCGCGCAATTCAGCTTGCCCTTCGCGCTTGCCGCGTGCGCATACGGAATAGATCTTACGCCACAATGGCAGAGCGCCGAAGTGTTGAATGACGTCCGGTTGCGATCGTTCACGCAACGCATCAGGGTCGAGACCGACCCTGCGATTCAGCGGTTGATGGCTGAAGACTTCCGGCGCACCCGACGCTATCCGCGGGTACCGGCCATGGTGATTGTGATGGCCAGGGACACGTCGTACTCTGCATCTATGGAATACGCTTGGGGAGACCCGGGAACCGAGGAAACCCGCATGACCGATGATGAACTCAAGGCGAAATTCATGGCTTACACCGCTGCGGCCATGGCGCCAAAGCGTGCATCGGCACTGCTGGATGCGCTGTTCAACCTCGAACACATAAGCAGCATTGCCAAAGAAATTTCCCCCTTGTTGCGGACCACTGTGCAGCAGCGATCATAATTGATGCGGCCCTGCCAGCTGCGGCTGCTGTAACGTTCTATTCCACGCGGACTTTGGCTGCTTTCGCTGACCTGCGACCAGCGCGCCATGTCTGCCTTTAGATAAGCGGCAAACGTCTCGGGGGAGTTGCCGATCGCGATGCCGCCCATCGCGGAGAATTTCTTTTTCGTTTCCGGTGTGCGCATGAGCTTTGCGAGGTCGCCTTGGACCTTGGCCACAATGGCGCGTGGCCAACCCGCCGGCATGAAGATGGCATTCCAGCCGCCGCCTTCGAAACCTCTTCACTTGGTCTGGAGCGGGCAAGACTTACAAATTCCTGCGAGGTCCTGGCCGGCGCCGCTGCGTTGTTCTTGTATTCGTGCGTATCTGGATTCGGCTTCGGACGAGTTTTACGTCTTGGCGCGCCGCCGCGCGGCAATTTCAGCCATTTTGGCGCGATATTCATCCGTGTCGCGTACCACCGCCATGTGCGACGACACCATGTCCAGATGCGCCATCAGCGATAGATCGGCAGCCTGGTAAACCGCGCGCTTGCTCATGCGGACAGCGGGCGATGACTGGGCCGCAATGCAGCGCGCAAGTTCATAAGTCGATGACATGAGCTGATCGTCGGGCACCACGCGCGTGACGACGCCGAGTTCCCGCGCTTCTTCCGCTGTGAGCTTGCGCCCAGTCCATATTAGTTCGAGAACGTGATCTAGCCGGATAAGTCGGCGCAGGTACCATGCCCCGCCGTCGCCCGCCATCAAGCCGAGGTCGATGTAGCTTTCCGCGACAGTGGCAGATGCGGCAGCGATGCGGATATCGCACATTAGCGCCATGTCCAGCCCGGCGCCGCGCGCCGCGCCATTGATCGCCGCGATGACGGGCTTGTCGAGCTGCTCCATGGTGATGGCGATGCGGTGAACGTTCCGAAACAGAAAGTCCTTGCGCTCGAGCGCCGTTTCCGGGGTTTCTGAGCGCCGTTTCATGTCGCTGGTGTCGCCGCCCGCGCAAAACGCGCGGCCCGCTCCTGTCAATACGATGACTTTGACAGCCGGATCGTCGGCGCACTTCAACAAGGCTGCGTTCCAGGCATCCAGCATTTCCCTGTTGAAGGCGTTCATCTTATCCGGTCGGTTCAACGTGAGCGTGGCGACGCCGTAATCGTCAGTGTTAAGTAAAATTGTCATTGCTGTTTACCCTTTTTGTATATCGGTGTCTGACGGGCCATCGGCCATATGGATAAATGGCTGGACCCGGCACTACTTGTTGCCGTGGCGCAATAATTCTGCAAGCGGCAGTTCCCCGCATGCCGGCGCGGCGTTTCTCGGGCGCGGGCGCTCGCCGTCGATGCGTATCGGCAGACCGATCAGGCGCAAGTCGTCACCCGGGCAATCCTGCAGCATTTCGGAGGCGGCGGTTTGCTCGCTGTTCGCAACCTCCGCGAGATCCTGCACTGGTATCGCGGCGACCCCGGATGCCGTCAGCAGACTGCACCAGTCGGCGCGGGGCTTCGTCAGAAAGGTGTCGTTGAGCAGCGCGACCAGTTCGTCCTCGTGGGCCCGCCGGTCGGCGTTGGTGATGTACTTAGGGTCTTGGGCAAGCTCCGGTCTTCCTACCGCCCGGCACAACGACTGGAACTGGACGTCGGTTCCGACCGTTAGCATGAGCATGCCGTCCGCCGCCCTGAAGCCGCCATTTGGGACAAGGCTGGTGCCCTTGAGTCCCTGCCTTTGAGGTATCGCGCCGGTCGCCTGATACTGCGCCATCACCATGGATGTCCAGCCAAGGCCCGTGTCGTAGAGTGACGCCTCTACGATGTGCCCTTTACCGGTCGTCTGGCGACGCTGCAGCGCAGCAAGAATCCCGATTACCGCCCACATACCAGTACCCATGTCAGCTGCGGGAATGCCTAACCGGACCGGATCGCGATCCGGTTCTCCCGTAACACTGATCAGGCCAGTAATGGCCTGGATCAGCGCCTCATACCCCATTTGCGAGCGCATAGGTCCTTTGCTGCCGAAACCACCCATATTGCAATAAATCAGGCGGGGCGCAACCTTCAGCAGGTTTATGCCATCGAGCTCGAAGGTTTCGATCAGTCCGGCTCGCAAGTTCTGTATGACAACGTCGGCCTTTGCTACGATAAAGTTCCTTAGCACGTCTCTTGATGGGGGATCTTTTAGGTCCACTGCGACGCTTCTCTTGCCGCGGTTGAATGCATGAAAAGGGGTGGCGTCACCCCGCCAGAAAGGTGGCCCCCACCGGCGGGCTGCATCGCCATCTCCGGGCGGCTCAATCTTATATACATCAGCACCCAGGTCCGCCATGATTCGTGCAGCGAAGGGCGCCGCCACGCTAGAACTTATCTCTACAACGGTGATGCCCTTCAACATTTCTCCGACGCTCATGCGTAGCCCCTTTAAATTGATGCCATTACTGCTTACAGGTGTTTTCGATGCCGCTGGCGACGCCCACTAGCGTCAACTCACCTTTAGCATTTTCGCATGAGATGTCCACGGTGACTCGAGTTTTCTCTCCTTCCACGGCCCGACTCTTGATGCGTCCGCGGACAGTAAGCGTTTCACCGACGAAGACCGGTTTTGTAAATGAAACCGACATTTTTCCACCCTTGATATAACCTTCTCCCAGATAGCGCACCATCATCTCTGAAATATACGCGGTGGACATCAGAGCCTGTGCCAACGGTGCCTTGAAACCTTTTTCCTGTGCCCACTCGGGGTCAGTATGTAGTGATTTTGGGCGCACGCCAGAATAGGCGTCGACTTGTCGCTGTGTAACGATTTTTTTTAGGGCAGGAAGTTCTTCACCAACGGCAGGCTTGCTACTCTTGTCTTTATTCACTTGTGAACTCCTGATTCCGGAAATACCATCTGCGAAAATTGTCCACGTACAAGAACTGCACCGCTATCTTCGTCACGGGTTTCGAATGCTGTGACCATGTAGTGACGTCCGCGTTTTTCAAACTTATCGACTACCTTTCCGTAAGAACGCACCCGCATACCAAGACGCAGCGGTTCTACGAATTCGAAGTCCATCTTGGCATGCAACCCGGCGGGAACGATGTACTTAGTGTGTCTAAGCATGATTGCCTGATTGCCCAGCATCACCGGATGCGCTACCGGGCCACCTAGTGCCCCCTCTTCAAAATACCAAGGGTCGTAATCGTCCACCGCATAGGCAAATGTCTCGACATCGTCGGGCTTGATAAGGTAATCATCAGAAATGAATTCCTCGCCTATTGTCACGGCATCGTACGAAATGATCTTGAAATTAACCATACTCTTTAGTCCTCATGGTTTGTTGATGTTTGAAAATTCTGAATAATATCGTTGAATTTTGAAAAATGCCCGGGTATATATCTGTCATTTCACATCGTTGCAGGCATCGATTGTGTTTTTAGAAAAGCGGTGGGGCTGTATTGAGCAATATCGTTATCAGCAATCTCAAGGCCTCCCGTCGGATTGCTTTCAGCCGTTCAACTATAGTCAGCGGGCGATAGGTTTACTTGTCGTTTTTTCTGATGCTTTAATTGCGGCTCTGACGCTCACTCAAACGTCATACCTTTTCATCGCTGTTCGTGTTGGGTCTATCTGCGATGTTTTTTTATTTTTAAATTGTATTACAAACATGAGGTATGGTTAAAAAAAACCTCAGCAGCTTGCTGGCCAATTTCAGTCCCGCTATCTGTTAACCTAATTCGAAGCAGAAAAACATAGCATCAAGGCTAAGCGTATAGAAATTCCAGATGTGGTGTTGTGCGGCACTGTCGCGCTGCATATGCGCCTCCAGGAAGATGGAGTCATCTCGTTGCATAATGATAAACCACAAGCTTTGAATATGATGACAAACGTTTGTGCAAAACCATATTGGCACAAGTGGGGTATGTTAAATTAGATGCGCGATTTAATTTCGGGTAAAAAATAGAGGAAAATTCTATGGAGAGAAAGTTAACGAGTGCTGCGGTCGATCAGATAGTCAAAACGTATGAATATTGCGAGGTTCTAGATGAGGGTATGTTACGCATCGTTACCGTAAATCGACCACAGGTCATGAATGCCCTGAACAGCGATGCGAGCTATGAGCTTGAAACTGTGTGGAACGAGTTTGCCGCACGCGATGACTTGTGGGTTGGCATTGTCACGGGAGTGGGAGACCGCGCATTCTCAGCGGGGAACGATCTTAAGATGCAGGCGAGTGGCAAGCGTGGCACTCGGCCACACAATGGCTTTGGTGGGCTCACCAGTCGGTTTGATCTTAATAAGCCAGTTATTGCAGCGGTCAATGGTGTCGCGATGGGGGGGGGCTTCGAGATGGCGCTTGCGTGTGACATCATTGTAGCCGCAGAGAACGCTGTATTCGCGTTACCTGAGGTTCGCGTGGGGCTGGTCGCGGGGGCGGGCGGCGTGCATCGTCTGGCTCGGATGATTCCGAGCAGGCAAGCAATGGGTATGATTCTGACCGGGCGTCGAGTTTCGGCGCAGGAAGGCAGAGAACTTGGATTCGTCAATGAGGTTGTCCCTGTCGGTGGAGCGCTGGAAGGTGCGCGGCGCTGGGCCGCGATGATCCTTGAATGTTCACCGATGGCGGTACGTGCGTCGAAAGAGGCTGTGTATCGCGGTCTCGACGAAGAGTCGCTTGAGCAAGCTGTGCGGACGATCTATCCTGCGCAGAAAGCGAATCTTGAAGGTCAGGACTATATCGAGGGACCAAAGGCATTTACAGAGAAACGCAAACCCAATTGGCAGAACAGATAACTTATAGAAGTTGTGACCTGACCTGACGGAGCGGAGTCCGTGCTCGTGGGCAGGGCAGGTCACTTAGATTAGCAGTAGAATTTTTCTGTCGACCTAATATTGTTAAAAGGCGCCGCCGTGCGGCAATCACTAGTCGCACGGCATTCCGATCCGGCCGGCACTTCACCGGAGGAATTTGCAATCTACCTGCGCAGCGAATTCGAGCGCTACGGCAACCTTGTGCGCAAGGCCCACGTCACGCTGGAGTAGGCGTTGCGGGGGAGGGGCTAAATTTCGCCGAAGTGTCTGACGACCTCGGTGTGGTCAGCCTTGCCGGTGAGTTTGGTTTCAGCTGATTTCCATAATGCAAGCGTCGCATGACCGAGTTCCGCAGAAATGCCGCATGACTCCGCCACTTCCATGGCCAGCGCGAGGTCTTTTGCCATCAGTCCCATTGAAAAGCCGGAATTAAACTTTTTGTTGAGAATGAATTGCGAAAATTTGTTTTCGGT
>CALQCM020000021.1 GCA_943329075.2 Chitinophaga pinensis | reverse complement strand
TTTTGCGGCCATCGGGCCCAGCACCAAAACAAGATCGCCGCCGGTGACGTTGCTGCTGCCGAGTGCCGCAATCGAGTCTGCGAGCATGTAGAGGACGTCGTCGGCGGGACTGTAACCGGCGCCAGTACCGATCAGCTTCGGCGCTTCGGTGGCCGTCACGGTAACCACGCTGTCTTCAGCGGTGAATCCGAAATCGGTGTGCAAGGGTTCCCACGGGTTTGACGACGCATCCTCGGCTACGCAGAAACTGTAGTAGCCGGGATGCCCATGCGTGGTCTTGCACGGTTCGCCCGGATAACCGCCGCCGATGTTCCACAGGATCAGACGCACGGCACGGCCGATGGATGCGCTGGCACGGCAGCCGTGGCCAAAAGCACCTTCCTTGGTATTGAATTCAAGTTGCTGCACCACCGGGCCGCTGACCATCACCAGCGGTGCGCAGCAATGCGTGGTTGTTTGCACGCCATTCAGGTTGAAACGCTCTTCGAGCATGGCTTCAACCGCGGCAATCACCACGGGCACGTATTCCGGTTTGCAGCCGGCCATCACGCAATTGATCGCGATCTTTTCAATCGTCGCCACGCCGTTGCGCGGTGGAATTACGCCGACGACTTCGCGCGGATCCCGTTGCAGATAATTGAGAATGCGTTCAATGGCGCCGCGAGTGGCGGGCACGACCGGCAGACCGTCTGTCCATTTGTTGGCATAACAGTGCTCGATCGCGGCTTCGAGATCTTCAGTTTCATGAAGGCGTGAGGCGAGTTTCATGTGGTGCCCGATGGAAAGTGTCCGGTTTGAGCTTGAAGTCTACTATCGGCGGCGTGGCCGGCACAACGCATCGCCACAATCTTCGTGAGGCAGGCTTGACACAGGGCGGCAGCATCGATAATTTGGGTTCCATTCTGTTGGCAGGAGTTTCATCATCAATTGTTCGAGTCTTTTTCGCCTGTTAATGCTGGCGTGGGTAGTGTTGCCGATGATCGCTCGGCACGCTGTTGCGGCTGATGCTTATCCACAGCGCGCGATCCGGCTGATCATTCCCTATCCGCCGGCCGGTGCCGGCGATATTGTCGGCCGCATGTTGAGTTCGCGTCTGGGCGAACGCCTTGGCCAGCAACTCGTGATCGACAACCGCGGCGGCGGCGGGCAGGTGATCGCCACCGAGATGACGGCAAAAGCCGCGCCCGACGGATACACGCTGTTGCTGGCGAGCGCGACGCATGGCGTGAATCCCGGTCTGCGCGACAAGCTGCCCTACGATTCGATCAAGGATTTTTCGCCGATCACGCTGGTGGCCAGTTCGCCGCTGGTGTTTGTCGCACATCCCGCGCTCGGTGTGAACAACATACGCGAACTGGTGGCAGCGGCGAAAGCGAAACCGGGCGTCATCACCTACGGCTCGTCGGGGCCGGGCACCGGCGGCCATCTGGCTGTCGAATTGCTGAACTGGCTGGCGGGGATCAAGCTCGTGCATATTCCTTACAAGGGCGCCGGCCCCGCGCTGGTCGATTTGGTCGGCGGCCAGATCCAGGTGGTGTGCACGAGCCCGCTGCCGGCGATGCCGCAAGTCAGGGCGGGGCGCCTGCGCGCACTGGCGATGACGGGCTCGACACGCTCGCGCGCGGCGCCCGAAATTCCGACGGTGGCCGAGGCCGGTTACGGCGCCTATCAGGCCAGTCTGTGGTACGCCTTGCTCGGCCCGGCAAAAATGCCGCCGGCCATCGTCAAACGTTTGCAGGCCGATGCGGTGGCCGTGATCAAGTCGCAGGAGATGGTCGATCAGTTGCTGGCGCAGGGCGCCGAGGCGGTGGGCAATACGCCGCAGGAACTGGAGACATTTTTGCGCGCCGACATCGAACGCTGGACCAAGGTCATCAAACAGGCACAGATACGCGTCGATTGAACGCGATGGGGGAAGATATGAAAAAGCAGGCTGACGGCGCGAACGCTGCGCGCAACGCAAGACGCAATTTCCTGCGCAATTCTGCAGTGCTGACCGGCGGTGCATTCGCCGGAAATGCGCTCGCACAAAATGCCGCGGACAACGCGCCGCCGAACGTGCCGGCGTGGATGAAGAAAGAAGGGCGCGCGCTGTCCGACGGCCAGTACGGGCTGCCCTCCGCGTTCGAAAAAAACGTCCTCCGGCGCGGCCGTGGCGATCAGGTGATGCCGGGTTCCGGTTCAGCGATGACCCCGTTGCAGAACCTGCGCGGCATGATCACGCCCAACGGACTCGTGTTCGAACGCAGTCACGCCGGGATTCCGGAAATCGATCCGGCGCAGCACCGCCTGATGCTGCACGGCATGGTCAAACAGCCGTTGGTCTTCACGATGGAAGACCTGATGCGGTTTCCCTCGGTGTCGCGCATTCATTTTCTTGAATGCTCCGGCAACACTTCGCGCGAATGGAAGTCGCCGTTCGGCAAAAGCGTGCAGGTCAGCCACGGCCTGTTGTCGTGCTGTGAGTGGACCGGCGTGGCATTGTCGACCATCCTCGAAGAAGCCGGCGTGCAGCCGGGTGCGCAATGGGTGCTCGCTGAAGGCGCCGATGCTGCGGCGATGACGCGTTCGGTGCCGATGGCCAAGGCGCTCGAAGACGCCATGCTGGTCTATGCGCAGAATGGCGAAGCCTTGCGGCCGGAGAACGGTTATCCGCTGCGTCTCTTTTTGCCCGGTTTCGAAGGCAATATGAGCATCAAGTGGTTGCGCCGGCTGAAAGTGGCCGCCGAGCCTTTCATGACGCGCGAAGAAACCTCCAAGTACACCGATTCACTGCCGGACGGAACCGCGCGTCTCTTTACGTTTTCGATGGACGCCAAATCGGTCATCACCTATCCAGCGCCCGACCATAAACTGGCGCGCCGCGGCTTTTATGAAATCTCCGGGCTGGCGTGGACGGGCAACGGGCGTATCCGCCGCGTTGACGTGTCGACCGACGGCGGGCGCAACTGGCGCGAAGCGGCATTGCAGGAGCCGGTGTTAAGCCGTGCGGTGACGCGCTTCCGCCTGCCCTGGCAGTGGGATGGCAACGCGACGATATTGCAAAGCCGCGCACTTGACGACTCCGGATACGTGCAGCCAAACCGCGCGCAGCTCGTCGCGCAGCGCGGCCTGCATTCGAATTACCATTACAACGCAATCCAGTCGTGGGCGGTTGCAGCCAGCGGGGAGATCAGCAATGTCCACGCATAAATTCATACGTGCAGTGAGCACAGTGGTTTTGATGTGCGTGCCGTTTGTGGTCCACGCGCAGTCGAAGTTCGCGATCGGCACGCCGGCGAGTGAGCGCGAAATCAAAGGCTGGGACATCGACGTCTCGCCGAACGGTGCCGGACTGCCGGCCGGCGGCGGCAGCGTGGCGGAAGGCGGCAAATTGTATGCGGCCAAGTGCGCCGCCTGCCACGGCGCCAAGGGCGAGGGCAAACCGGCCGACCGTCTGGTCGGGGGACAGGGCACGTTGAAGGCCGCCGCACCCGTTAAAACCATCGGCAGCTTCTGGCCGTATGCAACGACGGTGTTCGACTATGTCTATCGCGCCATGCCGTACAGCGCGCCGCAATCACTGAGCGCAAACGAAACCTATGCGCTGACCGCCTACCTGCTGCACATGAACGGCATACTCGGCGCCGAGGCCACACTGGATGCCGCCTCGCTGGCGAAGATACGCATGCCGAACCGCGATGGTTTTGTCGGCGACGGGCGGCCGGATACGGGCAACCTGCCATGTCGCAGCGAGTGCAAATGAAATGACGCTCGGCGGTTTCTTTGCGGTTGGGCTGGGTGCCGCTCTCGGCGCATGGCTGCGCTGGCTGTTCGGCATTTTTCTCAATCCGCTGTTTGCCAACATCCTGCTCGGCACGCTGACCGCGAACCTCGTCGGCGGTTTTCTGGTCGGCGTTGCCGTCGAGTATTTCGTGCATCACGACAGTATTCCGCCGGAATGGCGTTTGTTCGTGATCGTCGGTTTTCTCGGCGGACTGACGACCTTTTCGTCATTTTCAGCCGAGGCCGTCGAACTCTTGAGCGACCGCGATTTTCTCTGGTCGTTTGTGCTGGTGGCGGGCCATCTGGTCGGCTCGCTGGCGATGACTTATCTCGGCATTTTCACGGCGCGCACGCTGCAGGCGTGATCGCTCGCCATTGCCGGATCAACGGTTGATGAGTTTGCGCGCGGCGTAACAAAGTTCGCCGGCGGTCAAGCCGACCGGGCCGTTGCCCGCGGCGACCAGCGCGTCACCGGCGGCGCCGTGCAGATGCACGCCGGCCAACAGGGCGGTTTGCGCGGAGGCGCCTTGCGCGATCATCGCCGCGATCATGCCCGTCAGCGCATCGCCCATGCCGGCACTGGCCATACCGGGATTGCCGCTGTTGTTGATAAACCAGTGACCGTCGGGTGTCGCGCACACGCTGCCGGCGCCTTTGACCACAACGTGGCTGTGCAAACGCCGTGCAATCTCGACGGCGGCGGCGACGCGATCGGCCTGGATCTGCGCGGTCGTCGCGCCGAGCAGGCGCGCGGCTTCGGCCGGGTGTGGCGTCAGCACATTCTCATTCCTGCGGTTGCATAATTGCTTCTGCAGGGCGGGGTCGGTGGCGATCAGGTTCAGCGCGTCGGCATCCAGCACCAGCGGCAGTTTGCCGGCCAGGGCCGTGCGCACGCATTTGCCGGCTTCCGGTGAAGTGCCGAGGCCAGGTCCGACGGCGAGGCAATTGAGATTGGCAAGCGCGGGAATTTCCTGGTACTCGCGCAACATCAATTCGGGCTGTTGCAGATCCACGCCGGGGCGGTTGGGATCGAGCAGGCCGACGTATACGCGGCCTGCGCCGAGATGAAGGGCGGCGCGTCCGGCCAGCAGGGCGGCGCCCAGCATACCGCTGGCACCACCGATAATGCCAACGCTGCCGTAATCGCCCTTGTGACTGTTGGCGCGGCGCGCGGGCAGCGCGATATGCAGAATGTTGTCGCCGATCACCGCGCCCTGCGCCGGCTTGATCGCCGCCGCATCAATGCCGAGGTCGCAAATATGAATCTCACCGCAGCAATCCGGGCCGTCCCCGGTGAGCAGACCGGGCTTGATGGCGATGAAGGTGGCGGTGTGAGTGGCGATGATGGCGCGGCCAAGGATGCGTCCGCTGTCAGAGGCCAGACCGCTCGGCAGATCGAGGGCAAGCACCGGTACGTGCAGGCGGTTGATGGCGGCGACAGTGTCGGCGTAGCGTCCACTGATGTCGCGCTGCAAGCCGATGCCGAAGAGCCCGTCGACGATCAGATCCCAGTGGGCGTCAATTGGCAGGTCGGTGAGAATGCCGGCGCCGCTTGCCAGCCACGCCTGATACGCCGCCACCGCGTCAGGCGGCAATTTTGCCGCATCACCGGTGAACACCAGATCGATTTCGAAATCCCATGATTGCAGATGACGTGCCACGACAAAGGCGTCACCGCCGTTATTGCCGGGCCCCGCCAGCACCAGCACGCGGCCGGCGGCTATGAGCGTGCGGGCGATTTCCGCTGCGGCACGACCGGCGCGTTCCATCAATCCCGGCTGCGGCAGGCTTTGCGCTGCCGCCGCTTCGAGCGCGCGGATCTCGGACGTCAGGTAAACCGGGGTGTTTTCGGCAGTTGAATACATTCGTCTAGTCTACTCCGCTGTGGCGCCGCGGCACGCTGCGGCGGCCGCCTGTTTCGGTTAAAATTCGGCTTTACGGACATTGCGCTTTATTCATGTCGCAGATCCTCAGTCTTCGCGGGCGCAACGCCTTATCCGGTTTCCGGATTGCCAAACTCACCGAGGCGCTCACCGGCGCCGGGCTGCGTCCGGCATCCATCACCGCCGAATACCACCACTTCGCCAGCGTCAAGCGCGCCTTGAGCGCCGCTGAACGCGCCACGCTCGAACGCATTCTGACCTATGGCCCGGCGACCGGCGAGGCGCCGGCCACGGGCGAGCAGTGGCTGGTGGTGCCGCGTCTGGGCACGATCTCGCCGTGGGCCTCGAAGGCGACGGATATTGCGCGGCAGTGCGGTCTCGAGGTGATTGAGCGCATTGAGCGCGGGACGGTGTGGCGTGTAGCGAAGGCCGACGGCGCCGCGCTGACTGCCGCCGAACTTGATGTGCTGCTGCCGCTGATTCATGACCGCATGACGGAAACGGTGTTGCGCGACCTGGCGCAGGCTGCCGATCTGTTCCGCCAGGTTGAGCCGCAGCCATTGGCGACCGTGGATGTGTTGAAGGGCGGGGTGGCGGCCTTGCAGCGTGCCAATCGCGACATGGGGTTGGCGCTGTCGGAAGACGAAATCGAATATCTGTGCAGTAATTTTTCGCGCATCGGGCGCAATCCGAGCGACGTCGAACTGATGATGTTTGCGCAGGCCAATTCGGAGCACTGCCGGCACAAGATTTTCAATGCCGACTGGGTGATCGACGGCCAGCCGCGCGACAAATCACTGTTTGCGATGATCCGCAATACGCATGCGAAACATCCGCGTGGCACGGTCGTCGCCTATTCGGACAACTCATCGATCATTGAAGGCGCGCGCGTCAAACGCTTCTATGCGCAGCAGGGCGGCGCCTACGCTTATGCGGAAGACGAAACGCATATCCTGATGAAGGTCGAGACGCACAATCATCCGACGGCGATCTCGCCTTATCCGGGGGCCGCCACCGGCGCCGGCGGTGAAATCCGCGATGAAGGCGCCACCGGGCGCGGTTCGCGGCCGAAGGCGGGACTGACGGGCTTTACCGTATCCAATCTCGACATTCCGGGTTTTCGCCAGCCCTGGGAAACGGGACATTACGGCCGGCCCGCGCATATCGCCTCGGCGTTGCAAATCATGCTTGAAGGCCCGATCGGCGGCGCTGCCTTCAATAATGAGTTCGGCCGGCCGAACCTCTGCGGTTACTTCCGCACTTTCGAACAGGAAGTCGCCGGCGAGATGCGCGGCTATCACAAGCCGATCATGATCGCCGGCGGACTGGGCAACATCGCCGCGCGCCATTCGTTCAAGGAAAAAATTCCCGCCGGCGGGTTGCTGATTCAACTGGGCGGACCCGGTATGCGCATCGGGCTTGGCGGTGGTGCGGCCTCGAGCATGCAGACCGGTGCCAACATCGCCGCACTCGATTTCGATTCGGTGCAACGCGGCAACGCCGAGATCCAGCGTCGCGCGCAGGAAGTCATCGACCGCTGCTGTGGCATGGGTGATGCCAATCCGATCCTCTCGATTCATGACGTTGGCGCCGGCGGTTTGTCGAACGCGCTGCCCGAGCTCGTGCATGGCGCCGAACGCGGCGGCCTTTTCGATCTGCGCGCGGTGCCCAGCGAAGAGCGCGGCATGTCGCCGCTGCAGATCTGGTGCAACGAATCGCAGGAGCGTTACGTGCTGGCGATTGCGCCGCAGAGCCTGGAAACCTTCCGTGCACTCTGCGAACGCGAGCGTTGTCCGTTTGCGGTGGTCGGCACCGCCACCGCCGACGACCGTCTGCTGGTGCGCGACGCGGTGTTCAAGAACGCGCCGGTCGACATGGAGCTGTCGGTGTTGCTCGGCAAGCCGCCGAAGATGCTGCGCAACGTTGCGCATCGCGAGACCAGACCAGTTGCATTCGATATTTCGAACATCAATTTGCACGAAGCCGCCCTGCGCGTGTTGCGCATGCCGTCGGTTGCCGACAAGACCTTC
Organism: Chitinophaga pinensis; assembly: GCA_943329075.2. Classification (GTDB taxonomy): domain Bacteria; phylum Pseudomonadota; class Gammaproteobacteria; order Burkholderiales; family SG8-41; genus PALSA-1004. The sequence continues at coordinate 58,198 of CALQCM020000021.1, read as the reverse complement.
CTGATCTCCATCGGGGACCGCAGCGTCGGCGGCATGACAGCGCGCGACCAGATGGTCGGGCCGTGGCAGGTGCCGGTGGCCGATGTTGCGGTGACGCTGATGGGGTTCCACGAAACACGTGGCGAAGCGATGGCGATGGGGGAGCGCACGCCGCTGGCGCTGATCAACGCCGCCGCCTCCGGCCGCATGGCCGTGGGTGAGGCGATTACCAATATCGCCGCCGCGCGCATTGCCGACATCGGCGACATTAAACTGTCGGCCAACTGGATGGCGCCGGCCGGGCATCCCGGTGAAGACGCCGCGCTCTACGACACGGTGTACGCCGTCGGCATGGAGCTCTGTCCGCAGCTCGGCATCAGCATACCGGTCGGCAAGGATTCGATGTCGATGAAGACGCGCTGGCAGGACGGCGCGCAGGCCAAGGAAGTGACAGCACCGCTGTCGCTGATCGTCTCCGCGTTTGCGCCGGTCGTTGATGCGCGGCTGACGCTGACGCCGCAGCTGCGCACCGATTGCGGCGACAGCGATCTGCTGCTGATCGATCTCGGCGGTGGACGCAACCGTCTCGGCGGTTCAGCGCTGGCACAGGCCTATGCGCAGACCGGAACGACCACACCGGACGTCGACGATGCGCAGGCGTTACGTCATTATTTTGCCGTCATCCAGCAACTGAACGCCGACGGCAAACTGCTGGCCTATCACGATCGGTCCGACGGCGGACTTTTTGCGACGGTATGCGAAATGATGTTTGCCGGCCGTTGTGGCGTTGCACTCGAACTGGATGCCGCCACGGCAAGCGGCGGTATGCTGGCCGCATTGTTTAACGAAGAACTGGGTGGTGTGATTCAGATTCGACGCGCCGATCGCAGTGCGGTTGACGCGGCGCTCAAAGCTGCGGGACTGGACACCGCCTCGAAGCGCATCGGCGTCGTAACTGCCGACGGCGAACTGACGATAAAGACCGGCGCTCAAGCGATCTATGCGGCGAAACGTGTCGACCTGCACCGCGCCTGGTCCGCAACAAGCTTCCAGATGCAGCGTCTGCGCGACAATCCGCTCTGCGCACAACAGGAATACGACCGCGTGCTGGACGTTGCAGATCCCGGCATGACCGCGCAGCTTTCATTTGACCCATCCGACGACATTGCCGCGCCGTTTGTGCACACCGCGCGTCCGCGCATGGCGGTGCTGCGCGAGCAGGGCGTCAACGGTCAGATCGAAATGGCGGCGGCCTTCGACCGCGCCGGTTTCGATACGGTCGACGTGCACATGAGCGACGTGATCGCCGGTCGCGTCAGTCTGCAGGACTACAAGGGTGTGGCCGCCTGCGGGGGCTTTTCTTATGGCGACGTGCTGGGGGCGGGTGAGGGTTGGGCAAAGTCGATCTTGTTTAATCCGCGCGCCCGCGAGGAGTTTGCCGCCTTCTTCCAGCGCACGGACACTTTCGCACTGGGCGTCTGCAACGGCTGCCAGATGATGAGCAATCTGCATGAAATCATTCCAGGCAGCGAGGCATGGCCGCATTTCGTGCGCAACCGCTCCGAGCAGTTCGAGGCGCGTTTCGTCATGGTGGAGGTGATGCCCTCGCCATCGCTGTTTTTCGACGGCATGGCGGGCAGCCGCCTGCCGGTAGTGGTGGCGCATGGCGAGGGTTATGCGGAGTTTGCCGATGCACAGCAGCGCGCGCGCGCGCTGGTGGCGTTGCGCTTCGTAGACCATCGCGGCGTGCCGACGGAAACGTATCCGCTGAATCCCAATGGTTCGACCGGGGGTGTCACCGGCCTTACCACGGCGGACGGCCGCTTTACGATCCTGATGCCGCATCCGGAACGGGTGTTCCGCAGCGTGCAGAATTCATGGCACCCTGAATCGTGGGGCGAAGAGGGGGCGTGGCTGCGTATGTTCCGCAATGCGCGCCGGCGCGTTGGTTGAGGTCTGTTTGAACCCAATAAAAACGGCGCACCAGGGTGCGCCGTTTTTATTGGCCGTTACCGCGTGGCCGGTTATTCGATCTTGGCTTTTGCGCGCAGATCGGCGATCAGCTTTTGCACGACCTGCTGCTGCATTTGCTGCTGGATGTTGCCCTTGACGTCTTCGAACGGCGGCAGCTTGGTTGCGCGTTCGTCGTCAAGACGGATGATGTGCCAGCCAAACTGCGTCTGCACGGCGGGGTCGGTGAACTGACCCTTTTTCAGTTTGACCAGCGCATCGCCGAACGGTTTGACGTATCGCGCGGGCGACGCCCAGTCGAGATCGCCGCCGCGGCCTTTGGAGCCTGCGTCTTCCGATTTTTCAGCTGCGATTTTTTCGAAATTGCCGCCCTTTTTCAGTTGCGCAACGATCTGCTTGGCCTCGGCTTCTTCCTTCACCAGGATGTGGCGCGCCTTGTATTCCTTGGCGCCCGCGGACGCCTTTGCGGTGTCATATTCCTTGCGCAGGACGTCATCCGCGACCGGATTGGTGCGCACGTGGTCGGCGAGGAAGGCCTGGATGATCAGGCTCTGGCGCTGGAAGTCGATCTGGTTCACCACGTCGGGCGTTTTGTCGATGCCTTTCTTCGTCGCTTCCTGCAGCAGCACTTCGCGTGTGATCAGTTCGTCGCGCACGCGATTGCGCAGTTCCGGCGAGTCGGGCTGGCCCTGGGCGGTTGCACCTTTCAGCATGGCATCAAGGCGACTTTGCGGAATGACGGTGCCGTTGACTTTGGCAACCGGGTCTGCGGCTTGAGCCGCCGCAGTCATGGCCATGCCGAAGGACAGCAAAACGATCAAAATCCGGCGGGGAAGGGTGGAAATATCCATTGTGGTTCCTTGGGTCGAATTAAATTTCGTCGGCAGTATACGCCTTGATGCCGATGGCGTGTATTTCGCGCTGCATCATGTCGCCCAGCGCGGCATAAATCAGGCGATGGCGGGCCTGGCGGGATTTGCCCTCGAACTGGGACGACACAATGATCAATTCAAAATGCCCACCGCCGCCTTTTGCACCCTCGTGTCCGGCATGTTTGGCGGAATCGTCGCTGAGTTCGACGCTGTCCGGATTGAGCACCGCGAGTCGTTGTTCGATGCGTTCCATCAGGTCGTGGCTATGGTGGGTGGTATTCATTGGGCTAATCCGTGGTCTCGGGGCGTGCGTAACGCATCAGACGCCAGCCCTGGAGAAAGGCCAGCGCCAGCGACATGGCGAGAGTGCCGAAGACCTTGAATTTTACCCAGATGTCTTCGCTGAATGTATAGGCGACGAAGAGATTGACCACGCCCATGGCGCCGAAGAAGGCGGCCCACACGAACAGCCATTGTTTCCAGACCTGTTCGGGCGCATCGAAATGCTTTTCCATCATCAGCCGGATCGGGTTTTTGTGGAACCAGAGATGCGAAACCAGCAACGCGCCGGACATGATCCAGTAGACGATCGTGGGCTTGATCATGATGAAACGTTTGTCGTGCAACAGCAGCGTCATGCTGCCGAAGACGATGATGGCGACAAAGCTGATCAGCAGGACTTTTTCGATCTTGCGGTGCTTGAGCCAGACCCAGGCGACCTGCAGCGTCGTCGCCACCATCATCGCCGCGGTGGCGAAGAAGATGTCTACGGTGGCGTAGGCACCGAAAAATACCAGCAGGGGGAAAAGGTCGAAGAGGACTTTCATCGGCGCAGATTGTCCTGTACCGCCGCGCCGATGTCCAATGCTATGCGCCGCTTATTCTTTGTCGAATTTCAGCGAGGCGGAATTGATGCAATAGCGCAGGCCGGTCGGTTGCGGCCCGTCTTCGAACACATGCCCGAGGTGCGCGTCGCAATGCTTGCAGACCACCTCGGTACGGCGCATGGAATGGCTGCTGTCATCCTCGGTGGCGACGTTTTCGCCGGCCGCCGGCTGGTAAAAGCTCGGCCAGCCGCTGCCGGAATCGAATTTGTGGTCGGAGCGGAACAATTCGGCGCCGCAGCACACGCAGCGGTAAACGCCCTGGTCATGGTTGTCCCAGAAGGCACCGGTAAACGCGCGTTCCGTGCCTTTTTCGCGCGCGACCTGGTACTGCTCGGGCGTCAGCGCCTGTTGCCATTCCTGTGCTGATTTGACGATCTTGTCGGCCATTCAGTTCTCCTGTTCTTTGGTCGGTGCTGGATTGGGTCGCGCCGCGCGGTAAAACCGTGCGACAGACTTAAAAAATCTTGCCGGGGTTCAGTATCCCGGCGGGGTCAAGAGCCTGTTTGACGCTGCGCATCAGTTCAAGTTCCAGTGGATCCTTGCAGCGCGCCAGTTCCGCGCGCTTGGACATGCCGATGCCGTGTTCCGCGCTGATGCTGCCGTTCATGCTGTTGACCACGTCGTGCACGATGCGGTTGACGTCGGTGGCTTCGCGCGCGGCGGCGTCGCTGCGGTCGCGTCCGGGTACGAATGCGTTGTAATGCAGATTGCCGTCGCCAAGATGGCCGAAGCAGATCACGCGGGTGCCGGGGAAATTCTTTTCCAGTGCGGCGCCGGCCGCGCGGATGAATTGCGGAATTTTGCTGACGGCCACCGAGATGTCGTGTCGGTAAATCAGACCGGCGACGCGCGCCGCATCGGGGATGGATTCGCGCAGCTTCCACAGCGCCGCCGCCTGTGCCTGATTCGATGCGATGACGGCATCCTGCACCAGCCCCTGCTCGACGGCTTCGCCGAGCGCGGCTTCAACTTTCGACTGCAGTGCCGCATCGTCACCGGAGTCGCCGAGCTGCGTCAGGATCGTCCACGCGTGGGCGGAGGATAACGGATCGCGGGTGCCGGGGATGTGTTTGAAGACGAGATCGAGACAGGAGCGCGAAATCAGTTCGAACGCGGTGACGCAATCGCCGCATCGGGCGCGCAGTATCGACAGCAGCGCAACGGCAGCGTCCGGATCGGTGACTGCGGCAAAGGCCACTGCTTGCGAGCGCGGACGCGGGAACAGCTTGAGCACGGCGGCGCTGATGATGCCGAGCGTGCCTTCGGCGCCGATGAACAGGTGTTTGAGATCGTAACCGGTGTTGTCCTTGCGCAGGGCGCGCAGGCCGTTCCAGATGCGGCCGTCGGGCAGCACCACTTCAAGTCCGAGCACAAGGTCGCGCGTGTTGCCGTAGCGCAGCACATTGACGCCGCCGGCGTTGGTCGAGAGGTTGCCGCCGATCTGGCAACTGCCCTCGGAGCCGAGTGAGAGCGGAAACAGACGGTCCGCCTCGGCCGCCGCCTGCTGGATATTAGCGAGCAGGCAGCCGGCTTCGACGGTCATGGTGTTGTTAAGCGCATCGACATCGATGATGCGGTTCATGCGCGACAGGCAGACCACGATGCATGGCGCATCCGTCGACGGCGTGGCCGCACCGCACATGCCGGTGTTGCCGCCCTGCGGCACGACGATGACTTTGTGCTGCGCGCACAAGGCGACCACTTTCGCCAGTTCGTCGCGGTTGGCGGGGCGCACCACGGCGGACGCCTGCCCGACATAAATGCCGCGCCAGTCGGTGAGGTAGGGCGCCATATCGTTCGCGGCACTCAGCAGGCCGTTGGCGCCGACGCAGGTGGCGAGTGCCTCGAGAAAAGTTTTGTTTGTGATGGTGGTCATTCAATATCTTCCGGTGAACGCGGATTATATCGGCGTGTCGAGGTCTCCTCCCAAAAATGCGGTCGGTAATCGGAGCGGGTAACGGCCGGTCGGGATTGCGCAGTTTTGAAACGGGATGCGGAGGCAAGCAACGCCTGCCAAAACTGCGTGTTATCATCATCAATCATCGTTTTGCCCCGGCAGTACTGGTGTTGCTCCAGGTCGGCGCCGGGCGCATCATTCGAAAGTGCCCAACCTTGCCCAAGACAGCGGAAATCATCGCCCACGCGCTCTATGAAGAAGGCGTTCGCTACGCGTTCGGCATTCCGGGCGGCGAAGTGCTCGAGTTGCTCGAGGCCTTTCGCAAAACCGGCATCAAATTCATTCTCACCAAACACGAAATGGGTGCCGGCATCATGGCTGAGGCGTCCTACCAGTTGACCGGGCGTCCCGGTGTATTGGTCGCCACACTGGGGCCGGGGATTGCCAATACGGCGACTGCTGTGGCGCAGGCCTTGCTCGATCGTTCGGCCCTGATCGTGATCACCGGCGAAGTCGCCGCCAATCTGAAGCCGATTTACACACACCAGATCTTCGATCAGGAGTCGCTGCTGCGGCCACTGGTGAAGTGGACGACCACGGTGGCGCCGGCCAATGCCTGCGAGCAGATCCGCAAAGGGCTGGCGATTGCGTGCTCGCCGATGCCCGGCCCGGTGCATTTCAATCTGCCAACGGATGTGGCAGCGGCCGAACAGGCGGAGACGCGAAGGTTTGCGCCGGCCATCGTGCGTACGCTGCCCCGGCGCGACGACCGCGCGGCAATAGAAGCATGGCTTAAAAAAGCGAAACGGCCGCTGGCGCTGGTCGGCCTCGGCGTGCAAATCGATAACGCAGAACGCGAACTGAAGCGTTTTCTCGAGGCCTGGCGCATTCCGCTGATCACGACGTACAAGGCCAAGGGCGTGGTGCCCGAAGACCATGCGCTCAGTGTGGGCGCGACGGGACTGAGCTCCGTGGTGGACAAAATCCACATGGCGCACGTGCGCGAGGCCGATCTGATCCTTACCATCGGTTTTGATCCGGTCGAACTGCGCGCCGACTGGATCGCGCCGTGGGACGAGAAAAAAGCGACCGTCAATATCGACCTGGTGCCGAATACCCACCACGTCTATCGCGGCGCCTGCGAATACGCCGGCAGCATTGCCGGCTGCCTGCAGACGCTGACGCAGGCGGCGCCGAAACGCGCGCCGTCGCGCTGGATCGATGCCGACCTCGACCGTTATCGCCGCACCATCATGCATGCGATCGAAAGCACGCCGGCCAAGGGCATGGGGCCTTACCAGGTGGCCTGCGCGTTGTGCGAGGTGTTTCCGCGCGACACCATCGCCACCATCGACACCGGCTCGCACCGCATACTGATCAACCACGTCTGGAAATCGTACGAGCCGCGCCGCCTGCTGCAGTCCAATGGACTGGGTACGATGGGCTACGCGCTGCCGTCGGCGATTGCCGCCGGCCTGCTGTTTCCGAAGCGCCCGGTGCTGGCGATGATGGGCGAAGCCGGGCTCGACATGGTGATCGGCGAAATGGCGTTGCTTGCGCACCACAAGCTGGCATTGACCATCGTCGTGTTCCGGGATGACACGTTATCGTTGATCAAACTGAAGCAGCAGCGCATGAAACTCGCCGAAACCGGTGTGTCCACCGGCAGCCCGGACTACGTCATGCTGGCCGAGGCCTACGGCGGCAACGGTTTTGTCGTAAACAATGTTGCCGAACTGAAGAAAGTCGCGCGGGTCGCGCTCAACAGCAAGCGTTTCACGCTGATCGAGGCGCGCATTAATCCGCTCGAATACCAGACGCAGATGTAGCGGCGGTGGCGGCGAACTGCATCGCCTTCGGTGGTAAGATGCCGGCTCCCGGAATTGCCGGGATTCGTTTGCTTCAACCGGAGGAGGTTGCAGTTGCTCACCGATAAAATCATATTCGTTGCAACGCTGGTGCTCGCAGCAGTTTATTTTTACGCCACGTCGCAAATCCCGTCGCTTGAAATCGGCGATCCGCTCGGACCGAAGGCGTTTCCGCGTCTGCTCGGCATCGGGCTGCTGATTACAGCAGGCGTGTTGCTATTTGAAATTCTGCGCGCGCGCAAAGCGCCGCCACCACCGGTCGACCCGGCGGCCGAAAAGGAAGACCCGCCGCATTGGCCCCTGCTGGGCAGCGTGGTGGCGTGGACAGCGGTCTATTTTGCGGTGTTCACAACGCTGGGCTTCATCATTTCAACCAGCCTTTACCTGCTGGGCATGACGATGTGGTTTCACCGCGGCCATTGGAAGATGAACGTATTGACCTCGGTGCTGTTTTCTGCCGGCAGTTATTACATGTTTACGCAACTGCTCGGGGTCACGCTCGCGCAGGGCGTGTTGCCGTTTTAAGAGGATCAAATGGAAACTCTCAACCATATCCTCAACGGCTTTTCGGTCTGCATGCAGCCGATCAATCTCTGGTACACCTTCGTCGGTGTTTTCATCGGCACCATCATCGGTGTGTTGCCCGGCATCGGGCCGTCGGCCGGCATTGCATTGCTGATCCCGGTGACCTACGGAATGAATCCGACTTCCGCGCTGATCATGATGTGCGGCATCTACTACGGCACCAAATACGGCGGTTCGACCACGGCCATCCTGATCCGCACACCGGGCGAGGCGGCGTCGGTGATGACCTCGCTCGACGGTTATGCAATGGCGCAGAAGGGGCGGGCGGGGGCGGCGCTTGCGGTGTCCGCCATCGGTTCGTTCATCGCCGGTACCATCGGCGTTGTCGCGCTGACGCTGTTCGCTTTGCCGCTCGCATCCATGGCATTGAAGTTCGGCCCCGCTGAATATTTCTGCCTGATGCTGTTTGCGATGACCGCAGTGTCGTCGCTGACCGGCAAGTCGCCGGCCAAAGGCATGTTAGCGACCATCCTTGGTCTGATGATCGCCACCATCGGCATCGATTTGCAGAGCGGACAGCCGCGCTACACCATGGGCATAGCGGAATTCCAGGACGGCGTCGGCTTCATCGTGGTCGTGGTCGGTCTGTTCGCCGTGGCCGAGGTGTTGCGCGGGCTCGAACAGGTTCACAAAGGCACCGCGCCGCCGATGATCAAGATTTCCGGCTCGCTGTGGCTGACCAAGGAAGAGTGGCAACGCTCGATCGGGCCGATCTGGCGCGGCGGCATTATCGGCTTTGTCATCGGTGTGTTGCCGGGCGCCGGCGGCACCATCGCGTCGATCATGTCGTATACGACCGAGAAGCGCTTGTCGAAACATCCGGAAGAATTCGGCAAGGGCGCGATCGAAGGTGTGGCGGGGCCGGAGGCTGCGAACAATTCCGACACGGCGGGCGCCCTGGTGCCGCTGCTGACGCTTGGCGTGCCCGGTGGCGGCGCCACCGCCGTGCTGATGGGTGCCTTCATCATGTACGGCATCCAGCCCGGCCCGCTGCTGTTCGAAAAGCGCCCCGATCTGGTGTGGGGGCTGGTCGACAGCATGTACATCGGCAATGTCATGTTGCTGATCCTGAACCTGCCGCTGGTCGGCCTGTTCGTGCGGCTGTTGTATATCCCGGTGGCGATTTTGTATCCGCTGATCGTCGCCATTTCCGTGATCGGCACCTACGCGATCAACGGCAGCATGCTGGACCTCTACATGATCCTGTTCTTCGGCATCGTCGGTTATGTGTTCGACAAGGTCGATATCCCGGTCGCGCCATTGGTGCTGTCGCTGGTGCTGGGCGGCATCATGGAACAGTCCTTCCGTCAGGCGATGACGATCTCCGGTGCCGACCCGTCGATTTTTGTGAAGAGCGGTATTTCAGTGACCTTGATCGCGTTGTCGCTCATTTCAATTGCCCTGCCTATCATTATGCCGAAACTCAAGGCGATGAAGGCGGCCGACGACGAAGACTAGACAAGGCAGAACAGCATGCACCGCGTAACACTCATACCGGGCGATGGCATCGGCCCGGAAGTCACCCAGTCCGCGCGCGATGTCGTCGACGCCAGCGGCGTTGCCATTACGTGGGAAGTGGTCGAGGCCGGCATGCGCGTCGGCAACGCAGACGGCAATCCGCTGCCGTCCGCCGTGTTCGAATCGATCGCCCGCAACAAGATCGCGGTCAAAGGGCCGACGCAGACGCCGTTCGGTGATGCCTATCCGGTGCAGGTCGGCGACCGCATTTATCCGAGTGTGGCGATTGCACTGCGCAAGGAGTTGAAGCTCTTCGTCAACGTGCGGCCGGCGCGCAATTATCCCGGCATCAAATCGCGTTTTGAAAACGTCGATATCATGATTTTTCGCGAAAACAGCGAAGATCTGTATATTGGCCGCGAGCGCATGATCGATGCCGACACTGCCGAAGCGATCAAGATCATCACACGCGGCGCCAGCGAGCGCGTGACGCGCTTCGCTTTCGATTACATGCAGCGCACCGGCCGCAAAAAACTCACCGCCGTGCACAAATCCAATGTGCTCAAGCTGACCGACGGTCTTTTCCTGAGGTCGGCGGAAAAGGTGGCGAAGGAATATCCGGCATTTGAATTCGATGCGCGCGTGATCGATGCGCTGAGCATGGAACTGGTGATCAAGCCGGAAACCTTCGATTGTCTGGTGCTGCCGAACCTCTATGGCGACATCATTTCGGATCTGGCGGCGGGGCTGGTTGGCGGCTTGGGTGTTGCGCCCGGCGCCAATATCGGCACCGACTGCGCGATGTTCGAAGCGGTGCACGGCAGCGCGCCGGACATCGCGGGCAAGGACATGGCCAACCCGATGGCGCTCATCCTCTCCGTGGTGATGATGCTGCGTTATCTCGGCGAGGCAAACGCGGCCGACCGCATTGATGCCGCGCTGACGGACGTATTACGTGAAGGCAAACAAGTCACGCGCGACCTCGGCGGTACTGCAGGCACCCGCGGCATGACGCGCGCGATCATCGACAGAATCAAGGCATAAAAGGCCTGAACGGGCCGGGGAGAATTGGCATGAAACTGCTGCGTTACAGTCGCAAAGGGCAAAAAGCCGCACAGGCGCGTCTCGGCGTGCTGGTCGGCGACAACATGGTGGCCGATCTGCGCGCCGGTTATGCGCGCTACCTGATCGAGGAAATCGGCAATCCGAAAGGGCGTGAGCTTGCCAGCATTTTTCTGCCGCCGTATGTCGCACAGTTTCTGCATGTCGGGGCACCCGCCTGGGAGGCGCTGTCAGAGGCCTATGGCTGGCTGAGCGATCTGGTCAAGGCGGAACCGGACGCGTGCGGCCTGAGCAGCGAAGACCTGTTTATTCCCTTGTCCGACTGCCGTCTTTACGCGCCGGTGCGCGGCAGCAAGATCATCGGCGTCGGCCGCAACTATCCGGGTCTTACGAAACACCCGGGGCGCGACAGCGGCAAGGTGCCGGCGGGTTACATCAAAGTGCCATCGTGCATCGTCGGCCCGGGGCGCGATATTTTGAAGCCGGTAATCACCAAGCGACTCGACTGCGAAACCGAGCTCGCCATCGTTATCGGCAAGAAATGCAAACACGTGCCGGAAGAGCGCGCTTACGAGGTGATCGCCGGTTACACGATTTTGAATGACATCACCGCGCGTGACATCGCCGACATCGAAAGTGACGCCGGCCATCCGTTGCTGGGCAAGACCTTCGACACCTTCGCGCCGATGGGGCCTTATCTGGTGACCAAGGTTGAAATCACCGATCCGATGAATCTGCGCATTCAGACCCGCGTCAATGGCGAACTGCGTCAGGACGGCAGCACGCGCGACATGATCCACTCGATTCCGAAACTGGTTTCCTACATGTCGCAAATGACGCTGATGCCCGGCGACATCATTTCTACCGGCTCGCCCGGCGGCGGCGGATTGGAGAATCCCGACTGGTATCTCAACGCGGGCGACGTCATCGAATGCGAGATTGAAAAAATCGGCACACTGGTCAATGCCGTGGTCAACGAGCCGCGGACCGGTGGCCACCGATAATGCCGGGGCAAGCAATGCCGCGGACCATGTTCGAAAAAATATGGGACCGCCATGTCGTTGCCACTGAAGAAGGCGAGTCACTGCTCTATATCGATCGCGCGCTGATCCACGAGGGCTCGTCGCATGCCTTCGATACCATACGCGAGCAGAAGCGCGCCTTGTTCCGGCCGCAGCAGGTCTTTGCCTTCAATGATCATTACGTGCCGACCACCGGACGCAGCAAGGGTGTGAACGGCATTGCCGTGCCGGAAATCCGCAACATGGTGTTGCAGCTCGAAGCCAACGCCAAAGAACACCGGATCACGCATTTCGGCATCGATCATCCCGAGCAGGGCATACTGCACATTGTGCCGCCGGAGCAGGGCATCACGCAGCCGGGACTGGTGATGGTCGGCGCCGATTCGCACACCTCGACGCACGGCGCCTTCGGCACGCTCGCCTTCGGTGTCGGCGCCTCCGAAATCATGCACGTCATGGTCACGCAGACGCTGTGGCAGCGCAAACCGAAAACGCAGCGCATCGTGATCGACGGTGCGCTCGGGTTTGGCGTGACGGCCAAGGATCTGATCCTTGCCATCATTGCCAGGATAGGCGTCGGCGGCGGCGTCGGTTACGTGCTTGAATATGCGGGTTCGACCGTGCGCGCCATGAGCATGGAAGCGCGCATGACGGTGTGCAACATGACGATCGAAGCCGGTGGCCGTGCCGGCATGATGGCGCCCGACTACACCACCTTCGCCTATATGGCCGATCGCCCGTATGCGCCCAAGGGTGCGGCGCTCGATGCAGCGCTGGCGTTCTGGAAAACGCTGCCCTCGGATGCCGGCGCGAATTTTGATAAAACAGTTGAACTCGATGCGAGCACGATTGCCCCCATGGTGACCTGGGGCACCAATCCTGAACAGGCGCTGCCGATTGACGGCGTTGTTCCGGATCCGCGCCATGCCAAGGACGCAGTGCAGCGCGCCGAAATTATCTCGGCCATAGATTACATGGCGCTGGCCCCGGGTATGGCCTTGTCCGATATCAAAATCGACCGCGTCTTTATCGGTTCCTGCACCAATGCGCGCATTGAAGACCTGCGCGCCGCAGCTGCGGTGGCGAAGCTCGGCAAGGCGCAGGTGCCGGCGTGGGTGGTGCCGGGCTCGCGCACCATCCAGCATCAGGCGGAAAAAGAAGGCCTCGACAAGATTTTCACGGCGGCAGGTTTCGAATGGCGCGAACCGGGTTGTTCGCTGTGCACGGCCCTCAACGGCGATCAGTTGCAGCCGGGCGAACGCTGCGCCTCAACGTCCAACCGCAACTTCAAGGGCCGCCAGGGCACCGGCGGACGCACGCATCTGATGAGTCCGGCAATGGCGGCGGCAGCGGCGCTCAAGGGGCGTTTTACCGACGTGCGCGAACTGATGGTGAAGGCGTAAGGCAACATGAAACCATTTACGACATTGACGGCGATAGTCGCACCGTTCGAGCAGCCGAACATCGACACCAATCAGCTGTGCCCGACGCGTTTCAACAAAGTGCCGCGCGGCCCGAAGTATGCGCAGGTGCTGTTTCATGATCTGCGCTTCAACGCCGACGGCAGCGAAAAGGAATTCATTCTTAACGCTGCGCCCTACAACAAAGCGGGCATCATCGTCGCCGACCGTAATTTCGGCTGCGGCTCATCGCGCGAGAGCGCGGTCTATTCTCTCTATGAGTTTGGTATCCGCTGTGTCATCGCGCCAAGTTTCGGCGATATTTTTGCCAACAACTGCGGCAAAAACGGCTTGCTGCCGGTGGTGTTGCCTGCCGCCGCAGCCGCTGAAATCCGTCGCCAGCTGAGAGATCAAGTCGGCGCGACCATTGCAGTCGATCTCGCCGCGCAGACCGTCACCGATGTCGCCGGTACGCGACATCACTTCGAGATTCATCCGGTGCGCAAGAAATGCCTGCTCGAAGGCCTGGATGATGTCGACCGCACGCGCCAGTATCAGTCCGCGATCGTGGCCTTTGAGGCTGCCTACAAGGCCGAGCGCGGCTGGTTGTATCATGACATGCGCTAATCGATTGATGAATGCGGCGGGCGGGTTTTGTGGCGCAGGCGACTCGCCTGCGTCAGCCGGCTTGTGAAATCAGACGTCATGGTGCTTCTCGCAGGCGGGTCGCCTGCGCCACCAGAGCATGCAGTCGTCGGGACGGTCGGCTTATTCGAGCTTGATGCCGGTCTCGCGCACAAGCTTGCTCCACTTCGCCAGATCCTCGCGAATAAATTTCGAAAATTCCTCGGGGCTGCTCTCCAGCGTTTCCGCGCCAAAGCGCGCGAAGCTCTCGCGAGTGGCTTTGGCGCGCAGCACCTTGACCAGGGCGGCGTGCACCTTCATGACGACGTCTGCGGGTGTGGCCGCAGGGAGGGCAATGCCGGTGACCGTGCTGGCATCGAAGCCGGGCACGCCGGATTCATTGGCGCTCGGCACCTCCGGCAGATGCGGCGAACGTTTCAGGGTCGTGACGGCGATCGCGCGCAATTTACCGGATTGCAGATACGCGATTGACGACGAGAGTTGATCAAAGAACACATCCACCTGTCCGCCCATCAGATCGACCAGAGCGGCGCCGCTGCCTTTGTAGGGCACGTGTATAAGCCGCGTTTGTGTGGCCTTCTGAAACAGCGCCCCGGCCAGATGGTTGCTGCTGCCGCTGCCGGCCGAGGCCATGGTGATGCGGTCGGGCCGTGACTTCGCGAGCGCGATGAATTCGCGCACTGTTTTGACCGGAACTGATGGATGCGTTTCGATGACGATAGGCACCATGGTAGTCATCGAGGTCGTGGCGAAATCCTTCAGCGGGTCGTAACCGAGTTTCGGATAGAGCGCCGGCGCGTTGGTCAGCGTGCCACTGGAACCCAGCAGCAGAGTGTAGCCGTCGGCCGGCGCTTTCGCCGCGATCTCCGTGCCGATGGTGCCGCCGGCACCGCCGCGATTTTCGACCACGATGGTCTGGCCGAGGGCTTCACCGAGGCCGGGGGCGAGCGTGCGTGCGGTGATGTCGATGTTGCCGCCGGGCACATAGGGCACGATGATGCGGATCGGTTTATCGGGATAGGCGGCGTTGGCCGTCAGGGCGATTGCGGCAAACAACCAGCCGAATGTAGCGCTTGTCATTGTGATCCTCCGGGAATGTCGCGCATGGTAGAGCAGGCGGTGCAAACAGCGCAAATTCAGTAAAATGGGCGCTCCGCCAACTTCATAGTCAGTCCGCCATGATTCCATCGCAACGAGTGTCTTACTCCGCAAGCATCGACCGCGAACCGCTGAAGCTGCCCAAAGGCATACGCATGATCGTCTGGCCGATCGTCAACGTCGAGGTGTGGGACATCGGGCGCCCGATGCCGCGGCAGGCGCTGCCGCCGCCGACCGGTATCACGCAGTTGCCCGACGTGCCGCACTGGGCGTGGCATGAATACGGCAACCGCGTCGGCTTCTGGCGCATGAAGGCGGTGCTCGACCGTCTGAAAATCACGCCGTCACTGTCGGTCAACGCGCGCGTTTGCGAAGATTATCC
Organism: Chitinophaga pinensis; assembly: GCA_943329075.2. Classification (GTDB taxonomy): domain Bacteria; phylum Pseudomonadota; class Gammaproteobacteria; order Burkholderiales; family SG8-41; genus PALSA-1004. The sequence continues at coordinate 43,072 of CALQCM020000021.1, read as the reverse complement.
ACGGATTGCAAAAGCCTGCCTCGATGCCGGCTGGGAATTCATGGGCCACTCCTACGACCAGCGCCCGATCCATCTAGAGCCGAACCAGCGCGCCACCATCCGCAAGGCGGTCAAGGTCATCAAGAACTTCACCGGCAAACAACCGGTCGGCTGGTTGGGGCCGGGCTTTACGCAAACGCTCGACACACCGGAACATCTGGCCGAAGCCGGTATCCGTTACATCTGCGACTGGCCGCTGGACGACGAACCGGTCGAGATCAAGACGAAGAAGGGGCCTTTGCTTTCACTGCCGTATAGCATTGAACTCAACGATATTTCGATCATGATCGTGCGCAGCCAGCCGGCGAAGGAGTTTTATACGCGCTGCATGGACCATTTCGACCGTTTGTACGCGGAATCGAAGCATTCGGCCAAGTTTATGTCGATTGCCGTGCATCCCTATATTTCCGGGGTTCCGTACCGGATCAAATACTTCGAGCAGGTCTTCGAAACCCTGCGCAAGAAGCCCGGCGTGGCGTTCTGGACCGGCGAGCAGATCATGGATTGGTACCTTTCCAGCCGCAAAAAGGCGCGCGGGCGGCGCTAAGTCGGCGGGTTTCGCCCGCCGCCGCCATTTAAGGTAGAATCCCACGCCATCCCGGTTAACGCTTGTCCTTGCACGATATTTTCCGCAATAACGCGTACACACCGGTAGTAAAACGCGCCCCGACAATCAGGCGCGAACCTGATACAGATTAAGCTTCCGCAGAAAAAGCAATTTACTATTTACATCGCCGTACCCACCTGAAACTAGCAAGGAGAATTTCCCATGGCAAACACACCCTGGAAGACCAACGACTGGTTCGTCAGCGAATGGAATTACGCTGACGAAGTAACCAAAGATTTCAAGTTCGCCAAAAACGTCAAGATCCACGATATCACCCTGCGTGACGGCGAGCAGCAGACCGGCATCATCATGACGCTGGACGACAAGATCCGCATCGCCGAGGGCCTCGCCGAAGCCGGCGTGCACCGCATCGAAGCGGGCATGCCGATCGTTTCGCCGTCGGATGCCGAAGCGATCAAGACCATCGTCAAGCGCAACCTCGGGCCGCAGATCTTCGCGTTCTCGCGTTGCATGAAAGAAGACGTGCAACGCGCTATCGATACCGGCGTCAACGGCATCGTCATGGAAATCCCGTCGAGCCTGCACATGGTGGACATCGCCTACCGCTGGCCGATGGAAAAAGCCATCGAGACCTCGATCGAAGCGACCAAGTTCGCGCGCGACAACGGCCTTGAAGTGGTGTTTTTCCCGATCGATTTCTCGCGCGCCGAAATGCACTGGGTGCTCGACCTGATTGATCGCGTCGCCACCGAAGGCCATATGGACGCGCTGGCCCTGGTTGATACCTTCGGCGTGGTTTCGCCGCACGCGATGCAATACTTCGTGCGCAAGGTCAAGGCGCGCATCAACAAGCGCCTCGAAGCGCACTTCCACCAGGACTTCGGCATGGGTGTTGCCAACACCATCATGGCGCTGGCCGAAGGCGTTGAAGTCGCACACACCACGGTGCTGGGTGTCGGCGAACGTGCCGGTAACACGCCGATGGAAGAAACGCTGATGGCGTTGCGCACGATGTACAACATCGACACCGGTATCGACCTGACCAAGCTGACCTCGCTGGCCCGCCTGGTCGAGAAAATCACCGGCGTGCTGGTGCCGACCAATAAACCGGTCACCGGCAGTTCGCTTTATCAAATCGAGTCGGGCATCATCGCCAGCTGGTTCAAGAACTGCGGCGACAAGTTCGCCACGGAACTCTTCCCGGTGCGCTGGAGCGCGGTCGGTCAGCCGGCTGCCACCGTCGTCATGGGCAAGGGCAGCGGCATTGATTCCGTGAAGATGTGGCTTGATGAAGGCGGCATTGAGGCAAGCGACGAAGAAGCGCTTGCCATCACCATGGAAGTGAAGAAATATTCGATCGGCACCAAGAAACTGCTGACCGAAGGCGAGTTCCGTACGATCGCCAAGAAGGTTATCGGCCAGCGCGCCAACGCGTAATCAGCGACAGGCACGAGAAAAAAGCCCGCGGATTTTTCCGCGGGCTTTTTTTTGTGGATCAGGCACGGTGTTGTGGCGCAGGCGACTCGCCTGCGAGAAGCGCCAACGCCCGCCAATTGCGAGGTGATGTGAAATAGTCCAATGCCGGTGCATCGCAGACCGCGGTTGACGCAGGCGGGTCGCCTGCGCCACAACGGCAGAACATTATTGGTGTGAGTAGAGCACCTTGCCCGCCACCGGCATTGTTGCCGTCAGCACCTCGCCGCTGTAGGAATCGACGATGTAGAGTGTTTTGCGATCGGCGCCGCCGTAGGCCATGTTGGTCATGCGGCTGTTTTTGCCGGCGCTGTGTATCTGCAGCAGCGGCGCGCCAATGGGGTCAAACAACCAGATGATGCGCACGCGCGGATGCGCCACCGCAAGGTTGCCCGCTTCGTCCATGGCGAGGCCGTCAGGGCCGTGCATGCCGGGCAGCAGGGCGAAGACGCCAACCTTGGCGACGCCGCCACCGGGCTTCAGCGGCGCGTGCCACATGCAATTGGCGCGCGTCATCGCTACGAACAACACCTTGTCCTGCGGATCGAGCACGATACCGTTCGGGCTGTTGCCGTTGTTGATCAGGCAGTCGATGCGGCCGTCGGTGGCGACGCGATAAACGCGCCCTGTCGGATCATGCGAACCGGTCTGCCCCTGATCGGTGAAATACAGATCGCCATTCAGTGCGAAGGTCAGATCATTGACACCCTTGAAGCTCTCCGAGAAACAATGCGTGAGCCAGGGCTCCACTTTTCCGGACTTCGGATCGAGCACCATGATGCCGTGTTTGTAATCAGCAATGAAGATGCGGCCGTCCTGGTGAATGGCCAGCCCGTTCGGCCAGCCGTCGTATTCCGCTGCCACGTCGAATTCACCCTTGGGCGACATGCGCAGAATACGGCCAAAGGGAATATCCACCATGTAAAGATTGCCGGCGCGATCGAAGGCCGGGCCTTCGAGAAAACAGTCGATGCCCGAGCCCGGATGATTGGCGTCTATCCAGCTTGCGGGCTGGCCTTTTTTGCGCAGTTTGTCGGGAACGCTGGAAAAGACTTCGGTCTGCACAACCGGCGGGGCCTGAAAAAACATGACGTGGAACTCCTGCAGTAGTGATGCGAATTAATCGGCGCGCTCAAGGTCTTTGATCATCGCACCCATGAAGCGGCCGACTTCGCCGCCGGTGACCGCGCGGTGATCGAACGTCACCGACAGCGGCACCACACGATGCACCGCCGGTTCACCGTTGAAGGCGACTACTTCATCGCGGATGCGTCCGGCACCGACGATGGCGACGGTCGGTGGCAGCACGATGGGTGAAGCGTAACGGCCGGCGATCGGGCCGAAGTTGGACAAGGTAATCGTATTCGCGCGTAAATCTTCCGGCGGCACCTTGCGTTCGCGCGTCGCCTTGATCAGCCGCGGCAACGCTTCCTGCAAGTCTTCAGGGCTGCGTCGTTCGACGCCGCGCAGCACCGGCACCAGCAATCCATCCGGCGTATCCACCGCGATGCCGAGGTCGACATTCGGCAGCAGGCGGCGGCCGGCGGCCTGGCTGTCGTACCAGGCGTTGAGCGAAGGCTCAGCGCGACAGGCGGCGACCAATGCACGGATCAGGCGCAGCATGACGTTTTCACGCAGATGCCAGGCATGGATGTCAGCGTCGTCCATCAGCGTGGCGGAAGCGACCTCGGCATGTGCCAAAGTCATACTCTGTGCCATCACCTTGCGCACGCCGCGCAGCAGTTCCTGCGGGCCGAGTCCGGCGAGGATGCGTGCGGCGCGCTGCACATCGTTCGTTGTAATCAAACCCTCGGCGCCGGTCGGCGTCACCATCGCCAGATCGACATTGAGCTGCCGTGCCAGCGCGCGCACCGCGGGTGTGGCCTTGATGCCGTGCGCGAGCGGTGTGGCAGCCGCAGGCGCATCGGCGACGATACCTTTGCCAACTTCGACCTTGCCGACGACGCTGCCGGCATCCTCATCACCGCCCTCGAAGCCGACCAGGGGCTGGCCGACGTGTGCGACGTCGTGTTCACCGCCGAACAGGCGCTGGATTTTTCCGCTGTAGGGCGAGGGGATGTCGACGATGGCCTTGGCGGTTTCCACCGAGACGAGCGGCGCATCCTGTTCAATGGTGTCGCCGGTCTTTACGTGCCAGCGCACGATTTCCGCCTCCTGCAGGCCTTCGCCGAGATCGGGGAGTTTGAAAATTTTCATATTGTCATTTTTGCCGTAGAGAGCACGGATTCGTAGGGTGCGCATTGCGCACCATTCCACCTTGTAACGCGTGCGCGGTGCGCACCCTACGGAAACGGGCGATAGAATTTTTACTGAGCATGTTTCATGCGAATTCGAGGGTTTTGCGGATCGCCGCGTGGATTTGCGCGCGGCCCGGCAGATAGTTCTGCTCGAGCCGCGGCAGCGGCACGATGATGTCGGGTGCCGTCACGCGCGCGACCGGCGCGAGCAGCGTTAGCAGGCCTTCGTCGGCAAGCGAGGCGGCAATTTCGGACGCGACGCTGCAATGACGCGGTGCTTCGGTAATAATCACGCAGCGACCGGTGCGCGCCACCGAGGCGAGAATAGTATCCATGTCCATGATCTTCAACGTCGCCACGTCGATCACTTCGCAGGACACCCCTTGCGCTGACAATTCATCGGCGACCTGTAGCGTTTCGTAGACCATCGCACCCCAGGTCACCAGTGTGACGTCGGTGCCTTCGCGCAGTGTGAAGCAGCTGTCGAGCGGCAGGGCCACACCGTCATCGATGACTTCTTCCTTGAACAGACGATAGAGGCGCGTCGGTTCGAGAAAAACCACGGGATCGGGATCGCGGATGGCCGCCAGCAACAAGCCGTAAGCACGGCGTGGCGATGATGGATAAACGACGCGAATGCCGGGTATGTGCGCAAACATCGCATCCGGACTTTCCGAATGGTGTTCAGGCGGATGGATGCCGGCGCCGCAGGGTGTGCGCAGCACCATCGGGCAGGTGAGGCGGCCGCGCGTGCGATGCCGCATGCGCGAAGCGTGATTGATGATCTGGTCGATTGTGGCGTATGAGAACCCGGAAAACTGGATTTCGCAGACCGGTTTCAAGCCTTCGGCGGCCATGCCGATGCTCATGCCGGCGATCAGGTTTTCGGCGAGCGGCGTATCGAGCACGCGTGCGGGGCCGAATTTCTCCAGCAGACCGAGTGTGGCGCGAAACACGCCGCCGTCGCGGCCGACGTCTTCGCCGAGCACGATAACCTCGGGGTCATCGGCCATAGCGCGCGCCAGCGCCAGATTGACGGCCTCAACCAGCGTGATCTGAGCCATGCGCTTGTGCGTTTTCAAGCAGGGCGGCGCGTTGCGCGGCGTAGGCGGCGGGCGCCACTGCATAGAGTTGATCGAACATCTGCTCCGGCGGCGGTGGCGGTGTGTCGAGATAGGCTTGAGCGGCTGCCTGCACCTCGGTATTGCAGCGGCGCAGCAGCGCTTCCTCACGCGACTTGTTCCAGACGCCGGCCTCAGACAGGTAGTTGCGCAGGCGCAGTATCGGTTCATGTTTCCATGCCGCCGCGACTTCTTCCGGCGGTCGGTAACGCGAGGCATCGTCGGCCGTGGTATGGTCGGCAAGCCGGTAGGTGACGGCTTCAATCAGCGTTGGACCGTCGCCGCACCGCGCGCGCGCCAATGCATCCTGTACGGCTTGGTGCACGGCAACTACGTCGTTGCCATCGACCTGCACGCCGGGCATGCCGGCCGCGATCGATTTCTGCGCCAGGGTTGCGGCCGCGCTTTGCGTCGAACGCGGCACCGAAATCGCCCACTGATTGTTGGTGATGAAGAATACGACCGGTAGTTTCCACGCAGCGGCGGCGTTGATGCTTTCGTAAAAGTCACCCTTGGAGGTGGCGCCATCGCCGATCATGCAGACCGCCACCCGCGGTTGCTTGCGCAGCTTGATCGCGTAGGCAACGCCGACCGCATGCAGACATTGCGAGGCAATGGTGATGCAGACGGGGAAATCCCTGCGCGGGCCGGCGAAATCGCTGCCGCGCTCGTCGCCGCCCCAGTAGAGCAGCAGTTCGCGCATGGTCACGCCGCGCAGCATCTGAATGCCGTTGTCGCGGTAGGTGCAGAGAAAGACATCGTCTTTCTGCATGGCGAAACCGACGCCGGCATCCACGGCCTCCTTGCCCAGCATCGACGCGTAGGTGCCGAGCTGGCCGGTACGCTGCAGGGCGATCGCCTTAGCGTCGTAGCTGCGCATCAGCACCATCGCTTCGTAGAAGCGCAGCAGCGCCGCCGGATCCGCGGCAAATTCCGGCAGCGGTGTGACCGCGCGCCCACGGTCGTCGAGGTAGCGCAGGTATTCGATCTGAAAGGTGGCGGCGGTGGTCACGGTTGGGAAATTTCTTTTCGTCATTCTAACGCCATTCCGCTGGAAAGCAGGCCGCAGCGGTTGCGGTGCGTGCGCGGCTTCGGCATGATCGCCGCTCATGGCAAACGCCCCCAAACGCATCCTCATCACGACCTTCGGTTCGCTCGGTGATATCCATCCCTACATCGCCGTTGCGCTCGAACTGCAGCGGCGCGGACATCATCCGGTCATCGCATCCTTTGATCTGCACCGTGGCGCGGTGCAGGCGGCGGGGATGGCATTTCATGCGGTACGCCCGGGGCTGGAGGTTTTCGGCAGTATCGAATCGGTGGCGCGTAAATTGTTCGGTTCCTTGCGTGGGCCCGAATACATGATCCGTGAAATATTCATGCAGCATCTGCATGCCAGCTACACCGACACGCTGGAGGCAGCGCGCGGTGTCGATCTGATGCTGACGCATCCGCTGACGTTTGCCGCGCGGCTGGTGGCGGAGAAACACGGTATACCTTGGGTTTCGACGGTACTGGCACCGCTCAATCTGCTCTCATCCATCGAGCCGCCGTTGTTCCCGGCCGGCGCCTGGTTGCAGGGATTACGCAAGCTCGGTGTCGGGCCCTATCGTTTTGCCTTCGGTGCGTTGAAGCGGATGATCAAACACTGGGAAACGCCGCTGCGACGCTATCGCACCGAACTCGGACTGCCGCCGTTACGCGAAATGGCGCAGTTCGAAGGGCAGTTCTCAGCGTTGCTGAATCTGGCGTTGTTTTCGCCATTGTTGAGCGCACCGATCGCGGATTGGCCGGCGCAAACCGTCATCTGCGGTTTCGCGCGTTACGACGGACTTGGCATTGACGGCGAGACTGATGCACTTCAATCTTTTCTTGCGGCAGGCGACGCTCCCATTGTTTTCGCGCTGGGTTCATCGGCGGTGCTGATCGCCGGCGATTTCTGGCGGCATGCCGCCGCCGCGGCACAAACGCTGGGCCGTCGCGCCATACTGCTGACCGGGCGTTTGCCGGCGCAGCAACCGGATCTGCCCGCAGGCGTTCGCGCATTCCAATATCTGCCGTATTCGGCGGTGTTTCCGCACGCTGCTGCGGTGGTGCATCAGGCCGGCATCGGCACGCTGGCGCAAGCACTGTCAGCCGGCCATCCGCAGCTGATCGTGCCGGTGGCCTTTGATCAACCGGACAATGCGCGGCGCGCGCAGCGACTGGGCGTGGCGCGGGTGCTGCCGTTCAAGCGGGTGACGGCCGAGCGCCTGGTCGAGCGCTTGAAACCCTTGCTGGAGGAGCCTGCTTACGCGCGGCGTGCGGGTGAAGTGGCGGCAACGCTGGCCAAGGAAGACGGCGCGGGCAGGGCGGCCGATGCAATCGAACGGGTGCTCACCGGATTGCGCTGATCGTCACGCGTTGAGGCGCCACAGCTTGGTATAATCCGCGCCACTGTTGCCGCCCGCCGCAGCCCGGCCGGCGGTTTTTGTTTGCCGCAGCCCTGCACGCTGCGCTTAGCACTGGATAACCGATTCCAATGAACGCGCCCAACCTTTCGGCCGACCGTCTGCGCGATGTCGCGACCCGCCGGACTTTCGCCATTATTTCGCACCCGGACGCCGGCAAGACTACGCTGACGGAAAAGCTGCTGCTGTTCGGCGGCGCGATTCAGCTCGCCGGCACCGTCAAGGCACGCAAGAGCTCGCGCCACGCCACCTCCGACTGGATGGAAATCGAAAAGCAACGCGGCATATCGGTGACCAGCTCGGTCATGCAGTTCGAATACCAGGGGCACACTGTCAACCTGCTCGATACGCCGGGTCACGAAGATTTCTCCGAGGACACCTACCGCGTGCTGACGGCGGTGGACGCGGCGGTGATGGTGATTGACGCGGCCAAGGGCGTTGAGGTACAGACCATCAAGCTGCTGGAAGTCTGCCGCCTGCGCAACACGCCCATCATCACGTTTGTGAACAAGATGGACCGCGAAGTGCGTGAACCGGTCGAGATCCTTGAAGAAATCGAAGCCGTGCTGAAAATCGATTGCGCGCCGATCAGCTGGCCGATCGGCATGGGCAAGACTTTTCGCGGCGTGTTCGATCTGCGTCAGGACCGCCTTGTGCGTTTTACGCCGGGCGAGGAACGCCGCAATGAAGAAAGTGAAAACATTGCCGGCATCAACAACCCGCGTCTGGATGAACTTTTCCCGGATGAAATGCAGGCCCTGCGTCGCGATGTGGATTTGATCCGCAGCGCCAGTTCGCCATTCGACCTCGATGAGTTTCTGGCCGGCCGCCAGTCGCCGGTGTTTTTCGGTTCGGGGATCAACAATTTCGGCGTGCAGGAAATCCTGCAGGCGCTGATCGAATGGGCGCCGCCGCCGCAACCGCGCGACGGTGGCACGCGAACCGTGGCGCCGGCCGAGGCGCCGTTCAGCGGATTCGTTTTCAAGATCCAGGCCAACATGGATCCGAAGCACCGCGACCGCATCGCATTTTTCCGCGTCTGCTCGGGGCGCTATACGCCCGGCATGAAAGTCATGCATGTGCGCGCCGGGCGCGAAATGAAACTCGCCAATGCGCTGACCTTCATGGCGAACGAGCGCGTGCGCAGCGAAGATGCGGTGGCCGGCGATATCATCGGCATCCACAACCACGGTCAGTTGCAGATCGGCGACACGCTGAGCGAAGGCGAGCAGCTGGGCTTCAAGGGCATCCCGTACTTCGCACCCGAAATGTTCCGCATCGGTCGTCCGCGCGATCCGTTCAAGGCCAAGCAGTTGCAGAAGGGCCTGAAGGAACTCGGTGAGGAAGGTGCGATCCAGGTCTTCGACTCCGGTTCGGGTAATACGCTGTTATTGGGGGCGGTCGGGCAGTTGCAGTTCGAGGTGGTGGCGCAACGCCTGCAAAGCGAATACAACGTCGACGCCGTCTACGACAATGCCAACATCCACACCGCGCGCTGGCTGACCTTTCCGGACGATACCGTGCGCAAGAATTTCGAAAAAGAACTCGCCATCAATATGGCGCGCGACGTCGATGACAACCCGGTGTATCTGGCGCCGAACAAATACAACCTGCAACTGGCGATGGAGCGCTGGCCGCAGGTCGGCTTTCACGACACACGCGAGCACGGGCAATTGCTCGCGCATAGTTGAAGGAATGATGTACGGCCGTATGTCAGCACTGTGGCGCAGGCGCCCCGCCTGCGCGAAGCGCCAGGGCAGACTATTGCAACGGTGATTTGACGCAGGCCTTATTTTCGAAAATGCGGCCTGCGCCATAACAACTGGAGATGCGCAGTGCAACTCGGATTTTTTACCATGCCGATGCATCCGCCGGGGCGCAATTACACCGAGACGCTGAAGGAGGATCGTGAAGCGGTGATCCTCGCCGACCGGCTCGGCTTCAGCGAGGCCTTCATCGGCGAGCATATAACCGACCGCTGCGAAACCATCCCATCCTGCCTTGCCTTCATTGCCAGCCTCGCCAGCGAAACGAAACAGATCAAACTCGGCAGCGGCACCGTCAACCTGCCCAACAACCATCCGGCGCAGGTGGCGGCAACGGTGGCGATGATCGATCACCTGCTCGAGGGCCGCTTCATATTTGGCATCGGACCCGGCGGCCTTAAATCTGACATGGAAATGTTCGGCAATCTCGATACCGACCGCAACGCCATGTTCGTCGAGGCGATCGACCACATCCTCGCGCTGTGGGCAGGTGAGGCGCCCTACAAACGAACCGGCAAATACTGGAATCTGACGACCGAACGCACGCTTATGCCAGAGGCCGGGCAGGGCGTGATGCTCAAGCCGTATCAGCAACCACATCCCCCCATCGTGGTGACGGCAGTGGTGCCCCATTCGAAAGGCCTCGCCGCAGCCAGCGCACGTGGCTGGCAGCCGATCACCGCGAACTTTCTGCAGCCGGTGTGGGCGGCGACGCACTGGCCGATGGTCGAGCGCGGCTGCGCGCAGGCCGGATTAAACGCCGATCGCCGGTACTGGCGCGTCTGCAAGAGCGTATTCGTTGCCGATGACGATGCGACAGCGCAACGTTATGCGCGCGACCCGAACGGGCCTTACGGTTTCTACTACTGGAATTTGCTCGCCAAACGCAAAAGCGGCGGCGGCAGCGTCGATATTTTCAAACACGATCTCGCCATGCCCGACGCCGCAGTGACGGTCGAATACCTGCTCGATACGCTGGTCATCTGCGGCAGTGTCGAAAGCGTAGTGGAGCAGATACTGGCTTTTCGCGAAACGGTCGGCGATTTTGGCACGTTGCTCTATGCCGGGCATGATTGGGCCGACCCGCAGTTGGCGCGGCGTTCAATGGAATTGATGGCGGAGATGGTGATGCCGGCGGTGAACGCGGCGATCGGCAGCCGTCAATAGGGTTGCCGGTGCAGAAGTTGTGGCGCAGGCGACCCGCCTGCGAGAAGCGCCGCGCCAGCGCTGCAACTTCTTTGCAGGCGAGTCGCCTGCACCACAATGCAGTTGCATCCTAACGACGGACTGCTCCTGGCCGGTTGTTCTCTCTGAGCCCCGCCACCCGCTGAAACTCAGACCGAAGTCCGCTTTTCAAAAACGCGAATCGTCACTCACGACCCGGATCGGCCTCCCATCTTTCTACTGGTCAGATGTCCGGAGTTCGCACAAAGCCGCCATCGACTTGGATAGGACCCGACCGCCCGAACGGTGTTACGGGCTACCAAGCTGACGCCTGCCGATGGACTCAGGACGCGGTCTTGATCTTCGCATTCGCGAAAATCACCACCGCCTCGCACAAACCCTCGATCGTGCTGGGCTTCTCGATCAACCCGCAGATGCCAGCGGCAGGGGCCTTGGCGCGCACTTCCTCGGTTATGTAGCCAGAGGCGAGGACCACCGGCAGATCAGCACGGATATCCTTCAGTGCCTGCGCCACATCCAGCCCGGATAAATGCGGCATCTTGTAGTCGGTTACCACAAGATCGAATTGATGGGGGTCCGCCCGTGCGGCTGCCAGCGCCTCCCGAGGGTCGGTGTAGCCACTGACACGAAATCCGGCCTGCGTGAGAAAAATCTTCACCAGGTGGACGAGGCACTCCTCATCGTCCACGTAGAGAATATGCTTGGCCTTCCCACACACGGGCGTAGCACTCGGTTCGGTGGTCGTCCTGGCCATACACTCCGGACAGACTCCATGACTGAAGGCTGCGCCAGAGTGTTCGCTTAGGTATTTCTCAAGCTGATCCCAGGTGTTGCTCGCGGTGCGTATTTTTTTGCATGTCATGCAAATCGAGAGCAGGCTTTCCAGGTTTCTGATCTGATCCAGGTCTGTGTCGAGAGCGGTCACAGCGGCTTCCGCTGCCTCTGACGCCATCGCTTCTGCCTCTGCTGCCTCTGCCGCCTCTGCTTTTGCCTTGGCCACCGCTGCCTTTACTATTGCAACCTTTGCCGATGCTTGTGCCTCTGCTTCCTTAGTCGCCTTCGCCAAGATTTTGCTTGCTTCAACTGCTGCATTCTCAGCCTCGGTGGCCGCTTTCGCAGCAGCATTAGCAGCTCGTTTTGTGGCTCCGGTTGCGTTCACAACGCGTAATCGCAACGCTGTGAGGGCGGCACGATGCTTCGCAGTAATAACCACATAGGCTTGCCGTAAAACGGCGAGTTCTTTTTCCTGCGCAGCGATTGTTGCACGCAATTGCTCTGTTTCTTCGCTCATGATTACGATCCCTGCAGGTGATCTTGGCTCGCTTGCGTCCGGAGTCCGGACGCCACAAAATTTAGAGTGCGGTGGATTGCCTGACTGAGGGTATAACAGCGCCGCGGGCGCCGGATATATTATTTGCACCACTTTTGCGTAATGACAACAATGTTGTTACTTTTAAGGCTTCTTCAGTGAATTCCAAGCCGAGGGCTTTGGGTTCTTTGACCGCGTTGTCGTTTGCTACGCTTACGCCCGTCTCCGGGTCAACTGCGCCCCCCTGCGCCTTAACCCGTTTCAAGCATGTCCTGAATTTTGTGTAAAGATTGGCGATCAATCAAATAGTCGCCGAATTCAAAGGTAACCGCCGATGGCCGCTCATGGGCGGAAGCAGACCATTGCGTTTAGATCGGATTGCGGAACTCTATGCGAATAGAAAGCCAAGCGCGATAGAGCGATTTGCATGGCCGTGCACAGGTGGAGGACTGGATATCCATTGCTGCGCAATGCGACTTAAAGGCAGCGCCGCCAGAATGAAAAACGGACTGTGCAATTGCACAGTCCGTTTTTTTATGCCCGATGAAACCGGCAGCGAATTACGCCGCGGCTCCAATGATATCGCGCAGCACGTACTGCAGAATCCCGCCGTTGCGCAGGTATTCGACTTCGATCGGCGAATCCACGCGCAGGGTGACGGTGACGTTCTGTGTCGAGCCGTCCTTGCGGTGGATCACCAGCGTCACATCCTGCAGCGGCTTGAGATTACCGCCGGCGACGCCGGTGAGGTCGAAGGTTTCGCTGCCGTCGATCTTCAGCGACTGGATGGTGTCATCCCCCTTGAACTGGCAGGGCAGCACGCCCATGCCGACGAGGTTGGAGCGGTGAATACGCTCGTAACCGCGCGCCACGACGACTTTGATGCCGAGCATTTGCGTGCCCTTGGCCGCCCAGTCGCGCGACGAGCCGGTGCCATAGGCTTCGCCGCCGAAGACGAACAGCGGCACGCCGTCCTTTTGGTATTGCATCGAGGCTTCGTAAATCGTCGTCTTGGTGCCGTCAGGCTGGTGCAACGTGACGCCGCCTTCGCTGCCCGGAATCATCAGGTTCTTGATACGCGGATTGGCGAAAGCGCCGCGCACCATGACTTCATGGTTGGTGCGACGCGAGCCGAAGCTTGAGAGGTCGGTGCTACCGGCGGCGACCAGCCAGTCGCCCGCCAGCGTGCCCTTGCGGATCGGCGCGACCGGGCTGATGTGGTCGGTAGTCAGCTTGTTACCGAAGATGCCCAGCGCGCGGCCGCCCTTGACGTCGTTGACTTTCGGCAGTTCACGCTTGAAGCCTTCGAACAGCGGCGGTTCGAGCAGATAGGTCGATTTCGGATCCCAATCGAACAAGGCGCCCTTGGCTTCGGGAATCGCATCCCAGAGGTCTTTCGCGCCGTCGAGATTGCCGTACTCGCGTTTGAAGTTCGCCGGATTGGTGGCGAATTTCATGACGGCATCAACTTCAGCCGGCGTCGGCCAGAGGTCTTTCAGGAACACCGGCTTGCCGTCCTTGTCGTTGCCGAGCGGATCGGTTTCGACATTCTTCAGCACCGTGCCGGCGAGCGCGAAAGCAACCACCAGCGGCGGGCTCATCAGAAAGTTGGCTTTGAGGCTTTGATGCACGCGCGCTTCGAAGTTGCGGTTGCCCGAGAGCACTGCAGCAGAGATGACGTCGTTTTTAACGATCGAATCTTCGAGGTCCTTGTCGAGCGGGCCGGCCAGACCCATGCAGGTGGTGCAGCCGTAAGCGACGACGTAGAAGCCCAGTTGCTCGAGGTAGGGCAGCAGGCCTGCATCCTTGAGATAGGCGGTAACCACTTTGGAGCCCGGCGCCATCGAGGTCTTCACGCGCGGATGCGGTTTCATGCCGCGCTCGACCGCCTTCTTGGCGAGGAGACCCGCGGCCAGCAACACCCACGGGTTCGACGTGTTGGTGCAGGAGGTGATGGCGGCAATGCCGATGTCCCCGTGACCGACGTCGCCGATCGCCGCATTGGCGACGGGGAAACGCTTCGCAAGGTCCGGCGCCGGTTTGTTGTAACCGCTTTCAGCGATCGGCTTCGAGAACAATTCGGTGAAGCGGTCCTTGATGCCTTCGAGGTTGATGCGTTCCTCGGGCTGCTTCGGACCGGAGACGCTGGGGCGCACCGTCGAGAGGTCGAGTTCGACGACCTGCGTGTAGTCGATTTCGCCTTTTTTCGGAATGCCGTACATGCCCTGTGCCTTGAGGTAGGACTCAATGGCGTCGACATGCTCTTCGCGGCCCGACATGCGGTAGTACTCGAGCGTCTTGTCGTCGATCGCGAAAAAGCCGCAGGTCGCGCCGTAGTCGGGCGCCATGTTGGCGACGGTCGCGCGGTCGGTTGGTGTCAATGAACTGGCGCCTTCGCCGAAGTACTCAACGAATTTGTTGACAACGTTGGTCTTGCGCAAGAGTTCGGTCACCGTCAGCACGAGGTCAGTGGCGGTGACGCCGGGACTCAACTTGCCGCTCATGTGCACGCCGACGACATCAGGCTCGAGGAAGTAGTAAGGCTGGCCGAGCATGCCGGCTTCGGCTTCAATGCCGCCCACACCCCAGGCCAGCACGCCGATGGCGTTGACCATGGTGGTATGCGAGTCGGTGCCGACCGTTGAATCAGGGTAATAGATGCCGTCCTTTTCCCAGACGCCGCGCGAGAGGTACTCGAGATTGACCTGGTGGCAGATGCCGTTGCCCGGCGGTACGACGCGGATGCCGGAGAACGCGGCCTTCGCCCATTTCAGGAAGGTGTAGCGTTCGCCGTTGCGCTCGAACTCGATTTCCATGTTCTTGCGCAGTGCACCGGCCGAGTTGCTGACGTCGACGACGACGGAGTGGTCGACGACGAGATCGACCGGCACCAGCGGCTCGATCTTGGTCGGGTCGTAATTCTGGCGCTTTGCTTCCGAGCGCATCGCGGCGAAGTCGTTCAGTGCGGGAAAGCCCGCCATGTCCTGCAGCATGATGCGGGCGAGCACGAAGGGCAGTTCCTGGGTGCGCTCGCCGTTGGGTTTCCATGCGGCCAACGCTTTCACTGCGTCTTCGGTGACGCGTTTGCCGTCGCAATTGCGCAGGACTGATTCAAGCACCACGCGCAGGCTTACCGGCAGGCGGGAAGTCTTGCCGAGGCCGGCCTTTTCGAGCGCGGCGAGCGAATAATATTTGCCGGTCTTGCCCGACTTGAGCTTGAATTCCTGCAGGGAGTTGAATAGGTTGTGCGGCATTGCGGTTCTCCGTTTGTATTTACAGTGTTGGTACAGTGATGGTGGCGAATTATGCCGGATCAGGCCGCTTCGGCGAGGATCTGGCGCAGCACGAAGGGCAGAATGCCGCCATGCTTGTAGTAATCCACCTCGATGCCGGTGTCGATGCGCAGCGTGAGCGGCACATTCTGCGTGCTGCCGTCGGCGCGGGTAATGACCAGGGTGACGTCCTGCAAAGGCTTCACGTTGCCACCGTTGATGCCCTCGATGGCAAACGTTTCGGTGCCGTCGATTTTCAGCGACTGCGCGCTGTCGCCGGACTTGAACTGCAGCGGCAGCACGCCCATGCCGACCAGATTGGCGCGGTGAATACGTTCAAAGCTCTTCACGATGACAGCCTTGACGCCCAGCAGTTGGACGCCCTTGGCCGCCCAGTCGCGGGATGAGCCCATGCCGTAATCGTCGCCGCCGAAGATAACGCACGGAACTCCGGCCTTCTGATAAAGCTCGGAAGCCTCGAAGATGGTCATCTGTGCGCCGTCGGGCATGTGTTTGGTGATCGGGCCCTCGCTGCCCGGGGCGACTGCATTGCGCAGGCGCACGTTGGCGAAGGTGCCGCGCACCATCAGTTCGTGGTTACAACGGCGCACGCCGAAGTGGCCCCACTCGGCCGGCGGCGTGCCGTAGGGCTCGAGCCACTTGCCGGCCGGCGTGCCGGGTTTGATCTTGGTTGACGGGCTGATGTGGTCGGTGGTGATCGAGTCGCCGAGGATCGCCAGCGCGCGCGCGCCCTTGACGTCGGTGATCGTGTCGAGCTGGCGTGTCACGCCCTGAAAGAACGGCGGCTCCTTGATGAAGGTCGATTCCGCATCCCATTGATAAACGGCGCCCTTGATCGTGGGAATGGCTTCCCAGAGTTTCTTGTTGCCCGAGAGGTCGCCATATTCTTTGCGGAAGTGATCGGCGTTTGCCGCGAACTTCAACAATGCAGAGACTTCAGCGTCGGTCGGCCACACATCCTTCAGATAAACAGGCTTGCCGTCGCTGCCAATGCCGAGCGGGTCCTTGGTCAGGTCGGTGCGCACGGTGCCGGCGATGCCGTAGGCGACGACGAGCGCCGGGCTGGCGAGGTAATTCGCGCGCAAGTTGGCATGCACGCGCGCCTCGAAATTGCGGTTGCCCGAGAGCACGGCGCAGGTGACGAGGTCTTTCGATACCACGGTTTCCTCGATTTTCGCGTCGAGCGGGCCGGCCGCACCCATGCAGGTCGTGCAGCCGTAGGCGACGACGCCGTAACCGAGTTTTTCGAGATACGTCAGCAGGCCCGCGTCGCGCAGGTAATCAGTCACAACTTTGGAGCCCGGTGCGAGCGAGGTCTTGACGCGTTTGTTCACCGTGAGGCCGCGTTCGACCGCGCGTTTCGCCAGCAGCCCTGCGGCAATCAGCAATGCCGGGTTGGAGGTGTTCGTGCACGAGGTGATCGACGAGATCAGCACGTCGCCGTGACCAACATCGAATTCCGCATGGCCGCTGGGCTCGCGGCGGTTGAGGTCGGCGGCGGCGCGCGCATAGCCGTTTTTGTCGGCCGGCGCTGAAAACAACGCGTCGAAACCGCGACCGAGTTCCGGCAGGTTGACGCGGTCCTGCGGGCGTTTCGGCCCCGACAGGCTGGGCACGATGCTGGCGAGATCGAGTTCGACGTTCTGCGAGTAATCGATGTCACCCGGCTTCGGCATGCCGAACAGACCTTGCACCTTGTAATACGCTTCGATGGCTTCGACCTGTTCCGGCTCGCGGCCGGTGGTGCGGAAGTAATCGACGGTCTTCGCGTCGACCGGAAAGTAGCCCATCGTCGCGCCGTATTCCGGCGCCATGTTGGCGACCGTGCAGCGGTCCGCGGCGGTCAGCGCCGCAGCACCTTCGCCGTAGAACTCGACGAACTTGCCGACAACTTTGGTTTTGCGCATAAGTTCGGTGACGGTGAGTGCCAGGTCGGTGGCGGTGACGCCTTCGCGCAGCTTGCCGGTCAGATGGCAACCGACCACATCCGGCGTGAGGAAGGCATTGGGCTGGCCGAGCATGCCGGCTTCCGCTTCAATGCCGCCCACACCCCAGGCGACGATGCCGATGCCGTTCACCATTGTCGTATGCGAGTCGGTGCCGAACACGGTGTCGGGGAACCAGACGCCGTCTTTTTCCCAGACGCCGCGCGATAGGTATTCCATGTTGATCTGGTGGATGATGCCGTTGCCGGGCGGCACCACGCGGACGGTCTCGAACGCGCCCTGTGCCCATTTAACGAAGCGGTAACGCTCGGCATTGCGCTTGAATTCGATTTCCTGATTGCGTTGCACGGCGTCCGGCGTGTTGTAAACGTCGATTTCCACCGAGTGGTCAACGACAACGTCAACCGGCACCAGCGGTTCGATCTTGCTGGCCGCCAGGCCCTGGCGTTCAGCGGCGGCGCGCATTGCGGAGAGGTCGTTCAAGGCGCCGAATCCGATCAGGTCCTGCAGCACGATGCGCACGACGATAAAGGGGATCTCGGCGGTACGCTTGCCATTCGGTTGCCACGCCGCAAGGTTGCGCACGTGTTCTTCGGTCACGCGTTTGCCGTCACAGAAACGCACCAGCGATTCGAGCACGATACGGATGCTGACGGGCAGGCGCGATATTTTGCCGAGGCCGGCTTTTTCGAGTGCTGCCAGCGAATAATATTTGCCGTTTTTGCCGGCGGCGGGTTTGAATTCGCTAAGCGAGTTAAAAAGATTGTGCGGCATAAGCGCTCCTGATGAAAACGTAAGGAAAGAGGTTTATTTACAGTCGCCCAGACGTCTGGCGCTGATGTTCTGCGTCATCGGCCCCGGTGCGTCGGGAATCTGCATGGTCATGTCCATGTTCAGGCTGGTCGCGCTGACCGTGCCTTTGACATCACCTTCGAGCTTCTGCGGTTTGGTGCAGGAAACACGGTATGAAAACTGTGCGCCGTTGATGTTCTGGTTGAGCACCTTGCAGTCGCTGTTGGGCATGTGCGGCATTTCAACCGCCTTGATGCCCTCGACATCCTTGGCGGTGAGGCAACGCTGAAGGGTGGTCGGCGGGATTTTGGCCGGCGCGCCCGGCATGTTCATTTTCATGCTGTATTCATAGAGTCCCGGATTGAGCGCCGCCGCGCTGCCCGCATACAACAGGGCAATGGCAAGGAAGGTCAGGCGTGGGCTCATCGGGATACCGGAAATAATCAGATCACAAACAGATCGACAAATTCGTTGACCGGCGTGTTCTCCAGCCGGCGCTGGTCTTTGCACAGATCGAGAATGGCGTGCTGCTGTTTTGTCGCAAAGCGGCGCGCCAGGTTGGTTTTGAATTTGACTTCGAGCAGCGGCACGCCGTCTTTGCGGCGACGACGATGGCCGATCGGATATTCGACGGCGACGTTCGGCGTCTTGCTGCCGTCCTTGAAAAACACTTGCACGGCGTTGGCGATCGAACGCTTGGCCGGATCGAGATAATCCGCGCTCCATTGTTTGTTCTCGACGCAGACCATTTTGTTGCGCAGTGCGTCGACGCGCGGGTCTCCGGCGACACTGTCTTCGTAGTCAGCCGCGGTGAGATTACCTTTGAGCAGGCCGATGGCAGTCATGTACTGAATGCAATGGTCGCGGTCGGCGGGGTTGGCGAACGGCCCTTGCTTGTCGATGATGCGAATGGCGGATTCATGTGTGGTGATGACGATTTTCTTGATCTGGTCGATGCGGTCCCGGACCCGATCGTGCAAAAGAACTGCACATTCTACCGCGGTTTGCGCATGGAATTCAGCAGGGAAGGAGATCTTGAACAACACATTTTCCATGACATAGGCGCCGTATTTGCGGCCGAACTTGAACGGCTTGCCCTTGAACAATACGTCGTAGAAACCCCAGGTTTTGGCCGTCAGCGCTGAGGGGTAGCCCATTTCGCCCTTCAAGGCCATCAGCGCGAGGCGCACGGCGCGGCTGGTGGCGTCGCCGGCCGCCCATGATTTGCGAGAACCCGTGTTGGGCGCATGGCGATAGGTGCGCAACGACTGCCCGTCGATCCACGCGTTCGACACGGCGTTGACGACTTCGTCGCGGCTGCCGCCGAGCATCGCGGTGACCACCGCCGTACTGGCGACCTTGACCAGCAACACGTGGTCGAGGCCGACGCGGTTGAAACTGTTTTCCAGCGCGATGATGCCCTGGATCTCGTGCGCCTTGATCATGCCGGTCAACACCTCGCGCATCAGCAGCGGTTTTTTGCCGGCTGCGATGTTGTTGCGCGAAATCCAGTCGGCGGTGGCGAGGATGCCACCCAGATTGTCGGAAGGATGGCCCCATTCCGCGGCGAGCCAGGTATCGTTGAAATCGAGCCAGCGGATCATGCAGCCGATGTTGAAGGCCGCAGCCACCGGATCCAGCACAAACGAGGTGCCCGGAACTTTGGCGCCATTCGGCACCACCGTGCCCGGCACGATGGGCCCCATCAATTTCGTGCAGGCCGGGTAGGACAGGGCCTCGAAGCCGCAGCCCAGCGTGTCCATCAGGCACAGGCGTGCCGTGGTGTAGGCCTCGGCGCTCTTCACCGTATATTTGAGCGCGTAGTCGGCGATGTCGGTGATGACTTGATCGGGCTTGGGGCGGTTGTTCGAAATGGCTGAGGACATGATTTCCCGTGGGTCGTTTGAGCGTTGATTAAAACTTCATGCCGAAGGCGCCGCCGATTTTTACCATGCCGATATAAAGCAGGGCGGTCAGCGCCACATTCAGTGCGAGTGCGAGATAAAAACCAAACCCCTGCCTGAGCATCGCCGGCAGCAGAAGAAACATCGGCAGTGAGGGCAGCACCAGCCAGAACGTCGCCTCGGCGTGCGACGCGATGCGCTGCACGTCGCTGGTCTCCTGGTAAATCCACAACATGCCGAGCACCGATATCAGCGGCAGCGAGGCGATCAGCGCGGCGAATGCGGGGCTGCGCTTGGCGATTTCCGAAACCATTGCGATGATGGCTGCGGAAATCAGGGTCTTGATGATAGCAAAGCCCATGCGTGCTCCCGTGATGTGCAGTCGAAGACGTTGAAGGTTGTGGCGACTACTTGCGCTGCTCGATCGGCATAAAGGCGCGCCCCTCAGGCCCGGTGTAATTGGCCGTCGGGCGGATGATCTTGCCGTCGATGCGTTGTTCAACCACGTGCGCCGACCAGCCGCTGGTGCGCGAGATGACGAACAACGGCGTAAACATCGCCGTCGGCACACCCATCTTGAAATACGACACCGCCGAGAACCAGTCGAGGTTCGCAAACATCTTCTTTTCGCGCATCATCACCGCCTCGATGCGGTCGGCGATTTCGAACATCGCCATGTCGTTCGATGCCCGCGACAGGCTGCGCGCCACTTCCTTGATGACCTTGTTGCGCGGGTCGGCGATCGTATACACCGGATGACCGAAGCCGATCACGGTTTCCTTATTGGCAATGCGCGCGACGATATCGCGTTCAGCCTCGTCGGGACCGTTGTAGCGGTTCATGACTTCGAAGGCGACTTCATTGGCGCCGCCGTGCTTCGGGCCGCGCAGTGCGCCGATGCCGCCGGTAATCGCGGAATAAATGTCCGAACCGGTGCCGGTGACAACGCGGCAGGCGAAGGTTGACGCGTTGAATTCATGCTCGGCGTAGAGATTGAGCGAGGTATGCATGGCGCGCACCCAGGAATCAGGCGGTGTTTTACCGTGCAGCAAGTGCAGAAAATGCCCGCCGATCGAATCGTCGTCGGTTTCAACGTCGATGCGGCGCCCGTTTTGGCTGTAGTGATACCAGTAGAGCAGCATCGAACCAAACGAGGCCATCAGACGGTCGGCGATGTCGCGTGCGCCGGGTTGGTTGTGATCGTCTTTCTCCGGCAGCGCGGTGCCGAGCACCGAACAGCCGGTGCGCATGACGTCCATCGGGTGAGCGGCTGCGGGCACGCATTCGAGCGCGCCCTTGACGGCCTGTGGCAGGCCGCGCAGCGACTTGAGCTTGAGTTTGTAATTGGCAAGTTGCGCGGCGTTGGGCAGTTTGCCATGCACAAGAAGATGGGCGATCTCCTCAAATTCACAGCGATCGGCGATTTCAAGAATGTCGTAGCCGCGATAGTTCAGATCGTTGCCGGTGCGGCCGACGCTGCACAGCGCGGTGTTGCCGGCCGGCACGCCGGACAGGGCGACCGATTTCTTGGGTTTGAACGACGGTACGGTTTCGTTTGCGCTCATGATGGTTTCCTCGCCGTGTGTGCTGCAGTCCGTTAAACAAAAAAAGAGGCGGAGCCGTCGCCGGTCATCCGCCCCGATTCGTCACCGTGTGATTTCAGCCCAGCAGATGCTTGATGCTGTCGCGCTCTTCCTGAAGTTCTTTCAGCGTGGCCTGGATGCGGCCTTTGCTGAACTCGCTCAGTTCGATGCCTTGCACGACGGTGTATTTGCCGTCTTTGCAGGTGCAGGGGTAACCGAACATCGTGCCTTCGGGAATGCCATAGCTGCCGTCGGCCGGCACACCCATCGTGACCCAGTCGCCCTCGGCGGTACCGAAGGTCCAGGTGCGCATGTGTTCGATGGCGGCATTGGCGGCGCTGGCAGCCGACGAAAGGCCGCGCGCGTCGATGATGGCAGCACCGCGTTTCTGCACGACGGGAATAAAGGTTTTTTCCAGCCACTCCTGGTCGTTGATTGACGCCCAGACTTTTTTGCCGTCGGCTTCGACCTGGAAAATATCCGGATACTGGGTCGCCGAGTGATTGCCCCACACCGTCAGCTTCTTGATGCTGGCAACCGGTTTGCCGAGTTTCTGTGCAATCTGCGTCTGTGCGCGGTTGTGATCAAGGCGCATCATGGCGGTGAACTGCGTTGGTTTGAGCTTGGGCGCGTTTTTCATGGCGATCAGGCAATTGGTGTTGGCCGGATTGCCGACCACCAGCACCTTGACGTCGCGGCTGGCGACTTCGGAGAGCGCTTTGCCTTGCGGTCCGAAAATTTTGCCGTTGGCTTCGAGCAGATCCTTGCGCTCCATGCCGGGGCCGCGCGGACGCGCGCCGACGAGCAGGGCGTATTCGACGTCCTTGAAGGCGACCATCGGGTCGCTGGTCGGCACCATGCCGGCGAGCAACGGAAACGCACAGTCATCCAACTCCATCATGACGCCGCCCAGCGCCTTCTGCGCCTTCTCGTCCGGGATCTCCAGCAATTGCAGAATAACGGGTTGGTCTTTGCCGAGCATTTCGCCGGATGCAATGCGGAACAGCAGGCTGTAGCCGATCTGGCCGGCCGCGCCGGTGACGGCTACGCGAACAGGACGTTTCATTTCTGGGACTCCCGGGAACAATTAGAAAACAAACAGTTAATAGGAACAAACTCGGCAGTGCTTGGGACGGGCATTGCGCGGAAAGGAATTGCCAAACCGGGCGCGCAAGCAATTGATCTAACCTGCCGATAATAGCGAATCGGGTCGGGCAGTGTCAAAGCGCCGGACGGGTCCCTTGCCGCACGACTGGCACGCAATGTCCGGCCAAAATTTTCTACCAAAGAGGTTTACCCGTGCTTGATGTACGTCATGCCCAAGGCATCCTTGCGATTCTCGTGCAACGCAGCATTTGATGCGAATTTACTGCTAAAATCGGCTGGCAACCCGCGTTTACCACATGGTTTGCGTGCCAGATTGCCGCAGCGGCGTCGTGCGGCCCACGGAACGACGATCACAATCGGAAGCGACATGTCTACCAGACCAAAATATCTCAATCTGTTTCAAATAAAACTGCCGATGCCGGGGATCATCTCGATCATGCATCGCGTCAGCGGTGCAGTTTTGTTTTTCGCATTGCCGGTGTTGCTCTACGGTTTACAGCAAAGCCTGGTTTCATTCGGCGCCTTCAACGATCTGCGTGTGTTTTTCGCGAACTGGCTGGTCAAGCTGATCGTGCTCGGTCTGTTCTGGGGTTTTTTCCATCACTTGTGCGCTGGTATTCGCTACCTCGCGCTGGATTTGGATATCGGTGTTGACCTTGAACCGGCCCGCGCCAGCAGCTACTGGGTATTTGCCGGCGGCATTGTGCTGACGCTGCTGATGGGGTGGAAGATATGGTAAATCGAATCGTTGTCGGCGCACATTACGGCCTGCGCGACTGGTTGCTCCAGCGCATCACTGCCGTATTCATGATCGTTTACATCGCGGTATTTTTTGTTCAGGTCCTGAGCGGCCCGACCCTGGATTTCGCGACCTGGCGCATGCTCTTCACGCCGCAGTGGATGAAGTACGCCACGCTGCTGTTCCTGTTCAGCCTCTACCTGCACGCGTGGATAGGCGTTCGCGACATCGTGATGGATTACATCAAGCACGCCGGTTTGCGGCTTGCGCTCTACTCGGTGTTTGTCGCCGCGCTGGTGGTTTATGCCGCGTGGTCCGTCAGAATTTTGTGGGGAATCTAGATGTCGATCAGCAAACGGCAGTTTGATGCAGTAGTCGTGGGCGCGGGCGGTTCAGGCCTGCGCGCGGCGCTCCAGCTTGCGGAAGCCAATCTCAAGGTTGCGGTCTTGTCGAAGGTGTTTCCGACACGCTCGCATACGGTTGCCGCGCAGGGCGGCGTTGCCGCCTCACTGGGTAACGACGGCGAGGACAACTGGCACTGGCACATGTTCGACACCGTCAAGGGCTCGGACTATCTGGGCGACCAGGATGCGATCGAATTCATGTGCCGCAAGGCCAATGAAGCGGTCTACGAACTCGAACATTTCGGCATGCCGTTCGACCGCACGCCTGACGGGAAAATTTACCAGCGTCCGTTCGGCGGCCAGACGCGCAATTACGGCGAAGGCCCGGTCAAACGCTCCTGTGCCGCAGCCGATCGCACCGGTCACGCCATGCTGCACACGCTGTATCAGCGCAACCTCCGCGCGCACACGCAGTTCTTCGTCGAATGGATGGCGCTTGACCTCATCCGCGATGCTGCCGGCGACGTGCTCGGCGTGGTTGCCATGGAAATGGAAACCGGCGAAGTGATGATTCTGCAGGCCAAGGCGACGCTGCTCGCCACCGGCGGCGCAGGGCGCATTTATTCGGCCAGCACCAATGCCTTCATTAACACCGGCGACGGTCTGGGCATGGCGGCACGCGCCGGCATTCCGCTTGAAGACATGGAGTTCTGGCAGTTTCACCCGACCGGTGTGGCTGGCGCCGGCGTATTGATCACCGAAGGCGTGCGTGGCGAAGGCGGCTTCCTGCTCAATAAAAACGGTGAACGTTTCATGGAGCGTTATGCGCCGACCGTCAAGGACCTGGCTTCGCGCGACGTCGTGTCGCGCGCGATGGCAACCGAGATCAAGGAAGGCCGCGGTGCCGGCAAGGACGGCGAATACATCCTGCTGAAACTCGATCACCTCGGCGCCGAAGTGATCGACAAACGTCTGCCCGGCATCCGTGAAATTGCCATGAAATTCGCCAACGTCGATTGCACCAAGGATCCGATCCCCGTGGTGCCGACCTGCCATTATCAAATGGGCGGCATCCCGACCAATATTCACGGTCAGGTTTATGTGCCGGACGCCGGTGGCGAAAAAGTCGTGCATGGCCTCTACGCGGCGGGCGAATGCTCCTGCGTCTCGGTGCACGGCGCCAATCGTCTCGGCACCAACTCGCTGCTCGATCTGCTGGTGTTCGGCAAATCGGCGGCGGAGCAGATCATTCGCGACATCGGCAGCGAAAAGGCACAAAAAGAGCTGCCGAAAGACGCCACTGATCGTCCGCTCGCGCGTCTGGCGCGCCTTGATAGCGCGACCTCAGGCGAAAGCGTGGCCGAAGTCGGCGCGGAAATGCGCCGCACCATGCAGTTGCATTGCGGCGTGTTCCGTTTCCCCGACAGCCTCGCCGAAGGCGTGCGCAAGATGCTGGCGGTTGCAGAGCGCGTCAAGCACACCTTCATCAAGGACAAGAGCAAGGTGTTCAACACGGCGCGCATCGAAGCGCTCGAACTCGACAATCTCGTCGAGACGGCGGTGGCCAGTATGATCTCGGCGGCCGCGCGTCAGGAAAGCCGTGGATCGCACGACCGCAGCGACTTCCCGAACCGCGACGACGTCAACTGGATGAAACATACCTTCTGGTGGAAGGAGGGCGACCGGCTCGAATACAAACCGGTCAAGCTCAAACCGTTGACCGTTGAAAGTTTCCAGCCCAAAGCCCGCGTGTACTAGCCGACACCAAGCCAACTACTAGACCGCTTCCCAGGACATCGCCATGAGATTTTCGATCTATCGTTACAACCCGGACACCGACGCCGCGCCGCGCATGCAGGACTACGACATCCAGCTCGAACCGACCGACCGCATGCTGCTCGATGCGCTGGTGCGCATCAAGGAACACGATGACACGCTGTCCTTGCGCCGCTCGTGTCGTGAGGGCGTCTGCGGTTCGGATGCCATGAACATCAACGGCCGCAACGGTCTGGCCTGCATCACCAAGCTCGCCGACGTGAAAGAGCCGGTTGTGATTCGCCCGTTGCCCGGTTTGCCCGTGATCCGCGATCTGATCGTCGATATGTCGCAGTTCTTCAAGCAGTACCACTCGGTCAAGCCGTATCTGCAAAACGACACGCCGGAGCCGGAGAAGGAGCGCCTGCAGTCGCCGGCCGACCGCGAAGAGCTCAACGGCCTCTACGAGTGCATCCTGTGTGCCTGCTGCTCGACGTCGTGCCCGTCGTTTTGGTGGAACCCCGACAAGTTTGTAGGTCCCGCCGGCCTGTTGCAAGCCTATCGCTTCCTCGCCGACACGCGCGACGAGGCGACCAGCGAACGGCTCGACAACCTCGAAGACCCGTACCGCCTTTTCCGCTGCCATTCGATCATGAACTGCGTCGATGTCTGCCCGAAGGGTCTCAACCCAACGCGCGCCATCGGCAAGATCAAGGAAATGATGATCAAGCGCACCGTATAGGTGCGGGCGGCGCACTAACATGGCTGATCTGGACAGAATCCGCTGGCATTGCAGACGAGGCCTGCTGGAGCTGGACATCATCCTCGAAAGGTTTAACCGGCAACATCTTGCGACTCTCACCCCCGGGCAACTCGAACAATTCAAGGAACTGCTCGAATTGGACGATAACCACCTGCTGGACTTGATTTTGGGGCGCGATACGCTGGAGCAAGACCTTCTGCAGCCGATGTTATCGATGTTGCAGGCGGCATGAAACGTGCATACAACAGGTAAATGAATGCCGTTTCAGCCAAATTTGATTGACGTATAATCTGACGTTCCCAGACCAAGTTCCGCGGAGAAAATAATGGCAGAAAAGCTCGCAACCTTGTCCTTCACCGACGGCACGCCGTCGATCGACTTTCCCGTGCTCAGCGGCTCGGTCGGGCCGGATGTCATCGATATCCGTCCGCTCTACGCCAAAACCGGCAAGTTCACTTACGATCCCGGCTTCATGTCGACTGCGAGTTGCCGCTCGACCATCACCTATATCGATGGCGACAAGGGCATCCTGATGTATCGCGGCTATCCGATCGAGGATCTTGCCGAACATTGCGATTTTCTTGAGGTCGCCTACCTCATCATGTACGGCGAACTGCCGAACCCGACGCAGAAAGACGAATTCGTCAGTACCGTCAACAAGCACACGATGGTGCACGAACAGCTCGCGCGCTTTTACCAGGGCTTCCGGCGCGATGCGCATCCGATGGCAGTGTTGTGCGGCGTGGTCGGCGGTCTGGCCGCGTTCTACCACGACGCGCTGGACATCAACAATCCGCGCCATCGCGAGATCACCGCGTTCCGCCTGATTGCGAAGCTGCCGACCATTACAGCCATGGTCTACAAGTACAATCAGGGCCAGCCGTTCATGTATCCGAAGAACAAGCTGTCCTATACCGAAAACTTCCTGCAAATGATGTTCGGCACGCCCTGCGAGGAATGGAAATCGAGCCCGACCATCACGCGCGCGCTGGATCGCATCCTGATCCTGCACGCCGACCATGAGCAGAATGCGTCGACTTCGACGGTGCGTACCGCCGGTTCCTCCGGCGCGAATCCGTTTGCCTGTATTTCCGCGGGTGTTGCCAGCCTGTGGGGCCCGGCGCACGGCGGCGCCAACGAAGCGGTGCTGAAGATGCTTGCTGAAATCGGCGATGTTGAACACATCGGCGCTTACATCAAACGCGTCAAGGAAAAAGACAACCACGCGATGCTCTACGGCTTCGGTCACCGTGTGTACAAGAATTACGACCCGCGCGCCAAGATCATCCAGAAGACCTGCCACGAAGTGCTCGACGAACTCGGCCTCAAGAACGACAAGTTGTTCAAACTGGCCATGGCGCTGGAAAAAATTGCGCTTGAGGACGAATACTTTGTTTCGCGCAAACTCTACCCGAACGTCGACTTCTACTCGGGCATCGTCTACAAGGCGATCGGCATTCCGGTTTCGATGTTTACCGCGTTGTTCGCGGTGGCGCGCACCGTCGGCTGGATCGCACAGTGGAACGAAATGGTCGGCGACCCCGAGCAGAAAATCGCGCGTCCGCGCCAGTTATTCACGGGCTCGCCGAAACGCGATTTCGTGCAGCTCGATAAACGCAAGTAACCCGAAGAGGTACGGAAGGCCACATGTTTGAAGAATTACGCGGCAATTCGTACCTGTTTGGCGCCAACGCGCCGTTCATAGAAGCGCTCTACGACCGGTATCTCGAAGATCCGGCCTCGGTAGAACCGCGCTGGCGCGGCTATTTCGACGAGCTGCAAAAGCTTGACGATGGCGCGCGCGACGTCTCGCACGCAGCCGTGCAGGAACGCTTCGCCCGGATGGCGAAATCGCGCGCACCGACTGCCGCCGCCCATGGCGGCGGACACCCGCAGCTTAGCGAAAAGCAGTTTGCCGTTCTGCAACTGATCGCCGCCTATCGCTTTCAGGGCACGCGCCACGCCGAGGTGGATCCGCTGCGGCGCCAGGAAAAACCGCATATTCCAGAACTCGATCCGGCTTTTTACGGCTTGACCGATGCCGACCGGCACACGGTGTTTTCCACGGGTTCACTGGTCGGGCCGCGCGAAATGAAATTCGCCGATCTTCTGCGATTCCTGCAGGACACCTATTGCAGGTCGATCGGTTACGAGTTCATGTATATGAGCGACATTCCGCAGAAGCGCTGGTTTCAGGAGCGCGTGGAAAGCATCCGTTCGACGCCGGGCTACGACGTCAGTTACAAGAAGCACATTCTTGAGCGCATCACGGCAGCAGAAACACTCGAACGTTACCTGCATACGCGCTACGTCGGCCAAACGCGTTTTTCGCTGGAAGGTGGCGACAGCCTCATTCCGATGCTCGACAACCTGCTGCAACGCGCAGGTGCGGCCGGCGTGCAGGAACTCGTGATTGGCATGGCGCACCGCGGGCGCCTGAATGTACTCGTCAATACGCTCGGCAAGATGCCGAAGGACCTGTTTTCGGAATTCGAAGGCAAACACGCGACCTCGGTGCTCGCCGGCGACGTCAAATATCACGACGGTTTTTCATCCAATGTGATGACGCCGGGCGGCCCCATGCACGTGTCGCTGGCTTTCAACCCGTCGCACCTTGAAATCGTAAATCCGGTGGTGGTGGGTTCGGTGCGCGCGCGTCAGCACCGGCGCCACGATCATACCGGCAAGCAGGTGCTGCCCGTCATGATTCACGGCGACGCCTCCTATTCGGGGCAGGGCGTGGTGATGGAGACATTGAACCTGGCGCAGACGCGCGGCTTCGGCACCGGCGGCACGGTCCACATCATCGTCAACAACCAGATCGGGTTTACGACCTCGGACCCGCGCGACGCCCGCTCAACCCTGTATAGCAGCGACATTTCGAAAATGCTCGAGGTGCCGATTTTGCACGTCAACGGCGACGATCCGGAAGCGGTTTGCCTGGTCACCGAGATTGCACTAGATTACCGCATGAAGTTCGGCCGCGATGTCGTCATCGATCTGGTCTGTTACCGCCGCCTTGGCCACAACGAGCAGGACGAGCCGATGGTGACGCAGCCGCTGATGTACAAAGCGATCCACCGTCATCCGACGACGCGCAAGATCTACAGCGAAAAACTCGCCGCCGAAGGCGTGATTCCGGCAGATGGTGGCGACGCCATGGTGCAGAACTTCCGTACCGCACTGGACGGCGGCCATCACACCAATCAGACCATCCTCTCGAATTACAAACCGCCGTTCGAGGTCGACTGGAAGCCGTATCTCGGTACCAAGTGGAACGAGAACGACGACACCCGCTTGCCGCTCGAGCATCTGCAAATGCTGGGCCGCAAGATCGCCGAGGTGCCGGCAAATTTCAAGCTGCATCCGCGCGTCGACAAGATCATGGCCGACCGCAAGCTGATGGCCGAGGGCAAACTGCCGCTCGACTGGGGCATGGCCGAGAACCTCGCCTACGCATCGCTGTTGCACGAAGGTTATTCGGTGCGCCTCGTCGGGCAGGATGCCGGCCGCGGTACGTTTTTTCATCGCCACTCCGTTTTGCACGACCAGAACCGCGAAAAGTGGGATCAGGGCATTCACGTTCCGCTGCAGCATCTCAGCGACAAGCAGGGTGATTTTGTTGTCATCGATTCGGTGCTGTCGGAAGAGGCGGTGCTGGGTTTCGAATACGGCTATGCAACATCCAGCCCGGACGAACTGGTGATCTGGGAGGCGCAGTACGGAGACTTCGTCAACGGCGCGCAGGTCGTCATCGACCAGTTCATTGCCTCCGGCGAGGTCAAGTGGGGCCGGCTGTGCGGCCTGACGATGATGCTGCCACACGGTTACGAAGGTGCGGGACCCGAACACTCCTCCGCGCGCATCGAACGTTTCATGCAGTTGTGCGCCGATTACAACATGCAGGTCTGCATTCCGGCGACACCGGTGCAGATGTATTACCTGCTGCGCCGCCAGATGATCCGCCCGTATCGCAGGCCGCTGATCATCTTTTCGCCGAAAAGCATATTGCGTCACAAAGAATCGGTGTCACCGCTCGAAGAGTTTTCACGCGACAAATTCATTACGGTCAACGAGGAGTGGGACGACAACATCGATCCCGCAAAAGTCAAACGTGTGGTGTTCTGCAGCGGCAAGGTGTTCTACGACCTGCGCGCCGGCCGCCGCGAACGTGCCATTGACGATATACCGTTGATCCGCATCGCGCAGTTGTATCCCTTCGCACATGACGAGTTCAAAACGCAGATCGAAAAATACCGGAACGCCACCGAAATCGTCTGGTGCCAGGAAGAGCCGCGCAATCAGGGGGCGTGGCACCGTATCCAGCATTATCTGCAGCGCCATCTGCTGCCGCATCAGAAACTGACTTATGCGGGCCGCGATTCCTCGGCCACGCCGGCGGCCGGTTACAAGGCGCTGCACGAACAGCAGCAGAAGGAACTGGTCAACCTGGCGCTGACGCCGGGGGCCGCCTCACGGGCCGATGGCGTCCGCTAGGGCACATACTCTTTTCGGGGGCAGCAAATGTTAGTAGAAGTCAAAGTGCCGCAGCTGTCTGAATCCGTCGCCGAAGCGACGCTGGTCACCTGGCACAAAAAAGTCGGGGATTTCGTCAAGCGCGACGAAAATCTCATCGATATCGAAACCGACAAAGTCGTGCTCGAAACGCCGGCGCCTGAATCCGGCGTGCTGGTGAAGGTCATCAAAGGCGATGGCGGCACAGTCGTCAGCAAAGAAATCATTGCCACCATCGACACCGAGGGCAAGGGCGCAGCGATGGCGGTAACGCCTGCGGCAACAACCACCGCGGCAGCACCCGCCGCCGCAGCGCGCGCAGGCGCTGTGATGCCGGCGGCGCAAAAGGTTGCGGCTGACAACAAAATCGATACCGGGGGCATCAGCGGCAGCGGCCGCGGCGGTCGTGTGACCAAAGGCGATGTCATCGTTGCCATGCAGGATGCGGCGCAGCCTGCGGCCAGCGCCGCGCCGCGTGCGCCGGCAGCGCCGGTTGATCTGGGTGCGCTGGGCGACCGCCCAGAACAACGCGTGCCGATGTCGCGCCTGCGCGCGCGCATCGCTGAACGCCTGGTGCAGTCGCAACAAACGGCGGCCATCCTCACCACCTTCAACGAAGTGAACATGCAGCCGGTCATGGAGTTGCGCAACCGCTACAAAGACAAATTCGAAAAAGAACACGGCGTGAAGCTTGGCTTCATGTCGTTTTTCGTCAAGGCCGCGGTGGTTGCATTGAAACGCTATCCGGTCGTCAACGCTTCGGTGGACGGTAACGACGTCATCTATCACGGTTACTTTGATATCGGCATTGCAGTGGGCAGTCCGCGCGGACTCGTCGTGCCGATTCTGCGCGACGTTGATCAGATGTCGCTCGCGGATATCGAGAAGCAGATCGCCGAATACGGCAAGCGCGCGCAGGACGGCAAACTCAGCATTGAAGACCTGACTGGCGGCACGTTTTCAATTTCCAACGGCGGCGTGTTCGGTTCTATGCTGTCTACCCCCATCATCAATCCGCCGCAAAGCGCGATTCTCGGCGTGCATGCCACCAAGGAGCGCGCGGTGGTGGAAAATGGCCAGATCGTGATCCGCCCGATGAATTATCTGGCACTGTCGTACGACCATCGCATCATCGACGGTCGCGAGGCGGTGCTCGCGCTGGTGGCGATGAAAGATGCGCTGGAAGATCCGGCGCGCATGTTGCTCGATATTTAAGAATCTTTAGCCACAGAGATCCCAGAGAACGCAGAGACGGCGAAGCAGCTTGGTTTTCTCTGTGTTCTCTATGATCTCTGTGGCTCGCTTTTTGAGGTCTTCATCATGGCAAACACATTCGATGTCATCGTTATCGGGGGCGGCCCCGGCGGCTATATCGCCGCCATTCGCGCCGCACAACTGGGCTTCAAAACTGCCTGCATAGACGAATGGAGCACGCCGGCGGGCAAACCCGCGCCCGGCGGCACCTGCACCAACGTCGGTTGCATTCCATCGAAAGCCTTGCTGCAGTCGTCTGAACACTTTGAGCACGCCGCTCACCAGTTCGGCGAGCACGGCATCGAGGTCAAGGGCCTCGACATCAATGTCGGCAAAATGCAGGCACGCAAGGACAAGGTCGTGCAGCAAAACAACG
Source organism: Chitinophaga pinensis (assembly GCA_943329075.2). GTDB lineage: Bacteria > Pseudomonadota > Gammaproteobacteria > Burkholderiales > SG8-41 > PALSA-1004. The sequence goes on along the minus strand of CALQCM020000021.1, from coordinate 10,532 downwards.
ACGGCATTCTGTTCCTGCTCAAGAAGAACAAGATCGAGTTTTTTCACGGGCGCGGCAGTTTCGGCAGCCGCAACGGCGAGCTCTGGCGCATTGATGTGGCGGGCAAGAGCGCGCAAACGATCGAAGGCCGGCACGTCATCGTTGCCACCGGTTCCAGCCCGCGCGCCTTGCCCGGCGCGCCGTTTGACGAAAAACTGGTGCTCTCCAATGCCGGTGCGCTTGCCATTGCGGAAACACCGAAAAAACTCGGCGTCATCGGCGCGGGCGTGATCGGCCTCGAGATGGGCAGCGTCTGGCGCCGCCTTGGCGCCGAAGTGACCATACTCGAAGCGCTGCCGGTCTTTTTGGGCGCGGCAGACGAACAGATCGCCAAAGAGGCCGTGAAGATTTTCGCCAAGCAGGGCCTTGCCGTGCAAACCGGCGTCAAAATTACCAAGGTCTCGACAAAAAAGAACGTCACTGTCGAGTACACCGACGCGGCGGGTGCGGCACACAGCGCGACCTTCGACAAACTGATTGTGTCGATCGGCCGCCTGCCCAATACGGAAGGGTTGAATGCCGCCGGCGCGGGCCTGGCGCTCGACCAGCGCGGCTTCGTCACGGTTGACGATGATTGCCACACCAATCTGCCCAATGTCTGGGCGGTCGGCGACGTCGTGCGCGGACCGATGCTGGCGCACAAGGCGGAAGAAGAGGGTGTTGCGGTGGCCGAACGCATCGCCGGCCGTCACGGCCATGTCGATTTCAACACGGTGCCGTGGGTCATCTACACCTCGCCGGAAATCGCCTGGGTCGGCAAAACAGAGCAGCAGTTGAAGGCCGATGGCGTTGAATACCGCGCCGGCAGTTTTCCCTTCATGGCAAACGGCCGCGCGCGCGCGTTGGGCGACACCACCGGCATGGTGAAGATGCTGGCCGATGCCAAGACCGACCGCATCCTCGGCGTGCATATCATCGGCCCGATGGCGTCCGAACTGATTGCCGAGGCGGTGGTGGCGATGGAATTCGGCGCCTCGTCGGAAGACATTGCGTTGATCTGCCACGCCCATCCGTCACTGTCCGAAGCCATGAAGGAAGCGGCGCTGGCGGTCGACAAGCGCACCCTGAATCTTTAGGCGGCAGGAGTTGTGAACGAAGATTCAGGCGCCGGCGGTGAAAACCGCTATGGTCACTTTGCGCTGCCGCAGGAAAGCTCGGATATCGTCGAATGGGTGCGCCAGCATGCGCGCGTCCACGGCTTCGAGCCGGACGCCGCGCAACTCAATGCGCTGCAGCACTTTCAACGGCTCTACGAGGATGTCGCCGGGCTTGAACGGCTGGAAGCCTCGCTGATCCGTTTGCTGGCACGCCGGCGCACCGTTCCCGGCTTGTACCTGTGGGGTGGGGTGGGCCGCGGCAAAAGCTTTCTGATGGACAGCTTTTTCAATTGCGCGCCGGTCGCGCGCAAACGCCGCATTCACTTTCACCGCTTCATGCAGGAGATCCACCACGCCCTGAATCGTCATCAGGGCGAAGAGGATCCACTGCGCATCATTGCGCGCGAAATTGCGCGTGATACGCGCCTGCTTTGTCTCGACGAATTTCACGTCACCGATATCACCGACGCGATGCTGATGCGGCGGCTGCTCGAGGGCATATTCGAAAACGGCGTGGTGCTGGTCACCACCTCCAACCAGCATCCTGAAGAACTTTATCCGCATGGATTGCAGCGCAGCCAGTTTATGCCTGCCATCGAGTTGCTCAAGAAAAACCTCGCAGTGATCAACGTTGATCAGGGCGTGGATTACCGCCTGCGCGAACTGGAAAGTGCGGGTGTTTATCACACCGGCGCGGGCGCCGATACGCGGCTCGACAAGGCCTTCGAAAAGATATCGCGCCATGAAGCGGCCGAAGACACGGCGCTCGAAATCGAGGGGCGCGTAATCCATGCGCGCAAACTGGGACGCGGTGTGGCCTGGTTTTATTTCGCCGAATTATGCGACGGCCCGCGCGGCAAGGCCGACTACATCGAACTCGCACGGCGTTACCACACCATCGTCATGTCCGGCATCCCGTACTTCAGCCGCAACAATGCCGACGTGGTGCGCCGCTTCACGTGGCTGATCGACGAGTTCTACGATCGCCGCGTCAAATTGATCATGTCGGCGGCGGACGAGCCCGAAGCGCTGTATCCTATGGCGGAAGGCGGCGACCAGTTCATACGCACGGTCAGCCGCCTCACGGAAATGCGAACGCATCAATATCTGAGCGAGCCGCATTTGCCCTAGATCAAGAAACGGGGAGGACGGATGGAGAAGTTTCCCGCGTACCGGATTTTCGAAGAGAACGGCAAGGGCAAAGGCCGCCTCGTCGAAATGTCGCTCGACGAACTCGACGCCGGCGAAGTCGTCATCCGTACCGCCTATTCCAGCGTCAACTTCAAGGACGCGCTGACCGGCACCGGTGCTGGCAAGGTCGTCCGGCGCTTTCCCTGTGTCGGTGGTATCGATGGTTGCGGCACCGTAGTCTCATCGACTGATGCCCGCTTCAAAGCCGGCGATGAGGTGATCTGCACCAGCTACGATCTCGGCGTCGGACACGACGGCGGTTATGCCGGCATGATGCGCGTGCGCGCCGACTGGGTGGTGCCCTTGCCACGCGGCCTGACCCTGTTCGAATCGATGGCGATTGGCACCGCAGGCTACACCTCCGCGCTCGCCATCCATCTGCTCGAACACAACGGCATGACGCCGGCGGGCGGCAAGGTGGTCGTCAACGGCGCCACCGGCGGCTGTGCCAGTCTCGCCATCAGCATGCTGGCGAAGCTCGGTTACAAGGTGAGCGCAGTCACCGGCAAGAGCGCGGAACACGATTACCTGAAGTCCATCGGCGCGGCAGAAGTGCTCGGCCGCGACGCATTGCCGGCCGGCACGCGGCCGCTTGAAAAATCGCTGTGGGCGGCAGGGCTGGATTCGGTCGGCGGCGATCAGTTGGCCGCCATGATCCGCAGCATGCAACAGCATGGCGTGATCGGCAGCTTCGGCAATGCCGGCGGCATCGAACTGCACACCACGGTGCTGCCCTTTATCCTGCGCGGCGTGCGCCTGATCGGCGTTGATTCGGCCGCCACGCCGATGGCCCTGCGCCAGACTGTCTGGTCGCGTCTGGCCTCGGACCTGAAACCGCCGCAAATCACACAAATCGCCAACACCATAACGTTGGACGATTTGTCAGCCACCTTCGAAAAAATGCTCAAACAGCAAACACGCGGCAGAACAGTTGTAAAAATCGCATAAGAGCCGTCTGCCAGACGGCCCCGTTTAAGTCATTCAGGAGGAGTCTGCATGGCAACGTATCGCGAATTTCACCAGCGCTCGATCACCGACCGCGACGCATTCTGGCGCGAACAGGCGACCGCCATCGACTGGCAGCAACCGTTCGAAAAGGTGCTCGACTACAGCAATCCGCCTTTTGCCAAATGGTTTGTCGGCGGCACCACCAATCTCTGCCACAACGCGGTCGACCGTCATCTCAAGGACCGCGGCGATCAAAATGCGCTGATTTATATTTCGAGCGAAACCGGTCTCGATCAAACGTATACGTTCCGTGAACTGCATGCCGAGGTCAACCGCTGCGCAGCGGTGTTGCGCGAGCAGGGCATCGTCAAGGGCGACCGCATCCTGATCTACATGCCAATGGTGCCGGAGGCGGTGTTTGCCATGCTCGCCTGTGTACGGCTGGGCGCCATCCATTCGGTGGTGTTCGGCGGCTTCGCCTCGCACAGTCTGGCCTCGCGCATCGACGATGCGAAACCCAAGCTGATGTTCACCGCGGACGCCGGCATGCGTGGCGGCAAGGCGTTGCCCTACAAGGGGCTCGTTGATGAAGCAATCAAACTGTCGGCGCATCCACCGCAGAAGGTGATCATCGTCAATCGCGGCATCGACAGCGGCCTCCAACTTGTTGCCGGACGCGATCTGGATTACGCGCAACTGCGCGCAAAGCACATGGATGCCGCGGTGCCGGTGACCTGGCTGGAGTCGAGCGAGCCTTCCTACATTCTTTATACCTCCGGCACCACCGGTAAACCAAAGGGGGTGCAGCGCGATACCGGCGGCTATGCAGTCGCACTGGCCGCATCGATGCAGCACATCTACTGCGGCAAGCCGGGCGAAACAATGTTCACGACCTCGGACATCGGCTGGGTCGTCGGCCACTCCTACATCGTCTATGGCCCGCTAATCCATGGCATGGCGACGGTGATGTACGAGGGGTTGCCAATCCGTCCGGATCCGGCCATCTGGTGGAAGATCGTCGAACAGCACAAGGTCAGCGTGATGTTTTCTTCGCCGACTGCGATTCGTGTGCTGAAAAAGCAGGACCCGGCCTTTCTGAAAAAGTACAACGTCAGCTCATTGCGCTATCTGTTTCTCGCTGGGGAGCCGCTCGACGAGCCAACCGCACGCTGGATTTCAGAAGCCTTGAACGTGCCGGTGCTTGATCATTATTGGCAGACGGAAACCGGCTGGGCATTGCTATCGAGCATCCCGGGCGTCGAGGCAACACCTGCAAAATACGGCAGCCCGAGCTTTCCGGCCTACGGATACGACGTGCGGTTGTTGCACGAGGGCACCGGCGAGGAGGTCGCTGCCGACGAAAAGGGCGTGGTGACGGTGACGCCACCGCTGCCGCCAGGCTGCATGAGTACTGTCTGGGGCCAGGACGAACGCTTCGTGCAAACCTATTTCACCAGTTTCAAGAACCAACTGGTTTACACGACCTTCGACTGGGGCATCCGCGACAAGGACGGCTATTACTTCATCCTCGGCCGCACCGACGACGTGATCAATGTCGCCGGCCACCGTCTGGGCACGCGCGAAATCGAGGAGGCAGTCAGCGCGCATCCGAACATCGCCGAAGTTGCGGTGGTGGGCGTGCACGACGCGATCAAGGGCCAGGTGCCGATGGCCTTTGCCGTGCTCAAGGATGTCTCAACCATCGGCACAGTGGAAGGCCGAGCCGCGATGGAGCGCGAAGTGTTTGCTGTCGTCGATAAAGCGCTCGGCCCGGTCGGGCGGCCGTCGCGCGTGCATTTCGTGACGTTGCTGCCGAAAACGCGATCCGGCAAGGTGCTGCGCAGGAGTATTCAGGCGATTGCCGAGGGGAGGGATCCCGGAGATCTAACGACGCTGGACGATCCGGCCGGTATCGAACAGATACGTGCCGTGATCAATTGCGACCGCTAGTTCTTTAATTGAAGGACTGTTCGTTGCTGTTGGTGGCGAGATTCAACAGAGCCTCGCCATAGCGTTCGAGCTTCTTGGCGCCTATGCCCGAGATGCCGCGCAGATCGTCCAGCGAGCGCGGCGGATTGGCGGCAATCGCTTCGAGCGTGCTGTCGTGAAACACCACGTAGGCGGGCACATTGTGCTCGCGTGCGGTCGCCGCGCGCCACGCCCGTAAAGCATCGAGCAAGGGGCCGGCGGCCGGATTGTTGAGGCTGTCGATGAAGGCCGCTTTTTTTCCGCCGCGTTCGCGTTTGCGCGGCGTTTCCGCTTCTTCACGGAATGAAACGCTGACCTCTCCTTTGAGCACGCCGCGCGCGGCGTCGGTCAATTGCAAAGCGCCGTGTTCGTTGGCTTCGAGATAACCGAGCGCAATCAGTTGCCGGAACACGGCGCGCCATTGTTTGTCGCCGCGGTCGCTGCCGCTGCCGAAGGTCTTGATCTGATCGTGACCAAAACGCTGCGTGCGCTCGGTGTCGTTACCGCGCAAGACGTCGATCAGATGACCGGCGCCGAAACGCTGGTTGGTGCGGTAAACGCAGGAGAGCGCCTTCTGCGCAGCTTCGGTGCCGTCCCACACGCGCGGTGGCGTGATGCAGTTGTCGCAATTGCCGCAGGGCGTGCTCTCTTCGCCGAAGTAGGTCAGCAGAAGCACGCGCCGGCAACCGGCGGTTTCGGCGAGTCCGACCAGCGCCTCAAGTTTGCGATAAGAGACGCGCTTGAAGGTTTCGTCGGCCTCGGATTCGTCGATCATGCGGCGCTGTTGCACGACATCGCCGAGGCCATAGGCCATCCACGCGTCGGCCGGCAGTCCGTCACGTCCGGCGCGGCCGGTTTCCTGGTAATAGGCTTCAATGCTTTTGGGCAGATCGAGGTGCGCCACAAAACGGACGTCCGGTTTGTCGATGCCCATGCCAAAGGCAATCGTCGCCACCATGACGACGGCGTCTTCGTTGACGAAGCGCGCCTGATGTTGCGCGCGTGTCTGCTGATCAAGGCCGGCATGATAGGGTAGCGCGGGTATGCCCTGCGCAGTCAGCCAGGCGGCGGTTTCATCCACCTTGCGGCGCGACAGGCAGTAAACAATACCGGCTTCCCCGGCGTGTTCGGCACGCATGAAGGCGAGCAGCTGGTCGCGCGCGCTGTTTTTCTCGGCGATGGCGTAGCGGATGTTGGGCCGGTCAAAGCTGGAAATGAAAACGCGCGCGGCTTCGAGTTGCAGCCGGCTGAGAATTTCGGCGCGCGTGAGTTCGTCGGCGGTGGCCGTGAGCGCAATGCGCGGCACCTCGGGAAACTGCTCATGCAGAATCGACAGCTGGATGTATTCCGGGCGAAAGTCGTGCCCCCACTGCGAGACGCAATGCGCTTCGTCGATGGCGAAAAGCGACAGCCGTGCGCGCCGCAGCAGTTCGAGAAACCGCGGCGTGACCAGGCGTTCGGGGGCCACATAGAGCAGATCGAATTTGCCGGCGACAAAGTCGCGCTCGGTCCGCGCAGCTTCCTGCGCATCGAGCGACGAATTGAGTAAAGCCGCATTGACGCCGGCTTCGCGCAGGGCGGCGACCTGGTCCTGCATGAGCGCGATCAAAGGCGACACCACTACCGCGCAGCCGTCGCGCAACAAGGCTGGAATCTGGAAACACAGCGACTTGCCGCCGCCGGTGGGCATCAACACCAGCGCGTCACCGCCCGTCGCAACATGTTCAATGATGTCGGCCTGTGCGCCGCGAAACGCGGGATAGCCGAAGACCTCTTTGAGCAGGGTAAGCGCGTTCGCCATCAATCAGTTCCGGTGAGGATTGCAGCTGGAACCGGGCGCGGGCGCAACCGCAACGGTGCCGCTGATGTTCAGTCGATCAACCCGCGCTCTTGAAGATAGCGCACGCCCTTGTGCAGAATGCTGTAGGGTTTGGTAGCGGCGGGGGAACGCACATAGTGATGTTGCGCCAGATACTTCAGATACTGATCGGCGATTTGAACGTTCGCGCCATCGGCTTTGGCGATTTCTTTCGCCACAGCGGTCTTGTGGCGTGACAGATAGATGAGCACCTTGACGGCGTCGCCATCCAGCGTTTCCCATTTCTCGATATATTGCTCGAGTTCGTTTTTCAGCTCGGCATTTTCCGCCTGCAGCGCGGCGATTTTCTGCTTCAGCTTGGCAACAGTTGCGTCCGGCGAGGACCGCGGCGGCGATTTTTTCGCGCGGCTTGCAGCTTTGGGCATATTTGAAGTCCTGATAGAAGGTGCAAACGACGTGACTAAAGCGGATCTGTCGTTAGATATTGAAATTGTGAAATTCGGTCTAATGCGTGCAGGACGAACAGTGAAAAACTATTTGCAAATCGAACTTGCTCTCGCATCGCCTGCCAAGCCGAAGCTTTGCTTATTTTGTACGGATATTGTAGCCCAATCGCGACGAATGTGTCATCACGGCAAGATGGCGGTGGGCGTGATAGGAAAAAATAAAAATGGTATTGTGCAATTGTAATTGCGTCAAAGATTGGGCGGCTTGGCGGGAAGCTACAATCCCCATTCTGAATGGTGCGGCTTTGGACCACTTGTCTTTTTGACCCGCGATTATGCTTTTTTCAATGTCTGATTGTGACCACTATTATTTTTATCCGGCAATTTAGTTGCGAAAACGAAAAATAGTTTGAATTCCCTATATGCTCCTATGAATGCTCCGAAACATGACCTTCAATATCCGTATCCTGCTCATCGTATGCTTAATACTGCCCTCGCCGACTGCATTTGCCGCCGCACAGGACAAAACCGTTATGGGCATCGAGCTCGGATCGCGGTTTCTCTTGCCGGATTGCGGCGCGGGTAGCGGCACATTTACTTCCAGACTTTGCATCAATGGCAGCTTGACCAACCGCAAGCAATCGGGAGGCGATGAGTATTACGTGGCACTTCCCAGATCCGGGGTGCCGCCCTATGTCCGCGGGGAACTCAAAGTCATTACGGTCCAAGGTATCGTGGAGTCGGTGCAAGTCGGGACGTGGGGGCTTCAGGCGCAGAGTGGAGCACTCGCCGCGCTCACGAGTCAATATGGCAAACCGACCCGCACCAAGGAGCTAAAGAAGGCCGCTAATTCAAGGTTTGCCGCGCGATTCGATGAATGGGACTTGGCAGACTTCTCCGTAAAGCTCGATGGGAGCACAGGCTCCATTGATTGGGGCCTGATCGAGGTGTCGACTTACCGCTACCAGAAGCTGGTGAAAGACTACGAAAAGACCAACCGGCCGATTGCGCATTGACCAGTGTTTGCCGCGTGGCGGTGGTAGGACCCGCTATTCCGCTGCAGTATTGCAAGCTTAGGTCATCAATACACAGCCAACGAATGCGCGAAGAGTGAACTCAGCATGATTAAAAAATTCCTGCTGTGCTTGGGGCGGATGCAACAGTTAGATGCCCTGCGCCATCGTGGCTTCCGCATGCTATGGATTGCCAGTGTGCTTTCCTCTACGGCGCGGTGGGCCGATATGGTGGTGATCGGCTGGCTGACGCTGGAGCTGACGGATTCCGCGCTGTGGGTGGGTATCGTTGCCGGTAGCAAGATGGCTGGCTATATCGCAGCGCCATTTATGGGGGTTGTTGCGGACCGCATGGATCGCCGGCGGCTCCTGATCATCGCGTCGCTGATCAATCTGGCGGTATCGACCCTTATGCTTTTGCTTGTCGTTTCTGGCTGGCTTGCGCTTTGGCATGTCATTGCATTGGCGCTGGCCAGCAGTCTTACCTGGGCGATAGACAATCCGGCCCGTAACGCCTTGATACCGGACCTGGTTAAAAAGGAGCAATTGACCAACGCCGTTGCGCTTAATGCGGTTGCCATGGAAATCACCGTAGTTATTGGCCCGGCTTTAGGGGGCATGCTGATTCCGATATTAGGCATGGCCGGAGCTTATGGACTGATCGCAGGCATCTATGTCTTCGACCTGACGGTGCTACTCAGGATGAAGAGCGTCAAGCAGTCAACCCCGATGGTGGAGGATTCACCATTGAAGAGCCTGATCGGCGGCCTCAGGTATGTCTGGGGTAACCAGACCGTCTTAATTCTGCTGGCAATCGCTTTTCTGATGAACCTGCTTGCTGCGCCATACAGGTATTCCTTCCTACCGTTATTCGCGCGTTATATTCTGGACGCGGGACCGGCGGGCTACGGCATGCTCACGTCGATGGCGGGCATCGGTGCGCTCGCGGCCGGTATTTGGATTGTTTTGCTTGGCCATGTCAGGCACAGGGGAAGGCTGCTGATCTGGAGTTGTTACGGCTGGTCGACGGCCTTGCTACTTTTCGCACTTTCTACGCGATACTCGGTTTCGGCTGCGCTTGTGTTTGTGGCTGGATTTGCCCAGGCGATATGCTGGACTGTAATCGCCACTCTTATATTGAGTCACACCGAGCAATCGATGCGCGGCCGGGTAATGGGGCTGCGCACCGGTGTGGTGATTGCATTACCGATCGGCAATTTTATCGCAGGCGCGGTCGCCGATCGCTTTGGCAGTCCTGCGGCGCAGGCGGGGTATGCTGCAAGCGCCCTGTTCATGACGTGGGTAATCGTAGCTTTGTTTCCGAGACTGCGCAGATTAGATTGAGCAGACCGGTTGTTCCCGCCGATTCCAAATTGCCCCCGTGCCGATTGTGCATTGACCAGTTGTTGTCGATTTGAGGTGGTGGTCAATCTCAGATTGACACCCCCAACTAATCAAATGCAAATCGGCTGCAACACACAGGGCGCCCGGTTTTCGACACGGCAGGGCAGGGGACGCGAAAAGCATTTGAGCGTCGCTCTATAGGTCAGGCGTTTAAAAACATTTCTCGGAGTCGTTTGATATCCCGCGTCTGGCCGAGAGCGAACATTAACAGAAGCCGCGCTTTTCGCGGCTTAAGATCTTCAGCCATGACGGCACCCGCGTCCATCAGTGCATTTCCGCCGCCTGGGAACCCGTAGATTGGGAACACCTGACCGCGTGGGAGATTTGTTACGAGGACGATTGCGATGCCAGATCGCAAAGCTTCCAAAATGGCGTTATGCATGGCCCCATTCACGTTTCCGGTGTTGCCCCCTTCATGGTAAACATTGCCGAGGAGACCGTGGTCACCTGACGTGTAAGTGAGCTTCCCCCGCAATTTCGTCTTCCATGAGTAAGTCGATAGGATGACGAAACGGGAGGAAACTGATGTTCAAGATACCGAAGCAGGAATACACGGCGGAGTTCAAGGAACTGGCTGTCAAGCGGGTGAAGGGTGGGCAGGGAGTCG
>CALQCM020000020.1 GCA_943329075.2 Chitinophaga pinensis | reverse complement strand
TGCCCAACATGTCCATTGTGATCACCTCGACTCCCTGCTTAAAAAGTAAGCAGGTCGATTGAACACCCTGGTCAATTTTCCTTCGGCACAACCTTCATAAACTGGTCAATTTTCATTCGGCCTCAACAGCCCATCATTAACGATGGGATCAAATACACGGGTAAAATCAAAGATGGGCGTAAAGAATACCTAATTCTCGATGGAATCGACTACGCGAGAGTAACGGTCAAAAAAAAAGACGGTCGAGGGTGGCGCTAAGTGAATGCAAGAATTACCTACTACCAAACATACTCCGTCACCGCCGAGTAGCGTGGTGTTGGCGGCGTTGACGACGGCGTCGACTGCCAGCGTGACGATGTTCGCTTCAAGCGCCTGCAGAATGTCGCGTGCTGAATTCACGCGTCAGAACGGGCCGCCGCCCAGCCAGCGTTCCATCTGTTCGAGCCGGTCGACACCCCAGAAGGGTTCGTTGTCGACGACAAAATACGGCGAACCGAACACGCCGCGCGCAATCGCCGCCTCGACTTCGTTTTTGAGTTTGTCCTTGACCGCCTCGTTGCCGAGGGCGGCCAGCACATCGTCGCGTTTTAATCCCACGCTGGCCGCTACAGCGGCGGTGATTTCCGGGCTTGAGATATCGCAGTCGTCGACGAAGTAGGCGCGATAGAGCGCGCGGGCAAGATGGCGCGCGAGCGCGGGGTCGTGTTCGTTCACCCAGTAGAAGGCGCGCGACGGCGCCTGGCCGGCAATTGGAAATTTCGACGGGTGTTTGTAGGGCAGGCCGTGAAAGCGCGCCGAACGCGGGATGTCGCGTAACGAGTAATCGCCTTTCAGCGGCAGTGTCGGCAGTGGTTTCGCGCCGGTGACTTTGAATATCGCACCCAGCAAAACCGGTTTCCAGTCCACCGTGCGCCCGTATTTTGCCGCGAGCTCGTCGATTTTCATCGCCGCGATGTAACCGTACGGCGACGAGTAATCGAAATAAAAATCGATCGGGTTTCCCACGCATGGTCCTTTTCGGCTAAATGCGTTCGATGGCCATGGCGGTGGCTTCGCCGCCGCCGATGCACAGGGCGGCGACGCCGCGGCGCAGATTGTATTTTTCCAGGGCGGCCAGCAGCGTTACCATGATGCGCGCGCCGCTGGCACCGATCGGATGGCCGAGGGCGCAGGCGCCGCCGTGCACGTTGACCTTGTCGTGCGGCAGATCGAGGTCGTGCATGGCCGCCATCGTGACGACGGCGAAGGCCTCGTTGATTTCGAAAAGATCGACGTCGTTCCTGTTCCAGCCGCTTTGCACGAAAAGTTTTTTCATTGCGCCGACCGGCGCGGTGGTGAACCAACCCGGCTCCTGCGCGTGGGTGGTGTGGGCGACGATGCGCGCGCGCGGCGCGAGGCCGCGCCGCTTTGCTTCTGACAGCCGCATCAGTACCAGCGCGGCGGCGCCGTCGGAAATCGAACTGGAGTTCGCTGCGGTGACGGTGCCGTCTTTGCGGAACACCGGCTTCAGTTGCGGGATCTTGTCGAGGTTGGCTTTGAGCGGTTGCTCGTCCTGTGCAATCGTTGTTGCGGCGCCGCCGCCGCTGAGAGTCACCGCGGCGATTTCGGCAGTAAACGCGCCGGATTGTATGGCCTGCTGCGCACGCTTGAGCGAGGTGATGGCGAACGCGTCCTGCGCATCGCGCGAGAACTGGTACTGGCTCGCGGCGTCTTCGGCAAATGTGCCCATCAAGCGGCCACCACCCTTGTCGTCGCGCTGATAGGCGTCTTCGAGCCCGTCGAGAAACAGGTGGTCTTTGATTTCGCCGTGGCCGAGGCGCAGACCCGCGCGTGCCTTTGGCAGGAGGTAGGGCGCATTGCTCATCGACTCCATGCCGCCGGCGACCATGATCTGGTTGCCACCGGCGAGCAGCAGGTCGTGCGCAAGCATCGCCGCTTTCATGCCCGAGCCGCACATCTTGTTGATGGTGGTGCAGCCAGTGCTGAACGGCAGGCCGGCGCCGAGCGCGGCCTGGCGCGCCGGCGCCTGGCCTTGTCCGGCCGACAGCACGTTACCCATGATCACTTCATCGACGGCAGAACATTCGATACCGGCGCGTTCGATGGCCGCCTTGATGGCGACCGCGCCCAGCGCTGCTGCGGTCAGATTTTTGAAAGCGCCCTGAAAGCCGCCCATCGGCGTGCGCGCGCTACCAACGATGACAACTGGATCATCCTGCATGCCCGCCCCCCATACGAATCAGGTTCAAATAATGGTTGATTTAGCCGGAGAAATGGCAGAATCGTCCAAGCCGTGATGTTTATACATTACGTTAACGTAAAAGTAATGAATTGTTGCCGGGCGTCATTTACGCTCCCAGAATTTTTTTGTCAGCCTCGGCCGCAAGCTGCTTGCGGCACTGGGTCTCGAAAAAAGTGATTTCGTTGAGCATCACGGCAAGATCGTCGCTGCGTTGTTCAAGTTGGGCGCGATGGCGTCCGAGTTTGCCGAGCAGGGCTTCGAGTTGCGCGCGTTCGTCACGCGCGTTGTCGTAGAGGTCGAACAACTCGCGTATCTCCGCCAGGCTGAAGCCCAGGCGCTTGCCGCGCAGGGCGAGTTTGAGGCGCACGCGGTCACGACTGCTGAACAGTCGATTGTTGCCATCGCGCGCGGGGTTGAGCAGCCCTTCGTCTTCGTAATGGCGGATCGCGCGCGTGGTGAGGCTGAACTCTTTTGCCAAATCGGTAATCGTGTATACTGTCATTGTGCGTTGCAATATATTGGACTGGTGTGTTGTCGAAGCTGAGATTGATATTACGTTAACGTTAATGTTATGTCTATTGATCGATCGTCAAGCTTGATCTGCTGAAAAATGGAGATCCAAAGTGACAGAATCGCAAACGAAGCCCGCCTTTGATCCGGCCGAACTCGCCACGGCCTATGCCGAGATCGCCCAACGCAGCAGCCAGATCGTCAGTCGCTATATGGCCAGCCATCAAGGCAAGGGCGCGCCGGCTTTCAAAGACGAACTCGGCGTTGCCCAGGCGTTTTATGACATGGCGGGCAAGCTTTTCTCCGATCCGACGAAGCTGGCCGAAATGCACGTCAAGCTGTGGCAGGACAATACGTCGCTGTGGCACAACACCATGCTGCGTTTCTGGGGCCTTGATGCGAAGGCGGTCATTGCGCCGGCCAAAGGCGACCGCCGCTTCAAGCATGACGACTGGGAACAGAATTTTCTGTTTGATTACATCAAACAGTCGTATTTGATTGCGTCGCGCAACCTGCACCAGATGGTCGGTAGCGTCGAGGGGCTCGACGAGGCGGCTGCGAAGAAAGTCGACTTCTACACGCGCCAGTACATCGATGCGCTGTCGCCGAGCAATTTTCTGGCGACCAATCCCGAGGTGTTGCGCGAAACACTCAGCACGCACGGGCAGAATCTCGTCAAGGGCCTGAACAATCTGCTCGACGACATGGAGTCGGGCAACGGCCAGCAGCTGCGCGTGAAGATGAGCGACCCGTCGGCGTTCGCGGTCGGCCGCAATCTGGCCACCACGCCGGGCAAGGTGGTCTATCAAAACGAGTTGATGCAGTTGATCCAGTATGCGCCGTCCACCCCCGAAGTCTGGCGCCGCCCGCTGCTGATCATTCCGCCGTGGATCAACAAGTTCTACATCCTCGACATGCGCGAAAACAATTCGTTCGTGCGCTGGGCGGTGGCGCAGGGGCACACCGTGTTCATGGTGTCGTGGGTGAATCCGGACACCGAGCATGCGCGCTGCACTTTCGACGATTACATGAAAAGCGGGCCGCTCGCCGCGCTCGACGCGATCGAACGGGCCACCGGCGAGAAGTCGGTCAACGCGATCGGTTTTTGCCTCGGCGGCACTCTGCTGGCCAGCACACTCGGCTATCTGGCTGCCAAAAAAGACAAACGTATCGCCAGTGCAACCTTTTTGGCCACCATGATCGACTTCGCCGAACCGGGCGAACTCGAAGTCTTCATCGACGAGCAGCAGGTTGCGAACCTCGAGAAAAAAATGGAGGAGCGCGGCTACCTTGAGGGCGGCGAGATGGCGCGTACCTTCAACATGCTGCGCGCCAACGACCTGATCTGGTCATTCGTCGTCAACAACTATCTGCTCGGCAAGTCGCCGTTTCCGTTCGATCTGCTCTACTGGAATTCAGACTCGACGCGCATGCCGGCGGCCATGCACAGTTTCTATCTGCGCAACATGTATTTGCGCAACGTCTTGCGCGAGCCCGGCGGTATCACGCTCGACGGCGTGGCGATCGATCTTACCAGGGTAAAAACGCCGGCCTATTTCATCTCGACGATTGAAGACCATATCGCGCCGTGGAAGTCGACCTACGCCGGCGCAAAATTGTTTGCCGGCGAAACACGCTTTGTGCTCGGCGGCTCCGGCCACATTGCCGGCATCATCAATCCGCCGGCGGCGAACAAATATTGTTACTGGACTCGAGAGAAACTCGCTGACACACCGCAGGACTGGTTCGACGGCGCAGCCCAGCAGCCCGGTTCGTGGTGGACCGACTGGGCGCAGTGGGCGCAATCGCGTGCGCTGGAAAAAATTCCGGCGCGCGCACCGGGAACCGGCGAGCTGCCGGCGATCGAGGATGCGCCGGGTTCCTACGTAAAGGTTAAACTAGCCGCTGGTTAACCCGTTCGCTTCATCGCCCGCCATGCAGATCAAAGACCATAGTTTTCTGATTCCTGGTGGCGCATCCGGTCTGGGCGCGGCTACGGCGCGGCAACTGGTCGACGCCGGCGGCAGCGTGGTGCTTGCCGATCTCAATGCCGCGGCGGGTGCGGCGTTTGCAAAAAGTCTCGGCGCGCGCGCGCGGTTTGTCGCAACCGATGTGACAAATGAAGCGCAGGTGCAACGCGCCGTCGATACTGCGGTCAATACCTTCGGCGCATTGCACGGCCTCATTAATTGCGCCGGCGTGGCGCCGGCCGAACGCGTGCTTGGTCGTAACGGCCCGCACGCACTGGACTCGTTCAGCCGCGTTATCAACATCAACCTCGTCGGCAGTTTCAACGTGCTGCGCCTGGCCGCGCAGGCGATGACCGCCAACACGCCCAGCGCCGACGGCGAGCGTGGCATCATCATCAATACCGCCTCGGTCGCCGCCTTCGAGGGGCAGATCGGCCAGGCTGCCTACAGCGCATCGAAAGCCGGCGTCGCCGCGATGGCGCTGCCGATCGCGCGCGAACTCACGCGCTTCGGCATCCGTGTCATGACCATCGCGCCGGGCATATTCGACACGCCGATGCTGGCGGCGATGCCGGAAGACGTGCGTGTCTCGCTCGGCGCGCAGGTGCCGTTTCCGTCGCGTCTCGGCAAGCCCGAGGAATACGCGCGGCTCGCCGTCTTCATCATCGAGAACGCCATGCTCAATGCGGAAACGATCCGCCTCGACGGCGCGATCCGCATGGCGGCCAAGTAAGCCGAACCAGGAGAACGTCATGACCTATCAGAACATTATTCTCGAACACGCCGAACCCGGCATTTATGTGCTGACGGCCAATCGTCCACAGGCACTCAATGCGCTGAACGCGGTGATGCTCGACGAAATCGTCCACGCCTGCGGCCGCGTTGCGGCCGACGGCGCCGCACGCGCCCTGCTGATGACCGGCGCGGGAGAAAAAGCCTTTGTCGCCGGCGCTGATATCGCGGCGATGAAACCGATGAACGCGCAGCAGGCCTTTGCTTTTTCTGCAGCCGGCCAGCACGCCGCGCGGGCGATCGAAGAGCTGCCGGTGCCGGCGATCGCGCTGGTCAACGGTTATGCGCTGGGTGGAGGTTGCGAACTGGCGCTGGCCTGCGACTGGATGATCGCGTCCGAACGCGCCGTGTTCGGCCAGCCCGAAGTGAATCTCGGCATCCCGCCGGGCTTTGGCGGCACGCAACGTCTGGCGCGTCGCGTCGGCCGCGCGCTGGCGATGGAACTCGTCACGACGGGCCGGCAGATCAAGGCCGACGAGGCGCTGCGCATCGGCCTGGTCAATCAAATGGTGGCGGCCGACGCGCTGATGAACACCGGCCTCGCCCAGGCGCGCCTGATTGCGGCGAAAGCGCCGCTCGCCGTGCGCGCCTGCAAGCAGGCGGTGCGGCGCGGGCTCGACATGGACCTCGCCAATGCCTGCGCGCTGGAAACGAGCTTGTTCGCATTGACCTTCGGTAGCGCTGACCGCCTCGAAGGCATGACCGCGTTTCTGGAAAAACGCGCGGCGCAATTCAAGGGCGCGTAATGCCCCGCTGTTAAGTCGGCTTTGGCGCCGGCGTTTCGCCCGTTCGGCGCCTTCAATGCAATGATATAATGGCGAAAAACCGTGCGGCGCCAAAAGCGCGAATGCCGGTTCAGGGGTGTCTTACCAACCAGACACCGACAACCCCAAAAAGGTAGAAATATGGATATGCAGGATATTCCTGACGTCGATCCTCAGGAAACCCAGGAATGGCTGGACGCCCTCGATTCGGTCATACGTCAGGAAGGCACGGAACGCGCGCAATATTTGCTCGAACAACTGGTTGAGAAGGCGCGGCGCAATGGCGCCTATCTGCCGTTTTCGGCCAATACCGCTTACTGCAATACGATACTGGCCGGCCAGGAAGAGCGTTCGCCCGGCGACCATGAAATCGAAAACCGCATTCGCGCCTACGTGCGCTGGAACGCGATGGCGATGGTGGTGCGCGCCAATAAACACACCAACGTCGGTGGTCACATCGCCAGCTTTGCCTCGGCCGCGACCTTGTACGACGTCGGCTACAACCATTTCTGGCGCGCGCCGAGCGACAATTTCGGCGGCGACATGGTGTTCGTGCAGGGCCACTCGGCGCCTGGTGTGTATGCGCGCGCGTTTTTGCTCGGCCGTTTGAGCGCAGAACAGATGGACAACTTCCGTCAGGAAGTCGACGGCAAGGGGCTGTCGTCGTACCCGCATCCGTGGCTGATGCCGGACTTCTGGCAATTCCCGACCGTATCGATGGGCCTCGGCCCCTTGATGGCGATTTATCAGGCGCGCTTCATGCGCTACCTGCGCGACCGCGAAATCATCCAGCCGCAGGGCCGCAAGGTCTGGGCCTTCATGGGCGACGGCGAAATGGACGAGCCCGAATCGCTCGGCGCGATTTCGCTGGCGGGCCGCGAGAAACTCGACAATCTGGTGTTCGTCATCAACTGCAATCTGCAGCGGCTCGACGGCCCGGTGCGCGGTAACAGCAAGATCATCCAGGAACTCGAAGCCAATTTCCGCGGCGCCGGCTGGAACGTGATCAAGGTGATCTGGGGCGGCTACTGGGATACGCTGTTTGCGCGCGACACCAAGGGCCTGTTGCTCAAACGCCTCAACGAATGCGTCGACGGCGAGTTCCAGACTTTCAAGTCGAAGGACGGCGCCTATGTGCGCAAACATTTCTTCGGCAAATATCCGGAATTGCTCGAACTGGTGTCGACCATGTCGGACGACGACATCTGGCGCCTGAATCGCGGCGGTCACGACCCGCACAAGGTCTACGCGGCCTATGCGGCGGCGGTCAAGCACAGCGGACAGCCGACCGTCATCCTGGCCAAGACCATCAAGGGTTACGGCATGGGCGAGGCCGGTGAATCGCAGAACATCACCCATCAGCAGAAGAAGATGGGTACCGAGTCGATCAAGACCTTCCGCGACCGCTTCGATATTCCGGTGCCCGATGAAAAGCTTGAGGAAGTGCCGTATCTGACGTTCGAGGAAGGTTCCCCCGAACTGACTTATATGCGTGACCACCGCGCCGCGCTCGGCGGTTATCTGCCGGCGCGCCGCCAGAAGGCCGCGCCGCTCGAAGTGCCGGCGCTGTCGGCCTTCGATGCGCTGCTCAAGGCGTCGGGTGCCGGTCGCGAAATGTCGACGACGATGGCCTTCGTGCGCATCCTCACCATGCTGGTGCGCGACAAGAAAATCGGCAAATTCGTCGTGCCCATCGTGCCCGACGAATCCAGAACGTTCGGGATGGAAGGCATGTTCCGCCAGCTCGGCATTTATTCGCACGTCGGCCAGCTCTACACGCCGCAGGATTCCGAGCAGCTGATGTTCTACAAGGAAGACAAGAAGGGCCAGATCCTCGAAGAAGGCATCAACGAGGCCGGCGCGATGTCGTCATGGATTGCCGCTGCGACCTCGTACAGCACGCACGGCATTCCGATGATTCCGTTCTACATCTATTACTCGATGTTCGGCTTCCAGCGCATCGGTGATCTGGCGTGGGCGGCGGGCGACATGCGCGCGCGCGGCTTCCTGCTCGGCGGTACCGCCGGTCGCACCACCATCAACGGCGAAGGCCTGCAGCACGAAGACGGCCACAGCCATCTGCAGGCGGCGACCATTCCGAACTGCGTGTCCTATGATCCGACCTATGCCTACGAACTCGCCGTCATCATCCAGGACGGCATGCGCCGCATGTACCAGGTGCAGGAAGACGTTTATTACTACATCACGGTGATGAACGAAAACTACGAGCATCCGGCAATGCCCGAGGGCGCCGAAGCCGGCATTCTCAAGGGCATGTATCTGCTGCGCGAAGGCAAGGGCAAGAAAGGCGCGCCGAAGGTGCAGCTGCTCGGCAGCGGCACGATCCTGCGCGAGGTGATTGCCGGCGCCGACCTGCTGGAGAAAGAATACGGCGTCTCGGCCGACATCTGGAGTGTGACCAGTTTCAACGAACTGCGCCGCGACGGCCTCGATGCGCAGCGCTGGAACATGCTGCATCCGGAACAGCCGCCGCGCATGAGCCATATCGAAGAATGCCTGAAAGACCGCAACGGGCCGGTGATCGCCGCCACCGATTACATGAAGCTGTTTGCCGACCAGGTGCGCGGCTTTATTCCGGGGCGCAAATTTTTCGCCCTCGGCACCGACGGTTTCGGCCGTTCCGACACGCGCGAAAAACTGCGCGGCTTCTTTGAAGTCAACCGCCATTACGTTGCTGTCGCCGCGCTCAAATCGCTGGCCGACGAGGAACTGGTGCCGCAATCGACCGTTGCCGCAGCGATCAGCAAATACGGCATCAATCCCGAGAAGCCGAACCCGACCACGGTATAGCGCAGATGAGCCTCGTAGAAATCAAAGTCCCCGACATCGGCGACTACAAAAACATTCCGGTGATCGAAATTCTGGTCGCGCCCGGCGATAGCGTGACGGCCGAAGATCCGCTGATGACGCTGGAGTCCGACAAGGCGACGATGGAGGTGCCGGCGCCGGTGTCCGGCGTGGTCAAAGAATTGAAGGTGAAGATCGGCGACAAGGTGTCTCAAGGCGTGCTGGTGATGACACTCGAAGCCAGTGCTGCGGAAGTTGCGCCGGCGAAAGAAATCGCGACGTCGGCCCCCGCGCCCGTTGCGGCTGCGCCGGCCAAACCGGCGGCCCCTAAAGTTGCTGCTCCCGCTGCGGCACGCAGTGCGGCTACGCTGCCTCAGCTACCGGCGATTGATGACGCTGCAGCGCGCATGGCACACGCCGGCCCGTCGGTGCGACGCTTTGCACGCGAACTCGGTGTCGATGTGTCGAAGGTGACGGGCAGCGGGCCGAAGAACCGTATTCTGCGCGAAGACGTGCAGGCCTACGTGAAAGCGGCATTGGCACGGCCCGCGGGTGGCGGTGGATTGGGCTTCAATTTGCCGCCGCTGACGCCGGTCGATTTTTCCAGATTCGGTCCGATCGAGACGCAGGCCCTGTCGCGCATCAAAAAACTTTCCGGCGCGTTTCTGCATCGCAACTGGCTGTCGATTCCGCACATTACGCAGAACGATGAAGCCGATATCACCGAACTCGAAGCCTTTCGCAAGAGCCAGGCCGACGAGGCGCGTGCCTCGGGCATCAAGTTCACGCTGCTCGGTTTTCTGGTCAAAGCAGTGGTGGTGGCGCTGAAGGAATTTCCGCACTTCAACGCCTCGCTCGCGCCCGACGGCGAAAGTCTTGTCCTCAAGCAGTATTTCCACGTCGGCGTGGCGGTCGATACGCCGAACGGCCTGGTCGTGCCGGTAATCCGCGATGCCGACAAAAAAGGCCTGCGCGAAATCGCCAAGGAATTGGGCGAAGTCAGTGCGCGCATGCGCGACGGCAAAATCAATCCGGCCGACCTGCAGGGCGGCTGTTTTTCGATTTCAAGTCTCGGCGGACTCGGCGGCACGCATTTCACGCCCATTATCAATGCGCCGGAGGTTGCCATTCTCGGCGTCGGCAAGGCGGCGATGCGCCCGGTGTGGGACGGCAAGCAGTTCGCGCCGCGCCTGATGCTGCCGTTATCGCTGTCGTACGACCACCGCGTGATCGACGGCGCACAGGGCGCGCGGTTCATTGCGTTCCTTGGCAGCGTACTTTCCGATATCCGCCGTCTTGTTTTATAAACGGCGCTGCCGCGGCACGGCCGCGGCTTTGACTCCATGCACATGACGCATTACATTTGACCCGATGTCCATTGCTCCCATCGGGATTTTCGGCGGCACTTTTGATCCGGTTCACTTCGGACACCTGCGGCTTGCGCAGGAACTCGGTGAATCGCTGCGCCTGGCGGAAGTCCGCATCATTCCCGGCGGCACACCACCGCACCGCGCGGCGCCGCAGGTCACTTCCGAACAGCGTCTGGAAATGGTGCGGCTGGCGGCGGCCGGCAATCCTTTGCTCAGCGTGGACGATTGCGAGGTGCGCCGCAGCGGCCCCGGTTACACCGTTGATACGCTCACCGAATTGCGGCGCAGTGTCGGTGCGGCACGGCCGTTGTGCCTGCTGCTCGGCGCTGATGCCTTTCTCGAACTCGCAACCTGGCACCGCTGGCACGATCTTTTCGGCCTTGCGCACCTGGTGATCGCGCACCGCCCCGGATTTCCGCCGGACTCGTGGCTGGCGCGCATGCCGGAGCCGCTGGCGCGCGAGTACTCGGCACGGCTGCTGCAACAACCGTTCGGCGTGCATCTGTCGCCCGCCGGCGGCATCGTCACGCAGTCCATCGCCGCACTCGACATTTCCGCATCAATGATCCGCGACTCGCTGGCACGTGGTGTCAGCCCGCGTTATTTGCTGCCCGACCCGGTTCTCGACTATATTCGTCGCAATAACTTGTATGTTACGCAGGAGGTGAATGAAAGCCGCTAAGACAGGGAAGCAGGACAAGCTGGTGAAGGCCGCGGTTGACGCACTTGAAGATATCAAGGGGCGCGACATCGTCGTCATCGATGTGCGCAAGATCACCGCATTGTTCGATCAGGTGATCGTGGTCAGCGGCGAATCAACGCGCCAGAACAAGGCGCTGGCGAACAACGTCCAGGAAAAACTCAAGGCGCTCGGCGCCACCGTGCACGGCGTCGAGGGCGTCGACCCCGGCGAATGGATACTCGTCGATCTGGGCCAGATCGTCGTGCATGTCATGCAGCCGGCGGTGCGCCAGCACTACAACCTTGAAGAGTTGTGGGGCGCGGAGCTGCCGGCGCGGCGCGCCGCCGGAGCGCGCTAGGCGGGCTGCCTGGGGCCCAGGCAGGGTATTTCCGCCGGTTCAGCCAAAACAATATCGACATGAAGTTTCTCGTTGTCGCGGTCGGCCACAAAATGCCGGCGTGGATCAGCGCCGGATTCAACGAGTACGCGCAGCGCATGCCGCGCGAATCGCGCATCGAGCTGGTTGAAATCAAACCCGCCACCCGCGGCGCCGACAAGACCGTCGAAAAATGGATGACGGTCGAAGCCGAACGCATCGCGGCAGCGCTGCCGGTGCGTTGCGTCCGTGTCGTGCTCGACGAGCGCGGCAAGGCGTTGACGACCACCGATCTGGCGAAACGCATCGAACGCTGGCGGCAGGATGGCGGCGACGTTGCCTTTATCATCGGCGGCGCCGACGGCACTGCGCCGCAGATCCGGCGCGACGCCGACCTGCTGCTCGGCCTGTCGGCGTTCACGCTGCCGCATGGTCTCTGCCGCGTCATGCTGGCGGAACAGTTGTACCGCGCCGTGTCCCTGCTGGCCGGACATCCTTACCACAGAGAATAGGCTGCAGGATCGAGCGAAAATACGGGATTGAGGATTGAGTGAACCGATCCATAGGCAAGAACTCCAATTTCCTCAATCCTCAATCCTCAATCCTCAATCCTCAATCCTCAATCCTCAATCCTCAATCCCGATGCCGACCCCGCGTTTCTATTTAGCATCCCGCAGCCCGCGCCGGCGTGAATTGCTGACGCAGGCCGGCTTTGCCTACGCCGAACTGCCGCTCGGTGCCGCCGACGTTGATGAAACACCGCATGACGGGGAGGTCGCCCCCGGCTACGTGTTGCGCGTCGCGCGCGACAAGGCCGCCGCCGGATGGCGCGCTGTTATTGCGGGAAAATTCGCCGCGCTGCCGGTACTCACTGCCGACACCACGGTAGTGCTCGACGGCGTGATCCTCGGCAAACCCGACGATGCCCAACACGCCGGCGAACTGCTGCGTCAGCTGTCGGGGCACACGCACCAGGTTTTTACCGCAATTGCATTGGCGAATGCCGCCGGCGTAAACACGCGTTTGTCGACCTCTACGGTAGAATTCCGCACTATCACGCCGGCGGAAATCGAACGTTATGTCGTCACCGGCGAGCCGCTCGACAAGGCCGGCGCCTATGCGGTGCAGGGACGCGCCGCCGTGTTTATCCGGACCATCGGCGGCAGTTATTCAGGCATCATGGGACTGCCGTTGTTTGAAACAGCGGAATTACTCGGCACTCTGGGCATTACCCCGGATTGAAACCACGCAGGGCACCATGAGCGAAGAGATTCTCATCAACGTGACGCCGCAGGAAACGCGTGTCGCCGTCATCCAGCAGGGCGTGGTGCAGGAGGTGCAGATCGAACGCACTTCGGCGCGCGGCTGGGTCGGCAACATCTACATGGGGCGCGTGGTGCGCGTGCTGCCCGGCATGCAGTCAGCCTTCGTCGATATCGGTGGCGCGCGCGCGGCATTTCTGCACGTTGCCGACCTGTGGGGGCAGCGGCAGGAGGGCATCGAACCCAAACCGATCGAGCGCCTGCTGTCCGAAGGCCAGAACATCATGGTGCAGGTGATCAAGGACCCGATCGGCACCAAGGGCGCGCGGCTGTCGACGCAGATCAGCCTCGCCGGACGCCTGCTGGTGTATCTGCCGCAAGAGTCCCACATCGGCATTTCGCAGCGCATCGAGGACGAGGAAGAGCGCCTGCATCTGCGCGACAAGCTGCAGCAACTGCTGCCGCCGGACATCACAGGCGGCTTCATTATCCGCACCATGGCGGAAGCCGCCAGCGATCGCGAGCTGGCCACCGACATCGATTACCTGCGCAAGCTGTGGAGCGACATCCAGGTAAAGGCGAAAAGCGCCGCGCCGGCCGCCGCGCTCTACCAGGATTTGAATCTCGGCTTGCGCGTGGCGCGCGATTTCGTCAACGACGACACCACCCGCATCCTCATCGATTCGCGCGAGACCTTTCAGAAGGTTCAGTCATTTGCGCAGGAGTTCACGCCGAATGTGGCGCCGCGGCTCGAGCATTATGCCGGCGAGCGGCCGCTGTTCGACATGTACGGCGTCGAAGACGAAATCGAAAAAGCGCTGGCCCGACGTGTCGATCTGAAGTCCGGTGGCTATCTGATCATCGACCAGACCGAGGCGTTGACGACGGTGGACGTCAATACCGGCGGTTTCGTCGGCGGCCGCAATTTCGACGACACGATCTTTAAAACGAACCTGGAGGCGGCGCAGGTGGCCGCACGCCAGCTGCGCCTGCGTAATTTGGGCGGCATCATCATTGTCGATTTCATCGACATGGACAACGAAGAGCACAAGAATGCCGTGCTCAATGAGTTCCGCAAGGCGCTGGCGCGCGACCGCACGCGGATGACGGTCAACGGCTTCACGCAGCTCGGCCTCGTTGAAATGACACGCAAGCGCACGCGCGAAAGCCTCGCCCATGTGCTGTGCGAGCCCTGTCCGGTGTGCGAAGGGCGTGGCGAACTGAAGACCGCGCAGACCGTCTGCTACAAGATCCTGCGCGAACTGTTGCGCGAAGCGCGCCAGTTCGATGCGCGCGAGTTCCGCATACTCGGTTCGCAGCATGTGATCGACATGTTCCTCGACGAGGAGTCGCAGAGCCTGGCGATGCTCTCCGATTTCATCGGCAAGTCGGTGTCGCTGCAGGTCGAGTCGCAATACAACCAGGAACAGTTCGACATCGTGCTGATGTAACGGGCGTGGCGTTCAGCCCCGCTCGAGGCCGAAGAAGTTGCGGATCCTGGCAAGAATTTCAGAATGTTCATGCGCGGATTTGCGCGCGAATTGCGCCGCATCCGCCTGCTCGAGCTTCTGGTCCAAATCGGTCTGGCGCGTGACCAGCATGCGCGAGAAATCCTCGGCCAGCGTCGGGCGCGTGCGCAGCACGTCTTCAAGCGATATTTTGTCCAGGCGGTAGCACTCGACATCGGCGGCGGCAATCACGGTGGCGCGGCGCGGCTCCCCGGTCAACAGACCCATTTCGCCGAAACAGGTGCCGGCCGGCAGGCTGTTGACGATGCGCCGCTCGCCGCCCGGCTGGTCGACCACCACGTCGGCACTGCCGCTGGTAAGAATATAGAGCCAGTGCGCCACCGCACCCTGCCGCGTCATCACGTCGCCTTTGGCAAACGGCGCGAAGACCAGCCGCTCGGCGATGGTCTGCAATTCCTGCGCGCTCATGCCGGCAAACAGGTCGACGCGTTTGAGCGCATCGAGGCGGTGAGTGATTTCGCGCGCATGCACTTCCAGCACATGTTTGCCGCTTTCCTTGACGGTGTGCAGGCTGTATTCGGGCACCGCGATGCGGAAACCGGCGCGCTGCAGGGCCGTCAGCACGTGTATGCGCACCTCGGAATCGGTCGGGTCGTCGCGTGAAAAATCGGTCAACCAGTAACGCAGGGCATAACGTCCGTAACCGTGTTCGAAGTCCATCAATACGCACTGCGGCGCGGGCGTCGCGGCGACCCCGTCGATGGCGGCCGCGCGCACCGCGTTTTCGGTGTTTTCGATAACCCTGGCCGGCGGTGCGCTGTAATCAACGTTGAACCAGATCACGCGCCGCCACTGCTGTGGCGCGCCGCGGCGTCGTCCGTGCACGACGAAACGGTTGCGCATCAGATAGCTGTTGGGGATGACCACGGTATCCCAGCTGCGGGTCTGTATCGAGGTCGAACGCCAGCGGATGTCGACGACCTGGCCCTCGACATCGTCGACGCGCACCCAATCGCCCACCGCCAGCGATGAATCGAGTTCGAGAGCGACGCCGCCGAGCAGATTGCCGAGCGTGTCCTGCATTGAGAAGGCGAGCACGGCCGTCATCAGCGCCGACGTCGTGACGATTTGCGAGAGGTCGAGGCCGGCATAACGCAAGCGCACCATGCCCCAGGCAAGGTAGCCCAGCATCACCAGCACGTCCTCGACAATGCGCGGCGGATCAACGCGGATCCAGCGCAGGGCGACGCGGAATATGAACAGTCCGGCCAGCCGGATGATGGCGATGCCGCCGGCAATGATGGCGGTTTCGCGCAGCACCGCCGCGGCGGTGCCCAGTTCAAGCGCGCCGATGATGGCGCTGGCCCACAAAGCAACCAGGCTGGCCACATAAAAGCCGAGCGTGTGGAAAAGCGCGGCGCGATATTCGGGGCGAAAGCTGTACAGCATGGCCGACAGCGCGACCGCTGTCGCCATCAGGTAGGGCATTTCGGGGAACGAAAACGCGTCCAGAGCCTGCCCCCAGATGATCGTAAGGTCGTTATTCATAGGGGATCCTGAGCCGAAGGCAGTGCCGAAAATCGCACATATTATGCCTGATCATTATCCATACAGCGAAAAACGCGGCTGCTTGACGTGGGTCAACGTTAAAACGAAACGGCCGCGGAAAATATTCGTCATGCCGCCGATGATCGGCGGGGAGGGGGTCTGCATGTTTGAATCGGCTGAACTGGGTCATCGCATTTCCGGTCGCGAATACGACAAGGCGGTGCCGAAGTTGCGCGAGGCGCTGCTCAAGGTGCAGTACGATTTGCTGGCTGACAAGAGCTTTCCGGTGATCATCATCATCGGCGGCGTCGACGGCGCGGGCAAGGGCGAAACCGTCAACATCCTCAACGAGTGGATGGACCCGCGGCATATCCGCACGCAGGCCTTCGGCGAAATGTCCGACGAGGAACGCGAACGTCCGCGCATGTGGCGCTATTGGCGCGGGCTGCCGCCGAAGGGCCGTATCGGCATCCTGTTTGGCGCCTGGCATACCGATCCGATCGTCAATCGTGTGACCGGCAGGACCGATGACGCGGCAATGAAGCTGGCGATGGAAGAGATTGTGCAGTTCGAGCGCATGCTGGCCGACGAAGGCGCGCTGATTCTGAAATTCTGGTTTCATCTGTCGAAGAAGGCGCAGAAGACCCGCTTGAAGGCACTCGAGGCCGATCCGAAGACGCGCTGGCGCGTGACCGACACCGACTGGCAGCGTTTCAAACTCTACGACAAATTCCGCCAGGTTTCAGAAGACGCGTTGCGCGAAACCAGCACCGGCTATGCGCCGTGGCTGGTGGTCGAAGGGTCTGATCCGAACTATCGTTATCTGACGGTCGGCCGCACGGTGCTCGACGCGCTCAAAAAACGGCTTTCCGGAAAACGGCCGGCGGTGAGCAAATCCGCGGCGTTGGCCGAGGCCGCGGTGGACGGCCGCACGCTGCTTACGGCGCTTGAGTACAACAACAGCCTCACGCACAAGGCCTACGCCAAAAAACTCGAAAAATACCAGGGCCAGCTTAATCTGCTCAGCCGCCACAAAAAATTCCGGCAGAAGTCGCTGATCATCGTTTTTGAAGGGGCCGATGCGGCCGGCAAGGGCGGTGCCATCCGGCGTGTTACCAGTGCGATGGATGCGCGCCACTATCAGGTGACGCCGGTTGCCGCACCGACCGAGGAGGAGCGCGCCCAGCCTTATCTGTGGCGCTTCTGGCGCAGCATGCCGCGCTGCGGACGAGTGACGATTTTTGACCGTTCGTGGTACGGTCGCGTGCTGGTCGAGCGCGTCGAGAAATTCTGCTCGGAAGCGGACTGGATGCGTGCTTATCACGAAATCAACGATTTCGAGGCGCAACTGGTCGAGGCCGGCGGCGTCGTCACCAAGTTCTGGCTCACCATTACCAAGGAAGAGCAGCTGCGGCGTTTTCGCGAGCGCGAGAAAACGGCGTTCAAGAGTTTCAAGATCACCGGGGAAGACTGGCGCAATCGCAAGAAGTGGGACGCTTATGAAAGCGCCGTCTGCGACATGATCGAACGCACCAGCAACGATCACGCGCCGTGGGTGCTGGTCCCTGCCAATGACAAGTATTTTGCGCGGATCGAAATACTCAGAACCCTGTGCGAGCGCCTGGAGGCGGCGCTCTAGGCGCTAGACCAGGGCGGCTTGCAGTTCCGGGGCCGCGGCCGCAGGCGTAGCGACCTGCACCGGATCGTTGCCGTCGAGGCTCGCCTGAATGCGCGCCAGCACTTCGCGTTGTTGTGCAAGCACCGTGCGCTGCGTTTCAAGCTGCTTGATGCGGCCTTCGACGGAACCGATGTTGTCGCGGATCTTCTTGAAATTTTCGAGCCGCTTGGACAGCACGCCCTCATGTTCCTTGATCTGCAGGTTCAGCGGGTTGAGCGCCGATTTCAGCCATGCATCGACATCCAGTCGTGTCATTTCAAACACGCTGCGCGCCTCGCCGACGAGGCCCTCGTAGAATTTCTGCACGACGAAGTGTTTATATTTGGCGACATTGACCGGATCATGACAGAACTGCTTGGCGGTGGCCTGCAGGCCGGTCATGGTCAACGTGTGTTTTTCCAGATTGAGCGACGGCGGCGTGAGCTTGGCGAAGCCGAATTTTTCGTGAAAGTGGCCGTAGGTCATGTCGACCAGGCCCTTGATCTGGTTTGCGAAGTTGAGGATCTTGCTCGACACCAGCGTAAAGTGCTGGAACAGCATCTGGATGCTTTTCCAGAGGCCTGCCGTGGTCCACGCGCCTTCGATGAACTCGCGGTCCTTGTTGAGCAGCGCTTCAATCGAATCGTCGTCAAGCTGCTTGAGCAGCGTCGCGCCCTGGCCGGTCACCGTGTTGTAGGTGGCGCGGAAGGCCTGCACCGTGGCCTGGTAATTTTTGCGGTCCGCCTCCAGCCGCGCAATCATGGTCTGCGCCATGCTGCGGTTCTTGCCCGACATCACCGAGAGTTCCTTCAACTCGGTGGCGGTCGCCGTGAGCTGGTTGGCCACTGCGGTGCGTGAGGCCGCGACCATGGTGCCGATCTCGCGCTGCACCGCGGCGCGCATGATCTCCTGTTTCGCCGGGATGATTTCGGAGGCGAGCAGGTGTTCAAGCTGTTCGATGCCGGTTTTTGCCAGCAGGTCATTGTCGTCGCGGACGCGCGCCAGCAACGCTTTTTGCGCCGATACCGCCATCACGTGCGAACGCGGCACCGACAGCAGTTCGGAGGTCGAATCGATTTGTCGGTTCACATCGGCGGCAATCTGTTCGGGGGTTTTCAATTCGTCCCACATCAGATCGATTTTGTTCAGCACAGCGATGCGGCGGGTCGCCGCCGGCTGCACGTATTTCTGCCAGACTTCGAGGTCAGATTTGGTGACGCCGGTGTCGATGGCAAGAATGAACAGGATGGCGTGCGCATTCGGGATCATCGACAGCGTCAATTCGGGTTCGGTGCCCAGCGCATTGAGGCCCGGCGTGTCGAGCACGACCAGCCCGCTCTTCAGCAGCGGATGCGGATAGCTGATGATGGCGTGGCGCCAGGCCGGTATCTCAACCATGCCGCCTTCCTTGACGACGACGGTGCTGGCCATCGGGTCGTTTTCATCCCACAGGCCGAGCGACCTGGCTTCTTCCAGACTGACGGATTTGACCTCGACCAGGTGCTGCATCGCGCTGGTCATCTCGTCGCGCGAATCGATGTCCAGTTTGACCTTGATCCACTCGACCGACTGGCGCTTTAACGCGCTGACGCTTTCCTGGCGCTTGCGGGTTTCGATCGGCAACAGGCGGATGTACGGCTCGTCGGCGGGATCATGAAAAATTTCCGTCGGACACATGGTGGTGCGGCCGACATTGGATGGCAGCAGGCGCTGCTTGAAATCCGAGAAGAACATCGCATTGATCAGCTCGGTTTTGCCGCGCGAAAATTCAGCGAGGAAGGCGAGCGTCATGCGGTCGTTGCGCAGACTTTCAATCAGATCGTAAATGCGCAGCGATTGCTGGATGTCGGCGTAGCCGTTGGTATCGAGCCATGATTTATAGGACTCGATCCCGGTGATCATCTGAACCCGCCACTCTTGATAGTGGGCGACTTCCTGTTCGAGCTGGCTCGTCATCCGTTTGGGGGGGCGTGGGCAGGCGCCGCATCCGGTAAAATTAAAAAACCACGTTTTTTCCGGAACTTATGCGCAATAGTTCACATGATACATAGGTTTTGCCCAAACGCAAACCGGCGTCACCGGGCGCTTGCGGGCCGACCGCGGCGGGCAATGACGCGGTCAGGCTGCCGGGAGGGGCGCGGGGGGGGCGGCCGGTTTGGCCGGTGGCTGCGGATTGTTCAGTGCCAGGTTGGTGCGCAGAAGATCAAGCTGCTCGCCCTGCTTTTTCAGCGACTGGCGCTGGCTATCGAGTTGTTTGATGCGCTCCTGCACCGACATCAGGTTGTCCTTCATATTGCGCAGGCTCTCGACGCGTTTGAGCATCAGGGTCTGGCGCTCCATGATCTGCCCGTTGAGCGGCCCCAAGGCGCCGCGCAGCCAGTGCTCGGTGTCGATCCGCGTCAGTTCAAACTGCTAGCGCGCTTCTTCGACCAGCCCGTCGTAGAACTTCTTCAGCAGAAAATCCTTGTACGTCGCGATGTTCAGCGCATCGTGGCAGAAAGAACGCGCGTTCTCCTCCAGCGCGTGCATGGCCTCAAGATGTTTTTGCAGCGTAATCGGCGGCGGGCTCAGTTTGGCGAGGCCGAAGTTTTCATGGAAGCTCTGATAGATGCCGTCGACGGCATCACGCAGTTTTTCCGCGTAATTAAGGATTTTTTCGACCTGCGTCGCAAAGTAGCCAAACAGACCCTGCATGTTTTTCCACATGCCGGCGGTTGTCCACGCGCCCTGGATGAACTCGCGGTCGTGGCTGAGAATTTCCTCGATGCGGTCGTCGTGCAGGGTGGCGAGCAGTTCCTGTCCCTTGGCGTTGAGGTCAGAGTAGGTGACATTGAACTGGGCCACGCTTTTCTGGTAAAGCTTGCGCTCACTTTCAAGGCGCGTCAGCATGTCCTGGGCGACGCTGCGGTTTTTGCCTGAGGTTGAGGTCAGGTCCTGCATTTCCTTGACCGTGGCGATGAAGCGCGCTGCCACCGCCTGCCGTGCCGACTGCACCAGCGGACCGATTTCCTTGGCCACCGCGGACAGCAGCAGGGCCTGGCGTTCCGGCACAAGTTTTTCGCCATGCAGCTTTTCAAGTTGCGAAAACCCTTCCATCAACGCACTTGATTCCTCATGCGCAAGGCGTGCCGCCACTGCCTGCTTGATCGGCAAGGCGATGACGTTGTTGTCCGGCAGTTCGAGCGCGTGGGCGACGCTGGCCGCGGTTGATGCATCGGCGCCGGCACCGCTGTCGAGCACGACGAATTTATGCGCCTGCGAATTCTGCGCGTATTGCTTCCATACATCGCGCGAAGACGACGCCAGTTCCTTGCCAAGCACCATCAGCAGGGACTGCGCGCTGGAGGCAATGCGCAACGCAACCTCGGGTTCCGACGCCAGCATTTGCGGTCCCGGGGTGTAGAGCGCGATCAGTCCGCTTTTCAGCATCGGGTGCGGCATGTTGATCAGCGCGTAACGCCACGCCGGGATCATCACCGCGTCGCCGCTGCGTTCGACGTTGGTCAGCGTCAGCGAACGTGCCTCGTCGATGCTGACGGCGCGCGATTCCATCAGGCTGCGCGTGGCTTCAGCGATGGATTCGGGCGAATCCGGGTTCAGCCGCATGGTGATCCACTCGATCGGGCTGCGCCGCAGATTGGCAATGCTTTCCTGTTTTTTGCGGGTGTCGATCGGCAGCACGCGCACGTAGGGCGACTCGCCCGGATCGTGAAAAATTTCGGTCGCGCAGAGAAACTCGCTGCCGGCGCCCATGGGCAGCAACCCGCCCGGCATGTCGGAAAACAGCAGCGCGTTGATCAGGCCGATCTTGTCTTCCGCCGATTCGCCCATGAAGGCAAGCCGGATGCGGTCGTTGCGCAGGCCTTCGACCATGTCATAAATGCGCAGCGTTTGCTCGATGTCGGCGTGACCATAGGTATCCTGCCACGCGCGGAATTCGTCGATCGCGGAGACAAGTTTGGTGCGCCAGTCGGTAAACTGCGCGATGCGTTGCTCTAATTGGCCGGGCACGATGACTCCAAGCGGGCGAGCAGATTCATGGTTTGGGTGTCGCAACTGGCAAGTTCGACGATTTTGCGGCGACCGCGACTGCCCTGGCGGATCCTGATCTGCGAGAGTGGAAGCTTAAACCATTGATGTAAAAAGTCAATTATCGCCCAATTGGCCTTGTCATCGACCGCCGGTGCGGCGATTTTGAGCTTCAATGCGTCGCCATGGCGCCCGGCCACCGCGGTCCGTCGCGCGTTTGGCTGCACGTGTAATGTCAATGTAATTTTTCCGCCCGCCGGGTCGCATTTCCACCACGGCCCGGGCGCTGCGCTCACAACAATCGTCCCAGGTTCCCTTCCAGCCACGCCAGCGGCACCGCCAGTATCAGCTGACACACCAGCAAGGCCACCAGCGGCGAGAGATCCACATTGGCAACCAGTGGAATGACCTGTTGGAAGGGCCGCAGAAAGGGCCGTGTCACGCTGTTGAGGATGGGCGCAAGCGGGCTGTACGGGTTCACCCAGCTCAAGACCGCTTGCAGGATCAGCGCGCCCATCACCAGATAGACCATCAGTTGCGTCAGGTGAATGGCCGCCATGGCGAGCAGTGCTACCAGCGCCATGCCGACGGCGGTGCCAACCTGCACGCCCTTGATTTGCAGTATCAGCCACAGCTTCAGCGAATCGGTGACCAAGGCGAGCACCAGCGTCGCGAGATCGAGACCCCACAAACCGGGAATGAAACGGCGCGCGGGCAGTACGATGAAATTGGTCAGTGCCGCAACGAATTCGGAAAGCTGGTTGCGTGCCGGCGCGCGCACCCACTGCAGCAGAAAACGCGTGATCAGCGCAAATGCGAAAAAATCACCGACGGTGGAAACCAGAAAAATCAGTGTCTGGGCCAGCATATATAGGGGTCAGTCTTTGCCGAGTTCCGCGCCGAGTTCGCGGCTGCGGTGGTTCGCTGCATTAACGGCACGCATGATCGCTGCCTTGACCTTGTCGGCGGCCATGCTTTGCAGTGCCGCCGCAGTGGTGCCACCCTTGGACGTGACGCGCTCGCGCAGCGTGCCGACGTCTTCGCTGCTGCCCGCGGCAAGTTTTGCCGCGCCGAGCACGGTTTCAAGCGTCAATTCGGCGGCGGTGGCGTCCGGCAGACCCAATTCTCTGGCCGCATCGCGCATCGCCTCCATGAAATAAAACACGTAAGCGGGCCCGCTGCCCGACACCGCAGTCACCGCGTCGAGTTGCCCTTCGTCGTCTACCCACACCACTTTGCCGATGGCCTTGAGAATGCGCTCCACCGCACCACGGCCTTCAGCTGCAAGGTTCGCCGGTGCGCAGGCCGCCGTAATGCCCGCACCGATCAGCGCCGGTGTATTCGGCATGCAGCGCACGATGCGCGCATAACCGCCAAGCCAGCGCGACAAATCGGCGACACGCAGGCCGGCCGCGATGCTCAGCACCACCTGTTGTTGCAGGCGGGCGGCGAGTGGCTGCACGGCGGTGCGCATCTGCTGCGGCTTAACCGCCAGCACCACAACGTCGCCAATCTGTGCCAGTTCGGCGACGCAGCCGGCCACCGTCACGCCGAAGCGTTGGGCGAGTTGTTCGCGTGCCGCAACCACCGGTTCGACGATATTGACGTCTTTGGCTGCGAAACCGTCGCGGGTGAGGCCGCCGATGATGGCGCCGGCCATGTTGCCGCCGCCGATAAACGTGATTTTCATGCGAAATTCCTGCGAATCGATTGTTACCGGAAGGTTGCCATTGTAGTGACTCCGGCGGTCGGCCGGAACATCATGCGTTTTGCCGTTGTCGCGCGCCGAAAATCGCCGTGCCTACGCGCACCATGGTCGCGCCCTCGGCGACCGCGGCCTCGATATCTGCCGACATGCCCATCGACAGGGTATCGAGCGAAAAGCCTGCCGCCGCGATTTCATCGCGCAAACGCCGCAATTGCGCGAAATGACCGCGTTGCACCGTGATATCGTCGCTGGCCGGCGGTATGCTCATCAGGCCGCGCAGTTTCAGCTGCGGCAGTGTTGCAATTCCGCGGGCGAGTGCCAGCGCTGCGGCCGGGGCCACGCCGCTTTTTGCATCTTCGTCGCCGATATTGACCTGGATACACACCTGCAAGGGGGCCATCGTCGTCGGCCGCACCGCGGCGAGCCGCTCGGCGATTTTCAGGCGGTCGATGCTGTGCACCCAGTCAAAGTTTTCGGCAATGGGTCGTGTCTTGTTGCTCTGGATGGGGCCAATAAAGTGCCAGACCAGCGGCAACGCCGACAATGCGGTGATTTTGTCGACCGCTTCCTGCACATAATTTTCGCCGAACGCGTGTTGTCCGGCGGCGTGCGCGCAGCGCACTGCGTCGGCGCCGAAGGTTTTGCTCACCGCCAGCAACGCAACGCTGCCGGGGTCGCGTCCGCATTGCTTGGCCGCGGTCGCGATGCGGGCTTTCACCGCTTGCAAGTTAACGCCGATTGTGTCCATAATTTCAAGCGATTATTCGGGTTTGTGCGTTTTGTTTTACGGTAGCCGCACGCCGCCCCTCTCCGCAGCCCGCCAGCCCGCATTAACAGGGAAATTATAATGGACATCTCCGAACTGCTTGCGTTTGTCGTCAAGAACAAAGCCTCCGACCTGCATTTGTCCTCCGGCCTGCCGCCGATGATCCGCGTGCACGGCGATGTGCGGCGCATCAACCTGCCGGCGATGGAGCACAAGGACGTCCACGGCATGGTGTACGACATCATGAATGACGGCCAGCGCAAATTCTACGAAGAAAACCTCGAGTGCGACTTTTCATTCGCGATTCCCAACCTGGCGCGTTTCCGCGTCAACGCCTTTGTGCAGCAGCGCGGCGCCGCCGCGGTGATGCGGACCATCCCGTCCAAAATTCTCTCGCTTGAGGATTTGAAAGCGCCGAAAATTTTCGGCGATATCGCCGACCAGCCGCGCGGCATGGTGCTGGTGACAGGGCCGACCGGCTCGGGCAAGTCCACCACGCTGGCGGCAATGGTCAATCACAAGAACGAAACCGAATACGGCCACATCCTCACAGTCGAGGACCCGATCGAATTTGTGCACGAGGCCAAAAAATGCCTGATCAACCAGCGCGAGGTCGGGCCGCACACGCTGTCATTTTCGAACGCGTTGCGCTCGGCGCTGCGTGAAGACCCGGACGTGATTCTGGTCGGCGAAATGCGCGACCTTGAAACCATCCGCCTGGCGATGACCGCCGCCGAAACGGGCCACCTGGTGTTCGGCACGTTGCACACGAGTTCGGCCGCCAAAACCATCGACCGTATCATCGACGTGTTCCCCGCCGAGGAAAAAGAAATGATCAGGGCGATGTTGTCGGAGTCGCTGCGCGCGGTGATTTCACAATCGTTGCTCAAGACCAAGGACGGCTCCGGCCGCGTCGCCGCGCACGAAATCATGATGTGCACACCGGCCATCCGCAACCTGATCCGCGAAGCCAAGGTCGCGCAGATGTATTCGGCGATCCAGACCGGCCAGGCCTTCGGCATGCAGACGCTGGACCAGAACCTGCAGGACCTGGTCAAGCGCAACATCGTTTCGGTCGACGAGGCGCGCGGCAAGGCCATGAACAAGGACAACTTCAAATAACCTCGTGCCGGCGCGGGTGCCGGCGTGAAACAACCATGCATCAAGGGGGGTGGTAATGGATCGTGATCAGGCCGTACAGTTCATGCACAATCTGCTGCGCGCCATGCTCAGCAAAAAAGCGTCCGACTTGTTCATCACCGCGGGCTTTCCGCCCGCGTTCAAGGTCGACGGCAAGATGACGCCGGTGTCGAACCAGACGCTGACGCCGCAGATGACCGCCGATCTCGCGCGCGGCATCATGAACGACAAGCAGGCCGCGGAATTCGAATCGACCAAAGAATGTAATTTCGCGATCGCCCCCTCCGGCATCGGCCGCTTCCGCGTCAATGCCTTCATGCAGCAACAGCGCGTCGGTCTGGTCATGCGCACGATTACCACCTCGATCCCGAATTTCGATGCCATGAAACTGCCGCCGGTGTTGAAAGACGTGGTGATGAGCAAGCGCGGCCTGGTTATCTTCGTGGGCGGCACCGGTTCGGGTAAATCGACCTCGATGGCTGCGATGATCGGTTACCGCAACGAAAACAGCTACGGTCACATCATCACCATCGAAGACCCGGTTGAATACGTGCACGAACACAAGAACTGCGTCATCACGCAGCGTGAAGTCGGCGTCGACACCGATTCGTGGGAGAATGCGCTGCACAACACCTTGCGGCAGGCGCCCGACGTCATTCTGATCGGCGAGATCCGGCACAAGGAGACGATGGAACACGCGATTGCCTTTGCCGAAACCGGCCATCTGGCGATGGGCACGCTGCACGCCAACAGCGCCAACCAGGCGCTCGACCGTATCATCAACTTCTTCCCGGAAGAGCGTAAGCAGCAGTTGCTGATGGACCTGGCGCTGAACATGCGGGCACTGGTCGCGCAGCGGCTGATTCCGACCAAGGAAGGCAAGGGGCGGCGCGCGGCGATTGAGATCCTGCTCAACTCACCGTTGATCCAGGACCTGATCTTCAAGGGCGAGGTGCACGAAATTAAGTCGGTCATGGCGAAGTCGCGCGAGCTCGGCATGCAGACCTTCGACCAGGCATTGTTCGATCTCTACGAAGAGGGCGCCATCAGCTATGAAGATGCGCTCAGAAACGCCGACTCGGTCAACGAGCTGCGCCTGAAGATCAAGCTCGAAGGCAAGGAAGCGAAAGACAAGGACGTGATGTCGGGCATCGAGCATCTCAACATCGTGTGATGTTTTAAGGCCGACAGCGCAAACGCCGGGCGCGTCCCGGCGTTTTTATTTATGAACATTCCATTCGAGTTACACGTTGTCGTCATCAGCGCGCTGGTCGTTACCGGCGCTTTTGTCGTCTTCGGCATCTCGGCATTCGGCGCGGCGCTCATCACGGTGCCGGTGCTGTCGCATTTTTATCCGCTCGACTTTGTGCTGCCGGTGTGTGTGCTGCTCGACGTCTCCGCCGCCATCGCCATGGGCGCGCGCTTTTCGCGCAACGCCGATACCGGCGAACTTAAATGGATGGTGCCGCTGTGCCTGATCGGCGCAGTGCTGGGCGTCACGCTGCTGGTCAATCTGCCGCGGCAGGCGACGTTGATCGCGTTCGGCGGTTTTCTCGTCTTTTACGGCGTTTACACCTTGCGCCGTGAAGAGGGGGTGCATCTCGTGAGCCGCCTGTGGGCGCCGGTAGCGGGTTTTTCCGGCGGTCTGATGGGCACGCTGTTCGGTGTTGGCGCGCCGCCGTATGCGATGTATCTGTCGCATCGGTTTACCGACAAGGCCGAACTGCGCGCGACGCTGTCCAGCATGGTGTTAATGTCAACCGGCATTCGCACGCTGGTGTTTGCCGTCGGCGGCCTGATGCTGAGCGACCGCCTGCTCATGTTCGCCCTGTTGCTGCCGTTTGCACTGGGAGGGCTGTATGTCGGCAACCGTCTGCAGGGGCGCATCTCGCGCGAGCAGCTTGGCCGCTTTATCAGCGGGCTGGTGCTGTTGATCGGCGCCTCGGTGTTAATCAAAGCGCTGGCGCAAGGGTAACGCGGATGTTGCACAACACGGAATTCTGGATGGTCGCGCTGCCGGTCATCTTCATCGGTTATTTCATGTTCGGGGTCTCGGGCTTCGGTGCCTCGCTGATCACGGTGCCGCTGCTGTCACACGTCGCCGCGCCGACGGATCTGCTGCCGATGCTGGTGTTGCTCGATATCAGCGCCGCACTGATCCTCGGCGCGCGCTTTCGTGCCGATATGGCGCGCAGCGAAGTGAAGTTGCTGATTCCGTTCACGGTGCTGGGTTGCGCGCTCGGCGTGACACTGCTGGTCAACCTGCCGCGCGACGTGACGATGATCGTGATCGGCGTGTTCACGCTGTTTTACGCCGCCTACCAGCTCTACGACCCGGTCAACGTGCGTCCGATCTCGCGTCTGTGGGCGGCACCCGCCGGCTTCATCGGCGGCATGATGGGCACGTTGTTCGGCGCCGGTGCGCCGCCCTATGTCATGTACCTGACGCGCCGCGTGGCGGAAAAAACCGCGCTGCGCTCGACCATCGCGGGCATGGCGGTGCTGGCCATCGGCGCGCGCCTGCTGGCCTTCACCGGCGCCGGGCTGATGTTCAGGAGTGAGCCATGGCTGGTGTATCTGCTGCTCGCGCCGTCGGCCGGGCTAGGCCTCTATTGCGGCCACCGCATGCATCTGCGCATCAGTCGCACGCAGATGCTGCGTGCGATCTTCGTCATGTTGCTGGTATCGGGCAGCACGCTGCTCTATCGCGCGCTCTCGCCATAAGTTTTCAGCGCGGCGCGCTCACGGCCGCGCGTGATTGCCGTCGACGATGACTTTGCGCAGCAGTTCCTTCAGGTGGCCCTTGTGCATGAACGGCCAGTTGCCGCCGAATTCAATGTCATCCACCACCCAGCGGCCGGCGTTGCGCACCAGATAAACCTTGTCCGTCCAGCGAGTGGTTTTTTGGTCTGAAGCGTCGGTGTAACGCAGCGCGGCCACACAGGTGGTTGCCGCCGCGCTGCGCGTGCAGCCCTCGACGCTGAAAGCCCGCGCGCCCTCGAACAACGATGTGAACAGATCGCCCTCGACCAGCGGCGGCAGTTGTTTCTTCGTCACCTTTGCGTGGTTACGTTCGGCCGCATCGGCGCGTTCGAGCAGTTGTGCGAGCGTGTGCGAAATCACCGGCGTGAACTTCGCGCGCGCCCGCGCGTTCGGCACCCCCGATGGCCGGGTTTCCAGATAGACGCGATAAAACGCCGTCGTTGCGTGATGCAGGTTTGCATCTGTGTCTGCAACAGCATTTCCACCATGCAGCACCAGCGCTGAAAGCAGGGCGCCGCAGGTCCACGAAAATATTTTCATTGTCAGTCGTGGCGGCCTAAGGCAAGGCACCCATGCCGGCACCCGGCCCCGCAATCGGTCTCGCGCCCTTCGCGTTATCCCCTTGTGCTTCCAGTTGCGCCTTAAGTTCGGGCCAGTGTTTGTCGCTGTTGGGGATGCGCCGCGCCGGGCCGCCGCCGGTGCTCCACCAGGCGTTCTTGGTGCCGACATAATTGCCCTTGTTGCCGCGGGGGAAAAGGTAGAGCTTGCCCTCGATCACTTCAAATGCGCCGTTCACCGGTCGCCCGCAGATGCAATTTTCCGACACGCACCATGCGCAGTGGCCACCGTACTGCGGCGCATATTGTTCCGGGCCGGCCTTGAACAGCGCCAGGTTCTCCGCGCTGACGAACAGCCATTTCGCGCCCGCCCATTCGGCGCTGAACTCAGGCTTGCCCTGCAGCGCGCGTTTTGCGGTGAAGAAGGCCACCGTGTCGTAGCCGCTGATCGCCGTGCCGTCGTCGGACCCGGCGGTGTTTACAAAAGTGCCGGCTAAGGCCAATGATGAAAGCACTGGCAGAAACCACACGGCCAGGAAAATGGCCGCCCAACGGATAGATTTCACTTGGTATAGATGTAAAAGAGTTGCGTTTATACTACTCACAACCAGTAACCTCATTGCAGGCTAAATCCTTTTGCTGGCGATTGGCAATTGAAGAATATATGAAATGCCCGGGCTATGAAGCGGCGACACGGCCTTTTATATATGCGGATTGCCTAACCATTTCAAAATAAGCGTTTTCCAATTGCATTGAAAGATCATGAGCATCGCAGAGCGGGCTTTGAGCCATTTCCATTCGCAATGTTTGGCGTAGACTTTTTCTGTAATCGACCGCACGGGCTAGCGAAACGACGGTGTTGATATATTCGCTTTCCGAATGGGCAATCCATTCGGAATGGCCAATCGCATTCAGCATAGAGGCCGTCATGCGCGACGCCATCCGATCGCCAATTTGGGTCACCAATGGCACCGACATCCACAACGCATCGCAGCTTGTAGTGCCGCCCCCGACTGCGCCAATCGGATCAAGCGCGATGTCCAGCATATTGTAATAGCTCATGTGGTCTCCCCAGTCCGCCGTGGCATCGCTGTCCATGAGCTCAATGCGATTCGATGGCACCCCATGTTTATGCATAGTATCGAGAATCCGAATGCGATTTTCCGGGTCCGCCAATTGCCTGTTTTTCAAGAACAGCTTTGCTTCCGGAACTGCTAGCAGTGTTTTTGCCCAGAGGGCGAGGGTCGACGGTGTCAACTTGACGAGACTATTAAAGCTGCCTAACCGTACCGTGCCATCCGTCGCCGGAGTCCAATTGCATGCGGGAGCATCCGCTTTGCCTTCGTAGCTCACCCAGGTTCTGGGCAGACGCCAGACTGATTCGCTGAAGTGGTTATCGGTTTCGACCGGTGTCAAAATTCCATCGCCGATCCAATAGTCGATTTCGGCAAGGCCAGTGCTGGCGAAATAGCCGAGATAATGCGCTTGAACCGGCGCGGCACGGCATGCAAATAATCCAAGACGGTTATGAGCAGTATGGCCTGAAAGATCGATTAGCACGTCGATGCTGTCCGAGTCTATTTGTCGCAAAAGCTGGCTATCGGATAGCCCTGCTACGGGCAACCAATGGTCGACCAATGAAAGCAAACGTTCGGTTACCTTGTCATGTTGCGCGCAAGTTGAATATGCGAAAATTTCTATTCTTGCGCGATCGTGGTTCCTGAAAAGCTGTTCGATGAAATAGGTGACGGCATGGTTCCGGAAGTCACCAGAAACGTAACCAACCTTTAGACGCCTCCCGTTGAGCGGAGGACGAATAAAAGATTTTTTTTGCGTCGGAGCGCTATCCTGCTGGGCAATGCACGCACTAGTCCAGCGGTTTGCCAATGTCAGATATTGCGAGGGAGACAGGGTGGCATTGTATGCGTGCTGAAACAGCAGGCTGCTGTATGCTTCCGCAAAATTTGGTTTAAGGGAGAGTGCTTTTTCGAAATTTAGAATTGCTTCATCGGTCGCGCCATGTGCTATGAGGGCATTGCCAAGGCTATGATACGCGGCCGGGGAGGCGACGTTTAATTGAATTGCACGTCTGCATGATTCAACTGATTCCGTATAGCGATTGAGGTTGGCTAAAGCAATGCCGCGGTTGTTATGAGCGTCTGCGAATCCGGGCTTTAATTCAATCGCACGATCAAAAATCGACATTGCTTCGCTATTTTGCCCTAGCCCCGATAGCAAAAGGCCCTTATTGCTAAACGCCTCGGCGTTTCCGGGCGCAATGGCAATGGTTTGATCAAAGCTTTGAAGCGCGGCATCCGTGCGTTGCAGTTTCTGCAGGACGATGCCGCGATTGTTGTACGCTTCTGCAAAACTTCTGTTGTGGGCGATTGCCCCGTCATAGCTTTCAAGGGCCGCGTCAAGCCGGTTGAGTTCCTGCAGCGTTATGCCGCGGTTGAAGTAGGCGTCGGCGAAATCATTCCTAAGGGCGATGGCCTGATCGTAGCTGGAAACCGCCGCTTCGAATTGCCCGAGTTCTTTCAGGGCAAGACCCTTGTTGCAATGGGCTTCTGGGTAGTTGGGTGCCGCGGCGATGGCTTTGTCGCAGCATTGCAATGCTGCGTCCAGTTGCCGGAGTTCCCGCAAGACAAAGCCCAGATTGCAGTAGGCCTCGGGAAACCGGGGCTTGAGCGAAATGGCCTGTTCGTAGTCTTTCGCGGCGGCCGAGAATCGCCGAAGATCCTGCAGTGCAATGCCGCGATTGTAGTAAGCGTCCGCGAAGTCCGGCTTGAGCGCAATGGCCTTGTCATAGCAGGCAATGGCTGCATCCTGCCGCTTCAGGTCTCTCAGTATGGTGCCGCGATTATTTTGTGCTGGCGGAAAATCCGGAAAAATTTCGAGAGCTCGCCTAAAGAAATCATCAGCGTCTTCAAGTCGGCCCGTTTGCGCGGCGAGAATGCCGAGCATATGCAGCGCATCGAAGTGCCCGGGATCGATCTGCAGTACCTGTCCGTACGCGCGCTCTGCCAATGAATATTGGCCGTTCTGGTGCAATGCCGCGGCCTGAAAGAAAAATTCCTGTGCGCGGGCGTCGGGTTCTTGTTGATGTGGGGATGACATTTGTGTGGCTCGTCGAATTGGCGGTGGCCGGCTGCCGACCGTTATAACATGATCGCCCAACGACGCAAAAGATGTGCCATCTCGGCTGCGGTTGAACGGGACGCTGCGATCGTGGCGATCGGAGCTGATCGCGCGATTTGATTCATGGGCGGTTTTTGCGCGCGCTGCCCGCGACGACCTTGATTTCGAACAGCCGGCATTCCAGCGCGCCGTTGAAGAGCACGGTGCGTTTCGAGGCGGACAGGCGGATCAGTTTCGGCAGGGCCATATCGGCGCTCAGAATGTAGGCGCGCCAGCCGGCGAATTTCTGTTTCAGCGCGTCGCCGAGTTTCGGGTAAAACGCGGCGAGTTCGTCGGTTTCGCCGAGGCGCACGCCGTAGGGCGGATTGGTGACGATAACGCCGCTGGCGGCAGGCGCCGGCATCTCCAGCACATTGGCCTGCTTGAAGGAAACCACGCCGTCGAGGCCGGCGGCATTCAGATTGGCGCGCGCGTTTTTGAGTTCGTCGCCGTAGAGATCACCGCCGTAGATCGGCAGCGCAACACGCGGCTTTTCGCGCGCCAGCGCTTCGGCTTTGATGTGGTCCCACGCCGCACGGTCGAAATTCTTCAGCCGTTCAAAACCGAAGTTGCGGCGTCCGCCG
The DNA here is from genome assembly GCA_943329075.2 of Chitinophaga pinensis. Classification (GTDB taxonomy): domain Bacteria; phylum Pseudomonadota; class Gammaproteobacteria; order Burkholderiales; family SG8-41; genus PALSA-1004. Next base: position 37,074 of record CALQCM020000020.1, on the reverse strand, counting down.
GGTGCGATGTTGAGCGCAATCATCGCCGCTTCGATGACCAGCGTGCCGCTGCCGCACATCGGGTCGAGCAATGCTTCGACGCCGTCCCAGCCCGACAGTTTGACGATGCCGGCGGCGAGGTTTTCGCGCAACGGCGCCTCACCGGTGTCGCCGCGCCAGCCGCGCTTGAACAGCGGGTCGCCCGACAAATCGAGGTACAGCGTGACGGTTTCCGCATCGAGATAGGCGTGGATGCGCACGTCGGGGTTTTGCGTATCCACACTCGGCCGCTTGCCGAATTTGGCGCGGAAGCTGTCGCAGACCGCGTCCTTGATGCGCAACGTGGCAAAGTCGAGGCTCTGCAGCGGACTGCGTGTGGCAACGAGATTCACGCGCAGTGTTTGCGTGACGTCGAACCAGTCCGACCACGGCTGCGCCAGCGCGGTTTTGAAAATATCTTCGTCGCTGCGATAACGCGCTTTGATCACGCGCCACAGCACGCGGCTGGCGACGCGGCTTTCGAGATTGACCCGATAGCCGAGGGTCAGCGCACCGGAGAAATGCACGCCGCCATCGACTTTGAACAAGCCGCCGGCGCCGAGTGCGGTGAGTTCCTGCTCCAACACCGGCTCCAGGCCGCGCGGGCAGGGCGCGAAGAATTGTTCCGCCTTCACAGGCGCACCAGCACTTCGAATTCGATGCGCTGGCGCGGATTGCGGTGTTCCTGCAACTTGCTGATGCGCGCTTCGACCGCGCCGCCGCGGTCCATGTGAAACGACACGGCGCGGTTGTCGGTGCGCGGCACATAGCCCAGTTTGTGGCCGCGCCATTCAACCCGCACGGCGTTGGCGTCGTAGGCGTTGTGCGGTTCGCGCACCAGGGTCAACGCATCGCCGACCTGCATGTCGTTCCACAGTTGTTTGGCATCGTAATAGCGAAAACCCGCCAGCGGCGAACTTTGCACCAGCATGCGCACTTCGGTTTGTTGTGCGTATGCGGGTGTGCCGGCGCACGCTGCACTCAGTGCGGCCGCCAGCAACACGGCGCTGACGCCGCGCGCCGGACTAGAAAGGTTTGACGACAACAAGGATCACCACCGCAAAAAGAAGCACCACGGGAAATTCATTCAGCCAGCGGTAAAACACATGGCTGTGACGGTTGCGATCGTGTTTGAAGTCGATCAGCAGCTTGCCGCAATAGACGTGGTAGGCGAGCAACAGCGCTACCAATCCCAGCTTGGCGTGCAACCAGCCGCCGCTGAAACCGTAACCGAGCCACAACCAGGTGCCGAACACGACCGTAAAGAGCGCGCCCGGCGTCATGATGCCGAAGAAGAGCTTCCTCTCCATAATCTTGAAGCGCTCGATGCTGACGGCGTCGTCACTCATGGCGTGATACACAAACAGCCGCGGCAGATAAAACAGCGCGGCGAACCAGGTCACCATGAACGAAATATGCAGGGCTTTGATCCAGAGCATGGGGGCCTATTTGAGCAGGCGGCGGCGCGTCAGCGCCAGCGCCAGATAAAAGCCGATGATTGCATATGCGGCCAGCACGCACAAATGCAGAGCCCATTGCGCCGGCACCTGGCCGCTCATCAGCGGACGCACCAGGTCGACGGCGTGCGACAGCGGCAGCAGTGCCGTCGCCAGATGCACGGCCGGCGGCAGCTGATCGGCCGGAAAGAACACGCCGCTCATCAGCATCATCGGCGTGATCGCCAGCGTCATGTAATAGACGAAGAAATCGTAGCTGGGCGACAGTGCCGTCACGATCAGGCCGAGGCTGCCGAAGGCGAGCCCGGTGATGAGGATCACGGGGATCACCCATAGCGCCAGTGACGAGGCGCACAGGCCCAGTGCCGCCGCGACCAGCAGCACGGCCAAGCCTGACAACAGACTTTTGCTTGCCGCCCACACCGCTTCGCCGAGCACGACGTCGTCGAGATCGAGCGGCGCGTTCATGATGGCTTCCCAGGTTTTCTGCACATGCATGCGCGAGAAACCCGAATACATGGCCTCGAACGAGGCGCTCATCATGGTGCTCGAACAGACCGTGCCGGCGGCGAGGAAGGCGATGTAGGTGGTGCCGCCGAAGGCGTCGGGCATCATGCGACCGAGGCCGTAACCGAAGCCCAGCATGTACAGCATGGGATCGGCGAGATTGCCGATCATCGAGGCCAGCGCAAGTTTTTTCCACACCAGCAGATTGCGCCGCCACACGTGGAGGCAGCGCAGGCTGAACGAAGGCAGCGACCAGTGGCGCGTCATCGTCAATCCCGCAGGTCGCGCCCGGTCAGGCGCAGAAAAACGTCTTCGAGATTGGCCGGGCGGTGCACGTAACGCAGCTCCGCGCGCGCGGCGAGGTCGTCGATCAGCGCTGCCGCGTCATGCACATAACAGAACACGGTTTCGCCGGCGGTTTCGCAGCGTTCGGCAAGCCGCGTGCCCTGTTCTTTCGCCCACGCCCCGGCGCCGTCGCCGAAAACCTCGACGACCTGCGGCTCGATATGGCGTTCGACCAGTTCGCGCGGCGTGCCTGACGCAATCATGCGGCCGTGGTCCATCACGGCCAGCCGGCTGCACAGGCGCTCGGCTTCGTCCATGAAATGCGTGGTGAGAAAAATCGTTTTGCCCTGCGCCAGCAATTGACGCAGGCGCTGCCAAATGAGGTGGCGCGCCTGCGGATCGAGACCGGTCGTCGGTTCGTCGAGAAAGATCAGGTCCGGATCGTTGATCAGCGCGCGTGCCAGGGTCAGACGGCGCTTCATGCCGCCGGAGAGCGCGCGGAGGTTGTCATCGCCGCGATTGGCGAGGCCGGCGAATTCGAGCAGCGCCGGGATGCGCGCGTTGACTTCGGCGGCGGACAAATCGAAGTAGCGGCCGTAGACCTGCAGGTTTTCGCGGATGGTGAAATCGGGGTCGAGGTTGTCCATCTGCGGCACCACGCCGATGCGCGCACGCGCGCGCCGGGCTTCCTGCGGCACCGGCACGTCGAGCACACTGATTTCGCCGCTGTCCGGTTCGGTCAGGCCGAGGCAAAGCCGCAGTGTGGTGGTCTTGCCGGCGCCATTGGGGCCGAGCAGGCCGAAACATTCGCCGCGCGCGAGGTCGAGGTCAATGCCGTTGACGACGACATTCGCGCCATAAGACTTGCGCAGCGCGCGCACACGCAGATGGCTCATGGCAGTCGCCAGTGTTGCGTAATGATCTGCTGCAGCACCTGCAGACGACCATGAAAGAAATGTTCGCCGCCGGGCACCACGACGACCGGCAGGTTCTGCGGTCGCGCCCAGTCGAGCACTGCCGACAGCGGCACCACGTCATCGACTTCGCCGTGGATGACCAGGGTGCCGGCTGGCACGGTGCCGGTCTGGAAGCGGCTTACCGCCGGTGCGACGAGTACCAGTTGATGCGCGGTGAGCCGTTCGACCACACGCGTCTGCACGTAACTGCCGAAGGAAAAGCCGGCGCAGATCAGTGGCAGATCGCCGAAGCGCTGTTTTGCATAGGTGGCAACGGCGATCAGATCGTCGGTTTCGGCGATACCCTGATCATGCACGCCGGCGCTGGCGCCGACGCCGCGGAAGTTCGGCCGCAGGGTCGCGCAACCAAGCGCGTGAAAGCTGCGCGCCAGTGTCGTCACCACCTTGTTGTCCTTGGTGCCGCCCATCAGCGGATGCGGGTGCGCGATCAGCGCGATGGCGATGCGGCCGTCGCCCGGATCGGTGAGGTCGGTTTCGATCGCTCCGGCGGCGCCGTCGAGCAGGATCTTTTCAGTGGCGGGCGGTTTCAAATCTTCAGGCGTTCGACGGTGCGGCCGTGTTGCAGGTGCTCGCTGATGATTTCGTCAATGTCTTCGCGGTCAACGTAGGTGTACCAGGTCTCTTCCGGATAAACCACCAGCACCGGGCCGAGTTCGCAGCGATCAAGGCAACCCGCCATGTTGATGCGCACCTTGCCGTTGCCCGAGAGGCCGAGTTCCTTGACGCGGTTTTTCGCGTAGTCGCGAATGTCGCTGGCGCCGTAATCGTTGCAGCAGGCCTTGCCGCCTTCGCGCTGGTTGCAGCAGAAAAATACGTGATGTTGGTAAAAGCTCATGGCGTCGCTCGGTCGCGGTAAAGCGCGGGGGGAGGCGTTGACTGGCGGGGGCGGATTATACCGCGCCCTCAGCGGCCGCTGTATTTGCGCGCGCTGCCGCGCGCGCGGTGCACCGGGTATTTGCGTGCGTTGATGACCATTTTGCGCTTGGCCGCCGCCAGCGGATCGATGTCGAGTACGTCGGCCAGCCGGGTCAGATAGAGCAGCACGTCGGCAATTTCCTCGCCCACCGCGGTTTTGGTTTTGGCGTCAAGGCGCATGCTTTGTTCGGCGGTCAGCCACTGGAAATGTTCGAGCAGTTCGGCCGCTTCCACGGACAGCGCCATCGCCAGGTTCTTCGGCGTGTGAAACTGCTGCCAGTCGCGTGCCGCGGCGAAGCGGCGCTGCGCGTCACGCAGGCTGGTCATGGTGATCCCGGGTTTTTTCATACGGCGCTTTCGGATTGCAGGCGGGGGAGCGCGTTTTTGCGGGTCAGTGCGAACAACAGCATGGCGGTGGCGAACGGCCACAACCGGGAGAGCACGCGCACGATGTTGCTGAAGCTCGACAGGTGGGTTTGCTGCAAGGCCAGCAGGTACGACGGCGTATTTTGGTAAGGATTTTCGGGCGTGACGTTTACCAGTAGCACCGTGGCGAGCAGGCAGACGATGGCCAGTGTGCTGCGCCAGAGCGCCGGCAGCCACATCAACAGGGCGAGTATCGCGATGCCGGTCAGGAGGCCGCCGGTCACACCCGGCGTCAGCCATTGAAACGGGCTCGCCGCACGCGCCAGCGACCAGACCGCGAACGATTTGGTGGCCACGGTCAGCGTCAATGCGGCAGCCGCCACGGTCGCAGCCGACGACGCTGAGGCGGCGATTTGTGCGGCCAGCAGGCCGAGCGTCACAGTCGCCAGCACGGCGATTCCCATCTCGATGTTTTGATAGGTGGCGGGCACGTAGGCAAACCACGGTTTGAGTCCGAGCGCCTCGCGCAGATCGCCGCTGGCCAGCGCCAGCGGCGCCGGATCGAACTGGATGAACAGCCACGCCGCGAATGCAATCAAGCCGCAATCGCCGAGCACGTCGGCGCGGATGGTGCGCCGGCGCCGCGCCACCGCCGGGTGCTCCGCGATCAGCGGAAACGCCAGCAACCACACGGCGACCGCACCGAGTGCCGCGCCACCGGCATTGGCCAGCAAATCAAGGTTCGAGGCGATGCGCGCCGGCAGATACAGTTGCACGCTCTCGAGCGCGAGGCTCAACAGGCTGGCGAGCGCGATCGCCAGCAGGCAGCCGGCAAATCCGGCGCAGCGCGGGCGCAGGGCGACGACGAGCATGGCGCCGAAGGGCAGATAGGCGGCAACGTTGAGCACGATGTCGCCGGTGGTGCTGTAGCGTGGCCACGCCGCCGTCAGAAAATCAAACGCTGCAGCCGGCGGCATACGCCAACCGCTGAACGGTTGCAAGCTGGCATACACGATGACCAGTGTGTAAGCTAGCGCGACATAAGCTGCGAGCCTGGAACGGCCTGGATTTATCACCATATATGACCCTATTCTATGATGTTTTCAACGGCGATGCGGATGGCATCTGCGCGCTGCATCAACTGCGGCTGGAGACGCCGCGCGCGGCGGAACTGATTACCGGTGTGAAGCGCGACATTGCGCTGCTCGGGCGTGTCAAAGCGGCCGCTGGCGACGAAATCACCGTGCTCGACGTATCGTTCGCGCGCAATGCAGACGCGGTGGCCGCGGCACTGCAGGCCGGCGCGAAGCTGCGCTACTTCGATCACCACTACGCCGGCGACATTCCGGCGCATGCAAACCTCGCGGCCATGATCGACACCGGGGCCGACGTCTGCACCAGCCTGCTGGTCGATCAATCACTCGGCGGCCGCCGCCGCATCTGGGCGGTGGTGGCGGCGTTTGGCGACAACCTCGTCGAACCGGCGCGCCGTGCCGCGGAGACTTTGCATCTGGCGCCGCACGCACTGGCGCAGTTGCAGGAACTCGGCGAATGCATCAACTACAACGCCTACGGTGAGAGCGTTGACGATCTCAACTATCACCCGGCCGATCTGTATCAGGCGATCAGCGCCTATGCCGATCCGTTTGCCTTCATTGCCGGTGAGCCGGTGTTCGACATCCTGCAGCAGAGCCGTGCCGACGATCTTTATCTGGCCAATGAAATTGTGCCGGAACGGGCGGACGAACAAATGGCGGTTTACGTGTTGCCGAACGCGCGCTGGAGCCGGCGCGTGAACGGCCCCTTCGCCAACCGGCTGGCGGTCAAATATCCGGCGCGTGCGCACGCCATTCTGACCTGGCGCACGGGTGGCTTTGCCGTCAGCGTGCGCGCACCGCTCGCCGCGCCGCGCGGCGCCGATGCCTTGTGCCGGCAGTTCGACAGCGGCGGCGGGCGCGCGGGGGCGGCCGGCATCGATTTTCTGCCGCAGGGCGAGCTGGCGCGTTTTGCCGACGCCTTCAAACAGGCTTATTTGTAACGGCGTGCTAGCGCGCGAGTTTCAGCGCGTCCATTTCGATCAGCGCGAAGGCGACCAGCCACAGCGCCGCGTCATAGGCATCGAACCATGCGCCGCGCAGCGCCCAAAACGGAACCAACACGGCGATGGCGGTGTAGAGCGCGATGGCGGTGATGGTAAACCCGCGGCGGCGCCGCGCCACCCAGTGCGGCGCGCGCAATTCGCATTCGAGCAACGCCAGCACCAGTATCCACAACGCAATATTGACGGCGTCGAGCCATTCTTTCTGCTGCAGGTAGCCTGACGCCGAGGCGGCGATGGCCGCGGCCGCGGCGAAGCGCACAAAGTGCACGCGGCCGCGCGCGTGTTTTTTTTCGAGCCAGGGCTTATTGACCGTTTCGAGCGCAAACAGCATCAGCAGAATAAACCAGGCGAGTGCATCAAGCCCCTTGGTCCACGGGCCGGCGACGAGGTAGTAAGCCGTGTTGATTGCCAGCAGCGCATACAACGCGGATTGCAGCGGATGCACAGCGCGCAAGGCCGTTCCGCTTCAGTGCGCGACGTGGTGTTGCGGCGCGCGGTACCACTGCGGCAGCAGGGAGCCGGCGAGCATGCCGGCGAGGCTGGCGAGCCAGCCGGCCAGCTGTGCGGGCAGCAGCGGGTCCGGTGGCAGAACAGCATACGAGATCATCAGCTCGCAGGCGATCCAGACGCCGAGCCCCAGTGTGATCGCACAGGCCGCACCCTGCGACGTTGCGCGCTTCCAATAAAGGCCGAACGCGAGCGGTGTAAACGCGGCGACCAGCGTGATCTTGTAGGCGTTTTCGACCATGCCGTAGATCGTAGCACCCGAGCCCAGCGCGAAGCTGAACACGCAGACGGCGAACAGCAGCACGATCCAGCGCAGCAGGCGCAGAAACTGCCAGTCAGCGAGCGTCGGCAGGAAGGGCCGCAGCACGTTTTCGGCGAAGGTGACCGAAGGTGCCAGCAGTGTCGCGCTCGCACAGCTCATGATGGCGGCGAGCAGCGCGCCGAAAAAAATCACCTGGGCGGCCAGCGGTGTGTGCTGCAGGATCAGGTTGGGCAGGATGTACTGCGCATCGCTGTTGATGTGGTTGTTGACCATCGCCGGATCGATCAGCGTCGCCGAGTAGGCGAGGTACATCGGAATGAAGGCGAAGATGAAATACACGCAACCGCCGATCACCGAACCGCGGCCGGCGGTTTTTTCATCTTTCGCCGCAGAGACGCGCTGAAACACGTCCTGCTGCGGGATCGAGCCGAAGCCCATGGTGATCCACGCGGCAAAGAAGGCGATCATGGCGCGCGGCTCGAAGGCGGGCAGAAAATCGAATTTGCCGGCATTCGCCGCGTGGTCGATGACAACACCGGCGCCGCCGGCGATGCCGCTGACGACGAAGGCGATGTAAACCATGCCGACCAAAATGACGCACATCTGGAAGAGGTCGGTGAAGGCCACCGAGAACATGCCGCCGGCCAGCGTGTAGAGCAAAACGATTGCGGTGCCGATGGCCATGCCCTGCCACGGTTCGACCGCGCCCTGCGTCAGTACCGAGAAGACCAGACCCAGCGCGGTGATCTGTGCCGAGACCCAGCCCAGGTACGAAATCACGATGCACAGCGAGGCAGCGAGTTCCACCGAGCGGCCGTAGCGCGCGCGGTAATAGTCGCCGATGGTGAGGAGCTTCATGCGGTAGAGCGGCCGCGCGAAAAAGAGACCGACGAGGATCAAACACATGCTCGAGCCGAACGGATCGGCGACCACACCCTTCAAGCCCTCGCCGAGAAATTTGGCCGGGATGCCGAGCACGGTTTCCGAACCGAACCAGGTCGCGAAAACGGTGGCGATGATGAAGGGCAGCGGCAGATGGTGGCCGGCCACCACATAGTCAGCGGTGTTCTTGACGCGGCGCGAGGCGTAGAGGCCGATGCCGACGGAAACAGCGATGTAGAGAGCGACAAACCAGATCAGCATTGGATGAACGTGCAGACAGTGCGCGCACAACGGCAGCGATGGAACATTATACGATGCGGCGGACGCGTGTTGAACACGCGCGCCGGATCAGTGCGCGATAGTGAGCAGCAGGCCGGAGAGTGCGATCAGGGCAACGGCAATCACGGCGAGCACGGTGGTCTGGTCGCGTGTTTCCTCGCTGAGTTTTTGCAGAGCTGCGGTGACGCGGTCGTTGCCGGCGTCTTCGAGAAAGCGATGAATGAGGCGCGGCAGTTGCGGCAGCGCGTGGCTCCAGAACGGCAGTTCGGTTTTCAGCTGGCGCAGGAGGCCGCGCCAGCCGATCTGTTCGGACATCCATTTTTCCAGAAACGGCTTGGCGGTTTCCCACAGATCGAGATCGGGATCGAGTTCGCGGCCGAGGCCTTCGATGTTGAGCAGGGTTTTCTGCAGCAGCACCAGTTGCGGTTGCACCTCGATATTGAAGCGGCGCGAAGTCTGGAACAGGCGCAGCAATATACGGCCGAAGGAAATGTCCTTGAGCGGTTTGGCGAAGATCGGTTCGCACACCGCACGGATTGCCGTTTCAAAATCGTCGATGCGCGTGTCCGCCGGCGCCCAGCCCGATTCGATGTGCGACTCGGCGACACGCCGGTAATCGCGGCGGAAAAACGCCAGAAAATTCTGCGCGAGATAGTGTTTGTCGGTGTCGGTCAGCGCGCCGACGATGCCGAAATCAAGCGCGATATAACGGCCGTCGGCAGCGACGAGGATGTTGCCCGGATGCATGTCGGCGTGAAAGAAGCCGTGGCGGAACACCTGTGTGAAGAATATTTCGACGCCTTCGCGCGACAGCTTTTTCAGATCGATGCCCTGCGCGCGGAGTGCCGCGATGTGTGAAATCGGCGTGCCGTGCATGCGCTCCATCACCATCACCTGCGTGGTACACCAGTCCCAGTGGACTTCCGGCACCAGCAGCAACGCGGAACCCGCGAAGTTGCGGCGCAACTGGCTGGCGTTGGCGGATTCGCGCATCAGATCGAGTTCGTCTTCGAGATGGTGCGCGAACTCGGCCACCACTTCGTGCGGGCGCAGGCGTTTGCCGTCGGCCCACAGCAATTCGATCAGGCTGGCGCCGGCGTCGAGCAGTGAAACGTCTTTGCGGATCACCAGTTCGATGCCGGGGCGCAGGATTTTCACCGCGACTTCACGGCCGTCGTGCAGCGTCGCGAAATGCACCTGCGCGACCGACGCGCTGGCGACCGCCACCGCATCGAATGCGGCGAACACCTCGGTGGCCGGTTTGCCGTAGGCGCGCGCGATGGCGGCCAGCGCGATGTCCGGCGCGCAGGGCGGCACCTGGTCCTGCAGTTTGGCCAGTTCGTCGGCAATGTCCGCCGGCAGCATGTCGCGCCGGGTCGACAGGATCTGGCCGAATTTGACGAAAATCGGGCCCAGCGCTTCAAGCGCGAGGCGCAGGCGCACCGCGCGCGGTTGCGTGTAACGGCGCCAGAAAAACACCGTGTGCAGCAGTGCGCGCAGGCCGCGCACGCGTTCATGGCCGAGGAAAAACTCATCGAGGCCGAAATGCAGGCCGACGCGGATGATTTTCAGGAGGCGCAGCAGAGTCATGCACCAATTCTAACAGGGCGGGCCGGCGCTCCCGCGGCGCGGCGATGCCGCGCGGGCTGCGGTTTACTCGCGGCGTTCCAGTTGTTCGAGGCGTTTTTCGAATCGCGCCGCGTCGTCGCGCAACGTATCGACGTCGCGGCTGAACTGTTCGATGCCGGGCCGCGCGGCGAGCAAGGGCCGCTCTTCCGTCCAGTAGGCGGCGGCCTGGCGGGCCAGACTGCCGGCGGCGTCGCGTTGCCAGTTCAGGAAGGCCGCGCCGGCGCCGGCGAGGCGGTGTGCGACGATGTCGCCGAACACGTGGCTCAGGTCTTCCTCGGCATCCCAGCGCAGGTTCTGCGCAACGTGGTGGATGTCGCGCGCCAGCGCAAGGTCGCCGCTGGTTTCAACCTCGCGCCATGCATCGGGGCCGCCGGCCGCCATGCGCATCACCAATGCCGGCGTTAGTTTGAAGGTGGCCGCCGCCTCGCCATTGCCGGCGGCAACTTCACCGTTGGCGAGGATCTCCAGCGTGAACGCAAACGGCGCCACATCGAAGCGCACCGTTTTGCCGGCATGCGACGCGAGGCGTTCGCGCGCCCATGAGGCGCGGCGCAGCAGATGGTTCAGCGCCGGCGCGAGCGGCGGCGCAAACAGGCCGCCGCTTGCACCGGCGTTGCTGCTGCCGGAACCGCCGTCGGTTTGCGCCATCGTGACTCAGAGTTGTTGTATGCCGCTGATCAGCCAGCCGCTGGAGCCGTCGAGCGGTTTTTCCAGATGCCAGATCTCATCGAACGATTCGGTTGCGGCGCTGGTTTTTTCGTGCAGCGAGCCGGTGAAGCGCACGCTGGCGATATGTTTCCCGTTTTCGCTGACCACTTCGACGACGTTCGTATCAAGGCTGATGATCTCGGTGCTTTGCGCAACGCCCATCGGATCAAGATCGGCGACGATCGCGTTGTAGAGTTCGGGCGTCATGTAATCGCGCATGGTCGACACATCACGCTTGTCGTTGGCCTGTTGCAGGCGCGTGAAATTCATTTTGGCGTGGCGCGCGAACTGCTCGGCGTCGAAGTCCGGCGGGAAACGGCCGGCGACGGCCGGTGCGGCGGCGTCAACGGCGCCACCCAGCACACTGCCGATTTTCGGCATGCCGCCACCCGCGGCCGGCATCGACGATGAAACGGGTGCAGACGCAGGCGCCGGATCGGCGCCGGCGTATTGCAGGTTGCCCGGGCCTGCGGATTTGGCGCGCAGCATACGCCACGCGAACATCGCAGCGGCGGCCAGCAGCAGCACCATCAGAATGCTGCCCATGGCGCCACCCATGCCGTTGTTCATGAACAGCGAAGCGAGTCCGGCGCCAATGGCGAGGCCGGCCAGTGGCCCGAGCCAGCGGCTCATGCCAGATGGTTGCGGCGCAGGTGCCGGTGTTGCCGCAGGCGCGGCAGGTTGCGCCTGCTGTGCCGGTGTTTTGGCCGGTGCTTGCGGCGTTATGCTGCGCTGGGCGCCGACGCTTTTGCCGCCGCCGAGGCGGCTTGCCGCAGCGGCGTCAAACGTGAGCAAGCTGAGGCTCAGGATCGTGCACAACACCATCAGGAATCTGTTCATCATTTCTCCAAGCCGGATTGACCGGCAGTGCATTTAACAAATTGAAACTTACGGCCTGCTTGTTCCGCGGCCCGTATAACGGTGGTGCGCCTTCGCTTCGTTTACCTCAACGCATCGGCGGTGCCGCGACGAGTTCATGAATTTCCCAGTCGCCACGCATGGCCCGGCTGCGCGGCCCGCGCGAGAGGTCGAGGTAGCCGGAGTTGCGCGCGATCCGCACGGTGCGGCCGAGCGCCGGCGCGAACCATTCGGTTTCGAAAATATTTGTTTCGGTCAGGTGCAGATAATTGGCAGAGTCGCCCGCATAGACAGAGCGCCTGATTTTGATGGTGTCGAATTCGCCGGCCGGCACGCGGATGCGCTCAGTGCCCACCACCGTCGCATCAATGCGCACGCTGTGGCTGGTACCGGTCTCGGCATTCACGGCGTTGACACGGGTCGACCATTCCTTGCCGGTGTCGAGCGGGAACTCGTACGACGGATAGGCGGGCGAGAACGCATAGTCGACCAACCGGTCGTGGTTGACGATCGTGTGGCGCAGCCATTTGCCGTCCGGCGTCAGTATTTCCGTCGCTGCAGCCCGCATCCCGGGCTGGTCTGCGCTCACCGACTGGGTGATGCGGTCGGCCTCGGTCTTGTCGACGCGGTAGCTGAGTTGTCCGCGGATCTCGTTGTTGTAGGCGTTGATGACGCGATAAACATAGGTGTCGCCCGCGACCGGCAGCGGGGCGGCCGGCGCTTGGACGGCTGCGGTGGCGCTGGCGGCTGCTGTAATCAGCGCGGCGAGCAGGCCGTAGCGGCATGCGCTGGCGGCAAGAGTGGCCTTTTGACCTGTTGCACTGCAAAGCAGGGATGTCTTGTTCATCATAATGTCCTCCGCAAAGGAATCGTACATTAAACAAACGTTATTGCTTACGTGCCGGCCGGCATGCGCTTGAATTCCGTGCGCACCCGGTTCTCATCGGGGGTTACAAACACAGACTAGCTGCCGCATTCGCGGTAAAGGCGTGTGCACCGGCTTTCGGTAAGATTGGACAAGGTCTTCCAGACTTCGTTCATAGTCCCTTTAGGCGGGGACTTGCATTTTAGCAAAAATCGTTGCGCGGGCCGTTGTTGTTTCACAGGCCCTAAATCGCCCCGTTTCCGGCGATTAGCGCGCCGCCGGCGCAGATACCAATTCGTAGAGGTTCCAGTCGCCGCGCATCGTTTGCGCCCCCTGCCGGCGCGAAAGGTCTTTGTAGTAAGAGTCGCTGATCAGGCGCACGTAGCGGCGCAGCGCCGGCGCGTACCACTCCAGTTCGGAAATGGTCGTTTCAGTCAGGCGCAGGTAGTTTACGGCGTCGCCAGCGTAGATGGTGCGGCGGATTTTCAGGGTGTCGAATTCGCCGGCCGGCACGCGGATGCGCTCTGCGCCGATGACCGTCGCATCGACGCGCACGCTTCGTCGTGCGCTGGTTGCCGGGTTTACGGCGTCGACGCGCAGCGACCACTCACTGCCGGGTTCCAGCGGAAACCGGTAGGCGGGGAAGGCGGGCGCAAACGCATAATCGACGGGCTGATCGCGATTGGTGAGCGGATGGCGCAGCCAGTTGCCGTCCGGCGCATAAACCTCGGTGCTGGCGATGCTGGTGCCGGGCGTCTCGGTCGTGACGGCCATGACGACGCGGTCGGTGTCGACGTTGTCGATGCGAGAGCGGACCTGTCCGCGCGGTTCATTGTTATATGCGTTGATGACACGATAAACGTAAGCATCGCCGACGGCGGGCACGGGTTGCGCGACGGCGGTGGTCAGCACGCTTGCTGCGATCAGGGCGGCCTGCAGTGCGATGGTTGATCGCATACGCCTCTCCTCCGAGAGACCGCTTTGAGGGCAAACCATAATACGTGCAAACACCGCGCCTGACCGGTTTATTCCGCCCGTCTAGAACTTGAATCCGCGATGCAGTGCAACAACGCCGGCGCTGAGGTTGAAATACTCGACCCGCTCAAGGCCCGCAGCCACCATCATGTCCTTGAGGGTCTCCTGATCCGGATGCATGCGGATGGATTCTGCGAGATAGCGGTAGCTGTCGCTGTCGCCGGTGATCAGCTTGCCCAGCGCCGGCAGCACCTTGAAGGAATAGGTGTCATAGGCCGGTTCGAGCGGTTTCCACACCCGCGAGAATTCGAGCACGAGCAGGCGGCCGCCGGCGCGCAGGACGCGCCGCATTTCCGCCAGCGCGCGGTCCTTGTGCGTCATGTTGCGCAGGCCGAAGGCGACGCTGACGCAGTCGAAGTAGTCGGACGGAAAGGGCAGCTTTTCGGCATCGCACTGCACGGCCGGCGCCATGATGCCGGCATCCAGCATGCGATCGCGGCCGCGCGCCAGCATGGCGGCATTGATGTCGGTGAGCACCACCTGGCCGCTGCTGCCGACGCGCCGCGCAAACTGGATCGACAAATCTGCCGTGCCGCCGGCGACGTCGAGTGCGCGCTGGCCCGGGCGCAAACCGCTTTGCTCGACGGTAAAACGTTTCCACAACCGGTGCATGCCCGCCGACATCAGGTCGTTCATCAGGTCGTAGCGCGCGGCGACCGAATCGAAGACGCCGGCTACGCGTTCGGCTTTTTCGTGCTCGGGTACTTTCTGGAATCCGAAATCAGTTTCGTTGGCCATGTGAGGAATGAATGTGCAGATTATTTTGCTGCGGGTCGCCGGATTAGCGACTGGCGCCGGCGTCCTGCAGGCGCTTGAGATAACTCGCCCACATTTCTTCCTGGTTCACGCCGTAGTCGTAGAGGATGTCCCAGGAATAGATACCGGTGTTGTGTTTGTCGGAGAAAAACAGCTGGACAGCGTAAGTGCCGACGGGTTCAACCTGCACGATCTCGACATCTTTTTTTCCGGTTTGCAGCGTTTCCTGTCCGGGACCGTGGCCGCGCACTTCTGCCGACGGCGAATGCACGCGCAGAAATTCGCAGGTCAAACTAAATGTTTTGCCGTCTGCAAACGCGATCTCAAGCAGGCGCGACGTCTGGTGCAGTTTGATTTCAGTCGGTAGCGGCTTGCCGTTTTTTGCGTTGGTCATGACTTGAAGAGGTGTCCGTCGGTGGCAGGACCCGCATCATAACCGAGCTGCCGGCGGCGCGGTTGCCGCCGCCTCGATCAAACGATGTCGACCGTGCAGCGTTCGAAGTCGCTGCCTTTCTCGATCAGATTGACGAGCTTGGCGACGGTTTTCTGCTCGCCGTGCAGTTCGACGAAACGGCCCTGCTGATACCAGCCGCTCGGCAGCAACAGCGTCGTCGGCGTCGCCGGGGCGGGCAGCTCCGGCAACAGCAGGCCGCGTTCGAAACCGCCGCGGGCATCGGCCGGCGCGTTGAAATTGGCCGGCCGCACGGCGATTGCGCGCGCGATCCCCGGAAACAACCGCACGCCGACGAACAGGGATTGCTCGTCTTCGGCGCGTACCCATTGAATCAGCCCGACGTAGAACAGCTTGCTCGAGCCGCGCCGCACCGCGACCAGCTGATGATGACCGATGCGCAGGTTCGCATCCGGGTCGCGCAGCATGCACATGAAACCGGAGTTGCTCTGGTTCATCAGTTGCCAGGATTCGACGGCCAGGCTTTGATGCGAGGCGATCTGCCGTTCGGTGCGCTCGCTGATGTGGCCGAACAACTGCATGTCGTGCTCTTCCTGGCGCGACAGGCTGGCGCCGGGCGGGCGAAAGGCGCGGCCGCTGATATGAAAGTGCGCGGCGTGAATGCCGAGGCAGACCTGCGCCGTCTCCGGATTCGCGTTGCGTTGTTCGCCGCGCCCGGTGCCGGCGCGGCACCATTGAATGTAGAGCAGCATGAGCAGGTTTTCGCAGCCCGGCTGGCGCGCGTCGTTGCCGAGCTCGAGTTGGGCCGGCGTCTGTCCCTGCTTGAGCAGGGTGATGAGTTGCCGCAGCGTGCGGCCGATCAGTTCAAGATCAAGGTGGCGCAAAGCGGTGGCGGGCGCCATGCCCTCCGCAAATGTCGGGCCGGCGTCGCCCGCAATGTTGATGGCCAGTGCGGGGATCGCCGAGAGCGGCAGCGGCTGCGCGGCAAGCCCCGCCAGCAGCGACCATTTCTCGATCCACCCGGCGAGAAATTCCATCTGGCGGCCGGACAGTGCGAACGGATTGGCCAAGTGCGCCAGCAGTGCCTGGCAGTAGACGGCGAGGCAGGTGGTCTCGAGTTCGCCCTCTTTGGCTGTCGCCGTCACCGTGGTGCGGGCAAAGCCGCTTTGCTCGGCAAACACATAGAGCTGGTTGAGCTTGGTCCACAACGCCGCCGGCACCTGGCGATAGATGCGGTAATGATCGAACATCGCCGCGCCGACGCAGCGCATGGCGCGCAGCATGATCAGCGCGCCGCTGTTCATCAGGCGCAGATCGCCGATGGCGTGCGCATCGCGGCACACCAGATAGGCGTCGGCGTATTCGAGCCATAACAGTTGCACGCGCGCCCAGACCACCGATTCATTGGCATCGAGCGGCAACGGCCGGCCGCTGAATTTGCGCGCGAGTTCGGATTGCACGAACAGCACCGGCTCGCGCAGCGCCTCGAGCACGCGCAACAATTCGGACGGTGCGATCGACGACTGCCGCAACAGTTCGATCTGTTGCGTCAGCGTCTGCTGCGCGGCCGGCACGTTGGTCAGCGGCAACGCGTCAAGCCAGTGTTTGCAGCTTGTCGCGTCGGTGAATTGCAACTGGCGCGGATTGAGTGCCATGAGTTGACTTGCCATCCGGGTGCCTCCATTCCTGATGCGGTTGACTGCGCGCGTCACCATTTTTGCTCGCAGTGTTGCCATTGCGTTCCACTCTAACGTTCAAAGTGTGGCCGGGCAAAGCCGACCGATGCGCGGAAGATTAGCCGGAACAAACGGGGCGCACCTGTGAAGCAGGTCACGCAATCGCAATAATTTTTCAGGATCGGAATTAATGCACATCGAGCGCGTTAGCGCATAAAGTCACAGCAACTTTGCAAGTGTGCTTTTGAGTAAAGCATGCCAGTGTGCCGGCGCGGGCGGCGATTTTGCCGCTCGCGCAGAGCGTTGCCGCCGGCCCCAGACCGGGTGCGGAAAATGCGCGTCGCGCGCAAAGCGCGGAATGACGTGCCAGTGCACATGCGGCGCCATGTTGCCGAAACTGGCGAGATTGATTTTGTCCGGCGTGAACACTGCGCGCACGGCCTGCTCGACGGCGAACACCACGCGCATGCAATGCGCGCGCTGCGTTGCCGACAGGTCGGTCATTTCTTTCACATGCGAATTCCAGATGACGCGACAGAAGCCGGGGTAATCGGGGTCGGTCACCAGCACGACGCGGCAATGTTGGTCGCGCCAGAGCAGACTGCCGCCGCGGCTTTTGCACAGCGGACAGTGCGGCACCGGTTGCAAACGAGGGATGGCGGCATCGGGGCTTTTTTTCATCAACGTTTCCTTGAACAGTTCGCGGCGTGTCTAAACGGCGATGCCGGCAACAAGCAGATAACGCGCGAATTTCCCCGCCGCCATGCACAGCGCCGACCACCACGGATTGACCCGCAGCCAGCCGGCGGCAACGCATAAGGGATCGCCGATGATCGGCACCCACGCCAGCAGCAGTGCCGCTGCGCCGTAGCGCGTCACGATCTCGATGCCCCTGATCTGTTTTTTTGGCGGGATCAGGCGGCCAATCAGATAAGACGACATGCCGCCCAGCGTATTGCCCAGTGTGGCGACGGCCAGCGCCGGCCAGTATTGCTGCGGATTGAGTTTGAGCACGCCGAACAGCACCGCCTCGGAACCGCCGGGCAACAGCGTGGCGGCCAGAAAGCTGCTGGCAAACAGCGTCCACAGACTGAGCGTTTCATCCATGGCGGTATTTTTGCATGCGACGGTGAAACGCGGCGCGCAGTAAACGTCCGCGGTTTTCTTTGGAATTGATTTTATGTCCCGTCAAGTGGCGGGCATCGACGATAAGAACTATTTCACCGCCTCGAGATTCAGGCTCATCAGCCGACCTGTTTCCTTCGCCAGGTGCGGGATATAGGCTTGCGAATAGTCATCGACCGCGGCGTGTTCGGTCGCCCGCCAGTCCCAGGCGCGGACTTCGCGAAAGCCCAGACTATACAGATCGCGTCTGAGCAGCTCATCGTCAAAAATCATTTTGTGAAAGTCATGATCGTCGCGTTGCCCGCCGACAATCAATCCGACGAGGCCGGTGAGGCCGTCCTTGAGGCCGGCCTCGTAATAGATTGCCGCACAGGCGGCAAAATCCGGTACGGCGAGACGCAATACACCGTCGGGTTTCAATACACGGAACCATTCGGCGAGCACCGGTTTGTATTCGTAGCGCCCAAAATGCTCCAGCACGTGGCTGGCATAGATCAGCGATACGCTGCCATCCGCCATCGGTAATTTTTCGACGGGTCCGACGATATCGACGTGCGGTGCAGTCAGCAGGTCAACATGCACAAAACCGGGAATGAAGCGCGGGCCGCAGCCGAGATGAAGTTTCATTAATTGCCTACTGACGTGTTTTCACGTGCCGTGCGGGGACTCCGCTGACGACATCCCCGGGCGCCACATCGGTGGTGACAACGGCACCGGCGCCGATGATGGCGCCGCTGCCGATGGTGACGCCAGGCAAAATGATCGCGCCCATGCCGATCCAGACATCTTCGCCGATCACCACCGGCGCCGCCACGAATATTTGTTGGCGCATCGGGATATCGCGGGTTGCATGGCCATGATTTACGCCGCAGATGAGCACGCCCCCGCCGATCAGACAATTGTTGCCGATGGTAAGCCCGGCGCGTGGCTCATATATGTGACAGCCGGGCCCGAATGAAACTTCTCTCCCGGTTTCCATCCAACCCTGGTCGATCCGGATGGTCACGGCGGGATATATCGTGTTCATTTCGCCCAGGCTCAGTCTGCCGCGCTCACCGACCAATATCACGGCCCGCGGTTCGATGATCGTGCTTTCGGGGATGACGGCCGATCCCGAACATTCGATGATTGCCGAAGCATGAATGCCCTTGTGGATCAAGATGAATATTCCATATTGTGTGCGTTTAGACGGGCCGGAAACGGCCCATGCGACGGGGCGCGGAAACCCGGGCGCCGAAGCGTTGCCGCCGAAAATGCGTTACGTGGAAGAAGCGGCCGTGCCGTTTTCATCAGTGCGGCAGAATTTTTGGTTGCATATGCCGACGAATGTCCTCCAGCACTTTGCGGATGGGAACGTTTTCCGGATCGCGCAGGACGAGGTCGTGCACGATCGGAAGCGCCATTTCAAGCTGGTTGTTCATCAGCAAAATATCGCCGAACCGGGCGGCCTCCTGAAACGGCACGCCAACACCGAGCCGTACTGTCTCGATATCTTGGCGCGGCATCGCCAGCACACATTTCTTGGTGCAGGTATCGGGACATGCATCGACGCCGAGCGCGACATTGCGGAATGTCGTTTGGTTGGCCGGATCAAACCATACCTCACGTATGGAACGTTCGCCGACATTGCCAAGCGAATGAAGTACGTCTTGGTCTTGGCAGCAGATGGAAGCCCTGCCGTCGAGCGCCACAAACAAGTAATTGGCCGGTGCAAAACAGTTCGCCAGCTTCTGGCCGCTGTTCACGCGATAGTCACCCGGCGCACTGGGGAACAACACGTTTTCCACCAGATTTGTGCTGAGGTTTTCGTGGTGACCAAAGACCTGGTGGAACTGCGTGATGGTTTCTTCGGTAATGCGATGGTCTTTGTGATCCATCAGCGCCACCTTGATGCGGAACGTCTTGGGCACGATCGCGATCATTTCCTGAATGTTGCGGATGACCTTTTCAAGTTTGCCGCCGCGTGTGTTCTTGTATATTTCAGGATCAAGCGTGTCTATTGATACGTAAATGCTGTCGAGACCGGCATCGACGAGCCGCTGAACGCGGTCGCGACGAAGCAGCGTACCATTGGTTGCGAACGATCCGGCGCCCGCATTTTTTCGCTTTATCAGGGCAACGGCTTCTTCGAGACGCTTCCAAAGGAGGGGTTCGCCGACTCCGTGCAGCCAGCCGAGGTTGAGTTTGTGTTCGGCGCATTCATCAACTATTTTCTCGAACAGCGCCCACTCGATATACGTCTTGGGCCGCGTCAGCGTAGGGTTTGCGCAGTAAGGGCACTTGAGGTTGCAGTGGCTTGTTAGTTCCAGCGAAATGACCGGTATCCGCGGGTAGAACGGGAAATCAATCAATTTCTGAAAGGGCACTAGTAGCGGTGTCGGATTGCTCATGGCGTTAGTCCAGTGTCAGGAGGAACAAGCATTCGATTTCCAACCAAGCGGTAAAACGGGCGCTAAATCCCTGTTTTCTGCAGCACGCTGTCGGGGAAATTGCTGATACCGGTCGCGGTATATTCCCGAACCACCTGGAAATCCCCGCGACCATCGAGAAAGCGCTTGAGTGCGGAGCGTGGATTGGAATTTTTTGGGTTGGGGTATTTTGCGCTGGTTGGCACGATGGGTGTGTCTGCCAGATCTTCGAAGGTCGTATCCGCAACGATCAGCAGGTCGCCGGGCGCCAAAAGTTTTGAATAGGCCTGTATTTCGGCATAGACATGTTCGCCATCGTGCCAGTCATCCAGAAATACCAAGGCAGGCCCGGGATCTGTCGCGAGAGTGGCTTGAATGGAAGCCAGTACGTCGGGTGATTTTGCGTCACCAACCAGCCGCTGGCGCACAAACGGCGCCAGTCGGTGTGGATGTTCCCGCAGAATTTCCCGCGCTTCCTTCGTCTCGTGTATGTCCACCGTAATAATCCCGCCGTCGCCCGGGGTGCGGCCCATCATCGCGAGTATCGATGCAAAAAAAATAGCGGATCCCCCGAATTTGGTGCCGGTTTCTATGACCCACTTCGGATTTAAATCGAAAACAATCCGTTGCAATGCCACTAGGTCATCGGCAAGTTGCCAGATCGGCACGCCAAGCCATGATTGTTCGTACCAGCGCAGATTATCTGCGATCCTAAGAAATGAACGCTGCATATCGCCGACGACAAAATTCAGATCGGGGCGCGCTTCCGGAGGCGTGCGCCAGTTCGATGATGTTGTCGGGGGTATCTTTCGCATGGCGCATATTCTACGCGATTGCTGCTGTTTTATTTTTTGCCGCGCCCATCCACTGTTCGAACATTTGGAGGTAGGCGTCTTCCAGCGACCTGGCCAAATCAAGCGGGTCGCACAAAGTGCTTCGGGACATTTGGCTTCGCAGGCCACCGCGCAGATCCTGACGAAGGGCCGGGTTGCGTGCAAGCGCGACTATCGTGTCGATGTAATCCGCGTTCGAGCGTGCAATCCATTCGGGGTGACCGATCGCTTGAAGCATGGATGCCGTCATGCGGGACGCCATGCGGTCACCCATCAAAGTGATCACAGGCACCGCCATCCACAACGCATCGCAGGTGGTAGTGCCGCCGCCGACGCCGCCGACCGGATCAAGTGCGATATCCAGCCGGTTATAACTGGCCATATGGCTATGCCAGTCCGGTGTGGTTTGCCCATCCTCAAGCTTGATGCGCCCGGCCGGAATGCTGCGCTCCGCCATAAAGTCGAGTATCCGCCGCTGATTTGCCGCATCGGCGAACTGTTTGGTTTTCAGCAGCAGCCGTCCTTCGGGCAGCGCAAGCAGCAATGCCGCCCAGACGTCCAGCGTCGCCGGCGACAGTTTGCGCAGATTGTTGAAGCTGCCGAGCCAGATTTCGCCTTTGTCGGTTTGCTGTCTTTCCGGGCGCGGCGCATCTGTTTTTCCCTCGTAACTTACCCATGGCCGAGGCAGGCGCCAAAGCTGTTCGCTGAAATGATCCGCTGTTTCGGCGGGGGTGAGAATTTCGTCGCCAATCCAGTAGTCCATTTCGGTCAGTCCCGTGCTGGCAAAGAAACCGATGTAGTGGCATTGGACGGGTGCGGCCCGCTGCGCCACAACGTGCAGGCGATTGTTGGACGTGTGCCCGGAGAGATCGATCAAAATGTCGATTTGATCGGTTGCCATGTGCGCGAGAACCTCCGCGTCCGAGGCGTCATTGATCGGCACCCAATGCTCCACCAGTGCCTGTAGACGTGCGGTGACTGCGTCGTCCTTGGCGGAGTTCGAATAGGCGAATAGTTCGACCTTCGATTTATCATGGTTGCGAAAGAGCTGCTCCGCGAAATAGCTTACGGCATGCTGGCGGAAATCACCGGAAACGTAACCGATCTTCATTCGGCGGCCTGCCAGGGGCTTGCGCTGGAACTTTTTGTTGCGCGCAGCGGTTCTGTTTGGCTCCTGCACACAGGCGGTTTCCCAACCGCGCGCCAGCGACAGAAATTCCCCGGGAGGGAGCGACGCGCGGTAGCCATGAAGAAACAGAAGATTACTGTATGCGTCGGCATGATTTGTTGCGAGTGACAATGCCTTGCGGTAGTTCGCGATTGCCTCTTCGCATCTATCCTGTTCCGTAAGGGCGTTGGCAAGCGAAAAGAATCTCTCCGCAGAGTCGGGTTTGAGGGCGATTGCTTTCTCGAAATGCCGCACCGCCGATTCCCACTGGTCTGTCGCTGCAAGGGCGTTTCCGAGATTATGGTGTGCCTCGGCATAGCTGGTCTTCTGCGCGACCGCGACTTCCAGGTGACGAATCGCCTCGACACGTTTTCCCAGTCTGGAGAATAATGTTCCGAGGTTGTAATGCGCTTCCGGAAAGTGCGGTTTGATGGCAACCGCCTGTTTCAGATGAAAGAGTGCATCCTCTGTACGGTTTTCAGCGGCCAGCGCGGCGCCAAGGTTGCCGTGTGCCATCGCATCGCTCGGGTGCAGTTCAATGATCTTCTGAAAATGTTCGATAGCCCCCTTGTTTTTTCCGGCCGCAATCATGGCCGTGCCCAGATTGCGGCGGGCGGAAATGTCCTGCGGACTGGTGGCAACCACGCGCTCAAAATACGGGATCGCATCGGCGGGGCGGTTGATCATTGCGAGGGCGCAGCCAAGGTCGTTGCACACCTGCAAGTCATCTGGCCTGAGCGCAAGGGCCCGGCCGAGGCATTCGGCGGCATCTATTGGTTGGCCGATCTGGTTATGCAATACGCCCAGCAGATGCCACGCGTCAAAGTCCCGGGGTGTTTTTTTCAGGTAGGTCTCGTATGCCGTTTTGGCCTCGAACAGGCGACCAGCCTGATGCAATGTCACGGCTTTTTGGATTTTCATGCGGTGGGAGTTTAAACGTTTCGTTCGAAGCTGAATTTTAAGAGCGGGGGAACCGGCTGGCCAGCGGATCCGGACGCATGGCCATTGGGCATGCCTGCCGGCGGCATTTCTCGTGCAGGTTTGACGCCGCGCGCACGGGTCGCGGATAATCCGGTGCGCTCTAAGAGAGGCATCGCAATTACCTCGAATCTGTCACCGTGGCGGGCAACGGCGATTTTGCCGCCGCACCGGCCCGTCGCACACTTACCCAGAAAGGCATGGCATGAAATACGTGATCGATTTTGCACCCGTGACGACGCTGCCCGTTGTCGGCAGTTCTGATGTGTTTCCGGTCAACCGCATTTACTGCGTCGGTCGCAATTACGCCGATCACGCGCGCGAAATGGGACACGACCCCGACCGCGAACCGCCGTTTTTCTTCATGAAACCGGCCGACGCAATCGTGCTGCACGACGCGGCGATTCCCTACCCGCAAATGACCAAAGACCTGCACCACGAAATCGAACTGGTGGTCGCCATGGGCAAAGGCGGCTCTAACATTCCGGTGGAGAAGGCCCTTGAGCACGTCTGGGGCTACGGTGTTGGCCTCGACATGACGCGACGCGACCTGCAGGGCGAAGCCAAAAAAATGGGCCGTCCGTGGGAAATGGGCAAGGCCTTCGACAACTCGGCGCCGTGCACCGCGCTGCTGCCGGTGAGCAAGGTTGGACATCCGGCCAAAGGCGCGATCTGGCTGAAGGTCAACGGCAAGACCACGCAGACCGGCGATCTGTCGGAAATGATCTGGAACGTGCCGGAAACCATTGCGTATCTGTCGGGGTTGATCACCCTGAAACCCGGCGACCTGATTTATTCGGGCACGCCGGCGGGTGTCGGCCCGGTCAAGGCCGGCGACAAGCTTGAAGGCCACGTCGACGGCGTCGGCGATCTGATGGTTACCTACGTCAAATAACCGGGCGGATTTCATTTGGCGTGCAAGTTGGCGCGCACAATCCCTCACCCCGACCCTCTCCCGGAGGGAGAGGGTGAGAGCGGCCCCAATTCGCTGATGCGAATTGGGGAAAAATAACCAAGGGAGTATCGACATGCAACAGCGCAAACTCGGCAGTAACGGCCCGGCGGTTCCCGCCATCGGTCTTGGTTGCATGGGCATGTCGATCGCTTATGGCGAACCTGATGACGCGGAATCGATTGCGACCATTCATCGTGCGCTCGAACTCGGCGTTAACCTGCTGGTGACCTCGGATGCCTACGGCAACGGCAGCAATGAAGAACTGATCGCGCGCGCCATCAAGGGCAAACGTGAAAAATTTTTAATCGGGTCGAAGTTCGGCAATCTGTCGCTGGCCGGCATCACCGCGCCGCCCGGTTTGAGCGCCGGCCATCCCGATTACGTCATGCTGGCCTGCGAGAAGTCGCTCAAGCGACTGGGTGTTGATGTGATCGATTATTACGGCGTGCACCGCGTTGATGCGACGGTGCCGATCGAAGACACGGTCGGCGCGATGAAAAAACTCGTCGAGCAGGGCAAGGTGCGTTACCTCGTGCTGTCCGAAGCGGGCCCGCAGACCATACGCCGCGCGCACCAGGTGCATCCAATCGCCGCGGTCGAAACCGAGTATTCGTTGTGGAGCCGTGACGTCGAGCAGGACGTGTTGCCGGCCTGCCGCGAACTCGGCATCGGCTTTATGGCCTACGCGCCGTTGGGGCGTGGTTTCCTCACGGCGACGATGAAAACACTCGATGCACTGCTGCCGAAAGACCGCCGCCGCGAACATCCGCGTTTTCTCGCTGACAACATCGCGCACAACGCGGCCTTGCTCGCACCCATCGAAAAAATCGCCGCGGCGCACGGCAGCACGCCGGCACAGGTGGCGGTTGCCTGGGTGCTGGCGCAGGGCAACGACATCGTGCCGATTCCCGGCACCAAGCGACGCAAATACATCGAGCAGAACGCCGCGGCCGTCGAGGTGAAACTGTCGGCGGATGAAGTCGCGCTGCTGTCGAAGGCGTTTCCGCCGAATGTCACCGCCGGCACGCGTTATCCGGAAAAGCAGTTGAAGGCGCTGGGGATATAATTGCGCGCGCATTTTTCAGCGGCAATTTGAGCCGCACGGCCGGGTCGTGACGGGGAGCATTGACATTGGCGGCATGCTCGACGAAGCGCTGCGCCTGTGCCGGTCCGGCCATCTGGATCAGGCGGAAACGGTCTACCGCAGAATTCTGGCAATGGACGCCGGCACCGCTGACGGCTGGAACATGCTTGCGGTGGTGCTCCATGAGACCGGCCGGCTGGACGAAGCCTGGGATTGTTCTCTGCAGGCAACGCGTTTGCGTCCGCACCTTGCGCCGTACTGGTTGACACGCGGCAACATCGCTTTTTCACGACTGAGGTACCCGGATGCAGAGTCGGGTTTTGCCCACGCCGTCGAACTCGCACCGGAATTTGCCGAAGCCCATTTTCGTCTCGCGCTCGTCTGTCACAGGCAGCACCGCGTCGACGCGGCGATTGCGGCCTACCGCGCCGCTTTGCGATACGCCCCCGACGTCGCGGAAATTTATTTCAAGCTCGGCGAAGCACTGAACGAGGTCAATCGCTGGGAGGACGCGTTGCGCGCCTACGAGGCCGCGTTTTCCCGGGATCCGCAAAACGAATTGCCGCGCGGTAATGCGCTGAATCTGATCAGCCGCCTGCAGTGGGAGGCCTTGCCGGAGTTTTGGCAGGCCGAGATTGCGCGCTATTTTCTGCGGCAGGACGTCGATAAAAATCGAAATGTAAGCGTCGCTTTGCGCGCCTTGAAAGTAAGGCCGGCGTTTCGCTTGCTGCTCGCGCCCTCGACCGGGCCCGACCACGATGCGCAAGCCGTCATCATGGGCGACGGGCTGTTTTTGCAATTGCTGCGGGATACGCTGATCGCCGACCCGGCATTTGAAGCCATGTTGACGCGCATGCGCGCGGGGTTGTTGGCGGACGCCGGGGCGCGTGAGAAGGCGCCGCTGGAATTTCTCGCCGCATTGGCGCTGCAGTGTTTCAACAACGAATTTGTTTATGCCGAGAGCGCGGTCGAGCGGGAACAGGTGGCCGCACTCCTGCCGGCACTGGACAAAGCGGTCAAGGCCGGCATTCCACTCTCGTCGCCGGCTGAACGCCTGCTTGCCGTTGTCGGCATGTATGGCCCGCTGCATGACGTGCCATCGATGGTTGCTCATGCCGGCGCGGCTGCCGTTTCGCCGGTGTTGGCGCCATTGATCCGGCGTACGGTGACAGAACCGGTGATCGAACGCGCGCTGCGCGAAAGCACCGTGACGGGTGGCGCCATCACCGACGGCATTTCGCTGGCCGTTGGTGGAATGTATGAGGAGCATCCCTACCCACGCTGGTTTTCGATGGATCGAACGCGCCCTGTTTCGCTGCGCGACTGGATCGACCGCGAGGCGCCGATGGCGGCGCCAGTAGCTGCATTCGCCGCCGGCGCGAGAGTTCTGGTGGCGGGTTGCGGCACCGGGCACGAAACCATCGAACTAGCAGCGGGACTGTCGGATGTGCAGGTGCTTGCGGTGGATCTTAGCCGCAGCAGTCTGGCGTATGCGCGGCGCATGGCCGCTGATCTCGGCGTGACCAACATCGAGTTTCGCCAAGGCGACATTCTCGGTCTCGGTACGCTTACGGAACGGTTTTCGGTGATCTACTGCAACGGCGTGCTGCACCACCTGCGCGACCCGGCGGTGGGATTGCGCGTGCTCGTGCAATTGTTGCAACCGGGTGCCTTGCTAAGGCTGTCGCTTTACAGCGAGCTGGCACGCGCCAGCGTTACGGCGGCGCGCGCGGAGATTCAAACTGCCGGTATCCCGGCCACCGCGGCGGCGATCCGTGAGTTCCGCCAGTTCGTATTGCAACAGGGACGCGATTCCGCACTCGCACCGCTCAGCGGATTGCTCGATTTTTATTCGATGAGCATGTGCCGCGACCTTATGTTCCATGTGCAGGAACACCAGATGCGTCTGCCACAAATTGCGGCGATGCTGGCGGAAAACCGCTTGACGCTGCTTGGATTTACCAACCTCGCGCCCGAGGCGATGGGGGCCTACCTGCGCGCATATCCCGATGACGTGAATATGACCGATTTTTCAAATTGGAACGCCTTCGAGGTGCAACGTCCGCGGACGTTTGAGGAAATGTACCAGTTCTGGTGCGCTCAGCATTAGTTCGCGACAAAGAGTGTGTTCAGCGCGTGCTAATATTTGACAAGCAGTTCTCCTTGGCACCAATAGATTTCGCTGCGGATTTAATAACGATTTTGCTTCTGGATTGAAGGCAATTTGTGTCTACAAACGATCGCAGCGAGATACTTGAGACGAATGCGTTGTTGCAAATTGGCTTTTTGTACGTGGGGCCGGTATTGCCGATCCCGCAGATCATGGTCGCTTCGTTGAAGAAATCCATGCCGCACGCGCGGCTGGTTCAAATGACGGATGCCGCAACCTTGCCCATACCCGGCGTTGACGAGGTCATCCGCAAACCGCAAACCGATGATCGTTTCATGTGTTACCGGTTGCTGCATCTGCGCGATTTTCCGCGCGGCAATACGGTTTTTCTCGATGTCGACGTGGTGGTGCAACGCGATCTTGCGCCGTTGTTTGCGGAAGAATTCGATATCGGCCTCACGTATCGCGATGAAAGCGACCGTTCCCTGCGCCTGTCGCCCGAGGTCCGCGAGAAAATGCCCTTCAATACCGGCGTGATGTTTGCGCGGGCGAGCGGCTGGCCATTCTGGGAAGAGGCTTACGAATATTCGCTGACCCTGCCGAAGTCGGAGCAGTGCTGGTTTGGCGATCAACTGGCGATCCGCCATGTTGCCGAAAAATCCGCGCTGCGCATTGCCAGATATCCGTGCGCCCTATATAACTATTCGCCATGGCACGTGGATGAAGACTACAGTGATAAATATGTTGTGCACTACAAGGGCGACCAGCGAAAATTGTGGATGCTTGAGGCGGGTGGCGTCTTAAAGGTCCCCGGGCGGTCGAAAGCAGTCAAATAATTTTCTTGCCAAATCCATTATGCGCATCGAACTAAATCTCGGTTTCAAGGATGTTTCGCCGATTTTCTGGCGAAATATCTATTCGCAACTTCAGCCGCTGCGCCATGAAATGGACGCGGCTTTGGCTACCATCGAGTCGATTGCCCGAAAAAATGAATCGCTCCTGGCGCACAAGACCGGGTCGATTTCCTATGCGTCGATGGCAACCTTGTTCGCGCTGGGTTTCTGTTGTCGTCCGCAGGTGATCGTCGAGGTCGGCACTTACCTGGGGCGCTCGGGGCTGTCTTTGTTGACGGGCTCGCAATTGGGGCTCGCGGGCGACGCGATGACGCGGCTGTATACCTGCGACATGAGCGCCAACGAAGCCCGGTTTGGCACGCTGAAAGACCACGTCAATTATTTCGGCAAGACGAAGTCCACGGAGATGTTTGCCACGCTTGTGCAGCAGGGAGTCAAGGCCGACCTGGTATTTCTGGACGGTCGTTTGCAAAACGACGACTTGCCGCTGTTGCGGGGGCTGCTGAAACCGGAGACGGTATTTGCCTTCGACGATTTCGAAGGCAACGAGAAGGGCGTTTATAACTCGAACCTCGTATTGCAGCTTCTGGGCGGGGGGCTTTATTCCATTTATCCGCCCACGCTCGTCGACCTGGCGGCATTTCAGGTTCTCGGCCATTCATTTATTGCCCTCGGTCTGCCGCCCGCCTCGATCAAATTGACCCGCCAGTAGAGGCGACTGTGATCGTGTCGCCCGTTGTCGGGATGCCGGCCGGCCGGCGGCGGGCGGAAATATCTGCGTCCTTGATATTGAGATCTATGGGTTTGAGAGGTTCCAATGCTCCCTGATGTCGAAATCGTACGCGGCATACACGGTGATTTTTTGTGTTTCAAGACCAACGATTTTATCTCCGGGCACATCAGGGCCAGGGGTGTCTGGGGTGAAACCGAATTAAATCTGGCGACACTTCTTTCCGAGGGAATGGCCAATCCCCTGATTCTTGATATTGGCGCAAATCTCGGCGCGTTCAGTATTCCGGTGGCGAAACGATTTAACACGGCCGGCGCCATTGTTCACGCGTTTGAGGCGCAGCGGATCGTGTTCCAGCAATTGTGTGCAAACGTGATTTTGAACCGGCTGCAAAACGTTTTTGCCCATCATGTCGCTGTAGGTTCCGAGTGTGGAGTCGTCCGGATGCCGAAAATCGATTACGAAAACACGCTCAATATCGGGGCGGTCAGCCTGCTGCCTGAAATCCGCAAAGTTTCGCAGGTGTCTTATTCGGAAACTGAATCCGAAGAGATCAGGATGATATCCATCGATTCGCTCGATTTGAGAGGGCGCTGCACGTTTGTAAAAATTGACGTAGAGGGATTTGAGTCTGAGGTCATTAAAGGCATGGCCCGATTCCTCGAAAACAACTCTTTTCCCCCGATCTGTTTTGAAGAATGGCGAAAAGGAAAATTCAGCGGCGCCGCCGGCGCTGAAGTCGAAAAACGACAGGCCGAAACAAGAAACGTGCTTTCGAACATGGGATACGGCTTTGGCAATTTGGGAACGAATGTGCTTGCGCAGCATCCGGACGCCATCGCCAGGGCCGGTCTGGTTACGCAAAGCGACCAGACGATCAGGATAGTCAGGGAGCGCTAATCTACCCGGTTGTCGGGATGTGATGGTGTGCGTGCTAAAATTTTCCCGTATGACCCGAAATTAAACTGCTCTTTTAGGGCAAAAGATTCAACCAACGCGGTGACGTTCATGAGCGAAACAGTGCTGATTACGGAAGAGTATCGAAAGATGCAGCAAAAGCTGCATGAGAACCCGCAATACGGCGTTGCTTCGGTTGGTTACGCGCCGCTGGTTGCGCAGGTAATCGAAGCGATCGGTGCTCAGGAACTGCTCGATTACGGTGCCGGCAAGGGGCGTCTTGGACAGACGCTCAAGCAGCATCTCAAGCGGCCACTGAATATCCGGCATTATGATCCGGCGATTCCCGAGTGGGCGGCGACCCCGACACCGAGCCGGCTGGTCGCATGCATTGACGTGCTGGAGCATATCGAGCCCGACCTGATCGACCATGTGCTTGACGATTTGCAACGTGTGACCCTCAACGTTGGCGTGTTTACCGTCGATACTGGGGCGGCAATCAAGGTGTTGCCGGACGGCCGCAACGCGCACCTGATTCAACAGCCGGTGGCGTGGTGGCTGTCCAAATTTCTCAGTCGATTCGAGTTGAATCGTTTCGAGCGGGTGGAAAACGGCTTCTGGATGATTGTCGAGCGAAAGTCATAGAGGTTCGCAACGGGCCTGTGGCGCTCGTTCTTTCGAAAAGCATTGCGAAACGTTGCCTGCGCTTAGCTTTTTGAAATTAAGTTGTGGGCGAATATGGTTTGTAATTTGCCTTTAACTTTTGATCGGATAGCGCGGTTTCGCTGCGCAAGAAGATATGGCTTGGGTTCAGGGGCGGTTAGCTGGATTACACTTGGTATTGGCTGTGACTGCGCGCTTGAATTGCTCAAAGCCGAAGTCTGCCTCCTTATTTGCTTTCGCTGAGCCTTTTTTGAAATGCGCTAGAAATGGATGGGCGGGCGCACCGTCGCAGAATACTTCTGGGATCTCGACCGCTTCTGGATCGAGGCCGCCAGCAAAGGCAATTGCAGATGAAAAAATGTTTTGATCTGCGAAAGGGACAAATTGAAACGTGCTGGCGTTCAGATTATTTTTCTGGATTGCAAAAGGGAGTTCGAAACCGGTGTCCATCCAGACTATCGTTCCTACTGGCAATTTGAGTAATGCTGCCATTTCACGGGTATTCACGATCTGAAATGGCAACCCGCCATTTGCAAGGAAAGAATCAAAGTCTGTAAGCTTGCGGCCAAAGGTTTCATCCAAACACTTTTTGGTTATCGCCATAAAACTGAGATTTGGGTTTTGCTGGTACTTGGCAAGTGGAACATTGACTAGCCATGGCAGTTGCCGCATATCGAATCCTGTCCAGACTGGGGGATAGGCGACGCCACAAAGGTCATGTGTGGAAAGTATTGTCTCGATCCGCACGTCCCATCCTCGGCAAAGGAACGCCATATCGTAATCCGAAAATATGGTGATATCAGACTCGGACTTTGCGGCCAAAGCATTGATTGCGCGCGAGTGATTGGCGGATGTAAAAAAAAGCATGTTTTTGGGGTAGGGATCGGCCATTGCAATAGCCAGAACCCGGCGGGAAAAACTAGAATTTTTGATCGCCGCCACATCAGCTTCTGTATGGGCACTTACGCAAATTGAAATTCTCGCCGGAAACTCGGCGGTCTCGTAAAGATTCGTGACCAGGAATTCGGCATAGCGCACTCCCAGACCGATGAATGGAATGCAGAAGTTGATTGATTTCATGAAAAATTAATTATTATGTTTATGCGTCGTCCGAACACTGGTTTCCCTGTACAACTGGCTGGCGGCGAACGAACCTGAAAACGGCGATCCCTTTTTTTTCAGATTCACGCTTGAATCCCGTGGCCTGATGGAGACTGATCGATGCCGCATTTTCGGCCAAAATTTCCGCTGTTAGATCGGTAAAAAGGATTTGAGCGTGTCGAACCATTGCGGTTGCAATGCCGCGACCGCGGTATTTTCCTTCAACAGCCTCCGTAATGAACGTGCGTTCTGCGTGCCGCCGTAAAAGAAGATAGCCCGCTCGCTTTCCATTCGCGCTTGCAATAAAAACCAGGATGTTTTCTGGTCTATGAAGGAAAAAGCGCAATTGCTGCAGGTAACCGATCGCAGAGGTATGATTCGTCATTTTTAGCCTAACTCGGTTTCGCAGCGCTCTAAGAAAGAGAAAGTCTGCGAGCGATCTCGCAGGGCGAATTTCAATACCGAGTATTTTCGAGGAATTCATGGCAAGAATACCCAAAAACGATTTACCATTGATGGCAGAGGACGAAGGAATTGTACTCTTTTATCCGCACATGCCAAAAAAAGCCAAAGAGTATGTGTGCGACACCCTTGACGGCCGCTGGATCGGGCAGGGGCCCAAAGTCGACTTATTCGAGGCGCGATTCCGCGCGCAGTTCAATCAACCCGGGCCTTGCATATCCACGGGGTCGGGAACGGATGCCTTGCATCTGGCCTACCTGCTTGCGGGCATCAAGCCGGGAGACGAAGTGCTGGTGCCGTTGTTTACCTGCACCGCAACCAACCTCCCGCTGCTGTATATCGGTGCAAAACCGGTGTTTGTCGATGTGGACCCGCGCACGCTGAATATTTCGGTTGAGGATATGAAACGCAAAATTTCCCCCAGTACGCGGGCGATCGTTTGCGTACATTACGGCGGACTTCCCTGCGATATGGCGGAAATCCAGGCGCTGGCCGCGAAATACTCGATTCCGGTGATAGAAGACGCGGCCCACGCGTTGGGTGCCCGCTATGACGGCAAGCCGGTGGGCGCTCTTTCCGCATTTACGATGTACAGCTTTCAAGCCATCAAGCATTTGACCACCGGCGACGGCGGCATGCTGACTTTTCAGGATGCGGGGCTGGCGCCGCTGGCGCGGCGCTTGCGATGGTTCGGGATCGACCGTGAAGACAAGCAAAAGGGAATCTGGGAAAACGACATCCGCGATATCGGCTACAAGTATCAGATGACCGACATCGGCGCCGCGATCGGGCTTGCGGGGCTTGAGGAGTTCGACGACACCCTGCGTCATCGCCGCAATCTGTACCGGCGCTATGTCGAGAAACTCAAGCCTTTGCAATACGTGCAGATCGTTGATGATTTCGATCCGCGCAAAGAACATGCGGCGTGGCTCTTCACGGTGCTCGTGGAGAAGCGGGTCGAGTGCCAGTTAAAACTGCGCAGCCGCCGCATCGAATCAGGCCAGACGCATTACCGCAATGACCGCTATTCGGTATTCGGCTGCCACGACGAGTTTCCAAACATGGATGCGATCGATGATAAATACCTGATCCTGCCATTGCATACCCGGATGAGTGTCGCGGATGTCGATCGGATATGCGACGTGCTTGCAGAAGGCTGGTAGAAGGGCGCCGTACTGTCATTCCATTTTCCGGAGATCCATTCAGGGAATCATCATGAGCGAAATAGAGAAGAATGCGGATAAATTTTTGTCATCGCATTCGGTAAATTGGCAACTCGGGCTGGATATTCTCGAGGCGCTTGTGGTCAGCCAGGGTGACCGGGCGCTTGCCCGTCAGGTGTTGCACAGAGTGGTGGAACTGAAGCCGACGCTTGCCAAGAAATTCGGCACCCAGGATCCGGTCCTGAATGAGATCGCAAACAGGCATGTTTTTATCGCCTTGGACGACGTTGTCCGGCTTGGCGCGTATTACAAGGTGCCCGTTATCAAGGAGGTTGGTCAGCTCGACTTGGAGATCTTCGCGGTCTTGTCTTCAGAGATCAAGTTGGCGGAAACGGACTGGATAAGCCCCGGGGCCCACGTCTTCGGTTTCGGTTCCTGTTTTGCGGTTAATTTCATCAATCATTTAAACCGGATGGGCATCACTGCCTCTTCCTCCGTACTTTCCGAGGACATCAATTCCCCGCGAAACAACTGTCACTTGCTCGACTGGGTGCTCAACGGACATGTTAATTACATTTCCGAGCAGTTGCCGAAACTCAATCCAGAGTTCAACCCCGCGGAGTTCTTGGCGCGACTGAAAGGTGCAACGCACATCGTGCTGACGCTGGGAACGGTATATTTTCTTGCGCGGATCGGTGATGACGGAGCCGCGCTTCCTGCCCTTATACCTGGGCGAGGTACGGTTACAGTTTCGCCTTCGTTCGGTGAGTTGCAGAAAGATATCGACGAAATTCTGAAATTGCTCCGGCAGGTCAATCCCGGTGCGGTTGTCATGGTCACCGTATCGCCCGTGCCATTGCGAGGTGTCATGCATAAGGCCAATCCGGTCGTCGCCAACGTGTTTTCGAAATCCATGTTGCGTGCCGCCATTGAGTCATTTCGTGGTGCGGGTCGCTTCACCTATCTGCCGATTTACGATGCGATTGTCGGACTTGCACCACACTCGGATTTTGCAGCCTTCGGCAAGGATGATGGCGAGTGCAGGCATTTGAATGGCCTGATTATCGACTCCGTCATGCGCCAGATCACGTCGCTTATCGTGCGACAGCCCGGCGGTGCAACGAATATTGCGCCAACGGGAAATAGTTGATCGTCAATGGCGACAGGTGATTCGCCGGTAGGACTTAAAGCGCCGCAGGCGGGAATGCGCTTTGAAGATTGTTTGACAAGCGCGCAAGCGCATCGCTCCAGTCGCCGTCCGTTTTTTGCCGGTAGACCGCAAAACCCGGAAACCATGGGGATTCGTCGCCGCGTGCCATCCAGCGCCATTCCGGCGGGCAGGGCACGAGCACGCGGGCGGTTTTGCCGACGGCGACGCACAGATGCATGTTGGTATTGCTGACGCCGATGTAGTCATCGAGCAAGGCGAGCAGCGCCAGCATGTCTTCGAGTTTTTCATTGGCGCCGCTGAAATCATGGAGTGGTCGTTGCAGCAGACCGCTCAAGCGATCGATTTCTCCCGCCCCCGGTTTGCGCTGCAGTGCGATCAATGTTCCGCTGACACCGCGCAGTGCGCCGGCAAGCGGTTCGACCGGCACTTCCTTATAGAGCATCCATGACATGACGGCGGTTTGTTCTTCCGGCGGGGTGCCGCCGCGCCAGGTAATTCCGATGTAAGGCGGCGGGCCAAGCTGCAACAATTGTTCTTTGATCGCCTCCAGATTTTCAGCCAGCGGCGTCAGCCGCAAACTGGCGGGCACCAGTTCAGACGCAGAGCAGGGCACCGCGGTGCCGTCTGGCCCGTGGCAAACGAAAAAAGGCAGGTCGCCGAGCATTGCGTAGAAATCGGCCGGCGGCAAGGCGTCCGTGGCGGGCACCAATTGATCGAACAATGAAATCCGGCGGATGATGCTTTCAAGTTTCAGGTCTGGCCGGTAGGAGATGATTGCGCCGCGCGATTTGATCGCGGGCAGCCAGCGCAGGAGAAAGAGCTGGTCGCCCAGACCTTGCTCGTTCAACAAACAGATTTTTGCGCCGAGTATTGACGCTGGAAGGTTCGCAGCGACCGGAATCCCGGGATATTGTTTCGAAAATTTCGCGCGTCCCGCGCGGTTGTAATAGCCCTTCCAGCCCTCCACAAAGTTGCCACTGGCCAGTTGAGATGTGCCGAGCGAAACGCGTGCCTGCCATAGATCGGGAGCGATTTCGAGGGCACGCTGCAGAATCGGAATGCCCTCTTCGGTATTGCCGACCTCGTGCAAAGCGGTGCCGAGTGCCATCAGTGCTCGGATGTCGTTCGGGGCCAGTGCCGCCGCTTTGCGGTGAATTTCCAGGGCCTCCAGCAAGCGCCCCTGATGCCCGATCGCGGCACCGAGGAATGAATATGCAGTCGCCAGTTCCGGAGCGCGCGCAATCGCAAGCCGGCACTGCGCTTCTGCATCGGCGAACCGGCCGCGGTCGATTAATACGGAAGCAAGATTGCACAGCAACTGGGGATCGTCGGGGCGCAGTTGCAATGCTTCTCTATAGGCAGTTTCCGCCTGTTCCATTTTGCCCAGAGCGAGCAGTGTTGCGCCCAGATTATTGCGCGCGTCGATCAGGGTGGAATCGAGGTTTATTGCATGCTGGTAGAGTTCAACGGCCTCCCGAGCCCGCGCCTGATCGCGTAAGGCATTGGCAAGGTTGAACCACGCCAGCGCGAATTGTGGAAAGCGTTGCGTGACCGCGCGCAACTGCTTTTCCGCTTCCGCCAGTTTTCCGCGCAGGGCAAGGCAGTTCGCGATGCCCATCTGGAATTGTGCTTGCTCCGGGTTTAGCCGGGCCGCGCGGCGAAAGGCCGACTCGGCGCCGTCCAGATCGCCGAGTTCCATCAGGGCTGAGGCGAGATTGCCCCTGAATGCCCAGTTTTTCGGCTGAAGCTGTGCGGCTTGGCGTAGATATTGAGCGGCCAGGCCCGCGTCGCCGGTCTGCAGCGCAACCAAGCCGCGTAAATGCAACGCATCCGGATGCCGCGGTGATGACCTAAGTATTTGATCATATATATTTTTTGCGTCATCCAGGCGGCCGGCCTGGTGGTGTTGCAAGGCGCGGTCAATCAGGTTTTCAATCATGTGTCGGGGCGATCATGGATGGCGTCCTGGTTTCGCGGTGCGGGCTGGGTCAACTATCGATGCAAGTTTTACAGATAACATTATGATTATAATTTACTTTATTAAAATCCCGTCGCCTGACTGCGCACAAATACCATCTTGATTAGCAATGAACGTCAGCCTGTCATTCCGGGTTCTGCCCTTGCGGGCAGCCCCGGAATGACGGGGCCGGGCTCTCAGCCGCCTGTTAGCTGACGATCATTGCTAATCAGGAATACCATTATCGAACATTGCATAACCACCTGACGGCATAATCGTCGTCCCCGCGAAAGCGGGGACCCAGGGGTTTCATTCTGGATTCCCGCTTTCGCGGGAATGACGAAGTGGAACAAAGTGCGTTGCGCGCTAATCCTCAATAGTTGTTGCGTTGATACAACAGCACTGCTGAGAAATCCCCTTGGATTGCCATATTTTGTTGCTCCGGCACTGCGCGCTCCGGCATCATCCTACTCAACCTCGCTCAATTAGTGGGGCCACCCGAACCGGCTGTTTCAATCACGTGATGCGATAGCCAGCGACGGTGACAAACTCAAAAAGGAGATTTTGCATGAATAAGAAACTAATGGCAGTTGCCGTTGCCGGCGCGTTTGGCGCCTTCGGTGCTACCGCTGCATTTGCGCAATCGAGCACGGTTTCCCTGTCGGGCAACATAAACTACAACTACGGCTACTTCGACAACGGCGGCACCGGCTTTACGGCGGGCACGGCTCCTGTTGTCGCTGGTGTGCCGAAAGTCCGCACCGATGCCCTGAGCAGTCAGGAATCGCAATGGGTCCTGAAGGGCGAAGAAAACGTCGGTGGTGGTATGAGCGTGTTCTTCCAGTGTTCGACCTCGCTGGACGTCGCGGGTAGTGTCACTGCCAACATGTGCGCGCGCACCAGCTTCCTCGGCTTCAAAG
>CALQCM020000019.1 GCA_943329075.2 Chitinophaga pinensis | reverse complement strand
TATCGATCATCACTTTGGCTAAACTATTGTGTACCCAGCATTCCCTTATATTGACCGACTTCGCCATGCAGGTGCTCAAGAAACGACTCGGATTACGAGCATGAAAAGCCGGGGAAACATCAGCCCTATCCCTCCCCCGCTATGCAGGGGAGGGGACGTACTAATGGAGTCTGAACCACAGGCCGACTTAGCAGGTCACTGCCCCCGTTTACGGGGGAAGCAATCGCGACACGGCGATCGCGACGCGACCCGGGGCGGGAGCGATTGCAAGGCGCGCTACCCGCAAACGGCCGGTTTCACCGGTAACGTGTCCGCGCGCCAGAATGGAGGCGCTCCAGCGCCTGCAAAATCACAACAAGCACCGACTCGGTATTCAACAACACATCGTTGTCCCAGAAGCGCAGCACCTGATAGCCGCGTGCGACGAGTTCGGCATCCCGGCGCGCATCATATTCTCGTTGCGCCAGATGTTGCCCGCCATCGACTTCGATCACCACCTTCGCATCCACGCAGGCAAAATCGGCAATGTAATTGCCGATCGGCACCTGGCGCCGAAAGCGAAATCCTGCCAATTGCCGGTCGCGCAGATGGCGCCACAAATGCCGTGCGGTGGCGGTGGCCGATTTTCTTAGTGATATCGCGCGAGTTTGTGCGGTGAGGTGTCGCATCTGCAGATTTGATGCAGGGGAGGAAACAGGAGCGTATGGTGTTATTGCGCGCAGCGTCAAGGGAGCGGTGGCGCGTTAAAATTCTATCGATAGGGTGACTTATGTTGCGCCCCCATCCTGTCCTTCCCCCGCTGTGCGGGGGCAGGGATCTGCTAACCGGCCGCCACGGATAAAGACGATGACCGAAAATATCTACTGGATCCTCGAACTCGACGTGCACGCTGACGCGCTCGAAGCGTTCCGTGTGCTGATGCTCGACATGGTTGCTGCCGCCAACCGCGAAACCGGCACCCTGAACTACGAATGGAACATCAGTGCCGACGGCCGCATTTGCCACATCTATGTGCGTTACCGCAACTGCGCCGCCGTGATGGATCATATGGCCGGCTGGGATATGAAATTTTCGCGGCGCTTCGCTGCGCTGGCGGCGATCACGCGCATGTCGGTCTACGGCGCGCCGGACGCCGCGCTCAAGGCGGTGCTCGATCCCTACGGCCCGGTGTATTACGAACAGTTTGGCGGTTTCGCACGCTGACGAGCGTCGATTGTTTTTGTGGCGCAGGCGCCTCGCCTGCGAGAAGCACTATGCATCGCTAATGCAAAGTTGTTTTGACGCAGGCGAGGCGCCTGCGCCACGCAAGGCCTGCAGCGCGTAGCTTGGGCTGACGCAGGAAGCCCAGCGTAAAAACTTCGCGCCTACCGCTTCTCTTGCGCCTGAGCGATCCGTTCGCGCAGAACATCAAGGTCTTTGCGCTCGCCGCGCACGCTGAAGTGCGCGCCCTCCGCGTCGGCGCGCTCCTCGATAACCTGACACACAGCGAACAACTCGCCGCGCAACTGCTGCGCCGACCACGGCAGGAACAACTCGGCCTTGAGCAGACGCTTGCCGAAAAACGCGCGGATCGCTTTGCGCAGTTTGGCCACGTCATCCGCATCAACGGCGCTTAGCACGAGACATTTGGGGTATTGCGCGCGCAAGGCCTTCGCGCGTTCTTTTTGCGCCTTGGCATCGCCGACGCGGTCGATCTTGTTGAAGACGCGCAGGCGCGGTATTTTGTCCGCCTCGATTTCTGCGAGCACCTTGTCGGTCACCTCGATCTGGCGCTCAAACCCGGGATCGCTGGCATCAATCACATGCAGCAGCAGCGCGGCCTCGGCGGCTTCTTCCAGCGTGGATTTGAACGAGGCCACCAGATCGTGCGGCAGGTTCTTGATGAAGCCCACGGTGTCGCTCACCAGCACGCGCGGCACGCCCTCGGGCAGCAGCGTGCGCACCGTGGTGTCGAGTGTGGCGAACAGCTTGTTGGCGACCAGCACCTCGCTGCCGGTTAACGCGCGCATCAGCGTCGACTTGCCCGCGTTGGTGTAACCGATCAGCGCCACGCGCGCCAGCCCCTCGCTTTGCTGGCGCCGCGCGCGCTGCGTCTGACGTTCGAGATCGAAGGCAATGATCTCCTGCTTCAATTCGGCAATGCGGTCGCGGATCTTGGTGCGTTCTGCTTCACCGGCGCCTTCGCCGGCACCGCGGCCGCCGACGCCGCTGCGCTGCCGCCCCTGCGGCCCGGCGAGTTTGGCCGCCTCGCGCAGGCGCGGTGCCAGGTAACGCAGGCGCGCGATTTCAACCTGCGCGCGCGCCGCATTCGAGCGCGCGTGGCGGTGAAAGATTTCGAGGATCACCATGGTGCGGTCGAGCACGTCGCAACCGATTTCGTTTTCAAGGTTGCGCGCCTGCGACGGCGAAATTTCGTGGTCCACCAGCACGAAGGCGGCGCGGCGCTGGTCGCGGCGGGCCAGTGCCTTGGCCGCTTCACGCGCTTCAGCGAGGCCATGGCGCGCGATGCGTCGTTCCTCGCTTTTCTCTTCGCGCGTGGTGGCGCCAGCGGCCTCGGGCGCTGTTTCGTCAACGGCTTCGTCAGCCGCTTCGATGTCTTCTTCGCCCTGCACGAAGCGCTTCAACTCTTCACGCTTGCCGGTGCCGAAATAGGCGGTCGCATCGAAGCTGCTGCGTTTCTGCGTGAAAGTCGCGATCACTTCGTAGCCCAGCGTCTTCGCCAGTTCGCGCAGCTCGTCCAGCGATGACTCCAGCTCGGCGTCGCTGACATTCGGCAGTTGTACGGCAGCAACGACGGCGCGCTGCGAGACGGCTTTGGCTTCTTTGGACATGCGGGGCAGGCTTTTCGGGTGGTCGGGCGCGAATAGTACGTCAAAGTGGCCGATCAGTCCTCAGCAGTTAAACCGTGATCGAATTGCCACGGCGGCAGAGGCGGCACCCCACAGTTTCGTAGGGTGGGCAACAAGTTGCCCACCCTACCAAGGCTTACTGAAGGTCGCGTCCCGGCCATTTCCGGCCAGTCGCTGTTATGTTTCGATGCGTGGAGTAATCATCAAGCCACAACTGAAACGGATAACAAAAAAACCCGCCGCAGCGGGGTTCCTATTTTGCCGAGAACGAATGAATACTCAGCATTCACAGGTTGCCGAAATTTTTCGGCGTTAGGATTTTCTAATTACGCCGCAGGCAAGTCGTGCGCCCGCATTACCTGTGGGCTGAGTTTTAAAGTCGTCCGCGTCCTTATGCACAATGACCCCTTTGCCGACGATATCGTTAGGGCCGCTGCCGATTGTTATTAAATCCAGTTCCGTAGTCAGCGTAGCAACACCGTTATTGTCAGCCACCAGCATCGACATGTCGCCGACATGGCGTGCCGTTGTCGACGGGTGGGCATGGGGCTGACTTGCTGGATTAAAATGCCCGCCTGCACTTAAACCATCACCAGAGCTACAGTCGCCTTTTTCGTGAACGTGAAAGCCGTGATTGCCGGGAGTCAAACCGGAAATACGCGCCGTCACCAGAACTTTGTCACCCTTGGTCACAAAATTTACGGTTCCATTTGTGGCGTTTCCCTTTGTGGCTTCCAAAACCGCATTGGCAGAAGGACCGTCGCTCGTCATGCTTGCGCAGCCGGTGATCAATGCGCTTATGACAGCAATGCCAAAAATGTTTTTCATGAATGTCTCCGTAAGAAAATGCAAAGTTTATTGTGGCCGATTATTTTAAGATGAACGTAAACAAGATAGAACGAAATTTACTCGAGATTGAACCGTCCCGGTTACATTTTAATATTAGTGGCCAAAAATGATATGCCACATATTGCGTGACAAATAGTCTATTGGCGCGGGCCAATGCCATTGGCCTATTTCCTTGGGAAACGGGTTTTCTGCGCATTAAACTGCCTCGCATTCCCGTTTTAAAAGACCGCCGGGAGGCGCTCAACAAGGCCGTCGCCGTTTGCCAGTATCGCCCCCATTTCCGACGGTGTAACAATTCGGCACGGCGCCGGCCGCGTTTTGCGTCGCGCC
The DNA here is from genome assembly GCA_943329075.2 of Chitinophaga pinensis. Taxonomy (GTDB): domain Bacteria; phylum Pseudomonadota; class Gammaproteobacteria; order Burkholderiales; family SG8-41; genus PALSA-1004. Next base: position 65,604 of record CALQCM020000019.1, on the reverse strand, counting down.
AGCACCAGCAGCGCGTTATCTTTCGTCACCAGATAATCGGCGCCGCAGTCGCGCGCGAGTTCGAGAAATTTCTGATCGTCGGGGTCGCGGCATTTGGGCAGTGGCAATTCCGCTGATTCACTCCCTCCCCTGCGCAGCGGGGGAGGGTTGGGGTGGGGGCGCGCCAGCCGATGAAATTCCGCGAGCTTTGCCTTTTGCGTCTCCACATCAAGCGACCGCTTGCCCAGATCGTAATTCAGCACCGCAACGAGTTCGCGTGTGCAGGCCTCATCCGAAAAAATTGCGATCATGCCGCTGGCCTGCGCGCGTTTGAACGGCGCAATGGTGGCGTCGTCGAAGGCCAGCCAATCGAGCCAGACGTTGGTGTCGAGCACGAGGCGCATGGGTTTGTCCGGGTGTCGTGGCGCAGGCGCCCCGCCTGCGTCAACAGGGTGTTCGTGCATGGTGGCCGTGGTGCTTCGCGCAGGCGGGGCGCCTGCGCCACATTAACCGTTGTTCCGCGTGCTGCACCGGATCAACGCGGCTTGAGCAAGACCGAACGCGGATCGCGCGGACGCCAGCGGCCGGTATCAACCTGCTGCAAAAATTCCGACAGCATCAGGTTGAAGAGTGCCGGTTCTTCGGTGTTCACCGTGTGGCCGGTCGACGGGCAAATCCACAGCCGCGCATTCGGACACATTTTCTTCAGGAACACGCCGGGTTCGACGCAGTTGTCGTCTTCATCGCCGGCGATGATGAAAAGCGGCAGTTTGGTTTTTTTCAGTTTCGGCCCAAGCTGGTAAATGGTCGGCCGCTTGGCCTGCACGCCGCGCTGCGTGTTGGCGAGGCCGGTGGCCGAATGTTCTTCGTTGAAGCACTTGAACTCGGCGTAGCCGCGCGGGTCTTTCAGCGATTGCGTGACACGCCCGGCGGCGATGCTGCCGGTGCGCGCCGCGCGCGGCATGCCCAGTGTTTCGAAGCGTCGCGCATTGGCTTCGGTGCCGAGCAGGAAGGCACGGCGCAATTGCGGATGCGAACCGGCACCGGCGCCAACCGAAGTGATCGAGCGTGCGCGCGAGGTGTAGCGAACGCCGAAATTCAGCGCCGAGGCGGCACCCATCGAGCAGCCGACGACATGCGATTTGCCGAGCTTCAGCTGCCGCATGAGATCGGCGATGTCATCGACGACGATGCGTTGCGAATATTTTGCGGCGGCTTTCGGCACCTCGGAGGGCGGGTAACCGCGCGAGTTGAAGGCGACGCATTGATAGCGCCGGCTGAAGTAACGCAGTTGCGCCTCCCAGCTGCGATGGTCGCCGGAAAATTCATGCACGAAGACGAGCGGCGTGCCGCGACCGGTGCTTTCGTAATAGAGCTGCGTGCCGTCGCGGGCGGTGGCGTAGGGCATGGTGATCTCCTCGCGGTAGATGGGAAAGTCTAACAGGCTGTCGAGAAGCACACTGGACGCATATTAAAAAATACGTCATTCCCGCGCAAGCGGGAATCCAGTCGAGCGACGCGAGGAACGGAAACGCCTGTCTGGACCCCCGCTTTCGCGGGGGTGACGGTCGCTTTTGACCGCGTCTTCACTTGTTTGCATTGCTCGCCTGACGATTCCTGCTAGCATGCGCAACACGCCAAAATGAGGAGCCTTCGATGCGTATTCGATCGTCGTTATGGATTGCAACGATTCTTGCTGTGCTGCTGCCGCCCACGTCCTTTGCCCAGACCAAGTACCCGGCCAAACCCCTGCGCCTGATTTTGCCCTTTGCCGCCGGCAGCGCCGTTGATGTGCTCGCACGCCTCTACGCGCAGCGCATGAGCGAGAACTGGGGGCAGCAGGTGATCGTCGATAACCGCGTCGGCGCCAACGGCATCATCGGCATGGAGGCGATTGCGCGCGCCGTGCCCGACGGTTACACCATCGGCATGGCCAACATTGCCACGCTCACCATCAATCCCGCGCTCTATCCGAAGCTGCCCTACGACTCGCTGCGCGATTTTATACCGGTGTCACTGACGGCGACCATCGGCAACTGTCTCGTCGTGCACCCGTCGTTCCCGGTGAAGACCGTGCAGGAACTCGTTGCGCTGGCGAAAAAACGCCCGGGCGAACTGAATTACGCTTCGGGCGGTGTTGGCAGCGCGCAGCATATTCCGATGGAGCTGCTGCAATCGATGACCGGCATGAAACTCGTGCATCTGGCCTACAAGGGCATCACGCCGGCGTTCAACGACGTGATGGCGGGGCAGGTGCCGATGGCGTTCACGGGGCTGGCGCAATCGCTGCCGTATCACCGCAACGGGCGGCTACGCATGCTCGGTACCACCGGCACCAAACGCACCAATGCGACCACCGACATTCCGACTATCGCCGAGCAGGGGCTGCCCGGTTACGAAGCCGATTCGTGGACCGGCGTGTTGTTGCCGCGCGGCACGCCGCCGGACATCGTCACGCAGTTGCAGGCCGAGGTCGTGCGCATCACCAATCTGCCCGATACGAAAGAGCGCCTTACTGCAGCGGGTTTCGAAACCGTCGGCAGCACGTCGGAAGTATTCGCCGCTTTGATCAAGAACGATCTGACGCGGCTCGGTAAAGTGATTCGCGATGCGAACATCCGCGCCGATTGATTTTTTCGGGAAAAAAACGCAATAAAAAAGCCGGCGCAAGCGCCGGCTTTTTTATTTACAGCAACGCGTTTTACGGGCGCAACTGATCGCGGATCTCGCCGCCCTTGTTGGCCACCGTGTGCACGTTCACGTAGAGACCGCCTTTTTTGTAGATCTCGTATTGTTCGGCGGTGAGTTTTGCGCCGGCCGGCACCAGCCAATCGTTGTCGCCGCTTTTCGTCAGCGGAATGATGACCGGGCCGTTGGCGCCCGCCGCGCCGTTGTGAATATGCGCGACAGTACCGTTGAGGCCGGTGGTGGTGATCTTGCCGCTCACCGACATATCGGCGCCGACGGTGATGCTGCCGCTGCCGCTTGCCGCGGTGGAAACCGGCGGTACTTCCTTGCCGCCGTCGAGACTCAGGCTGCTGCCGCCGCCCATGCCGGCGCATCCGGCCAGGGTTGCACTTGCCATTGCCGCCCATAGTGAAAGTTGTTTGATGTTCATGCCGTGCCCCCCCGTTTTGTTGATGAATGAATATCCGGTATTGCCGTCACTGTCAGCGAGGTGGCTCCAAGCTGCGCAGCGCAGATGCATCATAGACTGAAGCATGCCAACACGCAGCAATGCCCACGCCTTAATCAGGGTTACTGTTTCAGGGTTCGACGGGCGCAGCGCGATGCTCGCGCGTATGCGCGTGGAGGTCGGCGATGATCTTCAGGCCGATCAACAGCGCTACCGCGGGCGCCGGCGACCGCGTCATCATCGCGATCCAGCCGCCGAAGATCAGCGTGACGTGGAGCACGACAATGCGCTTGTAGGGCGCCATCATCAGCGCATTCATGGTTTCGCCGCGATACTCGCCGCGGCCAATGAAATTCAGCGCGAACGACACCGCATGGCTGATAAACAGCGCGCCGGCGATCAGCCACAACGGCCGGTAGAGCGCTGCCAGCGAGATCAAGGTGGGCGGTTCCGGCGCGCCCGAAGCGCTGAAGGAGAGGAGGCTGTAGACGAAAATGAAGTGAACCGCCATGAAGCCGCCGTAATGTCCGGCAAAAAACGGCCCGGCAAACAGCACCTTCCATCTGCCGACGACGGCCATTTTTAACAGCGTGAAGAAGCCGACAATGGCGTTTTCGCTCCAGAACAGGATCATCACCTGCTGCAGCGTGATATGTCCGCTGAGGACGCCGACCAGCGGCAACAGATTGGCGACGATCAGCGCCAGCGATGACGGTGCCGTCAACGGCAGCGGTTGCAGTTCCGGTTCCTCAACCGGCCGCAGATACGAGGGCGATGCAGGTTCTGCTGCAACGGGTGCTCGCCGGTGTTTTCGATGCGCAGGTTGTAAATCGCCGCCCACTCGTATTCGGCAACGATTTTGAGAGGGCCGATGCTGAAGACGGAGACCAGACATTCTTGCGACACGCGCAGCGAGCGGCCCATAAAGACGACGGCGACGGCGGCCGCGCCGAGCAAAAACGTACCGACCGACCAGCCGAGTATCCAGCCGCCGAGAAAAATTGCCATGGCCAGATCGAAGACGCTTCGCGTCGCGTGCACATTAAGCAGTTGGCTGACCGCCGACCACCAGGCGGCGGCGAAGGCGATAAAAATCGCGGCGATGATGAAGCCGGCAAGGTATTGTCGTTTTTCAGGCAGCTCGATCGGATAGGCACCGGTGGTGTCATCCGTCAGCGTGATGCGCCAGCGCGCGGGGCGTGCGAGAGCCATGCGGTCAGTTTAGCGCATCGCCGCCGTATCGCATTGCGCCGCCCGGGGGGCGCGTGTAGCATCGGTGCCCCGTCGAATCCACGCGAGGAGCAGGCCATGGCCGCCACCATCAATACGCTGTTTCATTTTTCTTTCGCCGTCGATGATCTGGCGCAGGCACGGAAGTTCTACGGTGAAATTCTCGGCTGCCCTGAAGGGCGCGACATGCCGGGGCGCGCCGATTTCAATTTTTTCGGCCATCACATCGTTGCCCACCTGTCGCCGAAGGATGTCTATGGTGAAGCAGGCGGCAAGGTGGCGCGTGGCGTCACGCCCATCCACCACTTCGGCGCGGTGGTGCCGCTCGAGCAGTTCCAGAAAATCGAAAAATCGATGATCGACGCCGGCGTCGATTTCCTCGAAAAACCGGAGATCCGCCAGCAGGGCACCGCACGCGAGCAGATGCTGATGCTGGCGCGCGACGGCTGCGGCAACATCGTCGAGTTCAAGGGGCTGCGCACCATCACCGACGTTTATGCCGTGCCCGAACGCAAATCCAAAGGGCCGGACCACCCCGTCATCGGCTGATGACGGTTCAAACACAGGAGTTTGCATGACGCAACATCACAAGGCCGGCGCATTGCGCGCGGTGGCCGCTTCATTATTGTTGGTTGCAACAGCGGCGACGGCGGCACAGGCCGACAGCGTGGCTTCTTATCCGACCAAGCCGGTGCGTTTCATCGTGCCGTTTGTCGCCGGTGCCGGCACCGACACCACGGGCCGCGTGGTCGCCGCAAAATTATCCGAACTGTGGGGCCAGCAGGTGGTGGTCGACAACCGCGCCGGTGCGACCGGTGCGATCGGGGTCGATCTCACCGCGAAGGCGCCGCCCGACGGTTACACGATCTGCCTGATCTCGGGTTCGCAGACGGTCAATTCAGCGGTGAACGACAAGCTGCCCTACGATTTGTCGAAAGACCTCAAGGGCATCACGCAGATGACGACGCTGCCGTACGCGGTCTATGTCAACAGCGCGGTGCCGGCGACCAGCATCCGGGAAATGATCGCTTATGCAAAAAACAACCCGGGCAAATTGACCTTTGCGTCGTCCGGCACCGGCGGCCTGCAGCATCTGGCCGGTGAGTTGTTCGCGCATTCGGCCGGGGTCAAGCTGTTGCATGTGCCGTTCAAGGGCGCGGGTGCGGGCATACTCGCCATCCTCGGCGGCGAAGTGCAGGCCGGTTTCTCGACGCTGCTTGGCGTCAAGCCGCACGCCTCCTCGGGGCGCCTGCGCATACTTGCCATCACCGCCGCCAAACGCACACCGAGCGCGCCGGAAATCCCGACCGTTGCGGAGACCGTGCCGGGTTATGAAGTCGACCAATGGTACGGTCTGGTGATTTCGGCCAAAGCCGCGCCCGCGCTCGTCAGCAAAATCAACGCCGCCGTGGTTACCGCGCTGAAATCGCCCGACGTCATTGCGCGCCTCGGCGCCGACGGCTCGACGCCGGTCGGCAGCAGCGTTGATCAATTCACCAATCACGTCAGAAATGAAATTCTGAAATGGCGCAAGCTGGCGAAGGACGCCAATCTGGCATTGCAATGAGGTCGCTTGCCGCGACAGCTGCGCTGGCACTGCTGGTCGCCGGCGCGGCGCATGCGCAAAACAACGCGCCGCCGTATCCGCAGCGCCCGGTGCGCATCATCGTCAATGTGTCCGCCGGTGGCGGTGTCGATGCACTCGCGCGCATTGCTGCGCAGCACTACAGCACGCTGTGGGGGCAGCCCTTCGTCGTTGATAACCGTACCGGTGCCGGCGGCAGCATCGGTGTGGAGCTTGTGACCAAAGCCGCGCCGGACGGCTACACACTGCTGGTTTCAAGCAGCACCGTGATTACCACCGCAGCACTCAAACCGCAGAACTACGATCCGGTGCGTGACCTCACCGCTGTCACCAAACTCACCTCAAACCCCTACATCGTCTGCGTCGCGCCGCAACTGCCGGTGAACAACGTCAAGGAACTCATTGCGCTCGCAAAAACCAAACCCGGCGGCATGAGTTTCGCCTCGGCCGGCATCGGCAGCATCGTGCACATGGGTGCGGAGCTGCTGACGGTGATGGCGGCGACGCCGATGACGCACGTGCCGTACAAAGGCGTGTCCGACGCGTATCCGGCGGTGGTATCGGGCCAGGTTGACTGGATGATCGGCAGCCCGATTTCCGCGCTGCCCTTCATCAAATCAAACCGCATGCGCGGCATCGCAGTGACGAGTGCAACGCGCAGCAAGGCGCTGCCCGAATTGCCGACGGTGGCTGAATCCGGACTGCCCGGCTACGACGTGGTGGCGTGGTTCGGCATGTTGGCCCCCACCGGCACGCCGCCGGCGGTCATTGAACGTTTGCAGCGCGAAGCGAAACGCGCGCTCAATACGCCGGAAGTCCTGCGTCGCATGGAAATCGAAGGCACCGATGTGGTCGGCAATGAACCGCGTGTATTCGGTGTCGAAGTCAAAGCGGAATACGAAAAGTGGCGCGCGCTGGTCAAAAAGACCGGCATGAAATTCTGAGCGGCTGCGCCGCTGCTCTGTGCGTTTATGGCACAACCGTCGTGTCGGCGTCGGTCTCCGGCATCACCATCGTCGCACCGTCATCGGCGGTGGCGCCCGGTTGAAAGCCGTTGAAGCGCGACTCGACCTGCAGCAAATCTTCACGCACTGCGGCGAGGGTCATGCGCGCATGGAGCTTGTCGGCCATTTCATTGGGCTTGGGTTTGCACACCGGGTCGGGCGACACCACATTCATCAGGCGGCAGTCGGCCCCCACCATTTTCGAGACGGCGTGATCGGTGATGGTCTTGCCGGAGCCCAGATAGCTGACGCCGTCGCCGGCGAGTTTGAGGCGGTCGATCTGCACCGCGACCTGCAGCACCGAGTTGCTGTAACCGATCAGGCCGACGATGGGCGCGCAGGCCGGCAGGCAGGACAGCACGCCCAGCGCGCAGAGCAATCGGATGCATTTGGTAGCCATTGTGACAATACTCACAGCAAGCGCTGTGCCAACCCTTGAGATACGTCAAAACCGCCCCGCGGTGACCGTTGAGGTAGATCAAATGGGGGTTTTCCCGGCGGCCATCCCGCCCGGCGCCCCGTGCTGGTGCATCCATGTTTGTTTGCGGTGCGCCGGCCCGGGTGGGCACGGGTGGCTCATCGAATGAGCCAGCGTGCGTGCTACAGTGACCGTGTTGCACTGACTTTGAAAAAATACGCGCCACCTATAACAAACACACAAGGCAGACGGAGCTGGCATGAACAAAACAGAACGCATTTTCAAAATCGAACAACTTATCAGCGCGCGCAAACTGCTGTCGTTCCAGCAACTGCTCGATGAAACCGAAGTCTCGCCGGCCACCCTCAAGCGCGACCTCGAATACCTGCGCAGCCGCATGAAGGCTCCCATCGTCTATGACCGCGATGCCAACGGTTACCGTTTCAGTGTCGACGGCCAGACGCCGGCACGCGTCGAATTTCCGGGCCTCTGGTTCAATGCCTCGGAGGCCGCCGCACTGCTGACGATGGAACATCTGCTCGAAGAACTGCAGCCCGGACTGCTCAAGCGCCACATTGAGCCGTTGAAGGCGCGTCTCAAGGCGCTGCTCGAAAGCACCGATCATTCACATGACGAAATCCAGCGCCGCGTGCGCATCCTGCACCAGGGCCGGCGCGCGCCGCTCAACAAGTTTTTTGAGACCGTCGCCAACGCGCTGCTCAACCGTCGCCAGCTCGGCATCGGCTATTACGCGCGCGGCAGCAACAGCACCAGCGAGCGCGTCATCTCGCCGCAGCGCCTGGTCTGTTATCGCGAAACCTGGTATCTCGACGCCTGGTGCCATCTGCGCGAAGACCTGCGCAGCTTCGCGCTCGACGGCGTGCGCGAGGCGGTGGTCCTTGAGTCGCCGGCGAAGGAAATTTCCGAGCGCCGTCTCAATGAAGTGCTGGCCGAGGGCTACGGTATTTTTTCGGGCCGCGCCACGGCGACCGCCCGATTGCGTTTTACGCCCGAACGCGCGCGCTGGGTCGCCACCGAACAATGGCATCCAAAGCAGCGTTCCAGCGTCGAGCGCGATGGCTCGTTCGTGCTGGAATTTCCCTACGCCGATGATCGTGAACTCGTCGGCGATATACTGCGTCATGGTGCCGCGGTCGAGGTGCTGGCGCCGAAGGAACTGCGCAGCCGCGTGCGCGAACAACTGGCCGCGGCGGCGCGGCGCTACGCCGGATGATTGAATAGTGCACCGCGCGCCACGCCTCCCCGCTCTGGGGGGGCGTGCGGGAGTGCGGGGCAATGGCGGGCGCGGCCCGCCGCCTTCGTTTTAGTAGTTCTGATTGTCGATGTAGCCGCCGATGGCCGCGCCGATGCTCGCGGCCGGGCCGTAGCTCATCACCGGCGAACTGTAGAACACCGGTGCCGGCGTGATGTAAGCGCGTTGCACGACGTAGGGGCGTTCGATCACCACCACGCGGCGGTTGTCGTAATGACGATAGGCGTAGCGATCGTGTTCGCGGAATTCACGACGGTCATAGTCGCGGTAGGCTTCGTGGCGTGCGTAACCGCGGCCATGCCAGGAATCGGCGAACACCGGTGCGGTGGCGCCCAGTGCGGCGCCGGCGACGAGCATGCAAATGACTTTTTTCGTGGTGTTCATGATGTTCTCCTTGGTGAGGTCCACGTGTCTTTCAACGCGGGCATGGGGGCATTGTTGACCTCACGGGGGTTACGGTCTGCAAGCAATTGTCAGCAGATGTGTCTGGACGGCGGGCGGGGTGGCAGGCGGCGGGTTACCATACGCCCTCGTTGAGCGAGGCGACATGAAACTCCCATCCCTGAATACACAGATCTTTGCCGGCGTGGTGCTGGGCGTCGCGCTGGGCGCCGGGCTGGCCGCCCTCGGCAAGGACTCGCCGGTGACGCAGAACGGACTCTACGCCGCCGGCCTCGTCGGCACGCTGTTCATTGATCTTCTGAAGATGGTGCTGATTCCGCTGGTGTTTACGTCGATCGCGGTTGGCGTGGCGAGCCTGCGCGCGCACCAGCAGATGCACCGCGTGTGGGTGACAACCCTCGGCTTTTTTGTGTTGTCGATGGGCATCGCCATCGTGCTCGGCCTGTCGGCGGCGAACATTTTCGAGCCGGGCAAAGGCATGCAGTTGTCGATGTTTGCCGATGCCACCGCGGCCTTCCAGGCCAAACAACTGTCGATGTCGCAGTTCTTCTCGCAGTTTCTGCATTCGATTTTCGTGAATCCGGTCGCGGCGCTGGCGCAGGGCAATGTGCTGGCGGTGGTAGTGTTTGCACTGATCCTCGGCATTGCGCTGGTGGTCGGCGGCGAGCGCTACAAAAATCTGCTCTTGTTGCTGCAGGAGTTGCTGGAAATTTCATTGATGATCGTCGGCTGGATCATGCGGCTGGCGCCGCTCGGCATCATGGCGCTGCTGATCAACCTCGCCGCCACGCAGGACATGGCGCTGATCAAAACGCTCGGTTTCTTCGTCGCCGTGGTGATCGGCACGACACTCGTGCACGGCGTGATCGCGCTGCCGCTGATTCTGTATCTCGTCACCGGCGTGACACCGCTGCGCTTCTGGCGCGGCGCGCGCGAGGCGTTGATCACGGCGTTTGCGACGAGTTCGAGTTCGGCCACGCTGCCGGTGACGCTGCGCTGCGTCGAGCAGCACCTGCACGTGAAACGCGACATCGCCGGTTTTGTCGTGCCGCTGGGGGCGACGGTGAACATGGATGGCACCGCGCTGTATGAAGCCGCCGCCGCGCTGTTCGTCGCCAACCTCGCCGGCATCGACCTCAATCTCGGCCAGCAACTGATAGTTTTCTTCACCGCCATGCTCGGCGCCATCGGCGCGCCGGGCATTCCGAGTGCCGGCATGGTGACCATGATCGTCGTGCTGCAATCGGTCGGTCTGCCGCTGGAGGCGATTGCGATCCTGCTGCCGATCGACCGTTTGCTCGACACCGTGCGCACTGCGGTGAATGTCGAAGACGACATGATTGCGAGTATGGTGGTGCAAAAACTGACCCGCGAGTAACGGGTGATCTGCGCTGCGGGTGGCGCGATAGGCAGATCATCGCCTGCGTCGCAGGCCAGGCACACTATTCATCGAGAACAAAATCGAAGTGCTCCCCGGCCGGGGCGTAAATCTCGAAAATTTCGAACATCGTGTTACCCAGATTGCTGAGCGAATGCTTCATGCCGGCAGGAATAAAAATAACATCATCCTCGTGCACGAGGTACGTCTCACCTTCGACCGTCAGCGTGCCCTCGCCGCGTTTGACGATGTAAACGTTGTCGGCCTTGGTGTGGTGATGGACCTTGCCCGGTGCGCCGCCGGGCGCCAGCCGGTTCAGGTGAACATCGACATTGTGCGTGCCGAGCGTCGTGTTGATGAATTTGAGTTTTTCGCCGCGGCCGCCGTCCATGCGGTCTACCGGATGCGTAGCTAGCGACATGAGCTTGAATACCGGTTTCATCATCGTTTTTCCTATGTAAGATGGCGCAGAATCATATAAGCGTATACGCGCGCCGCGTCGAAGGTGCGTTCGACCGACGCCATGTCGTTGTCGGTGTGCGCAAAGCTTTCTTCGCCCGGTCCGTAATTGGCGGTGGGAATCCCGATGTGGTTCAGATAGCCCTGGTCGAAGGCGGCGGAGGCGTAATAGGTTTCGGCTGCATGGTCGAGCATCGCAGTGCTCGCCTCCTGCAGTAGTCGCACGACCGGTGACTCGTCGGTGACCAGTGACGGGTACATGAACGGCCCCAGACGTGCCTCGATCTCGAAACCCTTGCCGCTGACCGGATCTTTGAAATCGCGCATCGTCTCGAGCGCGCGCTTGATGTCGGCGAAGGCGAGATCCGGATCGTCGCCGGGCAGCAGCCGGCGGTCGATGGTGAATTCGCAGCGTTCCTGCACCGTGTGGGTGGATTCAGGGTAGCTGCGGATGCGGTTGATCGTCAGCGTCTGCGCGCCGAGGTGCGGATGCGTCCGGTCTAGTTTCAGCTGCGTTGTCAGGACGCGTATCGCTTCCATGGCGCCGGTGATGGCGTTGGCGCCCGTGTGCGGCCGGCTCGAATGGCAGGGTTGGCCTTTCACCGTCACGAACACGTCGATGCGGCCGCGATTGCCGAGTGTGATCTTCAGGCTGTTGCCGTAGAGCACCGCCATGTCGGCCTTGACCTGCGCGAATTCGAGCGCGCTGCGCATCGCATCGTGCTTGCCGGTTTCGCCTGAAAGCGCGCAGATGAAGGTGAGGCGTCCTGGCAGATCAGGTCTGGCCGCCAGCACTGTTTCCATCGCATGCAGCATCGCGGCGATGTTCGACTTCTGTTCGCTTGCGCCCTTGCCGAGCACGCATTCGCCGGGCAGGCCAAAGGTCGCGCCGTCGACGATGTCGCCGGCATACGGATTTTTCATCGTCGCCGGCGGTTGGTTCATGGCGTGGCCGACGAACAGCAGCGAACGGCCATTGCTGCCCGCGCCAGCGTTCGCAACGAGGTTTCCCATCGCATCGTAGCGGATGTCGCCGAACCCCATCGCGCGCAGGCGCGGTTCGATCGCATTGCGGATAAATGCCTTCAGCAGCGGTTCCGCCTCGAGCAATTCGGTCTGTGGGCTGGGAACTCTGATGAGATCGATGAACAGCGATTTGACGCGTTCGCGCGACAGCCGCGCGGCGAGCATTGGTTTGATTTCTGTTATTTCCATAAATGGATGCCGATCCCGTGACACCTGCAATCCGGTTACTGGCGTGGCAAATGCGCTGCCGGGAGCCACATGCCGCGCCCGGTTTCGAGCGCGCGGGTATACAGAAAATGCGCCAGCGCAATGTCCTGCGAAACCAGCCCGGTGGTGTGAATGAGGATGCGTTCTTCGTCGCGCTCGCGGCCTTTCTTGTGGCCGGCCACCAGATCCTGAATTTCGCAATGGAGCTGTTCGCGTGAGAACAATCCGCTGTCGACGGTGCGGCGGAATTCCTTTTGCAGCATGTTAAATTCCCAGCTGTCGACGACCACCTTGTCCATTTTCGACCAACCCGCCGGATCCAGTTCGCGGCGCGCCAGCGAGATGAAGGTCGCGCCCGCTTTGACCCACGGCTCGCGGCTGACGATCTCGCCGGAAGTGGTGCCGCCGACAATGATGTCGGCGCCGCGCACGACTTCTTCGATGCTGTCCTTCGTCACGATATTGACGCCGAGTTCGCGCGACCATTTTTCGGCGAACGCGCGGCGCGTTTCGGGCCGGCGCGAGGTGCAGCGGATTTCGTCGAAGCGGTACATCGCGGTCAGGCAACGCAGCGCAGCCGTGCCCATCGAGCCGGTGCCGACGAGTCCCAGCACCCGCGGCGTCTTTGGACCCAGCCACTTGCAGGCGATGACCGCCGAGGCGGCGCTGCGCAGGACGTAGCTCCAGTGCTCGTCGACGATGGCAAGCGGCTCGCCGGTATGCGGATCGGACAGCATGATGTAGCGCGCGCAGCTCAGCATGCCGACCGTGTTGGTCGCGCCGTCATCGAAATAGTTGTAAAGACGAATACCGGTTGCCGGCAGATCCTTCAGGAATGCGCCTTTGACATGCCAGTGATTGTTGAAGCCTTCGCCGACATCGAGCTTAAAACTCGGCGGCGTCGCCAGCACAATGCTGCCGTTCGCATGCATGCGGTAAACCTGCTCGCAGACGCGGAATGCGTCGTCGATCGTCAGCAGATCCAGTGTTTCATGATATGGAACAAACAAGACGCCTTTTGCCGCGTTCAATATGATTCTCCCTGTCGGATGCCCGCACCGCATGAAACATGCGCCACAATCGTGCATTCTGGAATTTGCGCGCCGGTACGGTGCGCGCATGGCTTTGCGGAATATTTTTGAGTATATTGTAAATCGTGCCGTCGCAAGTGCGCTCTGCGCGATGCCGGCGGAAGAAACGGTGTGTTTTTTTGGCGCGTGGCAAAAGGAACGAAACTATGACAACGGCAGAATCCGCGGCGAAGCGACAGTTGCTCGCGCTGGCGGCAGGAACGTGCGTGATGATCTTCGTATCCGGCGGGGCCGCGGCGCAGTCATTTCCGTCGAAACCGGTCCGCATGATCGTGCCGCTTGCGCCCGGCGGCTCGACCGATGTGCTGGCACGTCTGATCGGCGCCAAGCTGACCGAGTTGTGGTCGCAGAATGTGATCGTTGAAAACAAACCCGGCGGCGGCACATCGATCGGCGTCGAGTACGTGGCAAGGGCGCCGGCGGACGGCTACACCATCCTGATGGTGACTTCGGCCTATGCGGTGAATTTCAGCCTGATGCAGAAAGTGCCGTTCAAGCCGGCCGATCTCACCGCGCTGTCGAATGCCGCACAGACACCCAATGTGCTGGCCGTGCACCCCAGCCTGCCGGTGAAGAGTGTCAAGGAATTGATCGCCATGTTGAAGGCGCGCCCTGGGCAGTTAACGTTCAGCTCGGGCGGCGTCGGTGGCTCGACCCACCTCGCTGGCGAATTGTTCAAACTGCTCTCGCAGGTCGACCTGGTGCATGTACCCTACAAGGGCGGCAGCCCCGCCGTGACCGATCTGGTGGCGGGACAGGTCTCGATGACCTTCGGCAACCTGACGACGGTGCTGCCGTTCGCGCGCGCCGGCCGTTTGCGCGCGCTCGCAGTGACCTCGGCCAAACGTTCCCCGGTACTACCCGAGATGCCGACGATGGCCGAGGCTGGTGTGCCGGGTTTCGAAGCGGCGACGTGGAACGGTCTGATCGCGCCGGCGGCCGTGCCGGCCGAAATCGTCGGTAAACTGAACGCCGACATCGTCAGGGTGCTCAACATGCCGGATGTGCGCGAGAAACTTGCCGCCAACGCGCTCGAACCGATCGGCGACAGTCCGGCCGCGTTTCAGGCGTTCATCAACGCCGAAATCGCGCGCTGGGCGAAGGTCGTCAAAATGGCCAATTTGACAGCCGACTAGGGTTGCTGCGAAACGCAGTTCGGCGCAGTCTCGCCGCCTATTCCGGCCGCACGTTGCCCGCCTTGACGACGGCGGCCCACTTGGTGAATTCGTCCTGCACGAAGCGGCGCGCCTCCTGCGGCGAACTGCCGATGGGTTCGGCGGCGACTTTGTCGAGTGCGCTGCGCATGTCCGGATGCTGCAGCCCTTTGCGCAGTTCGGTGTTCAGGCGCGCGACCGTCTGCGGCGCCGTTTGCGCCGGCACGAAGATGGCAAGCCACAGATTGACCTCGAATCCGGGGAAACCGGATTCCGCCACCGTCGGCAGTTCGGCGAGCGCCGCGGCGCGTTTGCCGCCGGTGGTGGCGAGGCCGCGCAAACGGCCGTCCTTGATGAAGGGCAGCGCAGCCGTAATGCTGCTGAACGTCATCTGCACCTGGCCGGCGACCAGATCCGCCATCGCGGGGCCGCTGCCCTTGTAAGGTATGTGCAGCAGGTTCTGCCGGATGCGGTCCTTGAACAGTTCGCCGGCCATGTGCGGCGTGGTGCCGATGCCGGCCGAGGCAAAGCTGAGCTTGCCCGGCTGCGCCCTTGCCAGTGCGACCAGTTCCTGCACATTCTGCGCCGCCACCTTCGCATTCACCGCCAGCACCAGCGGCGAAAACGTCTCGATTGTCACCGGCAGCAGGTCCTTGTTTACGTCGTAGGCAACCTTGGGCAGCAGGCTCTGGTTGATGACGATCGCCGGATCCATGATCAGCAGCGTATGGCCGTCGGCGCCCGCCCTGCTGAGGATTTCGACGCCGATCACGCCGCCAGCGCCCGGGCGGTTGTCGACGATGACATTGTGGCCGAGATTTTCGGTGAGGCGCTGCGCGGTCAACCGCCCGACGTAATCGACGATGCCGCCTGGCGCATAGGGCACGATCATGCGCAGCGTCTTCTGCGGAAAATCCTGCGCGCCGACGGGAACTGCGGCGGCGAGCGTCGCAAACAGAAAAATCACGGGCGCTGCGCGCATAGTGGTGGCTCCGGTGGTTGCAGGGGCGGCGTCAGAAGGGTAGTCTAAGTTCTGATTCAATTCTCACAAATAATACACATTTTGTCCTGCCACGTCGGCTCCGAGGGGGTATGAAACCGCCGCTTTTCAGATATCACGATCCGGCATCCGTCGCCGAGGCCGTTGCCCTGCTTGCCAGCACGGACAACGCCAAGCTGCTCGCCGGTGGCCAGTCGCTGATGCCCATGCTCAACATGCGGCTGGTGCTGCCAGACGACCTGATCGATTTGAATCGCATCGATACGCTGGCGCATGTTCGCGAGAACGGCGATGTACTTGAAATCGGCGCGATGACGCGCCAGCGCGAACTCGAGCGCAGCGCTGTCGTGCGCGCGCGTTGTCCGCTGCTGACGGCGGCGATCGAGCACGTCGGACACCAGCAGACGCGCAACCGCGGCACGCTCGGCGGTTCACTGTGTCATCTTGATCCTTCCGCCGAACTGGTGGCGGCGGCGATGACGCTCGATGCAGTGGTCAGCGTCACCGGGCGCGGCGGCGAGCGCAAAATTCCGTTCGCGCAATTTCCCCAGTCGTATATGACGCCGGCGATTGCTCCTGACGAACTGGTCATCGCGGTCAGTCTGCCGTTGTGGGGCAGGGGCCACGGGCACGCGTTTCTCGAATTCGCGCGGCGGCACGGCGATTTTGCCGTCTGCGCAGTCGCCGTCATGCTGGAAAAAAATGCTGCCGGCGCCATCACGCGCGCCGCCATCACCGTTGCCGGGCTCGACGCGGCGCCGGTGCGGGTTGCCGCGGCAGAGCGGGCGCTGCTCGGGCAGGCGCCGTCGGAAGCGCTGTTTCGCGCTGCTGCCGAACACTGCCGCGAGCTCGACGCCGTCGGCGACGTGCATGCACCAGCGGCCTACCGCCAGCATCTGGCGGCGGTGCTGGCGAAACGCGCGCTGGCCGAGGCGGCCGCGCGCTGTCATTGAAAAATAGAACAAACGCGGCGAAGACCCTATTCATGAGGCGCGCAATTGACGACTGAAACACGCAGCATCGCAGTCACCGTAAACGGCATGCGCCACGAGCGCGAGGTCGAAGTTCGGCTGACGCTCGCCGATTTGCTGCGCCACCGCCTCGGACTGACCGGCACCCACATCGGCTGCGAACACGGCGTCTGCGGCGCTTGCACCGTGCTGTGCAACGGACAGTCGGTGCGCGCCTGCCTGATGCTGGCGGTGCAGGCCGATGGCAAGGAGGTTTCTACGGTCGAAGGCCTCGCGCCGGACGCGCAGCACTTGCATCCGCTGCAGCAGGCCTTTAGCAGCCATCACGGCCTGCAGTGCGGTTTTTGCACGCCGGGGATATTGATGACGCTGGTCGAGTTTCTGCGTGAGAATCCGGCGCCGACCGAGGCAGAGGTGCGGGTGGCATTGTCCGGCAATCTATGCCGCTGTACCGGTTATCAGGGCATTGTTGCCGCCGCGCTCGATGCGGCGCAGCGCATGCGCGCGGCGGGGCAGGCATGACCGCCAGCGTGTTCGGCCAGCCGGTGACGCGGCGCGAAGACGGCGACCTGCTGCGCGGCAAGGGGCGCTTCGTCGACGACATCAGCCTGCCGGGCATGCTGGAGGCGGCGTTCGTGCGCAGCCCGTTCGCCCACGCCACAATCCGCGGCATCGACAAGACTGCCGCACTGGCGCTGCCCGGCGTGCACGCCGTCTACACGCTGCAAGACTTCATGCCGCATCTCGTCACCGAGCGCCTTGTCGTCGGCCTGCCGAGCAAGAGTTACAAGCAGGACCGCAACCGGCCGGTGCTGGCAAACGACGAGACGGTGCATGTCGGCGAGGCAGTCGCGATTGTTGTCGCCGACAACCGTTATATCGCCGAGGACGCGGCGGCTTTGGTCGAGGTCGATTACGAGGCGCTGCCGGCAGCGTCCGATTGCCGCGAGGCGCTCGCCGCCGAGGCACCGCTGGTACATCGCAACGCGCCGCACAACCTGCTGGCCGAGTTTGCGATGGCCTACGGCGACGTCGACGCAGCCTTCGCGAACGCGCCGCACGTGTTCCGCGAATCTCTGTTCCAGCATCGCGGCGGCAGTCACTCGATCGAGTGCCGCGGCGCGGTGGCCGCGCACGATGCGGTCGAAGACCGCCTGACCCTCTGGAGTTCGACGCAGATGCCGCATGCGGCGCAGCGCCTGTTGTGCGACCTGCTCGGTCGCGACGAGAACCGCGTGCGCGTCGTCGCGCCCGACCTCGGCGGCGGTTTCGGGCCGAAGCTGATCTTTTATCCGGAAGACGCGGCGGTCGCATTGGCGGCGCTACTGCTGGCAAGGCCAGTGAAGTGGATCGAAGACCGGCGCGAACATTTTGTCGCGACGACGCAGGAACGCGACCAGTACTGGGAGGTCGAAATCGCCGTCGATGGCGATGCGCGCATCCTCGGCATCCGCGGCGACCTGATCCACGATCACGGCGCTTATACCGCGCGCGGAGTGAATCTGCCGCACAACTCGGCGGAAACGGTGCCGCTGCAATATGAAGTGCCGAACTACCGCATGAACATCCGCGTCGCCCTCACCAACAAGGTGCCGGTGACGCCGGTGCGCGGCGCCGGCCATCCGCAGGGCACGTTTGTGATGGAGCGCCTGCTCGACCGCGTGGCGCGCGAATTGAAGCTCGATCGCGCCGAAGTGCGCCGCCGCAATCTGATTCCGGCCGCCAGCATGCCGTACACGACCAAACTGAAGGCGCGCGGCGGTCTGCCGGTCGTTCTGGACAGCGGCGATTATCCGGCCTGTCAGGACGATGCGCTGACGCGCGCCGGCTGGCATGATTTTGCCGCTCGCCAGCAGGCGGCGCGGGCGGCGGGGCGCTATCTCGGCATCGGACTTGCCAACTATTGCAAGGGCACCGGGCGCGGTCCGTTTGAATCGGCGACGGTACGCGTCGCGCCATCGGGCAAAGTGCACGTCTATAGCGGCGCGGTGGCGATGGGGCAGGGCACGCGTACCATGCTGGCTCAGGTGGTTGCCGAACAGTTCGGCGGCGCGCTCGACAACGTGACGGTGACGCTCGGCGATTCGGCGGCGATCGCGATGGGCATCGGCGGCTCGAACAGCCGGCAAAGCGTGCTGGCCGGATCGTCCGCGCATCTGGCGGCGATTACCGTGCGCAAAAAAGTGCTGAAGATCGCAGCCCACCTGCTCGAGGCACCGGAAGCCGAACTCGAATTTGTCGGTGACAGCGTGCGCGTGCGCAACAGCGCCGACCGCTTTGTCACGCTTGGTGAAATAGCGCGCTCGGTGGCGGGCACCGCCGGCTATTCACTGCCGCCGGACGTGACACCCGGTCTCGAGGCGAGCGAACATCTGGTGATCGACGACATGGCGCATGCCAACGGCACGGTGGTCGCAGAAGTCGAGGTAGATATCGAAACCGGCGCCGTAAAGATATTGAAATTTACCGGCGTGCACGATTGTGGACGCATCATCAACCCGTTGCTGGTCGAGGGGCAGATTCTCGGCGGCACCGCGCACGGCCTCGGCAATGCGTTGTTCGAGTGGATGGGTTACGACGAAAACGCGCAGCCGGTGACGACCAATTACGGTGAATACCTGTTGATGACAGCGACCGAAATGCCGCATATCGACAATTTTTACCGCGAGACGCCATCGCCGCTGAATCCGCTCGGCGTCAAGGGTGTGGGCGAGTGCGGCGTGGTGCCGGTGACGGCGGCGATCGCCTCGGCGATCGAAGACGCGCTGTCGCCGTTTGGCGTGATCATCGCGCATGCGCCGATATTTCCCGCCCGGCTGGCGGCGATGATCGCCCAGGCGCGCGGGGTAAAATTTGGCGCGGCAGCGACGGATGGCGCAGGCTGACCACACATGTATTTGAACGGAACGAGGTGCATTTACATGGCGGCCGCTTTTTGCAGGTGTGGAGTTTATCTCGCGCTGATTTTATTGCCCGCTGCGGCAATTGCCGCCGCATCCTTTCCGGCGCGGTCTATGCGGCTGGTGGTACCCTTTGCGCCCGGCGGCAGCGCCGATTTTGTCGCCCGTCTGGTGGCGTTGCGCATGTTTGAATCCTCCGGCAAACAGGTGGTGGTCGATAACCGCGGTGGC
Organism: Chitinophaga pinensis; assembly: GCA_943329075.2. Lineage (GTDB taxonomy): Bacteria > Pseudomonadota > Gammaproteobacteria > Burkholderiales > SG8-41 > PALSA-1004. Next base: position 46,160 of record CALQCM020000019.1, on the reverse strand, counting down.
GCGAGCGGCATGATCGGCAATGAAATTGTCGCGCGCGCGGCGCCCGATGGTTACACCCTGACGGTCGGCACACTTGGCCCGTTTGCGGTGAACAGCAGCCTGTTCGACAGGATGCCCTACGATCCGGTGGCGGATTTTGCGCCCGTATCGCTGACCGGTACCGCTTCGCATATTCTTGTCACCCATCCAGGTCTGCCGGTGAAATCTGTTACCGATTTGATCGCGCTCGCACGCAGCAAGCCGGGCGAGCTTGCCTTTGCCTCTAGTGGCATCGGCAATGCGACCCATCTGTCGGGTGAGTTGTTCAAATTCCTGGCCAAAGTCGAGATCGTGCACGTCCCGTATAAGGGTGGTGGGCCGGCCATGAGCGATCTGGTCGGCGGGCAGGTTGCGTTGTCCTTCGCGAGCATGCCCTCGGCACTGCCGCATGTGCGCAGCGGCCGCTTGCGCGCAATTGCGGTTAGCGCCGGTCGGCGTTCGGCGGCGATCCCGGAGCTGCAGACCGTCGCCGAATCGGGCTTGCCCGGTTTCGCTTCGGAGGACTGGCAGGGCATACTCGCACCGGCAAGAACGCCGCGCGCGATCATTGCGCTGATTGGCGCCGAACTGCAGCGCGTGCTGATGTCGCAGGATGTCGGCGAAAAACTGATAGCGGCCGGTTTCGAGGCGCGCACCAGTACGCCGGATGCGTTTGCCGAAATGATGAGGATCGAAACCGCCAAGTGGGCACGCGTGGTGAGCGCGGCCGGTATCAAGGTGCATTGAAGTGATGGAGCGCACTGGTTTTGTTGGCAGATTGTTTGCGGGCTTGCTGCTGATGGGTGCTGCGGCGATGGCGGCAGCGCAAACTTATCCGGGGCGACCGCTACGGGTGGTCGTAGCCTTCGGGCCGGGCGGTATCGCCGATACCATTGCGCGGCTGGTTGGTCAGAAACTCAGCGAGCGTTTCGCGCAGCCGGTGGTGGTTGACAACCGCGCCGGCGCAGGCGGCACGGTGGGCGCGAAACTGGTGGCGGCGGCCTCGCCCGACGGCCATACACTGCTCGTGATTACCGCCGCGGTGGTGGTTAATGCCAGTGCCGCGAAGGGGGCTGTCGATCCGACTGCGGAGCTGACGCCGGTGGCATTGGCGGCGACCGCGCCGACGGTTTTCGCGGTGCATCGCACGGTGACCGCAAAATCGCTGATGGAATTTGTGCGCAGCACGAAGGGGGGCCGCTTCACCTACTCGACTGCGGGCGTCGGCACCACCGAGCATCTGGCCTCGGAGTACGTGTTCAGGGCGGTGCCCGGCCTCGACCCGATGCACGTGCCGTTTCAGGGCGGTCTCGCGCCAGTCACCGCGGTGCTTGGGCAACAGGTGGACCTGACGACCACGACCGTGCCGACAGCGATTCAGTTCATCAGGCAGGGCGCGCTGCGTGTGCTGGCGGTGGCGAGTCTCAAGCGCATCGCGCTGCTGCCGGATGTGCCGACGCTCGCCGAAGCGGGCTTTCCCGCTTTCGAGAACGCATCGTGGATTGCATTTTTTGCACCGGCCAACACGCCGCCCGCCGTGGTTGCGACCCTGAACGCAGAAATCAACAACGCACTGCGTCAGACCGACGTGCGCGAGCGGTTGGCAACGACGGGATTCGACCCACACACCGGCACACAGGCCGGGTTCGCCGATTTCGTCAGGACGGAAGTTGGCAAGTGGTCGCGTGTGGTCAGGGCCACCGGCATCATGCTGAACTGAAGCGATGCGGGAACCGCGACGACGAACCGTGTGTGAATTGAAAGCGAAAACGCTCAGTCGGCGCGCGCGCCACTGAATTCCACTACCCGTTTCCATTTCACGATCTCGGCATCGACGAATGCTGTGAAGTCGTCGAGCATGCGCGTGCCGGGCTCGGCGCCTTGCGCCAGAAACAACGTGTGCATTTTCGGTTCGGCGAGAATTTTCGAGGTTTCGTTGGCCAGCCGTTTCGTGATTTCGCGAGCGGTGCCGGCGGGCACGAACATGCCGGTCCAGCCGCTGACCTCGTAACCCGACACGCCCGCCTCGGCGATTGTCGGGAACTCAGGCGCGCCGGCGAAGCGGCCGTGACCGGTGGTAGCCAGCCCGTGGAGTCGGCCTGCCTTCACCTGATTGATTACCGATGGCAGCGTCGCAAACATGACCTGCACGTGGCCGCCGACGAGGTCGGTAACGGCGGGCCCGCCGCCTTTGTATGGAATGTGCACCATGTTGGTCTTCGTCAGTGCCTTGAACAATTCGGCCGACAGATGCACCGAGGTGCCGCTGCCCGAAGACGCGTAACTGATTTCGCCGGGCCGCGCGCGCGCCAGCGTGATCAACTCCGCGACGGAGCGCGCCGGCAGTTGTGGATGCACCACCAGCATGTTCGGCGCGTCGGCGATGAGGATCACCGGCGTAAGGTCGCGCCGCGTGTCGTAAGGCATGTTTTTATTCACGCTCAGATTGATCGTATGCGAGATGCTCGTGATCAATATTGTGTATCCGTCGGGTGGCGCCTTGGCGACGATGTCGCTGCCGGTGATGCCGGCGGCGCCGGCGCGGTTGTCGATAATCACCGAGACGACGAGATTTTCGGACAGCCGCTGCGAGACGCTGCGTGCGGCGATGTCGGCGATGCCGCCGGGCGCGAACGGTACCACGACGCGAATCGGTTTTGACGGATAACCCGGCTGCGCCGCGACGGGCGCGACACAGGCGCCCGTGATCAGCAGCGCGCCAAGTGCCGCCCGGAACGTAATTTCAACCGCAGGCATGAAGTGAATGTGCGCGAAGACGAAACGCTGCACAATCCGCTTTAATAGCCGCGCAGCACTTGCGCCCATTTCGCGCGCAGCCGCGCGTCGAGGCCAGCTGTGTTGCGCGCGACTTTCGGGAACGTTTCGCGCCGCAGCCACGGGCGGCAGGCGTCGATCACCACGCGCGCATTGAGCCGCCGCTCTTCCGCCGGGTAACTGGTCGGATCGAGGGTGGTGCTCCAGGCGCCTTTGATGACGTCGAGGTCGTCGCGCGGATCGACGCGCGTGCACATCGCCCACACCACGTCGTTCATGTTCGACGGATCGATGTCGTCGTCGACCACGATCACCCACTTGTTGGCATAGGCGCCGGCGTGACATTGCGAGGCGATCAGACCGACCTGTTTCGAATGGCCGGCGTACATCTGCTTGACCGATACGGTCAGCCATTGGCGGCTACCGCCAGCCTCGTGCGCCCATACGCCCGTGATGCCGGGAATGCCGGCACCCTCGAGCTGTTTCCATACAGCAGCGCAGCGGAAGGTGCCGCGATAAAAAGTGTCGTCGCAGGGCGGCACTGCCGGCACCGCGCCGAGCAGGATCGGATCGTTGCGGTGCATGAAGGTTTCGATTCGTATGACGGGCGCTTTGTGCTGCCCGCCAGCGTAATAACCGGTCCACTCGCCGAACGGGCCTTCGCTGATGCCGTCGTCGGGGCTGATGAACCCTTCGAAGGCAATTTCTGCATTGGCCGGAATCGGCAGGCCGGTCTTGGGACCAAGGATCACTTCGACCGGTTCACCCAGCATGCCGCCAGCCGCGTCGTATTCATTCGCACCGTAGGGAATCTCGATGCCGGCGATCGAGAACAGCGCCGGGTGCATACCGCAGACCACGGCGATCGGGCAGCGTTCGCCGCGCTCGTGATACTTGCGCATCAGGATGTCGCCGTGTTTGCCCTTCGAGATCATTACCGAGGCGATGGTCGGATCGTCATAGACCTGCACGCGATACGCGCCGTAGTTGATCCAGTTCGAATCCGGATCCTTCATGATCACCATGACGCCGGTACCGATGTAGGGGCCGCCATCGTCTTCATGCCAGCGCGGCGTCGGGATTTTGGCGAGATTGATTTCGCCGGCGGTCGCCACGTTTTCGAGCAGTGGCCCGTCTTTTACCACCAGCGGCGGAATCGATTTCGCCTCGTTCAGGTATTTGCGCCAGAAATGCACAAGATCCATTTCGGCGATGTCGGGCGGCAGGCCGACGGTGAGCGCGATGCGCTTCACGCTGGTCAGGATGTTGCCGAGCACGCGGTAACCCTTCGGGTAGCCGGGAATTTCGTCGAACAAAAGGGCCGGCCGGTTGGTGCCGCGCATGTAGAGGTCGACGAGGCCGCCGATTTCCTCCATGCACTCGGCGCCGTTTACACGCTGCAGTTCGCCGGCTGCTTCGACGCGGGCGATCCAGTCGCGCAGATCAGGATTTGCCAATGTTCGCACTCCTATGGCGCGGTGCGGTCGGCTAGTTCGCCGACTTTGCGCCGCTGCTGATGGATGGTTTGGTTACTGTCAATTTTCTGAGACTGGTATCAGAATATAGACTAATCTTACCGGCTCGACAATGAAGGGGAGACGCAATGAAGGCAGACGGCGGCAGCCCGCAGCAGAGTGAAGACTACGGCGATTTGCGCGGGTGGATCGAACGCGTTGAGGCAATGGGCGAACTGAAGCGCGTTAACGGCGCGCACTGGGACGCCGAGATGGGTGCGATCACCCACATGCTGACGGAAAAAAGCCGCGGCGACGCGCCGGCCATACTGTTCGACGAAATTCCCGGTTACCCAAAGGGTTTCCGCACGCTCTACGGCCATTTCTCCTCGGTGCGCCGGGTCGCGCTCACGCTCGGCCTGCCGCTTGAGTACGGGCGCAAGGTCGACATCGTCAAGCGCTATCACGAGCGTATACAGAGTCTCACGCCGCTGCCACCGCGTTACGTCAACGACGGTCCGATTCTCGAAAACGTGCTTACCGGTGACCAGATCGACGTGCTCAAGTTCCCGGTACCGCGCCACCATGAGCGCGATACCGCGCGCTATATCGGCACCGCCAACTGCGTGATTACCAAGGATCCCGACGCCGGCTGGTTTAACCTCGGCACTTATCGCAACCAGGTCTACGATGGCAAGACCATAGGCTGCCAGATCACCGAGGGCAAACACGGACGCATACACCGCGACAAGTATTTCGAGCGTGGCGAATCGATGAAGGTGGTGGTGCTGGTCGGCCAGGATCCACTGTTGTTCATGCTTGCAGCGAGCCCGCTGCCGGAGGGCGTCAGCGAGCTCGATTTCGCCGGCGGCCTGCGCGGCCGACCGGTCGACGTGGTGCGCGGACCGTACACCGGATTTCCGATTCCGGCGCACGCCGAAATCGCAATCGAAGCCGAGGCGGTGCCTGGCAAGGTGCTGAAGGAGGGGCCGTTCGGCGAGTGGATGGGTTATTACTCCGACGACACGGTGCCGCGGCCTTACCTTGAAGTCAAAACGATTCTTTACCGCAACAATCCGATCCTGACCTGCGCGCCGCAGCACAAGCCGGTGGATGAAACCGGCCTGCTCAAGGGCATCGCCGGCTCGGCACAGATCTGGCGCGCGCTCGACGCCTGCGGTATCCCCGACGTGCTGGGCGTGTGGAACCACGAGGGCGGACCGGCGACGCGTTTTACCGTGGTGCAGATCCGCCAGCGTTATCCCGGCCACGCGCGCAATGCGTTGCATGTCGCCGCCAACTGCCAGAGCGGCGCTTATGCGGGCAAATGGACGGTGGTGGTCGACGACGACATAGATGCCGGCGATCTCGACCAGGTGTTATGGGCGATGTGCACGCGCTTCGATCCGGTCACCGACATTGATCTGATCCAGAAGGCGTGGGCGTCGAAACGCGATCCACTGTTTCTGCCGGGCAATTTCAACAACCGCGTGTTGATCGACGCCTGCATTCCCTACGACATGAAGCTCGCCAACAAATTTCCGCCGGTGGTCGATGTCAGTGCCGATCTGCGCGCGACGATCAAGGCGAAATTCGGGTTTCTGAATTTCCCCGAATAGGGAGATCTCATTCGATGAGACGAACACCCGCGTTGCTGATGCTGGCACTGGCTGCGGCCTTGCCGGCGGCACTCGCCCAAACGACGAAGTGGCCCGAGAGGCCGGTACGCATCGTCGTGCCGGTTCCGCCCGGCGGCAGCACCGACAGGGCCGCGCGCATGCTCGCAGCTAGGCTCGCCGCGGAGTTCGGCCAGCAGTTCGTCGTCGACAACCGTCCTGGCGCGAGCGGCATGATTGGCGCGGAGATCGTCGCGCGTGCGAGCCCCGACGGCTACACGGTCGCGGTTGTGCCAGCGACGTTCGCAATCAACGCGGTACTCTATAAGCTTCCCTACGACCCGGTGACGGGTATCGCCCCGATCTCGAGAATCATCGCGGGGCCGCTGGTGCTCACGGTCCAGCCGTCGGTCAGGGCGGTTACGCTCAAGGAATTCGTCGAACTCGCGCGCGCGAAGCCCGGCGCGCTTACGTTTGGCTCGAGCGGCGCCGGCTCGAACCTGCATCTCGCGGGCGAGCTCTTCAAGCAGATGGCCAGGCTCCAAATGATTCACGTGCCCTACAAGGGCGAGGGGCCGGCGCTCGTGGACCTGCTTGGAGGGCAGATCCAGCTTATGTTTCCCGGTGCCGGCACGGTGCTTCCGCACATCAAGTCGGGCAAATTGCGCGGGCTCGCGGTCACAAGCGAGCAGCGCTCGCCAGCCATGCCCGATCTGCCCGCGATCAGCGAGAATTTCCCCGGATATGCGGCTGGCTTCTGGAACGGGATATGGGCGCCTGTCGGCACGCCGCGTGACGTCGTACTCAAACTCAATCAGGCGACCGCGCGGTTCCTCAAGCAGCCCGATGCGCAGGAATGGCTGCGCTCGGAGGGCGGCGAGCCTGCGCACTCGACACCGGAGGAGTTCGCGCGCGTGATCGCGAGCGAAATCGCTACGTGGTCCAAAGTGGTCAAGGCGGGCAATATCAAAGTCGAATAAATCGCTGCCGAGCGAATTCGCACCGCCAGCGCGGGAAGTCGGCCCGGCAATAGCAACGGCTTTAGGGAACCTCTGATTAAGTCATTGTTGAATGTGGCTCGATAAGCTCACCACAAACGGAATCAAAAAGTTACCGTCCGTCCTGAGCTCGTTGAAGGACTTAATCAGAGTTTCCTTAGAACTCAGATACTCACACGTACTACCAGGGCCGCATAGGCGAATGGAAAGACGATCGTGGCTTCGGCTTCATTACGCCAAATGGCGGAGGCTCGAAGGTATTCCTTCACATTTCGTCCTTTTCCAAGCGCGGTCGCAGGAAACAACAGTCACGCCGCATTTAGCGCAAAGCATCTACGAATGCGATACCAAGACCGGCAAGCGAGCCAAGCGCGAAAGTTGTATCGACGCGCGCACCACGAACATCCTGGTTATCCGGTGAGCCAAGTTATTCCCCATCATCGCCCGCAGAAAATCATCAAAATTCAAGATGCGCTTTCGAAAATCGGGCAAATTTCAACGACCTGCCAGGGGCGGGCAATCAGCGTTCACGCTTGATGTCGGCGTTCTTGATAATACGGCCCCATTTGTCGAGTTCCGCTTGCACGAAGGGCGCGAACTGGTCGGGGCTCGTGGAAAGCGGTTCGAAGCCCTGCTTTTCGAGTTGCTGGCGGTAGTCGGCCGACGCGGGCAGCCGCGCAGCCTCGTTGTGCAGGCGCATGACGATGTCGCGCGGCGTCGCCGCTGGCGCCACCAGCGCATACCACGAGCCGACGTCGACGCCACTGAGGCCGGATTCGACCAGCGTCGGCACCTCGGGGAGCAGCGGTGAGCGGGCCGGGCTGGTGACCGCTAGCGATACCAGCCGCTTCGAACTGAGATAGGGCATCACCGCGGTAATGCTGCTGAACAGCAGTTGTGCCTCGCCGGAGAGGATGGCGATCGCCGCCGGGCCCGTGCCCTTGTACGGAATATGCGTGAGGTCGATACCGGCGCTGCTTTTGAAGAGTTCGCCGACCAGATGGATATTGCCGCCGCTGCCGCTCGAGGCGTAGTTGATCTGCCCCGGGCGCGCCTTGGCCAACGCCACCAGCGCCTTTACCGAGTGCGCGGGCAATGAAGGATGCACCACCAGCACGTGATAGGACGACGCCAGCAGGCTGGCGCCGGCGAAGTCGCGCACCGGGTTGTAGCTGATGCGTTCGAGGTGCGGGCTGATCGCAAACGGGCCGATGAAACCGAGCAGCAGGGTATAACCGTCGGGCGTTGCGCGCGCGACCAGTTCAGTTGCGAGGTTGCCGCCGGCGCCGGCGCGATTGTCGATCACGAACTGCTGGCCGAGGCGCTCGCCCAGTTTCTGGCCGACGGTGCGCGCCAGAAAATCGTTGCCGCCGCCCGGTGCAAACGGCACCACCAGCCGGATCGGTTGGGTCGGGTAATTGTGCTGGGCGCGCGCGTTCGCCGCGAAAGCCACAAGCGCACAAGTCGTTGCTAACAAAAAAAAAGCACGATATGAATTTCGTTGCATTGCTGTTCCTTATTCCGGTTTGATGCTGGCGGCGCGCGCCACCCGGCCCCATTTAACGATTTCGGTTTTCAGAAAAGCCGTGAATTCGGCGGCTGTGATTGGCTTGATTTCGATCGCCTGGCGGGCGAATTGCTCGCGCGCCTCGGGCGTGGCGACGATGCGCGCCAACTGGCGGCTCAGGGTATCGAGTACCGGCTGCGGCGTGTGCGAGGGCGCGAGTATCGTGTACCACGAACGCGCATCGACTTCGCCGACGCCGCTTTCGGCCAGCGTCGGCACCTCCGGCGCCAGCGTCAACCGGCGTGGGCTGGTGGTGGCCAGCGCGATCAGGCGGTTGGCGCGCACGAACGGCATGCTCGCGGACACCGAGCCGAATTGCATTTGCGCCTCGCCGGCCATCACGGCGGTGGCAGCCGGGCCGCTGCCGCGGTAGGGCACGTGGACGATCTCGATGGCGGTGACCGAGCGGAACAACTCCGCCGTGAGGTGGCCGGCCGAGCCGACCCCGGCGAAGGCACTGTTGAGCTTGCCTGGGTTCAGTTTCGCGTACGCGATCAGTTCCTTTACCGTGCGCGCAGGCACTGCGGGATGGGTGACCAGCACGTGGTAACCCGAAGCGAGAAAACCCAGTGCCGCGAAGTCGGCAACCGGATCGTAAGGCAGCTTTTGCAGGCCGGGCGAGACCGCCAGCGGGCCGAAGTAACCGAGCAGCAGCGTGTAGCCGTCGGCATTCGCCTTGGCGACGAGGTCATTGGCAACGATGCCGCCGCCGCCCGGCCGGTTGTCGACCACCACCTGGGTGGCGAGCGCTTCACCGAGCGGCACCGCGACGATGCGCGCCAGCGCATCATTGCCGCCGCCAGGCGCGAACGGTACCAGCAGCCGGACCGGTCGCTGCGGAAACACCTGCGCCGCGGCACCGGCGGTTGCGATCGAAATCGTCAACGCGAGGGCGAGACAAGTTGTGCGGGCGGCGGGACCGTCGGGGTTCGACATGTATGATTGCGCTGCAAATTTGTTTAACATATTAACCCGTTTCCAAATTTTAAGACGCTTCTCATTGCGGGCTGCAGGCGCCCGCATGCAGGCGACAACCTCGGACAGGCCTTCATGGATTTTCGCTTCGATGACATCGGCAACCGGCTCAAGGCGTTCCGACTCGGTTCAGGGCTCAGCGCCGACGAAATCGCGCGCCGCCTCGGTATTTCGCGCGCCGCGCTCTATCGCTTCGAAAAGGGCGAACTGACCAAGATCGACACGCTACAGAAGCTGTCGGTGATGCTGGGCGTGTCGGTGCCGACGCTGCTCGGCGTTGGCGTCGAATACATCGCCTCCGCGGTCAGCTATTTCGAGCGCCTGCGCCAGATCGAGGAAACCGCCGAGCGCATCGTCGTGCTGGCGGGCCCGGTGTCGTATCTGCTGACCTCGGATTCCTTCGACGACACGCTGGCCGCGGTGCTGGCGGAGAACATTCCGCCGGATCTCGATCAGCACAAGCGCGCGTTGAAAGATGTCGGCGAGATCATGGTGATCCTCAAGCGGCGCAAGGAAAATTTCCGCCGCCGCCGGCCGAACATCGTCAACCTGATCTCGTCGACGGAAATCGAGCGCTTCGTGCGCAACGGCCTCGTCGGCCGTCAGGGGCTGCCGGAGAAAGTCCTGCGCGAGCGCCGCCTGCAGGCGCGCACCGAAGTCGCCCACCTGGCCGAATTGCTCGGCGACGAGCCGATGGGCGTGCAGGTCGGCATTGTGCCGGACACGCTGCCGCACACGGGATTCCAGATCTTCCGTCAGCCCGACCGGCAGTTGCTGTCGCTGAGCCCGTTCCGGCTAGGCGAACAGCCGAACGTGCGCATCGGCGTGGCGATGATCACCACCGCGCCTGAAGCGATCGAGTTGCATCAGAAAGCCGTCGCCGAAATGTGGCGGCGCGCGCTGAAGGCGGCGCCGGCGGCGAAATTCCTGCGCGATCTGCTCGGCCGCTCTAAACGGGCATGAGCGGCGGCGAGTGGGGTGGCAGTGCCATGCTCGAACGGTGTCACAAAAATGGGAAATGTCTTGATTTTTAGACAGTCGCTGGCTTAACATAACCAGCCAGCAATCCAATTTCCGACTCGGGGTTCCTACTTCCCATGGTTACTTACGCATCCTGCGCCATTACGGTTGGCGCGCAACCCGCCGAACAGTCTCCGCAACAGTGTCCGGCTGAGGAATCGCTGTGCCCTGTCGTGTCGCACGAGTGGGTCAACGAAGAGTACAAACATCTGGTGGTGAAGGCGTCGCCGAAGGCACTAGCCGCGCAACCGGGCCAGTTCTTCCAGTTGCTGTGTCCTTCGCCTGACGCGATCGAGGTCTGGTTCCGGCGCCCGCAAAGCGTCTACCGCGTGTCGCCGGCCAACGGGCAGCTGGAATTTCTCTACAAGGTCGTTGGCCGCGGCACCCAGGGGCTGGCCTCGCTGAAGGCCGGTGACAAGCTCAGCATGCTGGGGCCGCTTGGCATAGGCTTTAAGCTGCAGCCGGGCTGGAAAAACGTGGTTGTGCTTGGCCGCGGCGTCGGTCTGGCGACGATGGCGCCGATTTCGCAGATTGCCGCCGCGCAGGGCGTGAAGGTCACCGCAATTCTGAGCGCGCGCAGCCCCGAACTGGCGCTGGCCGCCGACCTCTTCGAGCAGGTCGGCGACGTCATCAAGGTGCTCGATACCGACGGCAGCAGCGCGGTTGACAACATCGAGCGCATATTGCGCCAGCTGATCGCCGACAAGAAAGCCGACGCATTTTTCACCTGCGGTTCAAACCGCCTGCTGCAGCTGATGAAACGCCTCGGCAAGGAGTGCGGCGTGCCGGGGCAGGCGGCGATGGAGCAGATCATGGCCTGCGGTCTCGGCCCCTGCTACATCTGCGTGCGCACCTTCGAGGTCAACGGCAAGAAGGAAATGCGCCGGGTCTGTGTCGAAGGCCCGGTGTTCGATCTGCAGGAGGTGCTGGGATGGTAGATCTGTCGGTCAAGGTTGGCAGCCTCGCGCTGCAAAATCCCGTGCTGCCGGCATCGGGCACTTTTTCCAACGAGTTTTCGCAGGTCATCGACCTCAACCGCCTGGGTGCGCTGGTTTCGAAAACGGTCTCGCGTAATTACCGCGCCGGCAATCCGCCGCCGCGTGTGTCCGAGGTGCAGGGCGGCATGATCAATTCGATCGGCCTGCCGACCAAGGGCCTCAAGTATTTCCTCGAAGAGCAACTGCCGGAGTACAAGCGTTACAAGCCGCCGCTGGTGTGCAGCATCAGCGCCGAGACCATCGAGGACTTCGCCGACATGGCGCGCGACGTCAGCGTGCCCGGCGTCGACGCCATTGAAATCAACATTTCCTGCCCGACGCGGCAACCGGGGGGCGGCAATTTCGCGCAGAACGAAGAGCATAGTTATAAGGTCGTCAAGCTGTGCCGCGAAGCTACCGAGAAGCCGTTGTGGGCGAAGCTGTCGCCCAACGCCGGCGATATCGCAGCGGTGGCCGAGGCCGCCGAAAAGGGCGGCGCTGACGCGCTGACGGTGTCGAACACCATCCTCGGTCTCAAGATCAACACCGACACCTTTTTGTCCCACATCGGCAACGGCTACGGCGGCCTGTCGGGACCCGGCATCAAACCGATCATCGTGCGCATGGTCAACGAATGCAGCCGCGCGGTGAAGATTCCCATCATCGGTTCCGGCGGCATCATGACAGTCGAGGACGTGGTCGAATACATGCTGGCCGGCGCCTCGGCGGTGGAAATTGGTTTCCTCAGTTTCCGCAACCCGACTGGCATGATTGCACTGATCGACGGCCTGGCGCAGTGGTGCGATAAAAAGGGTATTCAGCGCGTGTCCGAACTGACCGGTGCCATGCGCGCCCATCCGCCGCGCGACACCTATGAAGCGGGTATGATCGGCATCAGTTGAACTCTGCACCGGCACGCGGCGCGCCGGCCCCGCCACCATGACCGAATGCATTAAGATCCGCAAGCCGGACGACTGGCACCTGCATGTGCGCGATGGCGCGATGCTGAAGGCCTCGTTGCCGTTCACCGCGCGTAGTTTTGGCCGCGCCATCATCATGCCCAACCTGGTGCCGCCGGTGCGGGTGGTCAAAGACGCCGAGGCCTACCGCGAGCGCTTGCTCGCCGCGCTGCCCGCGGGCTCCACATTCAAGCCCCTGATGACCTGCTACCTCACCGACGACACTGATCCGGATGAAGTCGAGGCGGGTTTTCGCCACGGTGTGTTCACCGCGGTGAAGCTGTATCCGGCCAACGCCACCACCAATTCGGCCGCTGGCGTCAGCGATTACAACAAGATCCGGCCGGTGCTGGCGCGCATGGAAAAAATCGGCATGCCGCTGCTGATGCACGGCGAAGAGGTCGACCCGGAGGTCGACGTGTTCGACCGCGAAGAGGTTTTCATCGAGCGCCGGCTGATTCCGTGGACGCGCGAATTTCCCGGCCTCAAACTGGTGCTCGAGCACCTGTCGTCGAAAGTCGCGGTCGATTACGTGCGCAGCGCGGCGCCGCAGGTCGGCGCCACCATCACGCCTTACCATCTCGCGCTCAACCGCACCGACTGGCTCGGTTTCGGGCTGCGGCCATACATGTACTGCATGCCGGTGATCAAGACCGAGCGTGACCGCCGCGCGCTGGTCGAGGCGGCGACCTCGGGCGACGCCTGTTTTTTCCTCGGTACCGATTCGGCGCCGCATCCGGTGGCGAAAAAGCTCAATGTGATCGGTGCCGCCGGGCTCTTCAATTCGCCGGTGGCGATCGAGAGTTACGCCAAGATCTTCGCCGACGCCGGCGCGCTCGACAAACTCGAAGGCTTCGCCTCGCTCAACGGCCCGCGGCATTATGGCCTGCCGCCGAACGACGAGACGATTACGCTGGAAGCCTCGCCGTGGACGGCGCCGGAAGAAGTGCGTGTCGACGGGCCGGAAGAACGCGCGCTGGTCTACCGTGGCGGCGAGTCGATCGAATGGCGCATCTCGTCCTGAGCTAGGCGCGGTTCAATATGGAATTCGACAATACGCTCGATGTGCCGCTGCCGCCTGCACAGGCGTGGAAGGTGCTGCTCGACATTGAGCGTGTCGCGCGCTGCATTCCCGGTGCGAAGCTGACCGAGGTGGTCGATGCGCAGACCTACAAAGGTAAAGTCGCGGTGCGCCTGGGCCCGGTGGCGCTGACGCTGGCCGGTCAGGCCCGTTTCGAAAACATTGATCACGAGCAGCACAAGGCGCGCGTGCGCGCGCAGGGCGCCGACCCCAAGGGCCGCGGCAGCAGCGAGTCGGTGATCGATTTCCGTCTCGAGCCGTCCGGCACGGGCACCCGCGTGGTGATTCATACCGATCTCAAGCTGTCGGGCGCGATTGCGCAGTACGGGCGTGGCGCCGGCATCGTGCAGAGTTTCGCCTCGCAGGTGATCACGCAGTTCGGCGAATCGCTGAAGAGCCAACTGGCGCAGGCGGCCGCGACAGCGCCGGAGCAGGCGCCGGCCGTTGCGTCGGCGCCGAATAAACCGATTTCCGGCTTCACGCTGGTATTGAAGACCCTGTGCTCGGCCATCGTGCAGTTGTTCCGGCGCAAACCCCCGCAGTCCTGATGTCCACTCTCCCGCCGGCATCCGCGCTACGCGCCGATTATGTCGGCCGCTCGGTACCGCGCCTGGAGGACCTGCCGTTGGTGACGGGGCGCGGCCGTTATGCCGCTGGCATCACATTCCCGAAGCAGATTTACATGCGCGTGGTGCGTTCCGATCACGCGCACGGTCGCCTCGTTGCGATCGACAGCAGTGCCGCCATGGCGATGCCAGGCTGCATCGCGGTGTGGACGGCCGAGGACGTGGCGGCATTGCCGCCGATCGAATTTCGTGCCACGCGCGTGAGCGGCCTTGAGCCCTACCGCCAGCCGGTACTGGCCTGCGGACGCGTGCGTTACGTCGGTGAACCGGTGGCAGTGGTGTTTGCCGATGACCCGTATCGAGCCGAAGATGCGGCTGATGCGGTGTGCGTAGAAATCGAAGCCCTGCCGCCGGTGCTGGCAGCACAACTTCCGCCGGCGGAATTTGCGCCGGGCCACAGCACCGAACCGACGGTCGTGCGCAAGCAATACGGCGATATCGACGCTGCTTTTACCGCCGCCCATGCGGTGATCGAACTGGAGTTGTCAATCGGGCGGCACTCCGGCGTACCGCTGGAGACGCGCGGTGCGATCGCCAATTACGATCCGGTGCGCGACGTGCTAGAACTGCACGCTGCAACGAAACGGCCGCACCCGAACCGCGATCTGCTGGCGCGCATGCTCAACCGTAATCCTGCTTCCATCCATCTCTACGAATGTCATATTGGCGGCGGCTTCGGCGTGCGTGGCGAAATCTATCCCGAGGACGTGCTGGTGTGTGCGGCCGCGCTCAGGCTCGGGCGTCCGGTAAAGTGGATCGAAGACCGCCGTGAAAACCTGATGGCCTGCAATCATTCACGCGAGCAGTTGCACCGCGTGCGCGCCGCCGTCGATGCGGACGGACGCATCCTTGCGATCGACGACGTGTTTTTTCACGATCAGGGTGCCTACGTGCGTACCCACGGCGCGCGTGTCGCCGACATGACCGCGGGCATGCTGCCAGGGCCCTACCGCGTGCCCGCCTACCGGGCTGCCGGGCATTACCGCCTTACTAATAAAACGCCGGCGGCGACCTACCGCGCGCCCGGCCGTTACGAGGCGACCTTCGTCTGCGAGCGTGTGCTCGATGCGATCGCCGCGCGTCTCGACATTGATCGCATCGAAGTGCGGCGGCGCAATCTGCTCGGCCGCGCCGATATGCCGCACACGCGCGACCTGCTGGTGCTCGACACCGAGTTGATCCTGGATTCGGGCGACTACGCCGGCCTCCTCGACAAGGCGCTGGCGCGCGCCGGCTGGACCGCCTTGCAGGAAGACCTCCGCCGCCGCCGCGCCGCCGGCGAGACGGTCGGCGCCGGCATCGGCGTGTTCGTCGAGAAAAGCGGCCTCGGTCCGGTTGACGGCGTGCGCGTGCGTGTCGATGCCGGCGGCGCGGTCGAAGTTGTCACCGGCGCCGCCTCGGTCGGCCAGGGCATGGAAACGGTGATTGCGCAAATCTGCGCCGACGCGCTGGGTGTCGATTACCGCCGCGTGCGCGTCACGCACGGCCGCACCGACCGCATCGAATTCGGCTTCGGCGCGCATGCCTCGCGCGTGACGGTGATGACCGGCTCGGCGACGCGCATCGCGGCGCTCAAGGTGCGCGAAAAGGCGCTCGAAGTGGCTTGCGCTGATTTCATCGAGGCGACGCCCGACATGCTTGACATCATCGACGGCCTTATCGTGCGCCGCGACCGTGTCGATGAGGCGGGGGTGACGCTCGCCGACATCGCGTGCGCGCTGGCGCCGGCCGCGGCGGTGGCGCGCGGACGCGAGCCGGAACTGGCGGCCGAGGGCTGGTTTCACAGCGAACACATGACTTATCCCTATGGTGTGCACATCGCCGTGGTCAACATCGACCGCGCCACCGGCGGTGTGCGCGTCGAGCGCTATCTAGTCGCTTATGACATCGGCCGCGCTGTCAATCCGATGCTGGTCGAGGGCCAATTGGTCGGTGGCATGGTGCAGGGGCTCGGCGGCGCGCTGTTCGAAGAATTCAAATACGACGCTGACGGTTCGCCACTGTCGGTGACCTTCGCCGACTACCTGCTGCCGACGGCGCGCGAAGCGCCGCCGGTCGATGTCCTGATCACCGAGGACGCGCCCAGCCCGCTCAATCCGCTTGGCCTCAAGGGTGCCGGTGAGGGCGGCATCAATGCAGTGGGCGCCGCCATTGCCTCGGCGATCGACGATGCGCTCAGCAGGCCGGGCGTAGTGACGCAGTTGCCGGTGACGCCGCAGCGGCTCAAACAACTGATCGGCCGTTAGCCGGCCAGCGCCGCGTCGTTACAATACGGGCTGCCGCAGCAGCGGCGCCGGAACACAAAGGGGGAAACAGCGCATGAGCCGACTTCAACTGACCATGGCCTGCGGGCCGTACGACCTGATGGGCGGGCTCATCGATGCTTCCATCGCGCCGCCCGGCATCGATCTTAATGTGCTGACCATGGCGTCACCCGAGCGCCACCGCCGCATGCTGCGAACTGCGGAGTTCGATGTCTGCGAACTGTCGCTGGCGGGTTATTTGCTCGAGCGCGAATCGGCGCGGCGTTTTACCGCCATCCCGGTATTTCCGCACCGCCGTTTCCGCCACGGCTATGTCGTCATCAACACGCAATGCGGCATCGTCAGGCCGGCCGATTTGAACGGCAAACGGATCGGTCTGCGTACGCTGCGCAATTCCGCCGGCCTGTGGATGCGCGGCATCCTGCAGGAACATTACGGCGTGGATCTGGCGAGCATCGAATGGTGGTGCCAGGAGGAGGAGGACCTCGCCATCAAGCCGGCGCCGTGGATGAAGGTGCACCGCGTGCCGGCCGGGCGCAATCTCGACGAAATGCTGGTCGCCGGCGAACTGCAGGCGGCGATTTATCCGGAGGCGCTGCCGTCGCAGCGCAAACGGTCGCCGGAAGTCGGCCTGCTGTTCGCCGACCCCAAGACGGCCGAGATGGATTACTACCGCAAGACCGGCATTTTTCCGATCATGCACACGATCGTCATCCGCAACGAAATCATCGCCGCGCACCCGTGGATGGCGCTCAGTCTTGTCCAGGGCTTCGAGCAAGCGAAGGAAGCCTGTTACCGCCGCATGCGCAATCCGCGCGTGCTGCCTCTGGCCTGGGCGGAAGAGCATTTCAAGGAGCAGCAGGCGGTGTTCGGCGACGACCCCTGGCCATACACGGTGGAAGAAAACCGCGTCAACCTCGAGGTCGCGATCCGCTATGCGTTTCAGGAAGGCATGCTCAAGGCGCAGCCGCGCATTGAGGACCTGTTTGTGCCATCGACACTGCGGCCGGCCGGCCACTACATCGAATGAGTTTTCGCGGCTAGCGGCCGCGCTTGAGTACGATCTCCTGGAAGGCCTTGGCCCATTTCTCCGACTGGTCGAGCGACACCGCGGGGTCGATCACCTTGATGTCGGCCTTGATCGGCCATTTCACCTTGCGGCTGGCCGGCACGTAGTCGCGATCGGCGAACAGTTGCTGGCCTTCCTCGCTGATCAGGAATTCGTAAAACAGCAGCGCCGCGGCGGGATGCGGCGCGCGGCGCGCGACGCCGACGCCGTTGGCGCGCGCGATCACCGGATCGAGCGCCAGCCAGTCGACCGGCGCGCCCTTCTTTTTCCCCGCCTGCGGCAGGTAGTTGTACATGGTCACGGCAAACGGCACTTCGCCCGAGATCACCAGATTCGACAGCAGCGTGTGGCCCTTGCGCACCGACAGGCCGTTGTTCTCGGCCATCTCGCGAAACAGCTTCAGTCCTCTGGCTTCGCCCATTTCGCTGACGATCTTGCCGAACCAGTCGTCGTTGCCGGCCTCGATGCCGAGTTTGCCTTTCCACTTCGGGTTGAGCAGGTCTTCATAAGTGCGCGGCAGGTCTTCTTTCTTCACGGCGTTGGTGTTGTAGGCCTGCACCCACACCGATAAAAAGGTCGGCGCCCATTCATGATGCGCCGGCATTGCCGCCGGCAGCAGATGTTTGTATTGCTGCGACTCGATCTTTTGCAGCACTTTTTCGCGGTAGAGGACTTCCAGTTCGCCGGACCCCGGATGCACGACATCGACCTCGAAGCGGCCGGCCTGGAATTCGGTCAGCATGCGCTGCAGCACGCGGTCTGCGTTGGAACGCCAGGTGCGCACCTTGATCCCGTACTTCTTCTCGAATGCCGCCACCACGTAGGCCATGTTTTGTTCGTTGAGCGAGGTGTAGAACACCAGCGTGCCCTCGGCGCGCGCGGCATCGGGCAGTCGCTGCGCGCGCGCCGGACTGTCGTCGAGTGCCAGCGGCGCCGGTTGCGCGCAGGCCAGGCCGGCCGCAAGCAGCATGGGGAGGAAACAGGTCGGGCGAATGTTCAGTCGGTTCATGTCATTTCCATCGGCTGGTTGGTTCTGTGACGACGATGCATTTTTCCGGGCTCAGCTGCAAATATACCGTTTGCCCCGCAACCACCTCGACCGTTGGATGACAGCGCACGAGCAGCATCTGTCCGCCGGCCTCGATCTGAAAATCGAGAAACTCGCCGAGAAAGACGATCGCCCGCACGATCCCGGTGCAGACGTTGTCGCCGGCCGGTACATTCAGCGTCAGCGCAATGTCCTCCGGCCGCACCGATAACAGCGCATGGTCGCCGGACGTCAGGCGGCTGGCCGATTCCGCCAGCAAAACGCCGAGCGCCGTCTGCATGCGATAGCGGTGCGCGCAGTTTTCAGAAGCAACGACCGTGCCTTCGATGAAATTGGTGCTGCCGACGAAATCGGCGACGAATTTGTCGCGCGGACGTTCGTAAATGTCGCGCGGCGTGCCGATCTGCACGATGCGCCCGGCGTTCATCACGGCGATTTCGTGCGACAGCGCCAGCGCCTCGTACTGGTCGTGGGTGACGTAAACGGTGGTGAGGCCGAGTTCATGCTGCAGCCGTTTCAGTTCGAAACGCATACGTTCGCGCAGTTTTGCGTCGAGATTCGACAGCGGTTCGTCGAGCAGCAGCAGCCTGGGCTCCATCGCCAGCGCGCGCGCCAGCGCCAGGCGCTGCTGCTGGCCACCCGAGAGGTCGGTCGCTTCGCGCCCCGCCAGTTCTTCAAGGCCGACCGTGTGCAGCACGCGCATGACTTTTTCGCGGATGGCCTGTTTCGTCATGCGGCGGCTGCCGACCTCCAGCGGGAAGGCCGCGTTCTGAAACACGTTCATATGCGGCCAGATTGCGTACGACTGGAAGACCATGCCGAAACTGCGTTTGTTGGGCGCGACGAACACGCCCTGTGCGGAGGAATAGACCACCGTGCCGTCGACCGCAATGGTGCCGGCCTGCGGCCGTTCCAGCCCGGCGATCGAGCGCAGGGTGGTCGTCTTGCCGCAACCGCTGGGGCCGAGCAGGGTGAACAGCTTGCCGGTGCCGACTTCGAAACTCACCTCCTGCACGGCATGCACGAGGCGGCCGTGGGCGTCGGTATAGTCGGTGCAGAGCGCGTCTACTTTCAGCATATGAGCAGTCTCTGACCCGCCGCCGCGCCGGCGCGCAAAACAATCAGGAAGAAAAAATTGGCACTGGTCACCGGCTACACCTCTCTCAATCCGAAACGACGGCCCAGCAACTGGGCCGTCAGCACCAGCGTCAGCAGGCCGATGATGAACATCACGCCCAGCGCCGACAGCTCGACGTACTGGCCGTTCTCCCACAATTCCCAGATTACCACCGAGACCACCTCGGTTCCGGGGCTATAGAGCAGGATGGAAGTCGACAGCTCGCGCGTCGACACGATCACGATGTAGATCCAGCCGGCGATCAGGCCGGGCTTGAGCAGCGGCAGCAGGATGCGCACGAAGGTGGTGCTCCAGGTCGAGCCGCTCATCATCGCCGACTCCTCGAGTTCCCTGTGGATCTGCAGCATCGACGTCGTGTTGTAGCGCATGCCGTAGGGCAGAAAACGCGTCAGGTAGGCGAGAAACAGGATCGTCAGCGTGCCGTAGACGCCGACCTTGAAGTTGAGATAAAAAATCAGCAGGGCGAGGCCGAGCACGATGCCGGGGAACACCAGTGGCACCGAGGCCAGCATGTCGAGCAGCCAGCGTCCCGGCAGCTTCGTGCGCACGGTGATCCAGCAGATCACGGAGGTAATCAGCATGATGACCGTCGCGCTGCCGACCGCCACCAACAGCGTGTTCATCACCGCCGGCAGCAGCGGCGGATAAGCTATGATGAAGCGGTAGGGGTCCAGCGTGAGCTGCTGCAGCGCCGCCAGCGACGGCGGTGCGTAAAACTTCTGCAGCGACGACCACACCAGCACCAGAAAGGGCAGTGCCACGATCAGCAGGAAATAAACGACGAAGATCGCCGCCGTCAGATAACGCCAGCGGCCGAGGTCGATCACGCGCGGGCGAAAACCCTTGCCGGTGATCGTCGAATAGCGCCCGCCACGCCCGGTCAGCCGCGATTGCAGATAGATGCCGGCGGTGGTGATGACGAGCAGGGTTACGCCGTAGGCGCAGGCGAGGCCGACTTGACTCGGGTATTCGTGGATCGCCTGGTAAATCGAAGAGGTAAATACATGGATGCCTACCGGCAGGCCGAGCAGGGCGGGCACCTCGAACGATTCGAGCGCGCGCACAAACAATATCAGCAGGGTCGCGAACACCGCCGGCCACGCCAGCTTGAGCGTGATCCGCCACAGCGTCTGCAGCACGCCGGCGCCGCACATCATCGCCGATTCCTCGAGCGCCGGCTCCATCGAACGGAAGGCCGCCGTCATCAGCAGAAAGGCCATTGGCGAATAATGCAGACCGTCAACCCAGACCATGCCCCACATCGAATACACGTTGAAGAACACGTAGTCCGTTTCGAACAGGCGCTGCAGCAGCATGTTGAGGATGCCGATCTTCGGGCTGCCGAGAAAAATCCATGCCACCGTGAAGAGCACCCCGGGTATGATCAGCGGGATGAGCGAGAGCGCGAAGAACAGGGTCTTGAGCGGCGTGTTGGTGCGCTCGTTCATCCACGCCAGCAGTGTGCCGACGACAAATGCGAACAGCGCCGAGCCGGTCGCGTATTGAAGCGAATTCACGAACAGGCGCACGGTCTCGAGGCTGCCGTACGCGGTGCGGTAATTCTCCAGCGTGAACTCGGCCGCTCTGGTGACGCTGCGCGGTGTGAAGAAACTCTCCCACAGCAGGAATGCCAGCGGCACCAGCGCCAAATAGGCGACGGCCGCGATGGCGACCGCAACTATCACCCACTTCAATTCAATCCGGCGCTGTGTGTCCGTCGTCGTCATAGGCGTTGCCGGCCCGCTTGCATTTCACAATTTTTTGCCGGCGGGCACCGACGGTTCCAATTCTGGATGAGCTGTGTCTAAAATACTACGTTTTTCCAAATTTTTAAACAAGCGATGAAACCAGGCCAATTTTCCTACCATGCACCAAAAACGCTCGACGAGGCGGTGACGATACTCGGCACGGTTGCCGGTGCCGACGGACGCGTCATTGCGGGCGGACAAAGCCTGGTGCCGGCGATGGCCCTGCGCCTCGCACAGCCGGCGCATCTTGTCGATATCAACGGCATCGCCGGTCTTGATCGCGTTTTCACCGACGGCGGCGAACTCGTCATCGGCGCCTGTGCGCGGCATGCGGCGTTCGAACGGCCGGTGATCGCCGGGCCGCTCGGCATATTGCTGGCGGCGGTGGTGCAGCACATCGCGCACTATCCGATCCGCACGCGCGGCACCTTCTGCGGCAGCATCGCGCACGCCGATCCGGCCTCGGAGTGGTGTCTGGTCGCGGCGACCCTCGGCGCGCGCATGGTCGCGCGCAGCACGCGCGGCAGCCGCAGCATCGTCGAACCGGGGTTTTTTCAGGGCATGATGGCGACCGCGCTGGAGCCCGACGAAATGCTGGTCGAAACGCGCTTGCCGCTGCTGGCGGCCGATGCGCGTTGCGGCTTCAACGAATTTAACCGTCGCGCCGGCGATTTTGCGATCGCCATGGCGCTCGCGACTTACCGCCTCGACAATAACGGCAGAATCATCGAGCCGCACGTCGGCGTCGGTGCGGTCGAGGGCTCGCCGCGGCGCATCGCGGAGGCGGAAGCCGCACTGGCCGGGCAGCAACCCGGCACCGCGGCATTCGCAGCGGCGGCCGAGGCGGCCGCACTGGCGGTCGAGCCGATCGAAGAGAACGCCGAACTCGCCGGTTACAAACGCGACGTCGTGCGTGCCGTGGTCGGGCGCGCGCTTGAAATGGCGGAGAAATCACAATGAGCAACGAAATGGATATCGTCCTCGAAGTCAACGGCACGCAATACCCGCTGCGCGTCGAGCCGCGGCGCACGCTGGCCGACACGCTGCGCGACCAGTGCGGGCTGACCGGCACTAATTCGGGCTGTGAACACGGCGTTTGCGGCTCCTGCACGGTGCTGGTCGACGACGAGCCGGTGCGCTCCTGCCTGATGTTTGCGGTGCAGGCGGCCGGCCACAAGATCCGCACCGTCGAAGGACTGGCCGACGGCGAGCGCCTGCACCCGCTGCAACAGGCCTTCATCGACAACCACGCTCTGCAGTGCGGTTTCTGCACGCCGGGTTTCCTGATGCTGGCGGTGGGCGCGCTGGAGAAAAATCCCGACATCGGCGACGACGAACTGCGCGACGTGCTGTCGTCCAACCTGTGCCGCTGCACCGGCTACCAGAACATCGTCAAAGCGGTGCGCGCCGCCGCGCTGCAGATGCGCGCGCAGACGGCGGGGCGCTGAGCATGGATACGCCGGATTCGCCTACGCCGCCGAAAAAACGCTGGATCGGCCAGTCGGTCACGCGGCTCGAAGACCTGCCGCTGGTTACCGGCCGCGGGCGTTACGCGGCGGCCGTGTCCTTTCCGCACCAGTTGCATATGCGCGTGGTGCGTTCGAACCATGCACACGGCCGCATCGTCTCGATCGACACCAGCGCGGCACGCGCGGTGCCCGGCTTCGTTGCCGTCTGGACCGGCGCCGATGTCGCGCATATTCCGCCGATCGAATTCCGCCCGACCAAGATCCAGGGGCTCGAACACTATCGGCAGACCGTGCTCGCGCAGGAAACCGTGCGCTATGTCGGCGAGCCGGTGGCCGTGGTGTTCGCGCGCGATCCGTACCAGGCCGAGGACGCGGCCGATCTGGTCGAAGTCGAGATCGAGCCTCTGCCCGTCATCACTTCGGCGCTCGACGCGCCGGGCGAATTCACGCCGGGACGCAACACCGAGCCGGTGATTGTGCGCAAGGAATTCGGCGACCTGCGTGCGGCCTTCCAGTCGGCGCATGCGGTGATCGAACTCGATCTTAGAATCGGCCGCCATTCCGGCGTGCCGATGGAGACGCGCGGCGCGATCGGGCGTTACGACGCCACGCGCGACGTGCTCGAATTGCACGGTGCGACCAAACGTCCGCACCCGAACCGCGACATGCTGGCGCGCCTGCTTGGCCGCAGCCCGTCGTCGGTGCATCTGTATGAATGCCATATCGGCGGCGGCTTCGGTGTGCGTGGCGAAATCTATCCGGAAGACGTACTGGTCTGTGCCGCCGCGCTGAAACTGGGCCGTCCGGTCAAGTGGATCGAAGACCGCCGCGAGAACCTGATGGCCTGCAATCATTCGCGCGAGCAGATTCACCATGTGCGCGTTGCGATCGACGCCGACGGTCGCGTGCTGGCGCTCGACGACGAGTTCTTTCATGACCAGGGCGCCTATGTTCGTACGCATGGCGCGCGCGTCGCCGATGGCACGGCAAGCACGCTGCTGGGGCCGTATCTGGTGCCCGCGTTTCGCGCCACCGGCCATTTTCGGCTGACCAACAAGACGCCGGCGGCAACCTACCGCTCACCGGGTCGTTTCGAATCGACCTTCGTGCACGAGCGCGTGATGGATGCCATCGCGGCGAAGCTCGGCCTCGATCCGCTTGAAGTGCGGCGCCGTAACCTGATCCCGCATGCGCAGATGCCCTATGAAAGACCGATGACCGTCTCGGGCACGCCGGTGGTGCTCGATTCGGGCGATTACGCCGCGCACCTCGACAAGGTGCTGGCGCGGGTTGGCTGGGACGCGTTGCGCGCCGACGTGACGCGGCGGCGCGTTGCCGGCGAAACGGTTGGCCTAGGGCTGGCGTATTTTCTCGAAAAAAGCGGGCAGGGCCCGGTCGAGGGCGTGCGGCTGACGGTCGACGTGACCGGCGCCGTCGAACTGGTCACCGGCGCCGCTTCGCTGGGGCAGGGCATGGAGACCGTGCTTGCGCAGATCTGCGCCGACGGGCTGGGTGTAGATTACCGCCAGGTGCGCGTCGTGCACGGCCGCACCGATCTGATCGATTATGGTTTCGGCGCCAACGCCGCGCGCGTGACCATCATGACCGGCTCGGCGACGCATATCGCCGCGCTCAAGCTGCGCGAAAAAGCGCTCGAGGTGGCTGCCGCGGATTTTCTCGAGGCGACACCGGAGATGCTCGATATCATCGACGGCCGCATCGTGCGCAAGGACCGGCCCGATGCGCCGTCGGTGACGCTGGCGCAGATCGCGAAAGAACTGACGCCGGCCTCGGCAGTCGCCAAGGGCCGCACACCGGGACTTACCACCGACGGCGTGTTCGAGTGCAAGCACGAATCGTTTCCGTTCGGCGCGCACGTCGCGGTGGTCAAAGTCGATCGCGCAACCGGCGGCGTCAAGGTCGAGCGTTACCTGGCGTCGTTCGACATCGGTGTGGCGGTCAACCCCATGCTGGTTAAAGGCCAGATCGCCGGTAGCATGGTGCAGGGGCTGGGCGGCGCCCTGTTCGAAGAGTTCGTCTACGACGCCAGCGGCACGCCGCTGGCGGTGACCTTCGCCGATTACATGCTGCCGAACCTGAGCGTGGTGCCCGATCTCGAAATACTGCTGACCGAGGATGCGCCGAGTCCGCTTAACCCGCTTGGCCTCAAGGGCGGCGGCGAAAGCGGCATCACCGCGGTCGGCGCGGTGATCGCCTCGGCGATCGAGGATGCGCTTGGCCTGCCGGGTGTGGTGACGCAGCTGCCGGTGACGCCGCAGCGGCTGAAGGCCATTCTCAATCGCGCCCGGTGACGGAGCAGGACGAGCCCGTGGCAGAACGCGACATACTGGCGCAGGCGACCGCGGCCGGTCTCGGCAAGGCGGTCGACGAATTTCCGCAGGACGTGCTGGCGGCCGCACAGGCGGCGCGGCAGGCGCGCCAGAGTTTGTGTGCGCCCGACGATTCCACCGCCGAGCCGTGGCCGCCGATGCGCGCGTCGACTCCGCCGTGAACGATCTGCACTGGCTCACCGCGCAGGAAATTGCCGCGGCCTATGCGGCGCGGCGTCTGTCGCCGGTTGAACTGGTCCGCGCACTGCTCGCGCGCATCGACAAGCTTAATCCGCTGCTGGGTGCATTCATCCGCGTCGACGCCGAGGCCGCACTCGATGCGGCGCGTGTGTCCGAAGCTGAAATCGCCGCCGGCCGCAGCCGCGGCCCGCTGCACGGCGTGCCGGTGGCGGTGAAGGACATCATCGACGTTGCCGGTCAGGCCACCACCTGCCACTCCAGGATCATGCTCGATCACGTCGCTGCCCGCGATGCGACGGTGATCGCGCGCCTGCGCGCGGCTGGCGCCATCATCATCGGCAAACTCGCGTTGCATGAATTCGCGATCGGCGGCCCCAGTTTCGATCTGCCGTTTCCGCCCGCGCGTAATCCGTGGAATCCGCTGCATCATCCGGGCGGTTCGTCGTCGGGTGCGGGTGCAGCACTCGCCGCCGGTCTGGTGCCGCTGGCGCTTGGCACCGACACCGGCGGCTCGGTGCGCAATCCGGCCGGCGCCTGCGGCGTTGTCGGTCTCAAGCCGACCTACGGCACGGTCTCGCGGCACGGCGTGTTTCCGCTGGCATTCACACTCGATCACGTCGGCCCGATGGCGCGCAGCACCGGCGATGCCGCCGTGCTGCTCGACGTGATCGCCGGCTACGACCCGCTGGATCCGGGCAGCGTTGACGGCGGCGCGCGCCAATACAGCGCCGATCTTGCGCGCGGTTTGCGCGGTCTGCGCATCGGCTTCGTGCGCGGCTTTCACGAGCGCGACATTGAGGCCGATCCCGAAGTTATCCGCGCACTCGACGAAGTGGCGCGCGTGCTGACGTGTGAAGGTGCGGAGCTGCGCGAGGTCGCGCTGCCGCCATTGCAGGATTTTTTCGGCGCCCAGCGCGTCATCATGGCGTCCGAATCGTGGGCAGTGCATGCGCGCTGGCTGCGCGCACGGCCCGGCGATTACGGTGCTTCATCGCGCCGCCGCCTGATGGCCGGCGCTTTCCTGTCGGCGGGCGACTATATCGAGGCGCAGCAGCGCCGCCACGAATTGATCGCCGCGGTGGCGCAGGCTTCGCGCGAGGTCGATGTCCTGCTCGTCGCCAACGCAATGGACACGCCCTGCCGCATCGACGACCCCGACACGATTGCACGCACTTATTCGCGGCAGGCGCGCAATGTGTTCAGTCTCACCGGCCAGCCGGCGCTGGCGCTGATGTGCGGCCTGTCGTCGCAGGGTCTGCCGCTGTCGGTGCAACTGGCGGCGCGCGCGCATGACGAGACGACGCTGTTGCGCGTCGGCGCTGCCTACGAGCGCGCAACGCAGTGGCCTCAGCGCCATCCCGCATTGCCGACGGACGCACCTGTCAAGCCGGCGTGAGCATGCCGCGGCGTTGCGGCATTTGTGCGCAGGGCGTCCGGTCCCGTCGCAGTGCCGCAGATTCGTTATGATCGGCGGATGACCACCACCGCTGACAGCGACGCCGACGAGGCGCGGCGTTTTCCCTACTGGCGGCGCAACCTGCGCGTATTGCCAGTGGCCAATGCATTGTGCGGCACCGGCTTCACGCTCGGCTTTCCTTTTCTGCCGCTGATGGTGAGCGGACTCGGCGTCAGCGACGGGCTCGAAACCTGGCTCGGCAACATGATGTTGGTGTTTTATATCGTCAGCTGCCTGAGCAATCCGGTGTGGGGCGGCATCGCTGATCACTACGGCCGCAAGCCGATGATCCTGCGCGCGATGCTCGGCATGGGCGGCTGCCTGGTGCTGGTGCCGCTGGCGTCGTCGCCACTGTGGTTTGCCGCGCTGTTCTCACTGGTCGGCATCTTCAATGGTTTCATTCCGGCCGGCATGGCGTTGCTGGCGGCGAACACGCCGCCATACAGGATCGGCACCGCACTCTCCTACGCGCAGACCGGTGGTCTCGTCGGCCAGACGCTGGGGCCGGCATTGGGCACCGTGCTGGTTGCGCTGGTGTCGCGCCAGCAGGTGCTGTTCTGGATCGGCGGCGCGCTGATGCTTTGCGGTGGCATGCTGGTGCTGCTGTTCGTGCGCGAGGTCAAGCAGGTGGCGGCGGGGCGCTGGCGTCCGCGCTGGATCGGCGGCCTGCGTGATTTGTTGAAAGTCCCGTTGCTCGTGCCGCTGCTATTGCTGACATTCCTGTTCTCGATGATGTGGAACGGCAATATCACGATCGTCAGCCTGCTCATGATGCGTTTGTGCGCCGCGCAGGCCGATACCGCGGGCCAGCAGGCGGTCTGGGTCGGCGCTGCGGCGCTGGCGCTGCCCCTGTCGAGTGTGATGGTGTTGCCGCTCTGGGGGCGTGTGATTGACCGTTATGGGCCGGCACGCGTAATGGCGTTCGCGGGTGGGGCGGCGGTGGTGACACATCTGCCGCTGCTGGTGCTCGACTCGCCGCTCGAACTGGTGCTCGCGCGCGCCGCCTTCGGTTTTACTGCAGCGGCGATGCAGCCGGCGATGGTGCAGCTGCTGCGCCAGCACGCACCGAAGGGCGCGGACGCGCGCGCGATTTCCTACGCGACTTCGTTCCAGTTTCTCGCCATGGGCATCGCGCCTTTCGTCGCTGGGTTGATCGGTCCGGCATTCGGGCTGCGCGCGTATTTTTTACTGCCGATTATTGCATTGATGATTGGTTTGGCGTGGTGGCTGCGGCGGACGCGCACTTGAAGAGAGGCGCGCTTATAATTGTCCGACCTGCGGATCCATGGAGGGAAATACAATGAAAAGTTTCCCGCAGTTCGTCGTTTTCAGCACGCTGGCCATGCTCGCTGTGTCGCCTGCGCTGTTGGCGCAGGGTGCGGCCAAGCGCCCAGTGCGCGCGCTCACACCGGCCACGCCCGGCGGCCCCGGCGATACGCAGATCCGTCTGCTCTCACCGAAGATGTCCGAAGTGCTCGGGCAGATCATCATCATCGACAACCGCGCCAGCAACAACGGCATCGTCGCCATGGACCTCGTCGCGCGTTCGGCGCCCGATGGCCACACCTGGGCGGTCGGCAACAGCGGCACGCATTCGGTCAATCCGGCGCTGTATAAACAGCTTTCCTACGATGCGCTGCGCGATTTCGTCGCAGTGAGCCAGTTCTCGACCACCGGCATGGTGGTCACCGGCAATCCGCGCCTGCCCGGCGGCAGCTCGATCAACGACCTCATCGCGCACGCGAAAAAAATGCCGGGCAAAACCAATATCGCGATTCCCGGCGCCACCGGCGAATTGGCCGGCGATGCGCTGTGGTCGCAGCTGCAGGTGAAGATGACCAACGTGCCGTACCGCGGCAGCGCACCGTCGCTGCTGGCGGTGATGGCGGGCGAGGCCGACATCGCCCTGCTGACGCCGCTGGCGGTGCAGGCGCACCTGCAGTCGGGCAAGGTCAAAGCCTATGGCGTGACGAGCAGGGAACGCTCGCCGATATTGCCCGATGTGCCGACCCTCGCCGAGCAGGGTGTGGTCGGCTACGACTTTCCGTACTGGAATGGTTTGTTCGTTGCCAAGGGTACACCGGACAAAATCGTGCGCGATCTGCATCGCGCGGTGCTTGCCGCACTTGCTGAACCCGATGTGAAAGAACGCTTCAAGCAACTGGGCCTCGTGGCGGTCGGCAACACGCCCGAAGAATTCCGCGAAATCGTGCGGCGCGATGTCGAGAAGTACCGCAAGCTCGTCAAGGAGTCCGGTATTCCGCAGCTTTGAGAACAAGCGTTGTCACTCCCGCGAAAGCTGGAGTCCAGCGGAAGAACCTGATTTGGACAAATTACTGGATTCCCGCTTTCGCGGGAATGACGTTATTTTTGATGACACTGATCTGTAAGGAGCAACAATGCCCGGTTCGAATCTCCCTGACGGCGATCTCGCGTTTAATTATTTTCCCGGCAACTATCGCTGGTGCCACGGGCTTCTGATCGCGCTCTCCGGCGCGCCCTGGGGCGGCGCCGAGATCGACGAGATCAACCGCATCGGCCTGCGCTTGAAAGGCAAGGCGCCCGATGACGATGCCGCGTGGTTCAACGAGTGGTCGGGGGAGGCCGAGCGCATCGAAGCGATCGGCCACGCCGAAGCGGCCAAAGGCCATGCGCTGACCGCCGCCGGCTATCTGCGCCGCGCCGCGCATTACTATCAGGTCGGCGAACGTTTCGTGCATCCGAAAACCGATGCCAGCCAGGCCGCCTACAAACGCGCTGTCGATTGCTTCAAAAAAGCGGCGAGCCTGATGACGCATCCGAAAATCGAGCACGTCGAAGTGCCCTATGAAGGTGTGAGTCTGCCGGGCATACTCGTGCACGCCGACCCGCTGCCGGGGCGCACGGGCAAAGGGCCGGTCATGGTGTTCCTCGACGGCTTCGACGTGACCAAGGAGATCCAGTACTTCAAGGGCATCCCGGATCTCGCGGCGCGCGGTATTTCCTGTCTGGTGCTCGACGGGCCGGGCAACGGTGAGGCGCGGCGCTTCCGCAACCTCGTGCTGCATCATGAAACCGAACGCCACGCCGGCGCCGCCTACGACTATCTCGCCGCGCGCCCCGAATTCGATCCGCAACGCATCGGCATCATGGCGCTCTCACTCGGCGGCTATTACGCGCCGCGCGCCGCTTCGATGGATCATCGCTTCGCCTGCTGCATTGCCTGGGGCGCGGAGTGGAACTACTGTCAGAAATGGAAGAACCGCATCGCCAAAATGGAAGGCGGGCAGAAGATTTCACTGTCGGTGCCGACGCTGCATCTGCAGTGGGTGTTCGGCGCCAAAGACCGCCCCGAAGCGCTGGTGAAACTCGAAGGCTTCAATCTCGACGGCGTGATCCAGAAAATGAAATGTCCGTTTCTGCTGGTGCACGGCGAGGGCGACCAGCAGGTGCCATTCGAAGATGCGCAGGCCGCCATCAACGCCTGCGGCTCGAAAGACAAAACGCTGAAAGTTTTCACGCGCGCCGAAGGCGGCTACCACCACTGCCAGCTCGACAACGTCAGCATCGCTACTGCGTATATGTGGGACTGGCTGGTCGATAAGTTGAAGCCGTGAACGAAAACGCGCGCGGCGTGCGCGTCGATAAATGGTTGTGGGCGGCGCGCTTCTACAAAACGCGCAGTCTCGCGCAAACGGCGGTTGCCGGCGGCAAGGTGCGGCTCAACGACGATCGCGTCAAGGTCGCCAAGGAAGTGAAGATCGGCGACACGCTGACCATTCGCATTGCCGAATACGAATGGATTGTGGCGGTAACGGCGTTGTCGGAGAAGCGCGGCTCGGCCGAAATCGCGCGCACGCTCTACAAGGAAACCGACGACAGCATCGCTAAACGCGTGGCGCAGATCGCCGACCGCCGCGCGCAGGCGGGCGTATGGGGCGAGCGCGAGGGCAAGGGCCGCCCGACCAAACGCGAACGGCGTGAGGTCGAGCGCTTCAAGCGCAGCGAATAATTCCAGCGTAACTGGTTTGTAGCCCGGAAGGAGCGCAGCGCATTCCGGGACGGGCGTACGCAGAACCCCGGAATACGCGTTGCTCCTTCCGGGCTACGGTCAGGTGGCTTTAACCAGCCGCGATTGCGGCATGCCCGCGCCGATGTAAACATTCTGCGGCCCGGGTCCACCGGCCACCGCAACATAAATTTCCTCGGGCTTCGCCGCACGCCACACGGTCTTGTCATCACCGCGCCCTGCCTTGCGTTCGGTGCTCGAAAACGCTTCGGCGAAATGCGAGATCGGCAGCCGCGCGAGTTCCCACAGCTGCTGTTGAATATCGCGCTTGGTGAGTCCCGCTTCATGCAGCGATTGCGCGTGGTTCACGCCGAGCAGCAACAGCACACCGTCACCGCCGCCGTACATCGGCGGCATGTTGGTGGCGATCTGGCGCAGGATTTCTTCGGGGCCCACCCCTTCGCCGCCGGAGATGTTGCAGAAGTTCGAGGCCTTGAATGCGGTGACCACGCTGTCGTCTTTTTGGAAACCGCGGTCGACGTGAAACGGCGTCCACGGATTTTCCGCCTCGTTCTCGGCGCAGATGTAAGAATATCTGAGCGGCGAACCGAAACTCGTTTTCGAATACACGCCGGGCAGCGCGCCGCCAACATTGATCAGCGTCAGACGCACGGCGCGGCCGATGGTCGAGTTGGCGCGCCAGCCCGGGCCGAGGCAACCGGTGCCGTAGTTGATGTCGAGTTGGTCGCGCACCGGCCCGTTGACGAGGAAAAACGGCGTCATCGGGTTGGTCGTCACCTGCATGAGTTCGAGCGGGTAAGTCGGGTCGCTGATGCCTTCGATGGCGGCGATCACCACCGGCATGTATTCGGCCTTGCAGCCCGCCATCACGGCGTTCACCGCAATCGCTTCGACCGTGGCCTGGCCCTTGCGCGGCGGCAGCACGGCGATCAGATCGGTCGCCTTGCGGCCGGAGGCGGCGACGAATTGTTTCAATGCGTCGGCAGTGGCCGGAATGATCGGCA
The DNA here is from genome assembly GCA_943329075.2 of Chitinophaga pinensis. Taxonomy (GTDB): domain Bacteria; phylum Pseudomonadota; class Gammaproteobacteria; order Burkholderiales; family SG8-41; genus PALSA-1004. Next base: position 14,358 of record CALQCM020000019.1, on the reverse strand, counting down.
GCCCGTCGGTCCAGCCCTGTTCGTAGGCGTATTCGTAACCGCGCGTGAGGAGTTCGGCGATCGAATCGCCTTCGAGTCTGACTTCGGCTTGTGTCATATGAGTTCTCCTGCAGAAGCTCTGATCAAGTGCTTTTATTCACTTTGAGCTTCTTCTGACATCGGGGGATAAACAAGGGGGCTCGCCCCCTTGTTCGATTAACACCTAGACCGGCACCGAAGAGCGCGGCACGCCCTGCGGATTGAGTTGTTTGACGAGGTGCGCCGTGCGCTTTTCGATTTCAGCGGGCGGCAGTGTAAGCCCGTCGATCACGCTCTGGATCATTGCCTCGGCGCGCGCGCGTAAGACGTCGTGTTCCAACTGGCGGATCGGGTTCGGTGTCTCGGCAATCACAACGTACGGAAAATCCTGCGTTGCCGACATGCGGCGCGCGAATTTCGAGAAGGTGTCGGTGACGATCATCACCGCGGGGATGCCGCGCAGTTCGAGGGCTGGTGTGACGTGGCTACACCACGTCGTGCACGACCCTCAGTCGCCGCTGGCGACGAGTGCGACGTCAACCCGCCCGACCATCGAGTCGAGCTGTTCCTGCATCGGGTCGAGCAGCTTGCCGGCGCGCAGCGGCAGTTCGCGCATCGGCTGTGCCATTTCAATGGCTTTTAATTTGTAGCGTTCGGCGAGCAACTCACCGAGCGACTTCAGAATGTGGATGGCCGACGGGCGCCAGTTCGGCAAGAGGCCAAGCACCTTGCCGTCCAGCGAGGCCGGGCGCGGCGCGAGGTTGCTCCCGCTGGTGATTTCATCGAGATAGACCGCCAGCGGCGAGACCATCTGCAGTTCGAGGGCTGACATGGATTTCTCCTCACAAGTAGAACCGGCATCCTGCGAGGCGCCCGCTATTTAGTCAAGACATGGCATAACATACTGCCATGCAGAATTCACATAGCAGGCGAAAGTGGCGCTGAACCTCGAACAGATCGAGGCGGTGGCGGCAATCGTGCGCGCCGGCTTCAATATTTCCGCCGCCGCCGCCGCGCTCGACCGCTCGCAACCGACGCTGAGCCGGCAGATCCAGGATTTGGAGCGCGCGCTCGGCGTGCGCGTCTTCGCGCGCACGCGCAACAAGGTGGTCGGGCTGACGCCCAAGGGCGAGGAGATCCTGCACATCGGCCAGCGCATGCTGCGCGACGCGAAGAACCTCGCCGAACTCGGCCGCAGTGAGGCGGTTGCGGACAGCGGCGAACTGAAGATCGCCACCACGCACCTGCACGCGCGCTACGCGCTGCCGCGCGTGATGAAGACCTTCGCCGCGCGTTTCCCCGGCGTCATGCTAACGCTGCGCCAGGGCGATCCGGTGCGCTGTTGCGAACTCGTCGCTTCGGGTGATGCCGACATCGGCATCACCACCGTCGGCGACAAGGTGGCGGGCGAGATTGTCACCATTCCCGCCTACCGCCTCGCGCGCTGCGTGATCGCGCCGCGCGGCCACCCGCTGACACGCGAAAAAAGCCTGACGCTGAAAAAAATCGCCGCCTTTCCGCTGGTCGCCTATTCCGAGCCCTACAGCGGGCGGCGCATCGTCGACGACGCCTTCGCCCGCGCCGGCCTCAAGCCGCGTATCGTCTGCAGCGCGATCGACGCCGACGTCAGCAAAACCTATGTCGAAATCGGCATGGGTATCGCCGTGCTGGCGCGCATCGCCGTCGATCCGGCGCGCGATCGTGGTCTTGTCGCGATGGACGCCGGGCATTTATTCAAGCCGAGCGTGCTCAATCTGGTGGTGCAGCGTCACGCTTATCTGAGCCGCCAGGCGCTCGCCTTTGTCGCGCTGGTGGCGCCGCATATCGACACCACACTGATCCGCCAATGCATCGAAGGCGGCGATATCGACCGTGCGAAGCTCGCGCGCGAGGCGCCCTTGGCCACCGCCGATCTGTGCTAAAACCTCCGCGATGAAAACGCTATTGATCGTTTATCACTCGCTGACCGGCGGCACGCGCCAGATGGCCGAAGCTGCGGCGCACGGCGCGCGCAGCGAAGCCGGCGTGAACGTGATGCTGAAGCGCGCATCAGACGCCAATGGCGATGACCTGCTCGCCGCCGACGGCTACATCTTCGCCACGCCGGAAAATCTGGCGGCGATATCCGGAATCATGAAGGATTTTTTCGACCGCACTTACTACGCCGCGCTCGAGCGCATCAACGCGCGGCCCTATGCCACGCTGATCTGCGCCGGCAGCGATGGTGAAAATGCCGCGCGCCAGATCGCGCGTATTGCCACCGGCTGGCGGCTGAAGGCGATCGCCGAGCCGCTGATTGTCTGCACCAAGGCGCAGACGCCGGAGGCGATACTGGCGCGCAAGACGATTGCAGAGGAAGATTTGAAGCGCTGTGAGGAAATCGCGGCGGCGCTGGCCGCGGGCCTCGCGCTAGGAATCTACTAAACTCCCTTAGCCCGCAAGGCGGGGAGAGCGAAGCGAGGGGCCGGGTGGGGGTGACGGGTATATTGCCGCAACCAGTTTCAAGAAAGGTAAATCACCATGACGTACATGATCCTCGGACTCATCATTTTTCTCGCCACCCACTCGGTGCGCATCTTCGCCGATGGCTGGCGCAGTCGCACCATCACCCGCATCGGCGCGAATCCGTGGAAGAGCCTCTATTCCCTGGTTTCGATCGCCGGCTTCGCGCTGATCGCCGTCGGCTACGGACAGGCCCGTCTGGATTCTGCCGTGCTCTACAACCCGCCGCCGTCCATGAGTCACTTCGCCGGCCAGCTTGTCCTGCTGGCCTTCGTGTTGCTGGCGGCGGCCTACGTGCCGGGCAACCAGATCAAGGCGGCGGTCGGCCATCCGATGATTGCAGGTGTCAAGCTGTGGGCCTTTGCGCACCTGCTGTGCAACGGGCGCGTCGCCGACGTGATCCTGTTCGGTGCTTTTCTGGCGTGGGCGGTTGCCGATTTCATTGTTTCGCGCAGGCGCGATCGTGTGGCCGGCACGACCTATCCGTCAGGCAAGGCGTCACGCACGCTGATTGCGGTGGCGGCGGGGACAGTGTTGTGGGTAGCATTTGCATTCGGGTTGCACAAGTACTTGATCGGTGTGGCGCCGTTTGCGTGAGTGCGGCAGGCTGCCCGCAGTTATTTGTTAACTGCGGGTTGTTCCCGTTTGTTCTTCATTGCGCTGCCTTGTTACCCGTCACACGGAGCAGGTTGCTCCAGCGCTCACGTTCGCGGCGCATGAACTCCGCCGTCTCAGCCGGCGTCGAGCCCATCGGCTCGGCACCCTGGCCCGAGAGTTTTTCTTTGACTTCCGCCGTAAACAGTATGCGGCGTGTTTCGGCATGCATTTTGGCGACGATTTCCGGTGGTGTCTTGCCCGGGGCAATGATGCCCTGCCACGAACCGGTGATGAAATCGGGCACGCCCGACTCAAGAATCGTCGGTGTGTCGGGCAGCGCTGCATTGCGTTTCTCGCTGGACACTGCCAGCAGTTTCAGCCGCCCGCTTTTGACATAGGCGACCGTCGCGAGCATGCCGTTGAACAGCACGTCGGCCTGGCCCGAGGCCACGTCGAGTACGGCCTGCGCGCCGCCTTTGCCCGGGATGTATTCCCAGCGCACGCCGGTGAGGTGCTCAAATAGCATGCCGGAGAAATGCGGCGCGGTGGTTTGACCGGCAGTAGCGAAATTAAATTTCCCCGGCTGCTTTTTCGCCAGCGCGATGAACTGCTTGACGTTGGCGGCCGGCACGCTCGGGTGCACGCAAAACAGGTGCGGCGAGTAGGAGATGATGGTGACCGGCGAAAAATCGCGTTGCAGATCGACTGCACCCTTGCCGTGGGTGAGGGCGGTGATGGTGGTGCTGCCGAGATCGGCAACGAGGAAGGTGTAACCGTCGGGTGCTGACTTCGCGACGATTTCATTGCCGATCAGCCCGCTCGCCCCGGGGCGGTTGTCGACGATCACCTGTTGTTTCCAGGTATCCGACAGTTTGGCGCCGATCACGCGCGCGAGGATGTCAGATGTTCCGCCGGCGAGATTGGCGATCACGAAGCGGATCGGCTTGACCGGATAGTCTGCTTCCGCCGCGACCGCAGACGCCGCGACGCAGGTGGTGGCGGCGATCAAGGCGGCGCTGCGCACGATGTGTTTGGTCGGCATGGTCTTCCTTGTGGAACCGGTTACGTTGCGGCCTGTCGTCGATGGGGTGCGGGTTGCGAGTCAGCCGCCATGGCCCGCGAGTTCGCGCTGCAGGAAGGCCACGATTTTTCTGAAGGCATCGGAGGCCACCGGCGTGTCGGGCCGGTAAATGAAAAAGCCTTCGCCTTCGCCCTCGAAGAGTTGCAGATCGAGGCGGCCGCCGGCCTTGCGATAGGCGGCGACGAAACGGTCAAGATTCGGCCGCGGATGCGCGACGTCCGTCGTGCCCTGCAGATAGAGCACCGGCGGCAGCGCGGTCTTTTCGCCGCGCTCCATGATGCGCGCCGGGCTGCCTTCGGACATCGCGTCTTCGGTTTGCCAGTAGCGGTCATGATCGGGTAGCACGCGATCGACCAGCGGCGGATAGGGCTGGCCCGCGGCCTTGAGATTCTTGGCATATTCATAACGACCGAGCGGATCGATCACCGGCCAGTACAGTACGGCGCAATTGACACTCGCATCGATGTTGGCGACGTCGCTGATTGGCAGCGCGGTGTAGCGCGGATCGTGCGGGCGCAGCGCAGCGAGCATGGCCTGGTGGCCGCCGCTTGAACTGCCCAGGATGGCAACGCGTTTCGCATCGACGTTGAAGCGCGCGGCCTTGGCCTTGAACCAGCGGATCGCGAAATTGATGTCGGCAATCGACGCGGGGTAGGCCGCATCGGGCGGCATGCGGAAATCGACCGCCGCGACGACGATGCCGCTTTTGGCGACGATCTCGTGCAGCACGGCGTCCTGCAGACGATCGGAGCGGCACCACGCGCCGCCGTGTATTTCAACCGCCAGCGGAAACGGCCCGGCGCCGCGCGGCTTGTAAACGCGCGCCAGCAGCGGCTTGTCGCCGTGGCGGATGTATTCGACGTCTTCGATATCGATTTCGTAAGCGGTGCGGATCGTGCTGTCCATGCTGGTTTCTCCGTGGATCATGTGCGTGCGTTGCAGAATCGATTGTAGGTTGGGCTGACGAAGGAAGCCCAACGCTTTGACTATCGTATCGCGATTGCGATGTTGGGCTTCCTTCGTCAGCCCAACCTACCGGTTAGTCCGGGTGCAGATGCACCGCGAGCCACAGTGCGCCTGCCGACACCTGCTTCACTGCATGCGGCGTTTTGGCGGGCAGGAAGACGCAATCGCCGGCCTTGAGCGATTTCGCTGCGCCGTCGATGTCGATTACCGCAGTGCCCTGTACAAGCAGCACCCATTCGTCCTGTTCCTGCACGAATGCGGTTGGATTCGTTGCGGCAGAACTGATGATGCGCTCGATGACGAGATTCTTGTGTTGCAGGAGGGTTTCGAAGCGTTCACCTTGTGCGGGCGGAGCCGCATTGTCGTACAGATTCCCGCTGTTTGTTTTTGCAATTTCCATGGGTGTTTAACGCCTGCGTTCAGTCGTGGCCGTTGAGCACAGCAGAACGGACGGCGGTGTTGATCAATGCGCCGCCCCGCCACCCGGCGCTTTCGAAGGCAGCGGAAAATCCTGCGTCACCGGAATCTCCACCACCGCCGGCCCGCCGCAGTCGAACGCGGCTTTGACGGCGCCCGCAATATCCTGCGGGCGTTCGGCGTAGAAGCCTTTGGCGCCGAAGACTTCGGCGGCCTTGTCGAAGCGCGGGTTGTCGAGATCGACGGCGACGTATTTTGAATTCCAGAAGCGCAGTTGCTGCGCCTTCTCCGAACCGTGGCAGCCGTTGTTGAGCACGATGCTGACGTGCGGAATCTTGAAACGCACCGCGGTGTTGAGTTCCTGAATGCTGTACATGAAACCGCCGTCACCCTGAATGCTCATGGCGGGGCGGTCGGGGCGGCCGAGTTTCGTGCCGAGGCCGACGCAAAGGCCCATGCCGAGTCCGCCGTGGCCGGCATAGTTGAACACCGAGCGCGGCAGATCGTAGCTGAAGCGGTCGTAGGCGAGGCCGGGGCAGATGCCGGCGTCAATGGTGACCATGCAATTCTTCGGCAGTGCTTTGTTGATTTCGGGGTAGGCGCGCTGCGGCTTCATCGGTTCGCCGGTGAGATTGGCCTCGGCGGCGAGGCGCGCCCTGCGTTTCTCTTTGTGCTGCGCGATTTCAGCAAGCCACGCCGGCTTGGCTTTTTTGCCGCCGGCGCGCAGCGCTTCGAGCAATTGCCGGGCAACGGCTTTCGCGTCGCCGACGATGCCGACTTCGACGGCGAAGTTGCGGCCGACTTCGGCGCTGTCGATATCGACCTGGATGATTTTCGCGGCGGGATTGAGAATGCTGTAGTTCCACGCCGTGGTCGATTGGCTCAAGCGCGAACCGAGAGCGAGCACCACGTCGGCGTGATGGATCGCGTCATGCGCTTCGGGCGAGCCGCGCCAGCCCGGCATGCCGATGAACAGAGGATGACTGTTCGGCAGTGAATCGCTGTGACCGTACGAGGGAATCAGCGCCATATCCAGATGCTCGGCGAGCTTCACCGCATCGTCCGCGGCGTCGCTGTCGATGACACCGCCGCCGCCGATCAGCAGCGGGCGTTCGGCGTTCGCCAGCAGCGCCGCGGCGCGCGCGATGGCGTCGCGGTCGCCCTGCACGCGGCCTTCGGTGGCGCGGTACGACGCCGGCGTGCGCGTCTGATAGTCGATGGTTTTGAAATCGAGCAGGTCGCGCGGAATGTTCAGCATCACCGGCCCGCGTTTGCCCGACAGCGCGGTGCGAAAGGCGTTGTGGATCGCTTCCTGCACGCGTTCGGTGGTCTGCACGTGCTGGGCCATATAGGTAATCGGTTTGAACAGATTGACCAGATCGAAGGCCTGATTGCCGTCGCGGTCGATCAACTCGCGCGGCACATCGCCGGCGATCACGATCACCGGTGCGCGGCCCTTGTAGGCGAGCGCGATGCCAGTGATGAGGTTGATGGTGCCGGGGCCCGTAGTGGTCAAACAAACCGTCGGCTTGCCCGAGGCGCGTGCGTAGCCGTAGGCCATGAAGGCGGCATTCTGCTCGTGGCGTGTATCGACGAAGCGGATGTCGCGGCGACCGTGCAGCTCGGTGACGATGTTGTTCGTGGTGGTGCCGCAGATGCCGAAGATGTGATCGACGCCTTCGGCGCGCAGCATTTCGATGACGGCCTGACCGGCGCTCATTTTTGCCATGTGAATTCCTTGCGATGGTTCAAGCGTATGTGCCACCGGCGTGGCTGCAGCCGGCCTCCCTGCGAGGAGTATAAACCGGTCGTCGCCGGCCGTAACACACACCAGGCCAATGCGGAGTAAAGTAGCCGTTGGCTTAACAATCGACGGAGGACAGCGATGCATGATTTTCGTTTGCCGGGACTGGTAACGCTGGGAGTGGTGGTGCTGCTCTTCATCATGGCGTGGAACGTCGGCAAGGCGCGTTCGAAGTACGGGATTGCCGCGCCGGCGACCACGGGCAATGCGGATTTCGAGCGCATTTTCCGCGTGCAGATGAATACGATCGAAAACGCGCTGATGTTTTTGCCGGCGCTGTGGGTGTGTGCGGCCTTCTATAATGAAGTTCGCGCCAGCGAAGTGGGCGTGGTGTGGCTGGTGGCGCGCTTCTGGTATTCCGTTTCCTATGCGAAGGCGGCGTCGCGCCGCGGCCCTGCGTTCGGCTTGTCGATGCTGGCGATCACCGTGCTGACGCTGGGCGGCACCTGGGGCATTTTGAAATCGATCGTTTGATGATGAACCGGCTCTATGCATGGTGCGGCGCGCTGATTTTCAGCGCGGCTGCGCTGAATGCCGGCGCACAGGTCGCGCCTGCCGCCGGCGAGATCGCGCAATATACCGGCGTGCTCGCGGCAGCGGCGCGCGGCGATGCGGCGGAAATCAAAAAGCTCGCCGCAGGTGGCGCCGACCTCAACGTGCGTGACGGCTACGGCCGCACGCCGCTGCATGTGGCGACCTTCAAGAAGAACCGCGATGCCATTACCGCGCTGGTCAAGGCCGGCGCTGATATCAATGCGAAGGAAAGCGATCGCTACGACGCGGTGACCATCGCGGCAGTGGCCGACGACGTCGGCACGCTGCGCATGCTGCTGCAACTGGGCGCCAGTGCGAAACAAATCACCAGTCGTTACGACGGCACGGCGCTGATCGCCGCCGCCCATCTCGGCCACGATCTCGTCGTCAAAATGCTGATCGATGCCGGCGCGCCGCTTGACCACGTCAACAATCTGGGCTGGACCGCGCTGATTGAAGCGATCGTGCTGGGCAATGGCGGTTCGCGCCACACCGAAACACTGCGCGCGCTGGTGCATGCGGGCGCCAAACTCGACATTGCCGACCGCAACGGACAGACGCCGCTCGCGCTGGCGCGTGCGCGCGGTTACAAAAATATGGTGCAGATGCTGGAGAAGGCGGGCGCCAAATAACGCACGCAAGAAAATGCCGGGTCCTGGCGGACCCGGCAAATATGGGCAAACAATAAACTTGCTGCGGGCGTCTGCCTAGCTGCGATCGCTGTGACCGCGGCCCATACCTCCCGGGCCGCCCATTCCGCCATGTCCGCCCATCGGACCGCGTGCGAGCAGGCCGTCGGCGGTTTTTTTCTGCTCGGGCGTCAGTGCGGCATACAGATCCTTGACTGCCGCCGTCATGGTTTCCATTCTGGCGATGCGCTGTTTGGCAAACTCGGTGCGTTTGGCCAGCAGTTCGGGCGCTGCGACATCCTTCGCCGACCTTTGAGCCAGCATCTGCTCGCGCTGCGCGGGCATCGACTCCGCCTGTTTGGCTGCCGTGGCGGCGAATTTCTCCCAGGCACCCTCCTGCTCGCGGCTGATTTTCAGTTCAACCTTGAGCGCGGCGAGGTGGCCTGCGGCCATTGCGGCCGGATTGCCGGACCCGAAAGCGCCGTAGCCACCATGGCCGCTGCGTCCGGGACCCTGACCCATCATGCCATGGCCGTGTCCTGCGCCCGGGCCGTAACCGGCGCCGGGGCCCATGCCGTTGCGCGGACCATAACCGGCGCCCGCGGCCGCATTGCCGCAATCACCCCAGCCGGGTCCCGGTCTGGCGTTGTCGGCGGCGTAGACCGAGGTTGCGGCAAGCGCTGCCGCGGCGATTGCACCGGCGAGAATTTTGCGGGTATTCGTCATGATCAATCTCCATTGCGTTGGTTGGAATTTCTTTACTCGACCGGCGTTCTCTTTGTGGTGATACGTCCGGGTTCGAGGCAGCTCCATTCAACCACCAGGGTGTAACTGCAGCATGTCATGCAAGGGTTGTTTTGTATCGCAGCCTGTCACGCGGGAGGCTTGTTACACTGCGATACAAAACTCCCGCCGGCTGCCCCGGCACAGCGGTATACAGACAGTATGGATACTCAGGATCATGTGCTGGTCGTTGATGACGATGCGGAAATCCGCAGCCTGTTACGCGACTATCTGCAGAAGAACGGCTATCGCGTCACCGCCGTTGCCGACGGCCGCGCGATGTGGGCAGCCTTCGACGCCGCGAAGGCCGACATTGTCGTCCTCGATGTGATGATGCCGGGCGACGACGGGCTTACGCTGTGCCGAAATCTGCGCGCCCGCTCGCAGGTGCCGGTGATCATGCTGACCGCACGCGGCGAGGAAACCGACCGCATCGTCGGTCTTGAAATGGGCGCTGACGATTACCTGCCCAAACCGTTTAATCCGCGCGAACTCTTGGCGCGCATCAAAAGCATTTTGCGGCGCACGCGCGCGCTGCCCGACAACCTGCAGCCGGATGAGGCGCGACGTCTGCGGTTTACCGGCTGGGCGCTCGATACGGTGACGCGCAATCTGCAGTCGCCGGCCGGCGTGGTGGTGGCACTGAGCGGCACCGAGTTCCGGCTGCTGCGGATTTTTCTCGCGCATCCGAACCGCGTGCTGACGCGCGACCAGTTGATCGACCTCATGCTGTCGCGTGATGCCACGCCGTTCGATCGCAGCATCGACGTGCAGGTCAGCCGCCTGCGCCATCGTCTGAACGACGATGCGGCACAACCGGCGATCATCAAGACGGTGCGCAGCCAGGGTTATGTGCTGGCCGCGGAAGTGGCGGCGGAACAATGAAACGCTTTCTGCCGCGCACGCTGTTCGCGCGCATGGTGCTGGTGCTGCTGGGCGGCTTGATCGCTGCGCAGTTTCTGAGTTTCGCCGTGCACTGGCGCGAACGCGGCGAATTCATGATGCGCACCGCGGGGCTGCATTCGGCCGAGCGTGTCGCCGACATCATCAAACTGCTCGATGCGACGCCGGCCGCAGAGCGCTTACGCATTGTCGGCGTGCTGAACTCACCGCCGTTCAGGATCAGGCTGGGCGCCGCCGAAGAAACGGTTGAATCCGATGCGGAACTGACGGGCGAGGCGGCGCAATACGAGGCCTTGCTGAAGGAGGCACTCGGTGGCGACTATCCGCTCAAGGTGAGTGTTACCGCCGCGCGGCGGCGCGGCGGGCCGGGGCCCGGCTACGGCATGATGTACGGCGGCAGGGCCGGCGAGGGCGGTATGCCCGGCGCCGGCAACAACGGCATGCGCGGCTTCACCATGCTTTCATTTGTCGTGCAGACGCAATTGCGCGACGCCACCGCGGTGACGCTGGATGCGCGCCGTCCGCAGGACTCAGCCGACTGGCCGTTGCGCATGCTGATCAGCCTTGTCGTGCTGCTGGCGGTGGTTTTTGCGGTGACGCTGGTCGCCGCGCGCTGGGTGACGCGCCCGCTGAAGACGCTGGCCGCCGCGGCGGAAGACCTCGGCAATGATCTGAACCGCCCGCCGCTGGATGAAGGCGGCCCGCTCGAAGTCAGCCGTGCGGCGCGCGCCTTCAACGCCATGCAGGCGAAGCTCGCCGCGCTGATCAGCGACCGCACGCGCATTTTTTCGGCGATGTCGCACGATCTGAAAACGCCGATCACGCGCCTGCGGCTGCGCACCGAAATGCTTGATGACGCGGCGCTGCGCGACAAGTTCGCGCAGGACTTGAAAGAAATGGAAGAGATGGTCGGCGCCGCACTTGATTTCATGCGCGGCCTCGACAGCAGCGAGCCCGCGCAGCCCGTCGATATTGCGGCGCTGATCGAAAGCATTGTCAGAGATGCGCGGGAAGTCGGCGGTGACGTGCGCATCGAAGGCGCAGCGCGGGCGTCATTCACCGGACATCCGCAATCGCTCAAGCGCTGCCTGACCAATCTGGTGGACAACGCGGTGAAATACGGCACGGGCGCGACCATTGCGGTCGAAGACGGGGTTCAAGCGTTGAGTATCTGCGTGCGTGACGCCGGGCCCGGTCTCGCCGAGGCCGAGCTCGAACGCGTGTTCGAGCCGTTTTATCGCGTTGAAGCCTCGCGCAATCGCGCCACCGGGGGCAGCGGCCTCGGGCTCACCATCGCGCGTAACATCGCGCGCGCGCACGGCGGCGACGTTGTGCTGCGAAATCGTGCCAGCGGTGGGCTGGCGGCGGAACTGACGTTGCCGCGCCGCAATCAGGTGTTGGCAGAGTTGTCCTGAAGGCAATCCGCATACCAGCGGGTGACCGTTGCAGGAGGGGCTTGAACGGGCGCAGATAGGCGCCGGTGCAGGCCGTCACTGAATATGCATAAATAACCGTGAAATAATTGGCAGTTATGGACGCCGTGGACTCTACAAGAGTCTGCAGATTTAGTTTATATTCCTGATCAGCAGGGTTTCCACTGCCAATATCCAGAAGGTGCGCGCAGGGCGCTTACCGATCCTTATTCAAAATTGCGGAGGTTTTACATGAAACGCCAGTTAATTGTTCCGGTAATCTCGATGGCCGTGTTGTTCGGTTGTGCTGCTGCGGTGGTGTCAGGGCCGCAAAATGTCAATTATCCGGCCAACAAGGGTGTCCTTTACGGCACGGTCGACCGTGCTGACAACAAGCAGGTTCGTGAACTGTATGCCCCCGGCGCCGTGATCGAAGCGGTGAAGGCGGGCAAACCGGTGCCGCCCGGTATACTGACCATGGTGTTGTACAAGGCCCAGGTGGATGCCAAGGGTGACCCGGTGAAGGGGGCCAATGGCCGTTTCCAGAAGGGTGACCAGATTGCCCACTTTGTGATGGAAAAGCGTGCCGGCTGGGGTGCGGATTACGGTCCTGAAAAGCGCAACGGCGAATGGGAATACCGCGCGTTTACGCCGGATGGCCAGGCGAACGACAAAACCGATGTCGGCCCCTGCTTTACCTGCCATCTGAAGGTGACCAGCACGGACTATCTGTTCTCTACCGCGATGATGAAAGCAGCGAAGTAACTTTTTCGCTCTCGAAGAGACGGCGGCTGCGGCCGCCGTTTTTTTGCTTTTCCTGCGGGTGTTTCGGCCCCCCGGGCTGTTGCCGGCGACAGCGTATCCCGCGCAGGCTGCGCCGGCGTGTATGCCGCCTGAAGGGCTTTTTTCTGTGCGAACCCGATAGCCCTTTCGTCGCTGCCGGACGAAATCAGATTTCGTGCTGTGTTTCGCGTTCCGCCATCAGCGTGGTCCACTTTTTCGGCAGTTCGATCCTGCGGCCGACCGGGTAGCCGAGGAATGCATTGTGCGCGAATACATAGGCGTTGTTACGCAAGGGATCGCCGCCGACGGCAATCATGAAGTCTTCCGGTTTCCAGACGATGGGCACCATGCGGTTCGGATCGTCCGATTCGTAGAACACTTTCGGAATGCGGCCGTTGACGACGTCGTCTTTGAGGTCCCAGACGCCGCGGATGTTCCAGTCGCGGAGTTGACGTTCGAACACCCACGCCGGCATGCGCGCGTGCTCGAATAAAAATTTCTTCACGTCGAGTTTCGACCAGCCGGCCTTGGCGATTGCTTCGGCGATGATCGGGCTCAGCACGGCGAGCGGACGCAGCGTGCCGTGACCGTGGCTGGTGGTAAACGTGATCTGCCAGTTGTTGAAACGCAGCAGCGAGTCCGCAATGTAGGGCAGCAGTTGTTCCGGCGTGCTGCCCGACACCGAGGACAGCGAGCCGCCGCCGGTAAAGCGTGAAATGGTGACGGTGTTGTCGCCGGCCTTGAAGCCCATTTCCTCGCCTGTCGTTTCCCAGCCGATTTGTTTCAGCACATCATCGTTTTCAGCGAGCACCACGCGCCAGGTATTGCCGAAAGTGGCTTTATCCGTCTTGTGCAGCAGGAAGCCGGCAACGTTGCGCAAGTACAAACGGAAAAAGCGGCCGATCGAGGTGTTTGGCTGAAAGCCGTCGCGCAGCGCGCCCTGCGTGTAATTGAAATCGAGTTCCTTGATGATCGGACCGTTGAGGATGATCAGCGTGTCGCCGCCCGGCGTGTTGCCACTGTGTTCGACCGCGTACTTCGGATCGGCCATCGCCTCGATCAGGGCGACGAGGATCGGCATGTATTCGGGACGGCAGCCGGCCATCACGCCGTTGACGGCCACACTCCAGACGGTAGCGGCGCGGCGATCGGGCAGCAGCACGCCGAGGACTTCATCGGGGCTGCGTTCGGTGAAGCGCAGAAATTCCTCGACCGCTTCTTTGGCCGGCGGCACGATCGGCAGGCCGTCGGAGTATTCGTGTTTGACGAAATATTTATTCACTGCGTTGAAGCCGCCGCGTACGACGATGTCGCGCGCGCCCGGTTCGCCGCTGGTGCTTTTGGCCGCCGGCATCACCGTCAGATTCCGGATCACCTGTTCCGCGGTGACGCCAAGCACGTCACGCCGCAATTCTTCGCGGCTCTTGGTGCCGATGTGGCCGGGCACCATGGCGAGCGTAATGTTGGGCATGCCCAGACCGATCGAGGTCGCGGCGGCCTGCTTCATGAAGCCTTCACAGGTGAGGGAAGACGTCGGGTAACCGGCGGCTTCGCATGCTGCACTGGCCCGCAACACGGCGGGCGTGCAGCTGCCTCAACAGGCCATGCCGGAGATGACGGCGTCCACCCCCAGCGCTTTGAAACGTTCCGGCAGTGCGGCGAGCGCTTCTTTTTCATCGTCGGCGTGCGTGCTGCCGAACTCGCGCCAGCTGATGAACTTGATGCCGGGATAACGGCGCTTCAAATCTTCTTCGAGCAGCGCGAAGACTTCATCGCCCTTGAACAGATAATCCCAGAGCTGGGCGACGGTCTTGCCTTCGAGCGTGTCGAGGCGCGGCGCCAGCGCGCGCGTTTTCTGCTGGCGCGCGCCGCGCGGCCAGTAGGCTTCGTAGTAACCGTCGTTGTTTGGTGTCGACATTTTTACTTTTC
>CALQCM020000018.1 GCA_943329075.2 Chitinophaga pinensis | reverse complement strand
GCGTGTCGGCGACGGTGACACGCGCGCCGCGCGCGCTGAGCCAGCGCGCCATCGACATGCCGGTGTCACCCAATCCGAGCACAAGTACCTTTCTGCCGTTCAGTTCCAGCATTTCTCATCGCAATTTCAGCGTCGACAATCCAACCAGCACCAGCATCATCGTGATGATCCAAAACCTCACGACAACCTGGTTCTCTTTCCAACCCTTCAATTCGTAGTGATGGTGCAATGGCGCCATGCGGAAAATGCGCTTGCCGGTCAGCTTGAACGACGCCACCTGCAGGATCACCGAGAGCGTCTCCACGACGAACACGCCACCCATGATCAGCAGCACGATTTCCTGCCGCACGATGACGGCGACCGTGCCGAGCGCCGCGCCCAGCGCCAGTGCGCCGACGTCGCCCATAAACACTTCGGCCGGATAGGCGTTGAACCAGAGGAAGGCGAGCCCTGCGCCCGCCATCGCGCCGCAGAACACCGCCAGTTCGCCGGCGCCCGGAATATAGGGAAAGCCGAGGTATTTGGAAAACACCGCATTGCCGGCAACGTAGGCGAAGATGCCGAGCGCGCCGCTGATCATCACCGTCGGCATGATGGCCAGGCCGTCGAGTCCGTCGGTGAGATTGACCGCATTGCTGGTGCCAACGATGACGAAATAGGTCAGCACCATGAAACCGATGACGCCGAGCGGATAACCGACGTTCTTGAAGAACGGCACGATGAATTCGGTCTGCGCCGGCAGATTAGTGCTGAAGGCGATCACATAGGCGGCGACCATGCCGATCAGCGACTGGTAGAAGAACTTGGTGCGCGCCGACAACCCTTTCGGATTGCGGTTGACGACCTTGCGGTAATCGTCGACCCAGCCGATGGCGCCGAAACCCAGCGTCACCGCCAGCGTGACCCAGACGAAACGGTTTTCGAGATCGGCCCACAACAGCGTCGTGATGCCGATCGCGACGAGAATCAGCGCGCCGCCCATGGTCGGCGTGCCGGCCTTCGGCAGATGCGATTGCGGGCCGTCGCTGCGCACCGCCTGCCCGATTTTGTACGAGGTCAGCCGCCGTATCATCAACGGGCCGACCATGAAGGTGATCAACAACGCCGTCAGGCAGGCCAGCACCGCGCGCAGGGTGATATAGCCGAACACGTTGAACGCGCGGATGTCCTTGGCCAGCCACTGCGCGAGTTCTAGCAGCATGGGTGACCCCTGGTCGGCAATGCTGCGTGGAACGAGCGGTGTGCTATGTCGAGTTCTAGCCGCATGGGCGACCTCCGGCCGGCAATGCGGCGTGGAACGAGCGGTGTGCCATGTCGAGTTCCAGGCACATCAGTGCGCCCCTCCCATTTCGCCGGTCAGCGCATTGACCACGCGCTCCATGCGCATGAAGCGCGAGCCCTTGATCAGCAGCGTCGCCTGCGGCGTCGCGCTGGCATGCACCCGCTCGAGCAGTTGTTCGATCGACCCGGCGTGCGATCCGGCGGCACCGAATGCGGCGACTGCCTCACCCGTCTGCGCGCCGAATGCGCACAGCGAAGAAACGTTGCGGCTGCGCGCGTAGGCGCCGACTTCGCGATGAAACTCCGCGGCCTGCTCCCCGACTTCGCCCATATCACCCAGCACCAGCACCGTCGGCGGCGCGCACCGCGCGAGCACGTCGATCGCCGCGCGCACCGAATCCGGATTGGCGTTGTAGGTGTCGTCAATCACCGTCGCGCCATTGAGCGCGCGCTTCACCTGCAGGCGCCCCGTATACGGACGGAAATTGTCGAGCCCCCGGCCCATCACCGCAGGCGCGATGCCGACAGCGTGCGCGCAGGCGCAGGCGGCCAGCGCGTTGCGCACGTTATGCAGGCCGGGGATGGCCAGCGTCGCCGAGGCGTCGCCGGCCGGCGTGCGCAATTGAATTTCGCTCGACAGGTTTTTCAGCACGTAACCGCCGCTCACGGCAGCCGGCTTATCGATGCCGAAGTCAACGATGCGGCGCGCACCGGCGGCCGCGCAAAAGTAAGCGGCCTGCGCGTCGTCGGCGTTGACTACCGCCGTGCCGTCGGCCGGCAGTGCGGCAAACGCGGCGGCGTTTTCGCGCGCCACCGCTTCGACGCTGGCCATGAATTCCATATGCTCGCGTTGCGCGTTGTTGACCAGCGCCACGGTGGGTTGGCCGATTGCCGCGAGTTGCGCAATCTCGCCCGGATGGTTCATGCCCATCTCAATGGCGGCATAACGATGGTGCTCGCGCAGTTCAAGCAGCATCAAGGGCACGCCGATGTGATTATTCAGATTGCCGCGTGTGGCCAGCACGCCGACGTTGCCGGCTTCCGCGCGCAAAATCGACGCCAGCATTTCCTTGACCGTCGTCTTGCCGTTGCTGCCGGTGAGCGCGATCAGCGGAATATTGAAACGGCCGCGCCAGTGGCGCGCCAGCGCCGTCAGCGCGTCCAGCGTATTGCCGACAACGATTTGTGGAATCGGCGCCTCACTTGCGCGCTCGACCAGCGCCGCCGCCGCGCCCGCGGCGGCAGCCTGCGCAACAAACGCGTTCGCGTCGAAGCGTTCGCCCTTCAACGCGATGAACAGATCGCCGCGCCGGATCGCACGCGTATCGGTGCAGACGGCATCAAACGCGGCATCGGCACCGCGCAGCGATGCGCCGAGGACTGTTGCCAGTTCCGCGAGCCGCATCATCATGCCGGCGCCCCCCGCAAGGCCAGCCGTACCGCTTTGAGATCACTAAACGGATAGCGCACCCCGCGAATTTCCTGATAGGGCTCGTGCCCCTTGCCGGCGATCAGCACCACATCACCGCGCCGCGCGCCGCGCAGTGCGGTTGTAATGGCACGCCGGCGGTCGGGCTCCACCGTGCAGCTTCCGCGCACGCCGCGCCGCACTTCGTTGATGATGGTCCGCGGATTTTCAAAACGCGGATTGTCGCTGGTGACAATCACGCGATCGGCCAGACGTGACGCGGCCGCGCCCATCAACGGACGCTTGCCGCGGTCGCGGTCGCCGCCGCAACCGAACACGCACCAGAGTTCGCCGTCGGTGAGGTCGCGCAAGCTACGTAAAACATTTTCCAGCGCGTCGGGCGAGTGCGCATAGTCGATGACGGCGAGCGGACGCCGGCCACCACCGATACGCTGCATGCGGCCGGGCACGGCCTGCAGGTTTTCAAGCGCCTGCACAGCGTCTTTCAATTTCACGTCACAAACCAGCAGCACGGCCAGTGTCGCCAGCAGATTCGAAGCGTTGTGGCGGCCCAGCACACCACACGCCACGCGCGCGTCGCCCCACGGCGTAGAAACATCAAAGCGCACACCGTCAGCGCCGCACACCAGATTGCGGCCGGTCACTTTCGGCAAACGACGCAGGGCCGGACCGGCGCCGTCGAAACCATAGCCGATCACCTTGAGGCCGCGGCGCTTGATGCTCGCAGCAAGTTCGACACCGAACGGATCATCGAGATTGAGCACCGCATGCGCCAACGTATCGGCAACGAACAATTTAGACTTGGCTTCTTTGTACTTCGCCATCGTGCGGTGGTAATCGAGATGGTCACGCGTCAGATTAGTCAGCAGCGCAATATCAAATGGCACGCCGGCAACGCGGCCCTGATCAAGGCCGATCGAAGAAACTTCCATACTGACTGCAACCGCACCATGCCGTGCAAACGCCGCGAGCTGCGCCTGCAGCCACAATGCATCCGGCGTTGTGTTCACCAACGGACGCAGCGCGCCGCGCAAGCCGTAACCGAGCGTGCCGACCACTGCGGTGCGGATACCGCGTTGGTTCAATGCGCGCGCGATCCACTGACTGCAGGTGGTCTTGCCGTTGGTGCCGGTGATACCGATCATGCGCAGGCGTCGGCCCGGATTGGCATAAACGCGGGCGGCGACCAGTCCGGCGCGCACGCGCAGCGCCGGCAATGCGAGATTGGGCACCTGCCACGCGGCGTTCCATTTGAATCCGCGCGGCTCCCACAATATTGATGCGGCACCGGCCGCAATGGCTTGCGCGATGTAGTCGCGGCCGTCGCGCGATTCGCCACGATAGGCGACGAAGGTGTCGCCGCGTTTTACAGCGCGACTATCGGACGTCAGCCTTCGGATACCGAGCGCGTCGATGGCACGCGACTCCATCGCAGTCAGCGCAGCGCCGGAAACTGCGTGCGGAATGCCGGTATTGGCCGTCATACTTCCTCCCGCACTTCCGGCGCGTCCGGCGGCGGCAACACCACGTTATTCAATGGCGCGTCGGGCTTGACGCCGAGCAGCCGCAGTGCGCCTGACATCACAGCGCTGAAAACCGGCGCGGCCACCGTGCCGCCGTAATAACCGCCGGCGGTCGGTTCGTCGATCATGACGGCAACGATCAAACGCGGCGCCGAAGCCGGCGCCAGACCGACAAACGACGAAATGTACTTGTTGGCGGCATAACTCGCGCCCTCGAGTTTGTGCGCGGTGCCGGTCTTGCCGCCGACGCGGTAACCGGCGACCTGTGCTTTCGGCGCGGTGCCGCCGGGCAACACCACGAGTTCGAGCATCTTGCGGATCTGCTGCGCGGTTTCAGCGGACATCACGCGCGTCGATTCGGCCATGCCTTCTCGACGCAGCAGACTCAGCGGCCGGATTTCACCGTCGCTGGCGAACACCATATAGGCGCGCGCCAGTTGCAGCAGGCTCACCGAAATGCCGTGCCCGTAGGCCATCGTTGCCTGTTCGATCGGCTTCCAGCCGGCGTAGGGGCGCAAACGTCCGGAGCCCTCGCCCGGGAACCCCGCGTGCGGCACGCTGCCGAAACCGACGTGGCTCAACATCGTCCATAATTTTTCCGGCGGCAGGGCCAGGGCCATTTTGGCGGCGCCAACGTTCGACGATTTCTGGATGACCTGCGACACGGTCAATGCGCCGGCCGGATGCGCGTCGTGTATGGTGGCGCCGCCAATGGTCAGTTCGCCGTTACCGGTCTGGACAATGCTGTCGGCGCGGAACAGGCCGGACTCCATCGCCGCCGCCGCGGTAAACGGTTTCAGTGTCGAGCCCGGCTCGAAAAGGTCGGTGACGGCACGGTTGCGCATGCGCTTCGGATCGAGCTTGCCGCGATTGTTCGGGTTGTACGAGGGCAGGTTCGCCATGGCGAGTATGTCGCCGCTGATGGCGTCGAGCACGACGATGCCGCCGGCGCGCGCCTGGTGCAGCGCCACCGCGTTTTTTAATTCACGATACGCCAGGTACTGTACCCGCGCGTCGATCGACAACGCGATGTCGCGCCCCTGTTGCGGCGTGCGTATGCTTTCGACGTCTTCGACGATGTGACCAAGCCGGTCCTTGATGACGCGGCGGCTGCCGGGCTTGCCGGCGAGCTCGTCTTCCAGCGCGAGCTCCAGCCCTTCCTGGCCTTTTCCATCGACATCCGTAAAGCCGACCAGGTGCGCGAAAAATTCACCGCCGGGGTAATAGCGGCGGTATTCGCGCTGCAGCGAAATGCCCGGCACATCGAGCGCCAGGACTTTTGCCGCTTCTTCCGGTGGCATGTGGCGCTTGATGTAAACGAATTCGCGTTTTGTATCGGCGAGTTTTTTCGCAATCTCGGCGTGATCGACCTCGAGCAGTTGCGCCAGGCGCTTCATTTTTTCCGGCGTGATCTCGACGTCGCCCGGGCTCGCCCACACCGATTCGACCGGCGTGGAAATCGCCAGCGGCTCGCGATTGCGGTCGGTGATTATGCCGCGCGTGGCCGGCATTTCAATCACGCGACCGTAACGCGACTCGCCCTTCTGCCGCAAAAAATCGTTATTCCATCCCTGCAGGTAGCCGGCGCGCAGCACCAGCACCGCGAACCCCGCCAGCAGCAGTGCCAGCACCGCGCGCGCGCGCCAGCGCGGATGCGCGGTCGCAAGACCCTGCATCGTCAGCGTGCTCACGGTGCCGCCTCCGGTGCCACGACCTGGATGCGCGCCGCGGTCGGCACACGCATCATCAACTGGCCACTGGCGATTTTTTCAATACGCGCGTGCATCGCCCAGGTGCTTTGCTCGAGTTGCAGCTGGCCGTATTCGACGTCGAGCTTGCGCGCGGACTCCTGCTCCTTCTGCAATTCGACATAGAGCTTGCGCGCCTTGTGCTGCGAGGTCACCAACGACAGCGCGCACACGATCAGGATCGCCAGCAGCGTCAGGTTCAGGCGCGCCATCAGTCCCGCCCCGCCTTTTCGGCGATGCGCATCACGGCACTGCGGGCGCGCGGATTGGCGACGGTTTCCTCATTCGTCGGCCGCTGCAGCTTGCCCACCAGCGCGAGCCGCGGCGCCGGCAGTTCGGCCGCGCGCAGCGGCAGCCGCACGGGCAACTGCGGCGGTTGCGATTGCTCGCGCATGAATCGTTTGACGATGCGGTCTTCGAGGGAATGAAAACTGATGACGGCGAGCCGCCCGCCCGGCGCGAGTGCATCAACGCATTGGGGCAAAACCTGCGTCAACTCTTCAAGCTCCTGATTGACGTGAATCCGTAGAGCCTGAAAGGTCCGCGTCGCCGGATTCTGCCCGGGCTCGCGCGTGCGGACAACCGCGGCCACGATCCCGGCAAGCTGCCGTGTGGTTTCGACAGGCTCCCGCGCCCGTGTTGCAACAAGCGCTGCTGCAATCTGCCTAGCAAACCGTTCTTCGCCATAATTGCGGATGACCTCCCTTATTTCGCCTTCGTCCGCGACCGCCAGCCATGCGGCTGCGGTTTGGCCGCGGCTCGTGTCCATGCGCATGTCGAGTGGCGCATCAGTGCGAAAACTGAATCCGCGCTGCGCATCGTCGAGTTGCGGCGAAGACACACCGAGGTCGAACAAAATTCCATCAACGGCGCCGATGCCGCGCGCCGCCAGCACGTCGGCGAAAGCGCTGAAACTGCTGTGCACCAGTTCAAACCGTTCATCGTCAAATTCCCCGCGCAGCGCCACCGCATGCGGATCGCGATCCATGGCGATCAATCGTCCGCGCGCACCCAGCCGCGCCAAAATTTCGCGGCTGTGTCCGCCGCGACCAAACGTGCAGTCGACGTAGACGCCGTCTGCGCGCACTTTTAATCCGTCTACCGCCGCCTTCAGCAAAACCGTGACGTGTGAGCCGCGGCTCACAACGAGAAGCCCTCCAGTTCGGGCGGCAAATCGGCCCCGCCGAAACCCGCGCTATGTTCGTGCAACTGGTCCCACTTTTCGCGGTCCCACAATTCGAATTTATTGTTTTGTCCGACCAGCACGACGTTCTTCGTGAGTGTCGCGAAGTCGCGCAACGCGGGCGAGATCAGCACGCGACCGGCGGCGTCCATCTCAATGTCTTCGGCATAGCCGACGAGCAGCCGCTGCAAATCGCGAATGCGCGGATTTAAACTCGACAAGGCCATCAGCTTTTGCTGGATCGGCTCCCAATCGGGCAACGGGTAGAGCAGCAAACACTTGTCGGAATCAGCGGTGATGACGAGGCGTCCGGCGCAGCGCACAGCCAATGCTTCGCGGTGGCGTGCGGGCACCGCGAGCCGACCTTTGCTGTCCAGACTGAGATTTGAAACGCCTCGAAACACGGTTCCCCCGAATAGACGTGGAAAACACCCTTATTTCCCACTTTTTCCCACCAATGCCCACTATATGAAAAAGCCTATGGCCGGTCAAGCACGACAAGTGGATTTTTTGTATTCAGGACAAAGACTTATGAGGACAAATTCACGCGGGAGATCAAAGTCTTGAACAATTTACTTTTTATAAACAACGAAATGCATCGTAAATTAAATGTGATACATTAACTTTGTTTTTGTGATTCAATGAGTTAGCGATGACTGTGGCCGTTGCACAAATGCAACACCGGGTCGGCAGAAAACCGCCCTGGGAGGAATTTCCGCGCATATCGGGTTCGGTCTGGATGCCAGTTTGGCGAATGACCCGAATTGCCGCGAAAATGGGTGACGCAGTGAAGGCTTTGGAGGTGCGCCCATGACACCGCGTTTTGCATCGCGCGCGTTTTGGACGACGCTGTTTCTTGCGTTCGTACTCTGCGCCTGCGGGCCGAAAGTCAGCGCGGAAAATTATGACAAGATCGTGAAAGGCTTGAAGGAAGAAGAGGTCGCGCGCATCCTCGGCATCGCGAGCGAGTCACGCAATGCGGCGAGCAAGGTGGAAGGCGCAACCTTCACCAGCACGCAAAGCAAATGGCGCAACGACAAGGGCACCATCGTCGTTTATTTTCAGAACGGCGAAGTCGATTCCAAACATTACTTCGCGCCGGGCACCGAGCCGGCGGCCGCAAGACGTTACTAGCCGCCATTGGCATGCGCGGACCGCACCAGGGCGGCCACGCGCCTCATGCAGATTACAGCGCTTCGGCGATGGCGCGACCGAGATCCGCAGTCTTTGCCTTGCCGCCGACGTCCGGTGTGCGCGGACCTTCGACCAGCGCAACCTCGATCGCGTCGACGATCGCTTTTGCCGCCTCGGGGTGCCCGAGATGTTCAAGCATCATCGCACCCGACCAGATTTGCCCGATCGGATTGGCTATGCCTTTGCCATAAATGTCCGGGGCGGAACCGTGCACCGGCTCGAACAGCGAAGGAAATTCGCGCTCCGGATTCATGTTGGCCGACGGCGCGATACCGATGGTGCCGGTGCAGGCCGGACCGAGATCCGACAGGATGTCGCCGAAGAGGTTTGAGCCGACCACCACGTCGAACCAGTCCGGATGCATGACGAAATGCGCGGTCAGAATATCGATGTGATACTGGTCGGCGCGGATGTCCGGGTACTGCGCGGACATCGCCTTGAAGCGCTCGTCCCAGTACGGCATGGAGATCGAGATGCCGTTGGATTTCGTCGCCGAAGTGACGTGCTTCTTCTTGCCCTTCATCGCGAGTTCGAACGCGAATTTCATGATGCGGTCGGTGCCGCGCCGTGAAAAAATCGCCTGCTGCGTGGCGAATTCGTTTTCGGTGTCGCTGTACATGCGTCCGCCGATCGACGAGTATTCACCCTCGCTGTTTTCGCGCACCACCCAGAAATCGATGTCGCCGACTTTACGATCGGCGAGCGGACATTTGACACCCGGCATCAGACGTACCGGCCGCAGGTTCACGTACTGCTGAAAATTGCGGCGGAACGGAATCAACAGACCCCACAGCGAAATATGGTCGGGCACGGTGGCCGGCCAGCCGGCGGCGCCGAAAAAAATCGCATCGTGTTGGCGCACCTGTTCAAGACCGTCCTCGGGCATCATGCGGCCGTGTTTTTTGTAGTAGTCGCAACTCCAGTCGTATTCATCAAACTTCAGTTCGAAACCGAATTTGCGTGCGGCAGCCTCCAGCACGCGCAGGCCCTCGGGGCCGGTCTCCTTGCCGATGCCGTCGCCCGGAATATAGGCAATCCTGTATTGCTTCATGTGTTTTCCCCAAAACGAAACATGCGTCAAAAAATCCGCGCGCCGTCAGTCCGCATGCAACCGCAACGCCGCCACACAAAAATGATCGTGCAACAGGGAGTCGGTCGATAAGCCGGGTTCTGTCGGCGGCTTGCGCCGTCGTGACAGTCATTCCTCTTGGCGTGCGGTTACCCGCACGCTCCAGCCACCTACCCGCAAGCTCGGCGGGCCACGTCGTCGCTTGCCTATTTGGTGTTGCTCCGGGTGGAGGTTGCCGCGTTTCACCCCATCTCATTCCGTTGCCGGAACAAAACGGACTCGTCTCTGTGGCCCTATTCCTCGCCTCGCGGCGGACGGCCGTTAACCGTCACCCTGCCCTGTGGAGCCCGGACTTTCCTCTATCGGTGCATAAATGCGCCGACAGCGACTGCCTGACCGACTCCCGGGAGAATTGTACCATGGGGGCGACAGCGCCCCGCGCCGTCACGCCAGACGCCAGGCCACCGTGCCGCCGCTGCGAAACGGCACCAGCGTGTCTTTGTGATACGGGAATTCCTTGGGCACATCCCAGGTTTCCTTGAGCAGCGTGATTTTGTCGGCGTTGCGCGGCAAACCGTAAAAACCCGGGCCGAACACACTGGCAAAATTTTCCAGTTTGTCGAGCGCGTTGTAGGCGCCGAAGATTTCGGCGTAGAGCTCGATACCGGCGTGGGCGGTATAGACGCCGGCACAACCACAGGCCGCCTCTTTGGTGTCGCGCGCATGCGGCGCACTGTCGGTGCCGAGGAAAAATTTCGGGTTGCCGCTGATCGCCGCGTGGATCAAGGCCTGGCGGTCCTCCTCGCGCTTTAACACCGGCATGCAGAAATGGTGCGGCCGGATACCGCCCGAGAACATGGCGTTGCGATTGAGCAGCAGGTGGTGCGCGGTGATGGTCGCCGCCACGCGCGGCGGCGCCGCCAGCACGAAGCGCGCGGCCTCCTGCGTGGTGATGTGCTCAAACACCAGGCGCAGCTTCGGATATTTTTTTAGTACCGGAATCAGCACGCGGTCGATGAATATGCGTTCGCGGTCGAAAATATCGACGTTCGGGAACGTCACCTCGCCGTGCACCAGCAAGGGCATGCCGCATTCGGACATCGCACTGAGCGCCCCCTCGCATTTGCCCAGCTCGGTCACACCCGACTCCGAATTGGTCGTCGCCCCCGCCGGATAATATTTGACCGCATGCACGACGCCGCTTGCCTTCGCGCGCAGGATCTCTTCGCCCGTCGTGTTGTCGGTCAGATACAGCGTCATCAGCGGCTCGAAATGCATGCCGTCGGGCAGTGCCGAGACGATACGCTCGCGATAGGCCAGCGCCATCTGCGTGGTGGTGACTGGCGGCT
Organism: Chitinophaga pinensis; assembly: GCA_943329075.2. Taxonomy (GTDB): domain Bacteria; phylum Pseudomonadota; class Gammaproteobacteria; order Burkholderiales; family SG8-41; genus PALSA-1004. The sequence continues at coordinate 61,926 of CALQCM020000018.1, read as the reverse complement.
TCAGGTTCGGCATCACGATGGCGCGGGCAAAACGCCGCGCCACGTCAGGGAGAACCGAGCGCATATGATTGCCGTCGCGCAGGTGGAGATGCCAGTCGTCAGGGCGTGTGATCGTGATGCGTGTCATCGTCGTTGATTCCTTGTGGTGCGATATTACAGTTTATGACTGTGCCGCTGGAAGTGCGGTTTATTCCGCATCCGGCAATGCCCCGGATTTTTTCAGTTCAAGGGCGCGACGGTAGAGTGTATTGCGCGCCCCGCCGCTGATCTCGACAGCCAGCTGCACCGCCTGCTTGAGCGGCAGTTCGCGCAGCAGAATTTCCAGCGTCCGCACGGCGGCCTCGTCGTTCGCGGTGTCGGCCGGCTCGGCCGCATCGACGAGCAGGACAAACTCGCCGCGCATGCGGTTGGCATCGGCGGCAAACCATGCCGCCGCCTCACCCAGCGTGCAGCGGTGTATCGATTCGAACATTTTGGTCAGTTCACGCGCAATGACCACGCCGCGACCGGCGCCAAACACGCCGGCCATGTCGGCAATGGACTCGTCCACGCGGTGCGGCGCCTCGTAGAACACCAGCAGGTACGGCAATGCCTTAAGGGACTCAAGCTCGCGCCGCCGTGCCGCCGCCTGTTGCGGCAAAAAACCGAAAAAAAGAAAATGCGGCGCGGCGCTGCCCGCGGCCGCCAGCGCACACAATGCCGCGTTGGCGCCTGGCAAGGCGACCACCGGATAGCCGGCATCGCGCACCGCCGCGACCGCCAGCGCGCCAGGGTCGGAAATCGCCGGCGTGCCGGCATCGCTGACCAGCGCGACGGATTTTCCCGCCGCCAGCAGGTCGATCAATTTTTGCGCAGCGTGCCGCTCGTTGTGCTCGTGCAGCGCCAGCAGCCGCGTGGCAATGCCGTAGTGCCTGAGCAAATGCGTGGTGACGCGCGTGTCCTCGGCGGCGATGACATCGACGCGCTTGAGCACGTCGAGCGCGCGCAGGGTGATGTCCGCCAGATTACCAATGGGCGTCGCGACTACATATAATAAAGGCCGCGTTTCACCGGCTGCCCCGACATGCGCTATCTCGTTCATCGAATCCGTCAGTTGTTGGCCAGCCACGCGCTGTTAGGGGCACTACTATACGGTGCGCTTGCCGGCTGCGCCACCAACAACGCCCTCGGCGCCGAAGCGGTCGGTCGCGAATCACATATCGCGCTGCTGCTGCCGCTGAGTTCGCCGTCATTCGGCCGCCATGCCGACGCCGTCCGTCAGGGCTTTGCCACCGCCGCAAGAATCGCCGGGAAAAATGCGCCGCCCGCGCGCATTTATCCGGTCAACGAGGACAGCCTCAACGTTCTGACGGTCTACGAACAGGCGCTGGAATCCGGGGCGCGCGTGGTGATCGGGCCGTTGACGCGGGCCGGTGTCGCCGCGCTTGCCGCCAGCAGCCTGGTCACGGTGCCAACGCTGGCGCTGAACTCGCTTGACGCGGGCGCACCGCAACCGGCGCGGCTGTATCTGTTCAGCCTGAACATCGAAGATGAAGCGCGGCAGATCGCGCAATTCGCGCAGGGCGACGGCCGGCGCCGCGCGTATGTGGTCGCCGACGACTCGCCGCTCGGCCGCCGCATGCGCCAGGCCTTCGTGCAGGAGTTCGCGCGGCGCGGCGGCATGATCGCCGCCGAATATCCATTCAGTGCCGAGCCGGCGATGTTGTCGAAACTGCGGCAGGCAACCGCACTCGGTGTGGCCGACATGGTGTTTCTCGCGCTGGACCAGAACGCGGCGGCGAAGACCCGGCCTTATCTCGGCAATACATTGGCGCTCTACGGCACCTCACGCATCTACGGCGGCAATGCTGCTGCCGCGCGCGACCTCAACCTTGTGCGCTTTACGGACATGCCCTGGCTGCTGCAACCCGACCACGCCGCGGTCATGGTCTATCCGCGCGCGCAGTTCGGCGACGCAGTCGATTTCGAACGACTCTACGCCTTCGGCATCGACGCCTTTCGCATCAGCCTCGAGTTGCTCAAACAAACGCGCGCCCCCGCCATCGACGGTGTCACCGGCCGCATCCATCTCGCGCCCGACCAGCGCTTCGTGCGCGAGCCGGTGCTGGCGCAGTTTACCGACGGCAAACTCGGTGTACTCGGGGAGCCGCGCTGATGCGCGAGCGCGGCCGCCACGCCGAGGATGCCGCGGCAATGTTCCTGCAACAACAGGGGCTCACACTCGTCGAACGCAACTACCATTGCCGCTTCGGTGAAATCGACCTGATTGCGCGCGACGGCGACACACTGGTGTTCGTCGAAGTGCGCATGCGCACGAGCAACGCGTTCGGCGGCGCGGCGGCCAGCATCACCGCGGCGAAACGTGACAAATTGCTGCGCGCGGCGCGCCATTATTTGTCAGGCTGCGCGCGCACGCCGGCATGCCGTTTCGATGCATTGTTGATCAGCGGGACGGGCAACGCGCCGGAGTGGCTTAAAAACGTGTTCGCGGAATGAATTGTGCGATAATTTCGCGGTCTAAAGGATCGAAAAATGGACCTGATTAATCGCATCAGCGAGAACTTTTCCGAGAGCGCCCATCTCAAACTGCAGAGCATGGATGCCTTGGCCGCGCCCATCGCGGCGGCGGCGGAACGCATGGTGCAGTGCCTGCGCCAGGACGGCAAGATACTCGCCTGCGGCAACGGCGGCTCGGCGGCTGATTCGCAGCATTTTGCGGCGGAACTGCTGAACCGTTTTGAAATGGAGCGCCCGGGCCTTGCGGCGATGGCGCTGACGACCGATTCATCGACGTTGACCTCGATCGCCAACGACTATGATTTCGAGCAGGTGTTTTCCAAACAGGTCCGCGCGCTGGGGCACAAGAATGATCTGTTGCTGGCGATTTCGACCAGCGGCAATTCGAAAAACGTGCTGGCGGCAATGCACGCTGCGCACGAAAACGGCATGAGCGTGATCGCGCTCACCGGCCGTAATGGCGGCACGATGGCCGAGGCGCTGGGCCCCTCGGATATACAGATCTGCGTGCCCGCGCAAAACACGGCTCGCATACAGGAGGTGCACCTGTTGACGCTGCACTGCCTGTGCGACGCCATCGATTGTCTTTTACTTGGAGTTGAATAAATGAAGAATCTTCGACTCATCATTATGCTGCTTGCGGTTTCGCTGCTCACCGGCTGCGTGGCCGCAGTGGTCGGCGGCGCGGGCGGCGCCGCGCTGGTCGGTGCAGACCGCCGTACCGTCGGCACCGTTACCGAAGACCAGGGCATCGAAATCAAGGCCTCGAGCCGGATATCCGACAAGTTTCCCGACGCGCATATCAACATCACCAGCTACAACCGCATGTTGTTGCTGACCGGCGAAACCGCCAACAATGCCGCGCGCACGGAAATCGAAAAAGTCGCGCGCGCAATCGAAAACGTGCGCGGCGTCTACAATGAAATTGCGGTGGTCGGCAACAGCAGTCTCAGCGCCCGCACCAACGACGCCTACGTGACGGGCAAGGTCAAGGCGCGTTTTGTCGACGGCCAGAAATTCAACGCCGTGCACGTCAAGGTCGTCACCGAATCAACCACGGTCTACCTGCTCGGCATGGTCAACCGCAAGGAAGCCGACGACGCCACCGAAATCGCGCGCACCACCAGTGGTGTGCAAAAGGTCGTGCGACTGTTTGAATTTCTCGACTGAGAATTCCGGAATTCCCGGGACCGACTAGCCGGCGCGCAATACGCCGGCTAGTCGGTCTGGCACCGCACGGAATCAGGGCGTGCCGCTCTGGCCTCCGCCACCACCGGCCCCCGCACCGCCACCTGCGCCGCCACCGCCACCTGCACCGCTTCCACCACGGCGTTTGTTACGCCCGCGCCGCCGGCCCTGGCCGGGATTTGAATTGGGATTTGAGTTTGAATTGGGATTGGGGCCGCGTCCCTGCCCGGGCCCCTGCCCCCCCTGAGAATGGCCCTGCCCCTGGGAGTGGCCATGACCATGCTGGCGCGGCGGCGGTTTTTTCTGACCACCGCCGCCACCGCCACCGCTGCGCGGGTATTTATTGCCGCCCCCCTGCCCGCCGCCGCTGGCCAGGCGTTTAACGCGCGCAATATCGTTGGTTACCGCCGCGATATTTGCCGCGTGCACGTCGGCCGGGTCCGCCGTTTCGCCGTTGAGCTGCTCAAGCAATTCCTGCAGTTTGGGCAGGGCCTGCGCACAAGCCGCGCCGGCACCGCTTTCCTTTCCCTCTTCCTGCCGATGCATTTCAATAAATGCAATCGCATCGATCACTTCATCACTGACTTTACCGCCGGCCATTCCAGTTCCTTCCATCGTGCATTCATCAGCAAACTCAACCCGGGATTGCGCATCTGCATTTGCCCGCGCCCCTCACCTTGCCCTGCCACCGCATGCCGCACATGCCCTCTGCGCCGTCGTTTGCTACACTGCGCGCATGCCTAACGCTCCTTCATTCGAAACCAAGCTCTGCCCGCCGCACCAATTGCAATCGCGCATCAGCGCGCTGCCCCGGCCGCTGGTGTTCACCAACGGCGTGTTCGACATCCTGCATCGCGGCCACGCCAGTTATCTGGCACAGGCGCGCGCGCTGGGCGCCAGCCTGCTGGTCGCCGTCAACAGCGACGCCTCCGTGCGCCGTCTGGGCAAAGGCCCCGAGCGCCCGATCAATCCGCTCGAAGACCGCATGGCACTGGTCGCCGCGCTCGAACCGGTCAGCCTGGTCACCTGGTTCGATGACGACACACCGCTCTCCCTGATCCGGCTCGTGCTACCCGATGTGCTCGTCAAAGGCGGCGACTGGACGCCCGACAACATTGTCGGCGCTGCCGACGTCAAAAGCCGCGGCGGCAGCGTGCACTCGATTCCGTTCGTTCACGACCGTTCGACGACGGCCACCTTACGCCGCATCCGCGGCTGAGCCATTTCTAGTTTTTTGCGCTTTGCGCATCGGCACAGGCAACAGCCCTGAGTGCCGCAGCCGGAAACTCGGCCTTCAATTCAGCCAGCTTCATCGTCACTGCATCGCCCGGCTCGCGTATGACAAAAGCTGTGGCCGGTGCTCCATATGGCGCGACGATGGCCGAGCGTATCCCCTTTGACCGCAGTTGCGCAAGGTGGTTGTTGGCGGCCCCTTCGGTTTTAAAAACCCCGAGCGAGAGCGCAAACTGCGCCGGCCCCGCTTCCTGCACGACAAAAAAGTCGGAAATGCCGAGCGCGCGCAATTCGTTCGCCTTTTTATCGGCATCCGCGCGCAACCTCATCGGCGGTATATAAACCCAGTAATTATCGCCTGATTCATGGCTGGAGAGCCGGTCACCGACGTCGAGTTTTGCCATCGCCGCCGCCGCCCGTGCCACGTCCGCCGCGCCGACGGGCCCCCACTCGACGCAGACCACCGACAGCGGCGGCTTTTCGCGGTTTGCCGCCGACGGCACCGCGTCGGCCTTCACCAATTTGACCTTCTCCGGGCTGATCTGCAACAGCGCGATCTGGCTGTCGGCGCCGCTGCGGCCCTCGGCGTATTGCAGATAGGCAAACGTGGCAACATTTGCCAGCAGCAGGGTCAGAAGAAATATTCTCATCAATTTTTCTATACCAACGCGGATCAGGGTTCGCGCGCAATCACCGACAAGCCCTCAAGAACCAGATTATCTACGACCTTGAGCTCCAGGTTAAGCTGCGGCGCAAGTAAACCGGCGGCGCCCCCCGACAGCAGGCAGGTTGCGGCCTGCCCGCCGCCCGCTTCGAGATGGCGCGCAATCCGCTCGACCGCGCCGCACAGCGCGTTGATCGCACCGCTCATGATCGCGTCTCCCGTATTGTCGGGAAAGAAGCTGAACGTACCGGGCCGCCGGCGCAAACCGGCCGTATCGCGCGCCAGCGCCGCGCGCATCAATTCGACGCCGGGCACGATAATGCCGCCGACAAATACACCATCTGCAGTCAAGGCATCGACGGTCAATGCGGTGCCGGCGTTGACCACCACCACGGCGCCGCGATGCAGATGACGGGCGCCGATCAGTGCCGCCCAGCGGTCGCAACCGAGTTGCGCGGGTTTGGCATAACTGTTGCGCACGCCACATTGAGCCGGCGCGCTGCGGATCCGGCGCACGATCGGGGCGTCGGGCAGTAGCCGGGTGAGTGCCGCGCCCACGGCTTCACCAGCGACGTTCGAGACGACTATCGCGCGCAGCGGCGGCAAACCAGCGAAGCCGTTGCGTAAATTTTTTACCCGCGCGGTGTCCACATGCCCGCTCTGCAGCCAGCGCGCGCCGTCGTGCAAACCCCATTTCACGCGCGTGTTACCGGCGTCGATGACGAGCACTGGTTTCGCCTGAAGTGCATGCGGGGACAGCAGCCTACGCGCCATGCTGGATCCTCAGGCTGACATCACCACTGTGAATGCGCCGCAGTCCCGACGCAGTCTCCAGCAGCAGGGCGCCGTCATCACCGACACCTTTGCCCAGACCGTCGATCGTGCCCGCGTCAGGCAGTGTCAGCCGCACCGGTTTGTCTTGATAGACGTCGTGCGACTGCCATTCGGCGCGCAGCGGGGCGAACCCCGAGAGCGCGAATTCTTCCAGCAGTTGCGCAATTTCGATGAGCAGCAGCGCGAGCAGCCGGTTGCGGTCGGGCGCGGCAGCGCAGATTTGTGCGAGGTCCACCACCGGCTGGTCGATGCGGTCGCGCAGCGCATCCGGCAGACGGCAATTGAGTCCGATGCCGATCACGGCGGCACTGGGCCCCGTCACTTCGCCCTGCATTTCGATCAGCATGCCGGCAAGCTTGCGGCCGCGCCAGATCACGTCGTTCGGCCATTTCAAGCCTGCATCGACCACACCGAACCGCGCCAGCGCGCGTATGACAGCGACGCCGACCGCCAGACTGAGCCCCGACAAGGCACTCGCGCCCTGCTGAAAACGCCAGAGCAGCGAAAATGTCAGGGCGGCGCCGGGGGTGGCATGCCAGACGCGACCGCGCCGGCCGCGGCCGTGCGTTTGCCACTCGGCAGCGAGCACGCTGGCGCCGGCGGTACCGCTGGCGGCGCGTTCCATCAACGTTGTATTGGTGGACGCGGCGATATCCAACACTTCAATCGAAAAGTCACGCGCGTGCGCGCCGAGTTCGCGTTCAATGGCAGCGCCGTCAAGCCACCTCAGCGGTTGCGACAGGCGGTAACCGCGACCGCGTACTTTGAAAATTTCGAGGCCGGCGCCATCGAGGCCGTGTAGCGCATTCCACACACTCGCACGCGACACGCCGAGCGTGCGTGCCATTGCCTCGCCGGAACGGAATTCGCCGTCGGCGAGCAGGCGCAGAGTCTGAAAGGTCAGTGGGGTCATGTAGATTAAATCGCCGCATAGAATAGATGATAAAGCGCTCGCTGAGGAATTCCGGCAAAGCGCGGTTTGCGCGCCGTGTTGCAGCACCTTGACTCTGAACGGGGCGGCACTGTGCCTGAACACGATTGCGCAACTGAATTCGCCGGCCTGAATCCGCGGACTGCGAGCGTGATTGTGGAAAGCCCCCCAGTATGAAATACCATTATATTGAGAATAATTCTCATATAAAATATGGCCAATGTAGCAACTATGTATTCTGATTTTATATTTAATATCAATTAAATGAACCTGAGTAATGGATATTAAGTGAGTATCCACAAACAGACTTCTAGGCGCCTGGAAAACCACAATCAAGGCGCCGCCACCAACGCTCAAAAAGTGATCGCCGCACGCCGCCAGTTACACAGCGGCGACCTGCTGGGGGCGCAGCGCGAAGTGCTGATCGAACACGCCGGCGAAGTGTAACGGCTGCGCCAGACCAGCAAGGGCAAGTTGATCCTGACCAAATAAGCACAGCGAAACCACACCAGCCCGCCAGCCGGAATTTCCGGGATAGCCAGCCATGTTTGAAAAAACCAACTGGAAATCCCGATGCAGGCGCAACAACAAAAAGCCCTTAAAGCAGTCGCGATCGCCGTCGCCACCATCACGCTGTCGGCCTACAACAACGACAACCAGCGTATCAATACTGTCAACCAGACCGACCTGACCACCAGGTTTTCCACCCGCGGCTTCGCACATACGCTGCTCACGGGAATCGAGCTCGGCCATCAGGACAGCGACAACAAACGTAATACCGGATTTTTCGGCGCCCCCACCAGCGCGACGGTCTCCACCGGCAATCCGTACGCCATCGCGACCCGCTTTCGTCAGAACACGACCGACGCCAACAACAAGGTTGTCGACCGACATCGCCGCACTCTACGCGCAGTACCAGGTCACGCTGTCGGAAGAATGGAAGCTGCTCGCCGGTCTGCGTTACGACTACTTCAAGGCCAACCGCGAAGACCGCCGCACGCTGGTGCCGGCAGCGAACCTCGCGCGCACCGACATCGGCTACAGCCCGCGCGCCGGCCTGATCTGGACGCCCGCCAATGCCTCGACCTACTACGTCAGTTACAGCTACGCCTTTCTGCCCTCGGCGGAACAGCTCGGACTCGCCACCACCAACGCCATGCTCGATCCGGAAACGGCGACCAATTATGAAGTCGGCGCGCGCCGATGCCGCGGTCTATTACCGCTTTGCCAGCGGCAAAACGCGGCTTTCTCTCAATGTCGAAAACGCCTTCAACAAGAAATACTGGCCGACCGTCGATGGCGACAACAACATCAGCGTCGGCGCGCCAGTCAACGCGCGGCTGACGCTGACAACCCGCTTCTAACCATAGGGGAAGGTTTGTCGTGCAGGTGCACACGGCATATCATCCATGGGGTCTTCCATCAATGGATCGATCCGCGGATCATGAAAAAACAAATCATCGCGATAGGCGGCGCCGCGTTACCGCTCGAACTCGACAACCTGCTGCTGATCAAATATTTTCTCGCGCAGACGAAAAAACGCAGCCCCCGCGTGTGCTTCATCGGTGCCGCGCACGGCGACGCCGATGCCGGCCGGCTGCGCTTCTACGCTGGCTTCAGCCGTTTTAACTGCCGGCCGACGCACCTGCCGCTGTTCGCGCGCACGCCGCGCGATCTCGAAGATTTCATTCTCGAGCAGGACGCGATTTTCGTCGGCGGCGGCAATACGCGCAGCATGCTCGCGGTTTGGCGCGAATGGTCGCTCGACGTTTATCTGCGCAAAGCCTGGGATGCCGGCATCGTGTTGGGTGGCGCCAGCGCCGGCTCGATCTGCTGGTTTGAATCCGGCGTCACCGACTCGGTCGCGGGGCCGCTGACGGCGATGCCCTGCCTCGGTTTTCTGCCCGGCAGCAACTGCCCGCACTACGACAGCGAAGCGCTGCGGCGGCCGTCTTATCGGCGCATGGTGGCGCAGGGAAAACTGCCGAACGGCCTCGCCGCGGACGATGGCGTGGCCCTGCATTTTGAAGGCACACGTCTGAAGCGCAGCGTCTCCAGCCTGCCGCACGCGCACGCCTGGTGCGTGGCAAAATCAGGCCGCCGCGCCACCGAAACGAAACTTGAGACCACGTATCTCGACCGACGCTGACGCGCATAGCCCACAACACCGGAGGACCGATGAAACGCCACTTGTGCCGCCTCATCGCATGCGCTTTTCTGCTCGCCCCCGCGCTGCTTCATGCGCAGACTTTTCCAACCAAGTCCGTGCGCGTGATCGTGCCCTACCCGCCCGGCGGCATTACCGACGTCATGACGCGCACGGTGGCGCTGGAAATGGCGCGCGAGTTCGGCCAGTCATTCGTGGTCGATAATCGCCCCGGTGCCAACAGCATCCTCGGCGTCGATCTGCTGGCAAAAGCAAGCGCCGACGGCTACACGCTGGGCACGGTGATCGCCGCACACGCCGCCAACCAGACGCTGTATCCGAAGCTGCCGTACGACTCGATCAGCAGCTTCGAACAGGTGTCGCTGCTCGGCACCGCGCCGCTCATCCTCTGCGCGAACAATACGCTCGCCGCAAACTCGGTGAAGGAACTCGTCGATCTCGCCAAAGCGAAGCCCGGGCAACTGACGTTTGCGTCGAGCGGCATCGGCGCCGCCGCGCACCTGACCGCCGAGTTGCTGATGACAACGACCGGCATCAAAATGGTCCACGTCCCCTACAAAGGCACCGCGCCCGCGCTGCAGGACCTGATGGGCGGCCAGATCAGTCTCATGATGGACACGCCCTCGTCGCTGTTGCCGCAGGTGCGCGCCGGCAAAATCAAGGCGCTCGGCATGGCATCGGAAAAACGCGTCGCCATCGCGCCCGAGGTGCCGACGCTGCTTGAAGGCGGCGTCCCAGTCGTTGGCGGCACCTGGGTCGGCCTGCTGGCGCCGGCGGGCACACCGCGCGCGGTGGTCGAGCGACTCGCGCTGGCCGCCGGCAACGCAGTGCGCAAACCCGAAATCAACGAACGTTTCGTGCAACTCGGGATCGACCCGGTCGGCAGCAGCGCGCCGGAATTCACCCGTTTTCTGCGTGCTGAAGTCGCCAAGTGGGCGCAGGTGATCAAGGACGCCAACGTCAAGATCGATAATTATTGAACACTACCTAACCTGTTGACGGAATACTCGTCATCCCCGCGAAAGCGGGGACCCACAAGTTTGTTTCCCCCATCCTACCTTCCCCCACAAGTGGGGGAAGGCGATACCCGCTGTAGCCTGCCCCGAAAGATTGGGGCGGAGGCGGGAATGACAAAGTGGAACAAAGTTTGTTAGTCGAACATCTGCTGGATCAGCCAGACCGCGCCGGCGGCGACAAAAGTACCGAAGAACAGCTGGCGCAGATTTTCCTTGGCCGGCTTGCTCAGCGGGCGCGGACGCTTGTGTTTGTCATTCGGGTCCGGTTTGGTCTCCGCGCGATAGTCAAAAATGAGGATGACCGCGCCCAGTGCAAAAGTGATCCATACGCCCATCATGGCCGCTGCTCCGTTTTAGATTCGATAGTACAGACAATATAAGCGCAACCGGCGCGCGTCAACCGGCACGCGTGCCCGCTTGCGGCAGGCATGGCCGCCCTCGAAAAACCATCGCATCGTTTAGAATACGGCCTTACTCCAGACGCCAAAGCCATGTCACAACCCGCCAACAAGCCCGCCGCGCCGCATGTCACCAATTTCATCCGCAACATCGTCGAGGCTGACCTTGCCGGTGGCGCCTATGCCGACCGCCGCTGGGGCGGCAAACCCGGCGGTGCGCAAACCCATGCCAGCGCGGCTGTCGACCCGGCAAAAATCCGCACACGCTTCCCGCCGGAACCCAACGGCTACCTGCACTTCGGCCACGCCAAATCGATCTGTCTGAACTTCGGCCTTGCGCGCGATTACAACGGCGCCTGCCACATGCGTTTTGACGACACCAACCCCGAAAAAGAGGAACAGGAATACGTTGATTCGATCCTCGCCGCCGTCAAATGGCTGGGCTTTGGCTGGAACAACTGCGGCGACGACAATCTGTATTACGCCAGCGACTACTTCGGCTTCATGTATGAAGCGGCGGAAAACCTGATCAACGCCGGCCACGCCTACGTCGATCAGCAGACCGCCGAAGAAATGCGCGCCAACCGCGGCACGCTCAAAGAGCCGGGCAGGGACAGCCCCTGGCGCGACCGTCCGCGCGAAGAATCGCTCGAGCTGTTTCACGACATGCGCGACGGCAAACACGCCGACGGCGCGCTGGTGTTGCGCGCGAAGATCGACATGGCCTCGCCCAACATCAATCTGCGCGATCCGGCGATCTACCGCATCAAGCGCGCCGAGCACCATCGCACCGGCAACACCTGGTGCATCTATCCGATGTACACCTACGCGCACCCGATCGAAGATGCGCTCGAACGCATCACGCATTCGATCTGCACGCTTGAATTCGAAGACCAGCGGCCCTTCTACGACTGGCTGCTGGAAAAACTCGCCGAAGGCAACATGCTGGCGCGCCCGCTGCCCAAGCAGATCGAGTTCGCGCGCCTCAATCTGAGCTACGTTGTATTAAGCAAACGCAAGCTGATCCAACTGGTCGAAGAAAAACACGTCAGCGGCTGGGACGATCCGCGCATGCCGACCCTGGTGGCGGCGCGCCGCCGCGGTTACACGCCGGAAGGCTTCCGCGCGTTCGCCGAGCGCATCGGTGTCGCCAAGGGCGACTCGTGGATCGATTACGCCACGCTCGAAGACTGCATGCGCGAGCACCTGAACGAGATCGCGCCGCGCCGCATCGCCGTGCTCGACCCGGTCAAACTCCTCATCGACAATTATCCTGACGCGCAGGAAGAAGAGTGCCAAGCGCCGAATCATCCGCAGAAACCGGACCTCGGCAAACGCGCCGTGCCGTTCTCGAAAGAACTCTGGATCGAGCGCGAAGACTTCATGCAAACGCCGAGCAAGGGTTACTTCCGGCTGTTCCCCGGCAACAAAGTGCGGCTGCGCTACGGCTTTGTCATCGAGTGCAGCGGTTACGATGCAGCGACGGACACCGTGCACTGCACGTACGACCCCGAAACCAAATCCGGCACACCGGGCTCCGACAAGGTCAAAGTCAAGGGCAACATCCACTGGGTCAGCGCGCGCCACGCGTACGCGGCCGAAGTGCGCCTCTACGACCGCCTGTTCAGCGCAGAGCACCCGGGCGCGGGCGACCGCGATTTTCTGCTCGACCTCAATCCGGATTCGGTAAAAACCATCACCGCGCAACTTGAGCCCGCCTTGAAAGACGCGCAGGCCGAGGAGCGTTTCCAGTTCGAACGCCACGGTTACTTCGTCGCCGATCTGCGCGATTCGAAACCCGGCACGCCCGTCTTCAATCGCGCCGTCACGCTGCGCGACGCCTGGCAGAAATAACTGCATTCAACTATTCAATGGAATCCGCATGAACAAAAAAATCGCAGTAGTGGGAGCCGGCGCCATCGGCAGCAGCGTCAGCGCCGATCTGACCAAGGCCGGGCTCGACGTCACCGTCGTTGATCAATGGCCGGCGCAAGTCGAAAAACTCAAGGCCGACGGCCTCATCATCCGCATGCCCGACGGCGAAGTGAAAACACCGATCCGCGCGCTACACCTGTGTGAACTATCGTCGGAAACGCCCGAGTTCGACATCGTGCTGCTCGCCGTCAAATCCAACGACCATCGCTGGCTCACCGAACTGATCAAGCCTTATCTCAAAGCCGACGGCGTGCTGGTGCCGGTGCAGAACGGCTTCAATGACGACTCGGTCGCCTCCATCATCGGCCGCGACCGCGTGATCGGCTGCGCGCTCGAACTCTCGGCAGAAATCTTCACGCCGGGCGAAGTCAAACGCAACACCACACATAAGACGACGTGGTTCGGCGTCGGCGAACTCGACGGCTATCACACGCCGCGACTGAAGGAGATCGAAGCCATCCTCGGCCATGTCGGCAAGGTCGAGGCCACCGGCAACATCTACAGCACGAAGTGGACGAAACTCATCGCCAACACCATGACGATGGGCCCCTTCGGCCTGCTCGGTCTGGGCAACGTCGATGCCGCCAAAATGCCCGGCATGTTCGAAATGTCGGTTGCCCTCGGCAAAGAGTCGCTCGAAGTCGGCACCGCGATGGGTTACCGCATGGAGCCGATCTTCGGCATGCGTGCCGATGAAATCGCCGGCCCCGGCGAAGAAGTGCTGATCAAGGCGATGAACACGCTGCTCGAACACGTCAGCCGCGGCCGCACCGCGCCCATCCACGATCACATGAAGGGCCGCACCAGCGAAATGGAATACATACCAGGCGCGGTATCGAAGCATGGCCGCGCACACGGCATCGCCACACCTTTCAACGACGCCATCGTCGAAATCGACCGCATGATCAACAAGGGCCAGATCAAGATGAGCCCCGACAATTTCGCGCTATTGAAGTCGAAAGTCGGCAGCAAGCAGTAAGCCTTGCGGGCCGCCGTGCCTGCCGCAACGGTCAATCCGTCTTTTTGCGGCCCGCGCGCGCGGCCTGCCCGGCGGCAACGCCGATGTTCGCATGCGTCATTTCAGACATCTGCTTCGACATCTTCAGCATATTGTCGTAGACCGTATTGACCGACGACAGCGCCGACTTGAACGCGGCAATCGCCACTTCCGACCCGGCGGGCGCTGATGCCATCGATTTATCCAGCGTCGCCGCCGCACGCTTGTTCACCGCGGCAACCTGCTCCTCGAGCAACCGGCTGATTTCTGCCTGGGTTGCGGCAGCCACGTCGTAAACGCTCTTCAGGTAGACCGTCGCCTTTTCAAGCGCGGGTTGTGCAAGCTTTTCCTGGATCGGCTGGAGACTCTGCAAATCCTTGGCCTCGGCCAGCACTTTTGCCTGCTGCATGCCGTCGGCAAGCGCGCCTTTCACTGCGTTCATTTGTACCTTCATCATGTCTTCGGCGCCCTGCAGCGCGATGGCCGCGAAACGGTTCGCCGCCTCGATGAACGCCTTGTTGATCGCATTCAGATTTTCCTTGGTCTCATCCATCATCTTCTCCTTGTCCAAAGGTCTTGTTGCGGAACACCGGCACTCAAAAATACAGGCATTGTTGCGGGTCAGGCGGCCCAATTGATGGCCGCAGTGCGTGCCGCATCAAGGTCGATCTGGCAACAATATCCGGCAAACCGCGAAGTAATAATCTGCGATAAATCAATGATTGGAAAGGTTGTCGCCGCAACCGGCCAATATCGCCACAAATTGCCGGTGGCGGCGTCACGCTGGCGCCGCGATATGCCCCATCTTCCCGCTTTGGTAATCAAGCATGGCCTGCCTGATTTCAGCCTCGCTGTTCATCACGAACGGCCCGTAACCGACGATCGGTTCATCAAAGGGTTCGCCGCTCAATAACAGTAGTTTCGTGTCTTCAAGCACTGCCAATTCAAGCGTGCTGCCGGCGCGCTCGAACACCACCAGCGTCGCCTCGCCCGCGGATTCGCCACCGGCCAACTGGAGATCCCCATTCATGACGAACAGCGCCGCTGTGTCGCCGTCATTGAGCTTGAACGACACGCGGGCGCCCTTGTTCAGCCGCACGTCCCACACCTGCATCGGACTGAAGGTGCGTGCCGGGCCTTTGGCACCTTGGTAACTGCCGGCAATCACGCGCACGCTGCCGGCAGCAGCAGACAGTTCGACCCGGGGGATTTGCGCCGACGTAATGCCCTGATAACCGGGCGGCACGCCCTTGTCTTTCGCCGCGAGGTTGACCCAGAGCTGGATGCATTCAAAGGCGCCGCCACGCGCCGAAAATTCTTGGCTGTGAAATTCTTCATGCACGACGCCGGCCGCGGCGGTCATCCATTGCACGTCACCGGGTCCGATCACGCCGCCGGCGCCGGTCGAATCGCGGTGCTCGACCTCACCGTCATAGACGATGGTGACGGTCTCGAAACCCCGGTGCGGATGTTCGCCGACGCCGCGGCGCTTCGCCGACGGCGGAAAGTGGTGCGGCCCGGCGTAATCGAGCAGCAGAAACGGCGACAGCTCGCGCGCCAGATCGGCGTAGGAAAACATCGTGCGCACCGGAAAGCCGTCACCGACCCAATGCCGTTGATTGTTACGATGCACCAGGGCCACTTTTTTCATGCAATGCTCCAAACCGTTGTGTGCCGCTGTGCGCGACGCAGCGCGCCACGACCAGTCCGCAGTCGCATTAGAATAGCAGCAGTTGCGCCGTAACCCCATCCCGGAGATTGCATGGCAAACGCATCGGTTCGCGGCGTCACGCTGCATTACGAAGTCATCGGCAATAGCGGCCCCTGGGTCGCCATCGCGCCCGGCGGGCGCCGCGGCATCGAAGGCGTGCAGTCGATCGCGCAGCGTATCGCTGCGGCGGGTTATCGCGTGCTGGTGCACGACCGCCGCAACTGCGGCGCCTCCGGCGTCTCGATCGACGGCGAAGGTTCCGAATACGAAATCTGGGCCGACGATCTCCATGCGCTGCTCACACAGCTCGGCGCGACGCGCGCCTTTGTCGGCGGCAGTTCGTCGGGTTGCCGCATGGCGATCCTCTACGCGCTGCGTTTTCCCACAGCGGTTGAAGGCCTGCTGATCTGGCGCGTCACCGGCGGCGGCACCGCGGCGCGGCGTCTCGCGCGCAATTACTACACACAGTACATCGAAGCAGCACAAAGCGGTGGCATGGCAGCGGTCTGCGAAACCGAGCACTTCAAGGCGCGGATTGCCGAGCGCGCTGAAAACCGCGCACGGCTGATGGCGATGGACGTGCCGCGCTTTATCGGCGTGATGGAACGCTGGAACCGCTATTTCATCGAGGGCATCGATCTGCCCATCATCGGCGCGACTGAAGCGCAACTGCGTTCGATCATCGCACCGGCCTGCGTGATTCCCGGCAACGACAACAGCCACCCGCGCCGCGTCGGCGAAAATCTTGTGACGCTTTTGCCGAATGCAAAACTGCACAGCCTCGGCCTTAAGGACTACGATCTCGATCTCAGTCCGCGCGACGAGTGGAACGAACGCGAGCCTGCGCTGGCGAAGATTTTTATTGATTTCATGGGGCGCGCTCCGACGCTGGCCGTTAATTAACAAGCCATTGAAAAACGCGCCGCACTTATCAAAACCGTCATTCCCGCGAACGCGGGAATCCAGAATTATTTTTACGCAACTGTGCGCCAAAACCCCGGGTTCCCGCTTTCGCGGGAGCGACGGGAGTTTCGGTAAACGAATAACTCCGCCCCCGCTTCCTCAGTTTCTTCCGGAGAAATGCATATGCCAAAACCGTCACTATTGATATTTTTTGCGCTCGCGGGTCTATCGGTGCCGTGTATCGCCGCCGAAGAATTCCCGACCAAACCGATCCGCATGCTGGTACCCTTCGCGCCCGGTGGCGGCGCCGACATCGTCGCGCGCATGATAGGGCCGCGTCTCACCGAGCGTGTCGGTCAGTCGGTGATTGTCGACAACCGCCCCGCCGCCGCCGGCATCGTCGCCGCCGAAATGGCGGCACGCGCCACACCCGACGGCCACACGCTGTTCGTCGCTACCAGCAACCACGTCGCCAATCCGGCCTTCATGGACAAGCTGCCCTACGACACGCTCAACGATTTCGCACCGGTCACTCTGGCGGTGATTTCGCCATTGGTGGTGACCATCCACCCGTCGCTGCCGGCGAACAATCTGCAGGAGTTCATCAATTACGCGAAAGCCAATCCGGGCAAACTCAATTATGGATCGACCGGTGCCGGTGGCCCGCCCTATCTTGCCATCGAACTGCTTAACTACATGGCGAAAATCAAGATCACGCACATCGTCTACAAAGGCATTTCGCTGGTCGTCACCGCCAACCTCTCGAATGAAATCCAGGTTTCGGCACCCAATCTGTTTACCGGCCTGCCGCATGTGCGCGGCGGAAAATTGCGCGCGCTCGGCATCACCAGCGCGAAACGCTCGGCCGTAGCACCCGACTGGCCGACGATAGTGGAAGCAGGCCTGCCCGGTTACGAAGCCAGCATCTGGTACGGCTTCCTCGCACCGGCGAAAACGCCGCAGCCGGTGATCGCGCGACTCAATCGTGAAATCACTTCGATTCTGCAATCGCCCGAGGTCAAACAAACCATCGTCGCGCAAGGCGGCGAAGTCGTCGGCAGCACGCCGGCGGAATTCGACAAACTGCTGCGCGACGATGTCGCGCGCATCGCCGCGCTCGTCAAAACCGCGGGACTGCGCGCCGAATAATGATGGCTCTGCGTTCGTTTTTATCCGCCGTGACGGTGTGTGGCATCGCGCTCGGCGTGGCATTCAATGCGCTTGCCGCCGAAGCGCCGTTTCCATCCAGGCCGGTGCGCATTATCGTGCCCTATCCGCCCGGCGGGCTCGGCGACATTTTCCCGCGTGCGCTGGCGACGCGGCTCGCCGAGCGCATGGCGCAACCAGTGATCGTCGACAACCGCCCGGGCGGCAGCCAGATCATCGGCGCACAGATGGCGGCCAAATCCGCGCCCGACGGCTATACGCTGTTTTTCGGTAGCGTCACCAGCCTCGCCATCAACGTCAGCGCGCAGAAGAACCTGCCCTACGATCCGCTCAAGGATTTCGCACCTGTGAGCTTCTGTTTTTCGACGCCGCTCTATCTGGTCGTGCATCCCGGAGTTGCCGCAACGTCGGTCAAAGAACTCATCGCGCTGGCGAAATCGCGCGCGCGCCCGCTCACCTATGCCTCGGGCGGCCCCGGCACTTCAACGCATCTCGCCGCCGAGTTGTTCAAATCGATGACCAATGTCGAGATCGTGCACATCCCGTACCGCGGCTCGGCGCCGGCGATGACCGACGTCATGGGTGGGCACGTCGACCTGATGTTCGAAGGCGGCGGCATCAATTACATCCGCGACGGCAAGGTGCGCGGCCTTGGCGTCACCAGCCTCAAGCGCACGGTCAACGCGCCCAACCTGCCGACGCTGAACGAATCGGGCGTAGCCGGTTATGAAGCCGCGATCTGGTTCGGCATCGTCGCGCCGGCCGGCACGCCGCGCGCAGTAGTAGCCGCGTTGTCGCGCGAAATCGGTTCGGTGTTGAACGAAACGGCCTTTCGCGAGCGCCTGCCCAACCTCGACATAGCGCCCGGCACGCCGGAGGCCTTCGCCGACTACATCCGTCGTGAAATTCCGAAGTGGCGCCGCGTCATCGAGACAGCGAAGATTACCGTCGAATAGAATGGCAAACATGACATCCACATCACTCAGCGTCGCCATCATCGGCGGCGGCATCGGCGGACTCGCCGCCGCGGTGCTGCTCACACAGGACGGCCACCGCGTGCGCGTCTTCGAACAGACCTCGCGCTTCGCGCGCGTCGGCGCCGGCATCCAGATGACGCCCAATGCGATGAAGGTATTGCGCCGCATCGGCGCCGAACCGGCGCTGCGGAAGATCGCCTTCCAGTCGCCGGCCGGCATCAGCCGCGAATGGGACAGCGGCAACATCAGCAACGAGCTGAAAATCGGCGCCGAAATCGAAGAACGTTTTGGCGCGCCCTATCTGTTCATGCACCGCGCGGACCTGCACGCCGCCATCCTCAACGCACTGCCCTCAGGCATTGCCGAACTGAACCGCAAACTCGTCGGCATCGAAACCTCGTCGCGCGGCACCCTGCTGGCGTTCGACGACGGTGAAAGTGTCAGCGCCGACGTCGTGATCGGCGCCGACGGCGTGCATTCGCTCGTCCGCGAATACATGCTCGGGCCCGAGCAGCCGCATTTCACCGGTCGCGTCGCTTACCGCACGACCTTTCCCGCGGCACTGATGGGTAGCGAACGCATCACGCCGGTGCGCACCAAGTGGTGGGGGCCCGACCGTCACATGGTGGTCTATTACGTCACCGCCAATCAGGACGAGGTTTATTTCGTCACCAGCCAACCGGAAGATGCCGCCTGGATGACGCCCGAATCGTGGTCGGCGAAGGGCGACCTCAAAATGCTGCGCGAGGCCTACGCCGGCTTTCATCCGGAAGTGCAGGCGGTCTTGCGCGCCTGCCCCGAAGTGCACAAATGGGCGTTGCTCGAACGCGATCCGCTGGCGCGCTGGGTCGAAGGCAATGTCGCCCTGCTCGGCGATGCCTGCCATCCGATGACGCCCTACATGGCGCAGGGTGCTGCGTCCGCACTTGAAGACGCCGCCGTGCTCAGCCGCTGTCTGCATGACCTTGGCAGTGGTGGCGTCGCCACCGCGCTGCGCCGTTATGAAGCCACACGCAAACCGCGCGCCTCCGCCATTCAGGGCAATTCGCGCACCAATACCTGGATGCGCAATACCACCGACCCGACCTGGGTTTACGGCTACGACGCGTGGAGCACGCCGCTGCTTGAAGCGGAGGGCTGATGCGCGCGCTGGTGACCGGCTTTGAAGCCTTCGGCGGCGATACCGTCAACGCTTCACTGGCCGCCTTGCAAAAACTGCCGACGCACGTCAGCGGCGTTGCAATCACAACATTGGAACTGCCGACCTCATTCGCGCGCGCGCCGGCCGTACTGGCAGCGGCCATCACACAATACCAGCCGGATATCGTCCTCTGCACGGGTGAGGCCGGCGAGCGCAACGCTTTGTGCATCGAGCGCATCGCCACCAACCTGTGCGACGCGCGCATCGCCGACAACGACGGCGCCCGCCCGCAGGCGGTAAAGATAAACACGGAAGGCCCCGCCGCCTGCTTCTCGACGCTGCCGGTGAATGCAATACTGGCGGCGCTGCGCGAAGCCGGCCTGCCGGCGGAAATCTCCAACGACGCCGGCAAGTACGTCTGCAACCACGTTTTCTACACGCTGATGAATCTGGCCGCGGTGCAGGCGCACCGCTGGCGCGCCGGCTTTCTGCACGTGCCGCACGCCTACGACGCGGCGGCGCGCCCGCAGGCGAAAATGCAACTTGACGACATCGTGCGCGGCATCTGCGTCGCGGTGGCCGCGGCCGCCGGCGCACATCAGTCCTGAACCGGCACGCGGTTTAGTGCCCGCCGTCGTCTTTGCCGAACCAGCCTGCGAGCTGTTCGTCGAACTGGCCGTCGATCAGCACATAGAGCATGCGGCAGACCTTGCCCGAACGGTTGCTCCACGCATGGCTGTTGCCGCGCTGGATCACCACGTCGCCGGCTTTCAACTGCACGTCTTCATCGTCGAGCACCAGCGTGATTTCGCCTTCGAGCACCACCGCGTAATCGAGCGACTCGGTGCGATGCATCATCGGGTGGCGCCCGCCCTTGCCGAACTGCGCGGCATTCGCATTACCCGCCGCCGCAAACACTTCGCGCGCCTTTTCCGGTGACAGATTGCGTATTTCTTCAGACTCCGGTTGCAGCTCGGCGATGCGCAGCACGGTGCCGCCCTTCGGCGGATGGATGGTACGCGGCCCCTGCAGGGTCGGATCGTCTTCGCCCGCCTTGATGATCACCGGCAGCGCACCCGTCTTCCAGATATCGCTCGAGCGATGGCCGGGGCGCAGCGGGTTGGTTTTCAAATGCGGCGCAATGCCGTCGGACAACACCACGGCACGGCCGTTCTGATCGTGGCCGGCGACCACGCGACGAATAAATCCACTCATAGCTTCCTCACTGAACGATAAAACAACAATTTATTCCGGCTCGACGCCGCCGATGCGCGCGGCTTCACCCATGCGCTTGATGGCGTTGGCGACAAAGGGTTTGAATTCCGACGACGGTCCACCGATCGGGTTCAAACCGAGCTTGCTGAAGCGCTCGCGCACCTCGGGCACCGTAAAAGCCTTGCGCACTTCGGCTTCCAGTCTGGTCAGCACCGCACGCGGCGTGTTGACGGGTGCAAACATGCCATGCCAACTCGCGTCGATCTGCGTCAGCGGCCCGCCCGCCTCGGCCAGCGTCGGCACATCCGGCAAAAACGGCGCGCGCACCGGCGCGTCGTAACCGAGTGCGCGCAGCTTGCCGCTTTTGATCAGCGGCAGGCCGAGCGTGGGCGTCACAAACATCACCTGCACTTCACCGCCCGCCACTGCCGTCATCGCCGCACCCGCGCCCTTGTACGGAATGTGCACCATGTTCGTGCCGGCTTTCGCGTTAAACAACGCAGCGGTCAGATGGATGGTATTGCCGATGCCCGGCGAGCCGTAGGCAATTTTGCTGTCGGGCCGCTTCGCCAGCGCAATCAGTTCTTTCACGTTATGTGCCGGCACCGACGGGTTTACCACAAGGATGTGGCCGTCGGACGAACACAGATGCGACACTGGTTCCAGATCGCGCAGCGGATCGTACGGCATTTTTTTGTAAATCGCCGGATTCACCACATACGACGCCGAGGTGACGAGCAGTGTGTAGCCCTCGGGCGCGGCCTTCGCCACCAGATCGGCACCGATGATGCCGTTCGCCCCCGGACGGTTGTCGACGATGAAGGATTGCCCGGTCTGCACCGTCAGTTGCTGCGCGACGATGCGCGCCGTGGTGTCGGGCCCGCCGGCGCCGAAGCCGACGATGATGCGCACCGGTTTTGACGGCCACTCCTGCGCGATGCCCTCCGTAACAACGACCGCGCTTAACACCAGCATCATGGCAATCCGCATGGAAATTCTCTTTTATGAAACGCAGACATTGCTGCGTGCATGTTTTTCGGGGAGGCCGCAGTATAGTCACCCCGCGTGTGCGAGATCAAGGCGGCATACCCCGCACACACCTGCCCCGCGCGCAAAAAACCGCTATGATGACGCCCTTCGCATCATCACTGCGGCGCGCCTGCCGCGGTTCATCGGGGAGTCCACATGAAAGTCTGTATTTTCGGCGCAGGTGCCGTCGGCGGCCATATCGCCACGCGATTGATCAATGCCGGTGCCGACGAAATATCCATCGTCGCGCGCGGCGCCATGCTGAAAGCGATCCGCGAACGCGGCATCACGCTGCGCTCGAACGGCAAGGAAGAGATCCACGTCAAACCGAAAAGCGCCACCGACGATCCGTCCACGCTGCCGCCGCAGGACGTGGTGCTGGTCACCGTCAAGGCCTACGCGCTGGGCGCTGCCGCGCCGGCCATCGCCAAACTGCTCGCACCGAATGGCATCGCAGTGTTTCTGCTGAACGGCATTCCCTGGTGGTTCCAGCACGGCTTCAAAGGCGCGACGGGCACGCTGCCGCTGCTCGATCCGGACGGCGCGCTGTGGCGCGACGTCAAACCGGAGCGCACGCTAGGCTGCGTCGTGCTCTCGCCCAACGACATGGTCGAGCCGGGTGTCATCGTGCACACCGGTGCGCACAAACTGGTGATCGGCGAACCGGACAATACGACCACGCCGCGCCTGCAGACCGTCATCGACATGATCAAGCGCGGCGGCATGGACGCGCAGAGTTCGAATGATTTACGCAAAGACATCTGGCAGAAACTCTGCCTCAACGCCTCGGGCAACACCGTCACCGCCATCACGCACAACGATCTCGCGCAGGTCGGCGCCGACGACGGCCTCGTCACCGTCTCGGTCAATATCATGAAGGAAACGCTCGCCGTCGCCGCCGCCCAGGGCTGGGACCTGCGCAAAGATACCGATTGCGAAGCCGCTGCGCGGCGCGGCCGCCCCGGCCAGCGCACCTCGATGATGCAGGACGCACTCGCCGGCCGCTCGATGGAATGCGAAGCGCTGATGGGGCAAACGCAGGCCTTCGCGCGTGAACTCGGTGTCGCCACGCCGACCATCGACGTCATGCTGCCGCTGCTGCGTGGACTGGATCGGTCGTTTCGCGTCAAGTAATCAGGCAGAAAATGTAGCCCGAAAGGAACGCAGCGTATTCCAGGGAAACAATCGCGTCACATATCGTGTCGTTAACAGCTATCCCATTCATCTGGTCGCCGGCGCAATCTCCCGCTCAATACGTTTCGCGCTGCCAATCTCGGCGACCCGCAGTTCATAGGCCGCCTGCAAGTTCAACCACGAGCGGGCATCCCCACCAAAATAGCGCGCGAGCCGCATGGCCGTGTCGGCGCTGACGCCGCGGCGCTCACGCACGATGTCGTTTATGCGCGGGGCCGGCACGTTCAGCGCCTTCGCCAGCGCATTGGCGCTGGTGCCGAGCGGAATCAGAAAATCTTCCCGCAGGATTTCGCCCGGGTGAACCGGCCGCATGCCATTCTTGATCATCGCAGCTCTCCGTCAGTGGTAATCAACGATTTCTACTTCTTCAGGGCCTTCTGGTGTCCAGGAAAAACACACCCGAAACTGATCATTCACGCGAATGCTGTACTGTCCTTTGCGATCACCCCGCAATACTTCGAGCCGGTTACCCGGCAGTGAACGCAAAAACTCCAGCGTTTGCGCGGCATCCAGTTGCGCCAGCTTGCGCGTCGCAACGTTTGAAATGGCGGAAAACCGCTTCGATTTGCCGGTTTCGAACAGCGCCTGCGTCTCTGCACAATGGAAGCTTTTGATCACTTCAAAATAGTATAACGGTCAGCGTTAAACGTCCAGCCCATGCACAATTCGAAATAAAACGGGGCCACAAGGCCCCGTTTTATTTGCACCGGTCTACACCGGCACTGTAATGATCAACGCACCGTCTTCCGCGCGATCACCACGTTATCGAGCACCAGGTTCTGCGTCCAGATCCAGCGCGCGCCGTCGAACAGTTCGGGGTAGCGCGTGTAGGCCGGCAGCGCAGTGACGCCGATTTCCTGATCGGTGAATTCCCAGGCGCGCGGCCAGTTGTTATCGTTGAACCGCGGCGACTGCCAGTTGGCGGGAATCGGGTAGTGCACGGCATAGCACTTGGCTTCGCAGTTGGGCTTCCTTGCAAACGGGTGCGTGCGGCCGCCGAGGTTGGGCGTGTCGTGAATGTTGCCGCGCTCGACGACTTCCTTCGGATCCATCAGCGGCCCGATGAAAAAAGTCTGCGCCTTCCACGACGAATCGGTCATGGTGCCGTCGCTGAACTTCGCGATCAACCCGCCGTCGCCCGGATACCACTGGCTGCTGGTAGGTGTGACCGGCACCGGGAACTGCTCCATGCCGAGACCGAGATGTTCGTCCCAGTCCACCAGCAAGAAAGCCATGGTGTAGGGCCGCTTCGCCTTGAACTTGACGATCGCCGAGTTGAACGGGGTGTAGGGCGTGTTGTCGACCGACACCAGTTTGCCGTTCACGTACATCTCGTAGTAGTTGTCGGCAACGATATAGCCGGTGATGACTTCGCCATCGGCATCGATCTCGACCACCGGCACGTTGGCCGTCGAGACTTCCGAGGTGTTCGCCGGCGTGATCTGCTTGCATTCGTTATAGAGGTCGTAGCTCTTCGGCCCCAGCCCCTTGCCTGCCGCGGTCTCGGCCGGCACCGTGATCACGGTACCGTCGGTGGCGGTAATCTGGCCGACCGCGCTCTTGCGGATGTTCATGCGCGGATTGTGCTGCGGGCAGTCCGGATAAACGTTTGGATTGATGATCTTGGTCGCCTCGCCCTGCGTGACCATGCGTTTGTACGAGGTGTTATCGGCATCAAGACCAATGCCGGCGGTCATCGACTGGCAGCCGGCGAGTACCGCGCCGATACCGATAGCCGTTGCAATATTGCGGATGCACTTGAAGCGCGACTGCGCACTGCTCGTCATGATGAACACCTCCAAATGGAAAATTGCCGGCGCCGGGTCATGCCCGGCGTGTTTTTTTGTCGAGCGTCAGCATAACCAAGGCCGCTGCCCGAAGCAACAACCCGGCAGGGAAATGCGGTTTTCCTTGCTCCGCGTCAAACAAAACCGCCGGCCGCCACACCTCAAACGCGCTCCGCTCTCAGGGCACGACCGCCAGAAACAGGAAGGCGGCAAAGATCACCAGATGCACCGCGCCCTGCATGATGGTGGCGCGGCCGGTGGCGAGCGTGATGGCGCTGACAAACAGGGTCAGGCCGAGCAACACGGTTTCCTTCGCCGGCAGACCCAGCGCCAGCGGCATGCCGATGACGATGGATACCGCCACCACCACCGGTATCGTCAGGCCAATGGTGGCCAGCACCGAGCCCAGCGCCAGATTCAAACTCGTCTGCATGCGGTTGCACACCGCAGCGCGCACCGCCGCCACGGTCTCAGGCAGCAGAACTAATAATGCAATCGCAATGCCAACGACGGCGAGCGGTGCGCCCGCCGTCTCGACGCCGCTGCGAATCGCCGGCGACAGCAGTTTCGCCAGGCCCACCACCGCAATCAGGCTGACCAGCAACAAGGCGGCACTGGTCCACGCCGTCGCCGCTGAAGGACGCGGCGCGTGCTCGTCTTCACTATCGGAATCCATCGGCAAAAAATAATCGCGGTGGCGCACCGTCTGCACGAACACAAACACGCCGTAAAGTGCCAGCGACGCCACGCCCGCAAACACCAGCTGCGCCGTTGAAAACGTCGGGCCCGGCGTGGTGACGGTGTAAGCGGGCACCACGAGGCTGAGGGTGGCGAGTGCGGCCAGCACCGACAATGCCGGCCCGGTGCCGTCGATGCGGAAATTCAGCACATGATGGCGCAGGCCGCCGGCGACCAGGCACAAGCCGACGACACCGTTGCACACAATCATCACCGCCGCATACACGGTGTCGCGCGCCAGCGCACCGGCGCCCTCACCGCCCGCCAGCATCATGGTGACGATCAGCGCCGTTTCGATCACCGTCACCGCCATGGCGAGGATCAGCGTGCCGAGCGGTTCGCCGACGCGATGTGCCACCACTTCGGCGTGATGCACGGCAACCAGCACCGCCGCCACCAGCACGGCGGCAATCAGCAGCAGCCACCAGCCGGCCGCGTTGCCCCAGCTTGCCGCCAGCGTGACGCCGGCCGCCACCGGTACGAAGACGCTCCACCGGGGCAATCCCCACCACGTCTTGTGCAGCATCCCGCCCTCCTTCGCCGGCAACAATCAGGCGCCGGACAAAATTGCCGCCGCCATCTTCTCGGCGACCATGATCACCGGCACATTGGTATTGCCGGCGATCAGATTCGGCATCACCGAGGCGTCGACCACGCGCAACCCGGCCACGCCGTGCACGCGGCCGGCCGCATCGACCACCGCGTTACGGTCGTCCGCAAGCCCCATGCGGCAGGACCCCGCCGGATGGAACATGCCGGCGATGTTGTCGCGCACATGTTCCTTCAGGCGATCATGATCGCGCGCCAGCTCAATGAGATCGATGCGCTTGCCGGTGAGCAGACCCAGCGCGAAATCGCTAAGGCCCGGCACCACGTTGAGCATGCTCGCGATGAACGAGGTCTTCACGGCGTTCCGGCGGTTCAATTCGTTCAACTGGCGCAGCGTGTCGGTGAAGCGCACCGGAAACGGCGTGCCCATCAGCGCGCGCACTTTGTCATAAGCGATGATTTCGACGGTGCGCGCATACACCATGGTCAGGCGCTCAAGATCGCGCGGATCGCCGAGAAAATTGAATTCGATCAGCGGATGCACCTCGGCGCGCTTTGACGTCAGAGTGAGGCGGCCGCGCGACAGCGGCCGCAACAGGCAGGGTGCGAGATTGCCGATCTGTGCGCCGAGCGCGTTCCACGAGGTTTTGCTCTGCACATTGATATAAAGATCGTTCGGCGCGCAGCCTTCGACGCCCGACGAATAACGAAACGCCGAGCTGACATGCGTGTTGAGCGCGCGCGACTGGCGCGAAGCGCGGTGCAGATGAAAGCCGATGAAGAGAATCGCATGGTTCTGCAGGTTGTTGCCCACGCCGGGCCGGTCGGCAAGCACCTTGATGCCAAGCGCGCGCAACTGTTCGGCAGGGCCGATGCCGTTGCGCAGCAGCAGCGTCGGCGAAAAAATACCGCCGCCGCAAACGATGACTTCGCGCGCATTGAAAGTCTGTTCGGCGCCATCGACAAACGCGGTGACACCAGTGACACGCGTGCCGTCGAAATTGAGTTTGCGCACATCGGCCGACGCGGTAATGGTCAGGTTCGCGCGCCGCCGTACTTCCGGCGTCAGATAGGCCATCGCACTCGACACGCGTTGCTCAGGCGTGTTGGTCATCGGCACCGAACAATAACCGTCGCGGAAGTCGCCGTTCATGTCGGCGACGTACGGAATGCCTGTGGCCTGCGCGTAATCGTAGAGCGTGCGCGTCAGCGGTGGCCACTGCTCGCGCGGCAGGCGGCGTAACGGAATCGGCCCGGCGTCACCGTGCAATTCGTTGTTGAAATCCCCGCCTTTAGAATCCCAATCCGTTTCCATCTTGCGATAGAACGGCAGCACGCCGTCCCAGTCCCAGCCGGCAGCACCCGCCTGCGCCCATTCGGCGTAGTCGGCCGGCGTGCCGCGCAGCGCCACCATGCCCATCACCGAACCGCCGCCGCCCATTACGCGGCCCTGCGGAAACCCGGTGGGGGTGGAATCCTGCGCCGTCAGCCAGTGCGCCTTGAGGTTGGGCCAGACATAGGATTTGTTGTAATAGGACGACGGATAGTTGTCGCGCACGTCGGCGGGTTCGCTGCCAGGCAGCAGATCGCGGCCGGCTTCGAGCAGCAACACCGAGTTGGACGAACGTTCGGACAAACGGCTCGCCGTCACGCAACCGGCGACGCCTGCACCAATGACTATGTAATCAAAACTGCCGGGCATTGACCGAAACCCCCAATATTTACTTCCAGCGACAATGAAGCCCCGCACCGTCGTCCCCGCGCAGGCGAGGACCCAGGTTCTTCCTTCTGGATTCCCGCATGCGCGGGAATGACGAATCGAGGAGAAAATCCGACTCTCATTTGTGCAAAGCCGGTCGAAGGCTACCGTAATGCCAACGGCAGTTCAATCCGGCAGGCGCAAAACGTCGGAGTATCATGCACACACCACCAACGTCATCCACGGAACCCTCATGAGCGCATCGAACAAAGTCGCCATCGTCACCGGCGCGGGCAGCGGCATCGGCAAGGCCACCGCACTTGCGTTGCTCAAAGCCGGTTACTGCGTCGGCCTCGCCGGCCGCCGCGCCGACATGCTGGAAAAAACCGCTGCCGAATCGGGCGCCGGTGCGCGCGTGCTGGCGCTGCCAACCGACGTCAGCAAACCGGATGCGGTCAACGCGCTGTTTGCCAAAACGCGCGATAGCTACGGCCGCATCGACGTGTTGTTCAATAATGCCGGCGCCAATGCACCGGGCATCCTGTTCGAAGACCTCAGCTACGAAAAATGGCAGTCGGTGGTCGACGTCAATCTGACCGGCATGTTTCTCTGCGCGCAGGCCGCTTATCGCATGATGAAGGAGCAGGACCCGCGCGGCGGCCGCATCATCAACAACGGTTCGATTTCAGCACACGCGCCGCGCCCCGACTCGGCGCCGTATACATCGACCAAACACGCAGTGACGGGACTGACCAAATCGATTTCCCTCGATGGCCGCAAATACGACATCGCCTGCAGCCAGATCGACATCGGCAACGCGCTGACCGAACTGGCCAAGCGCATGTCCACCGGCGTCAAGCAGGCCGACGGCACGGTCAAGGTCGAGGCGATGATGGACGTCAACCGTGTCGCCGACGCCGTGGTGCACATGGCCGGCCTGCCGCTCGATGTGAACATCCAGTTCATGACCATCATGGCGACCAAGATGCCGTTTGTGGGACGCGGTTGAAAGTAACTTTCTGTCATTCCCGCGAAAGCGGGAATCCGGTTTTTGACTCACTGAAACACCGTGTCCCCGGGCTCCCGCTTTCGCGGGAGCGACGGAAATTTCCAGACATACCGCTAACGGATATTCCGCTGTGAGCGCACCCGGCTGGCTGTGGATCGCGCTGACGATCGGCGCGGCCCTCGCCCAGACTTTTCGTAACGCCGCGCAGCGCCATCTGACAGCGACGCTCGGCACGCTGGGCGCGACGCTGGTGCGTTTTCTGTACGGCCTGCCTTTTACGCTGGTATGGCTCGCCGCGGTGGCGACGTTCGGACATTTCGCCTGGCCCGAACTGCACCGCGTCTTCCTCGGCTGGGTCCTGCTCGGCGCCGTCCTGCAACTGGCCGCCGCCGCCTTGCTGCTGCAGGTGATGAAAGAGCGTAACTTCGCGCTCGGCGTGGCGTACTCGAAAACCGATGCCATCCTCGTCGCCTTGTTTGCCTTTCTCATTCTCGGCGAGGTGGTGGCGCCGGTGGTAGCCGTCGCCATCGGCACCGGCACGCTGGGCGTGCTCCTGCTGTCGCCGGCCGACCCCCGGCATCCGATCCGCGCGCTGCTCACCGGTTGGACCTCGCGCAGCGCGTTGCTCGGCATTGCCTGCGGCGCCAACTTCGCCTTCAGCGGCGTCTGTTACCGCGCCGCCGCCCTGGCACTGCCAGACACCCATTTCACGATGGCCGCCGCCGTCATTCTGGTCATTGCACAAACGGTGCAGACCGTCGGCCTTGGCGGCTGGCTGCTGGCGCGGCAGGCCAACACCGTGGTGCTGATCTTTCGCGAATGGCGCACCTCGCTGTTCGCCGGCTGCATGGGTGCGACCGCTTCGATCGGCTGGTTCACGGCGGTGGCCATCGAACCGATCGCACACGTGCGCACGCTGGCGCTGATCGAACTCGTCTTCGTCTACATCGTATCGCACCGCTTCTTCCGCGAAAAAATCGCGCCGCGCGAATTTGCCGGCATGGCCCTGCTGGCGCTGGGGCTGGCAATTGTGACCATCGCGCGCTGAAACAAAGCGGCGCGACGGTAATCCGTCACGCCGCTTGCCGCGTTACTGTGAGTTGGACGCGCTAGAATTCGCCACATGGAAAACCAGACCGCCACCACCTTCTTTCGCCTGCCGCGCCGGCTTACCATCATCGGTGGCGCCACGCTCACCGCAATGGCCTTGCTCTATGCGCTCGGCGGCTTTGTGCTGCTGCCCTGGTACGCGCAGCGCGAACTGCCGCGGCTGGCCGCGCAGCACCTGCATCACCAGGCGCACGCCGGCGCGATTTCGTTCAACCCGTTTACCCTCACGCTGCAAGTCAAAGACTTCGCGCTGAAGGAAAACGACGGCCGTCCGCTCGTCGCCTTCAAACACGCGCTGATCGATCTTGAATGGCATTCGCTGCTCAAACGCGCCATCGTCTTCGGTGAAATCCGCCTCGATGCGCCCGTCGTCGACATGGTCATCGCGCCCGACGGGCGCCTCAATCTCGCCGCGCTCGCCGGCGACCAGGGCGCCGCGCCGCACGAACCCGCACCGTCGTCGTCGCCGCGCGTGGTGATCGACAACCTGCAAATCGACCGCGGCACGATCACCTTTGACGACCAGCGCATCGGTTACAAAAACCGCTTCGAAGACCTCGCCGTCAAACTCTCAGCGCTGTCGACCTTTGCCGACAACAAGGGCCCTTACGTGTTGAGCGCGCGCACGCCGGGTGGCGCCACGCTCAAATGGAAGGGCGAGTTATCGGTCTCGCCGCTGGTCGCCACCGGCACCATCGCGCTCGAACACGGCGCGCTGCCCGAGCTGCAGCCCTTCGTCAAAGATTTTCTGAACGGGGCAATCACCGACGGCCGCGCCAATCTCGAATTGCCCTATCACTTCGCCCTGCCCGACGGCAAACCGCGCATCGAAGTCAAAAACGGCAAGCTGCTGATCGAGGCCTTTGCCATCACCGCGACCGGCGCCGCGGCGCCGCTGTTCCGTTTCGACAGCCTCGCGGTCGAGGACATCGCACTCGATCTCGCTGCGCACATAGCCGGCCTCGGCGCGCTGCGCGTCGACGGACTCGACATCAAGGCACGGCGCGACGACAACGGCGCCATCGATATCGCCGCACTGCTGATCCCGCGCAAGCAGGACACGCCCTCCGCGCCGTGGCAGGTCACCGTCGCCACCGTCGAGCTGGGCAAAGCCGCGCTCGCCTTCAGCGACAGCGCGACCGGCGTCGCGCCGGCGCTCCAAGACATCGCCGTCAAACTCAGCGATGTCACAGGCGATTTCGCGCGGCCGGTGCCGTTCGAATTTTCCGCCGCTATCGTCGGCGGCGGCACGCTCGCCGGCAGCGGCAGCCTCGCCGCGGGCGGCGCCGTCGATGCCAAGGTCAGTGGCACGGCCATCGCCCTGGCACCGCTGCAACCGCTGCTCGCGCGCTACGCCAACGCTACGCTGGCCTCTGGCGAGGCGGCGTTCTCGGGCAACATCAAAACCGCGCAGAAAAACGCGGCCTTCGTCTATAGCGGCGGCGCCAGCATCAACAATGTGCAGGTGAACGACCCCACCGGCGTCGCGCTGGCCGGCTGGAAATCGCTGTCGACGACGACGCTCCGCGCGCAGACCACGCCGACGCAAGTGCGCATCGACGCCATCCACTGGCAGGAACCCAGCGGCAAATACGCCATCAGCGCCGACAAGACCAGCAACTTCGCGCGCGCGCTCAAGCGCAACGACAACCCACCGCCGCAACCCGCGGCGGCTGCCGACGCAAGCCTTGTGGCCGCCAACACTGCAGCCGCCCCCGCCACCACAACGCCTGCGCCCGCGGCGACCGATGCTGATGGTGAAGACGCCACCGTCGCCGTGCAAATCCGCCGCATCGATATCAAACAGGGCGCGCTCGATTTCTCCGACGACAGTCTCGGCGGCGGCTTTGCCACCAGCATCCGCGAATTCAACGGCACCATCAACGGCATCTCGAGCGACCGCGGCACGCGCAGCCAGCTGGCGATCGAGGGCCGCGTCGATGAATACGGTTATGCCAA
This sequence comes from Chitinophaga pinensis, assembly GCA_943329075.2. Taxonomy (GTDB): domain Bacteria; phylum Pseudomonadota; class Gammaproteobacteria; order Burkholderiales; family SG8-41; genus PALSA-1004. Next base: position 29,858 of record CALQCM020000018.1, on the reverse strand, counting down.
GGTGACGGGCTCGCTGAACCCCTTCCTGCCGCGCGACCGCAGCAATGTACGCGTCGAATTCCGCAACCTCGACGTCGCCAAGGTGACGCCTTATGCGGTGCGCTTCGCCGGCTACAAGATCGCCTCCGGCCGCATGTCGCTCGACCTGAACTACCGCGTGCGCAACAACCTGATCGAGGGCGACAACCAGATCGTGCTTGAACAATTCACGCTCGGCGAAAAAATCGCGACACCCGGCGCGCTCGATCTGCCGCTGGAACTCGCCATCGCGCTGTTGAAAGACAGCGACGGCAGGATCGATCTCGCACTGCCGGTGTCGGGCAATCTCGACGATCCGAAGTTCGATTACAGCGCCATCATCGGCAAGGCGATCGGCAACCTGATCTCCGGCATTTTCGCCGCGCCGTTCAAATTGCTGGCGGCGCTGTTCTCCGGCGGCAACCACGAGGAATTCAGCAACATCAGCTTCGACCCGGGTTCGGCGCGCCTGTTGCCGCCCGAGCGCGAGAAGCTCAGCCGCATCGTGCAGGCACTGGCGAAACGGCCCGATCTGAAGCTGCTGGTGCCGGCACGCTACGACGTCGAACTTGATGCACGCGCGCTCAAACGCGGCGCGTTGCGACTGGAACTCGGCAAACGCGCCGGCCTCGATATCGAAGCCGAGGATCCGCCGGGGCCGCTCTCCATCGACGACCGGCGCACTCGCGCCGCCGTGCGCGACTTGTTTGCCGAACGCTTTTCCAGGGACGAACTCGACAAGCTGCGCGCCGCCGTCGAAGCGAAAGCAAACGCCGCCGATGGCGGCAAAGCGCAGCAGGCCATGAGTTCGCTCGAACGGCTCGGCCGCTTCGCCAGCGGCGAACCGCATGTCGCCGACACCAGCGAGTTCTACCGCACGCTGGGCGGGCGGCTGGTCGCCTCGCAAACCCTCGCCGCCGACGCGCTCAACGAGTTGGCACGCAAACGCGCCGGCGTGATCGGCGAGGCGCTGAAAGCCGCCGGCATCGATGTCGCGCGCGTGGCGCTGACCAGCGGCGACCCCCTCAATAATCCCGAAGCAAAAACGGTCGCGCTGGAACTGGCGTTGTCGACGCGCTGACCGCGTAACGGCGTGGTAACCACCGGCAACGCTTTTCAGTCCATACGCACGCCCGCCGCTTTGACGACCTGCCCGTATTTGGCGATTTCAGACTTGATGTAATCGCCAAACGCCTCGGGTGTCGGCGCGGTGAACGGAAAAATGCCGAGCTCGGCCAGCCTTTCCTTGACGTCGTTCATGCCAAGCGCGCGATTGATTTCGGCATGCAGGCGGTTGACGATTTCTTTCGGCGTACCGCGCGGCGCCAGCATGCCGTACCAATTGTCGACGGCGAATCCGGGAACGCCGGCCTCGGCGACCGTCGGCAAATCCGCAAAGTGATCGATGCGCTTCGACGACGTCACCGCCAGCGCGCGGATGCGGTTGGCCTTGATCTGCGTCAGTGCAGTCGACATGGTGGCAAAAATCAATTGCAGATTGCCGCCGACCAGATCAATCATCGCCGGCGCACCGCCCTTGTAGGGCACATGCGTCATCTTTACGCCGGCCAGCGTGTTGAAGAGTTCGCCGGCCAGATGGTCGGCGAAACCTACGCCTGATGAACCGAAATTGAGCTTGCCCGGATTCGCTTTCGCATACGTGATCAGTTCCTTCACCGAATGCACGGGCAGCGCCGGGTGTATCACCAGCACGTTGAGCGCCGACACACCGCGCGCCACCGGCTCGAAACTGTTGACCGAATCGTACGGCAGTTTGGAATACAGGCTTGGCGTCACCGCGACCGGGCCGATGGTCCCGTGTAGCAGCGTGTAGCCATCGGGGGTGGCGTTGGCGCCTATCCCCATGCCGACGATGCCGTTGCCGCCGGGACGGTTGTCGATGATCACCTGCTGGCCCCAGGCTTCGGTGAGCTTTTGCCCGATCGAGCGCGCGGTGATGTCGGAGCCGCCGCCCGGAGCCACGGTAAGGATGATGCGGATCGGCCGCTTCGGATAGTCTTTCGGAGATTGCGCATGCGCCGCAGCAACTGACATCGCAGAACAAAACGCGACTATGGTTTTAACTGCAATATGCATGGCTACTCCATCGAGGAATATGGCGGACCGATGATACACTGCAGGGTATTCAATACGGATGATCAGCATGACAAAAATCTCGCACAACAGCGGTGCATCCGCACGCTCCGATGCACCACTTCAGGACTGGACGGCGAGTGAAATCGCTGCCGCGGTCAATGCGCGCACCGTAACCTGCGAAACCGTAGTGCGCGCCTGCCTCGAACGCATCGCCGAACGCGAAGCGCAGGTGATGGCGTGGGAATATCTGAATCCGGATCAGGTCATCGCGCAGGCGCGCGCGCTCGATGCCGCGGGTGTCAGCGGACCACTGGCCGGCGTGCCCTTCGGCATCAAGGACATCATCGACACCAGCGACATGCCGACACAGATGGGTTCGCCGATCTATAAAGGCCACCAACCGAAAGGCGACGCCGCGTGCGTTGCACTGTCGCGCAAAGCCGGCGGCATCCTGCTCGGCAAAACCGTCACCACCGAATTTGCCAACCGTCATCCGGGCAAGACGCACAATCCCTTCGACTTCACGCGCACGCCCGGCGGTTCATCCAGCGGTTCGGCGGCCGCCGTCGGCGACCACATGGTGCCGCTCGCCATCGGCACGCAGACCACCGCCTCGACCATACGGCCGGCGTCGTTCTGTGGCACCTTCGGTTACCGTCCGACGCACGGCGATCTGCGCTGCGTCGGCGTCAAGGAGGCCGCCGGCACGCTCGACACGCTCGGCCTGTTCGCGCGCTCGATCGAGGACATCGCGCTCTACCGCGAAGTGCTGACCGGCAGCGCGCCGGTGGCGATCGCCGAACCGGCAGCGCCCCTGCGCGTCGGCTTCTGCCGCACGCACCTCTGGTCGCAGCTTGAACCGCACACGCAGTCGCTGATCGAAGACGCCGCCGCCCGGCTCGCGCGCGCCGGCGCCAAAGTCGAAGAAGTGGCGCTGCCCGCCGATTTCGAGCGCATCGAAGACGCGCACCGCTGGGTGTCGAGTTTCGAGTTCTCGCGCAACTTCACCTGGGAAATCGAAAACCACTGGGATCAGATCAGCGAGACGCTGCGCAACAACCGCATCAAGGACGGCCTGTCGTGCAGTTTCGAGCAATATCGCGAGGCACGCGAACTGATGGCACGCTGCCGCGGGCTGCTCGATCCGGTGTTCGATCAATACGACGTGCTGCTCAATGCGCCGGCCAGCGGCGAAGCGCCGGTCGGGCTGAACAAAACGGGCAACGCCGCGCTGTGCGTGCTGTGGACCTCGATGCACGTGCCGGCGGTGACGCTGCCCCTGTTCAAGGGGCCGCTCGGCCTGCCGATCGGCATGCAGCTCATCGCGCGCCGCAACGCCGACCGCGCGCTGTTCAGCGCGGCGCGGTGGGCATGGCGTACGTTGAGCTGAAGCGAAAAACGCTCAGGCGGAATTGCGGTTTGATTCCTTGATCAGCCGCTTGCGGCTTTTGCGCGAATTTATTTTGTTGACCTGCGCCTGGGCCGCGTTGATCGATTGAGCGCCGCACTTCGTGCATTTGGATTGCATGATGGCGGTGATAATCGCGTTGGCCGGACGGAAGGCGTTCGGATCAACCGCCTCGACTTGTTCCTTCAGCGACTCTTCGCCGCAGCTCCAGCATGTCAAATCGGTCATCACTTTGGCGACTGCCTGGGTTTCACTCATGGTCTTTCCTTCATTCGTACGTTGACCGGCGCCATGCCACTGGCGGCCGGAAGCAGGACCAGAATCGACGAGCGACGACGCATCGCACGCAAAGCGCGACGCAAAGGCACTGCGACAAATTGAAGACATCGGGAAAAACAGCAGGCGATGGAGTAGAAACGGCCGCCCGTCTGCGTCACCAGGATAATGGTGTGGCGGCGCGGACTTTAACCCACTGCGGCGATTTGCGCAAAAAACGCGCAAACGCAAGGTTTCCCGCCCCGGATTGCCGGCGCGGATTGACAGCGCCGCCGCGATGAAGGACATTCGCCGCTTTGCATTTTTTCCCTCCACGAAAGGACCATCATGCCCGATACCACCACCGCCTCCGGCCTCGTCTATGAAGAACTCGTCGTCGGCGACGGCGACGAAGCGGCCGCCGGCCACCATGTCACCGTGCATTACACGGGCTGGCTGACCGATGGCACCAAATTCGACTCCAGCAAGGACCGTGACGACCCGTTCGTCTTCGGCCTCGGCCAGGGCCAGGTCATCAAGGGTTGGGATGAAGGTGTCGCCGGCATGAAGGTCGGCGGCAAACGCAAGCTGACGATTCCGCCGGAACTCGGCTACGGCACGCGCGGCGCCGGCGGCGTGATTCCGCCCAACGCCACACTGGTGTTTGAAGTCGAACTGCTCGCGGTTTAAATCCGGACAGCGACAAAAAAACGCCGGAGCGGCAACGCTCCGGCGTTTTTTTGCATGGTGACGACGGTCGCTTATTTCAGCGGCTTGAAGCGCAACCGCTTCGGCTTGGCACCCTCTTCACCGAGACGCTTCTTCTTGTCGGCTTCGTATTCCTGATAGTTGCCGTTGAAGAAGGTCCATTTCGAATCGCCTTCGGCGGCGAGGATATGCGTGGCGATACGGTCGAGAAACCAGCGATCGTGCGAGATCACCAGCACGCAACCGGCGAATTCGAGCAGCGCGTCTTCGAGCGCGCGCAGCGTTTCGACGTCCAGATCGTTCGACGGTTCGTCGAGCAGCAGCACGTTGCCGCCCTTGATCAGCGTCGTTGCCAGATGCAGGCGCCCGCGTTCGCCGCCCGACAGGTTGCCGACCTTCTTGCTCTGGTCGGTGCCCTTGAAGTTGAAACGGCCCATGTAGGCGCGCGCCGGCATTTCAAATTTGCCGACCTTCAGCACATCGGCGCCGTTGGAGACGAAGTCGAACACCGTTTTGTCTGATTCGAGATCGTCGCGTGACTGGTCGACCACCGCGAGTTTGACGGTCTGGCCGACCTTGACCTCGCCCTTGCCCGGCTTTTCACTGCCGGCGATCATGCGGAACAGCGTCGATTTACCCGCGCCGTTGGGGCCGATGATGCCGACGATGGCGCCGGGCGGCACGCTGAACGACAGATCATCCATCAACAGGCGGTCGCCGAAACTTTTGCTGACATGGTCGAATTCGATGACGCTGTCGCCGAGGCGATCTGCGACCGGAATGAAAATTTCCGACGTTTCATTGCGCTTCTGGTATTCGTACGAATTCAGTTCCTCGAAACGCGCCAGACGCGCCTTCGATTTGGCCTGACGGCCCTTGGCGTTCTGCCGCACCCATTCGAGTTCGCGCCGGATGGTTTTCTGCCGCGCCGACTCAGTCGCCTCTTCCTGCTGCAGGCGTTCGTCCTTCTGTTCCAGCCACGAGCTGTAGTTGCCCTTCCACGGAATGCCGTGGCCGCGGTCGAGTTCCAGGATCCACTCGGCGGCGTTGTCGAGAAAGTAACGATCGTGGGTCACCGCGACGACGGTGCCCGGAAATTTACTCAGGAACTGTTCGAGCCACTCGACCGATTCGGCGTCGAGGTGGTTGGTCGGCTCATCGAGCAGCAGCATGTCGGGCTTCGACAGCAAGAGGCGGCACAGGGCGACGCGGCGTTTTTCACCGCCGGAGAGCGGCTTGATTTTGGCGTCCCACGGCGGCAGGCGCAGTGCGTCGGCGGCGATTTCAAGCTGGTGTTCAGTATCGCCACCAGCGGCGGCGATCACCGCTTCATACTTGGCCTGGTCGGCCGCCAGCTTGTCGAAGTCCGCATCGGGTTCGGCATAGGCGGCGTAGATTTCATCGAGCTTTTTCTTCGCTTCGGCAATTTCACCGAGGCCCTCTTCGACGCATTCACGCACGGTCTTGTCGGGGTCGAGCGCAGGCTCCTGCTCGAGAAAACCGATCTTGATGTTCGGCATCGGCACCGCTTCACCGTCGAAGTTTTTGTCCACGCCGGCCATGATTTTCAGCAGGCTGGACTTGCCCGAACCATTGAGGCCCAGCACGCCGATCTTGGCGCCGGGGAAGAAGGACAGCGATATGTCCTTGAGAATTTGACGCTTGGGCGGCACGACCTTGCCGACCCGGCGCATGGTGTAAACGAATTGAGCCATGATGAGTACCCGGGGAAATGGAGCGACATGATAGCGGAAGGCGGTGGCATTCGTCGAACCAGTGCGTCTCACCTCGCGATATTGCCTGGCTCGTATTGAATGGCTGCGCTGCTTGCCCCCATCCTGTCCTTCCCCCGTAAACGGGGGCAGGGACCAATTGCTTAGCCTCGCGCCAATAACAAGTCCCCTCCCCTGCAAAGCGGGGGAGGCAATCGCGACACGGCGTTCGCGAAGCGATCCGGGGCGGGAGCGATTGCAAGGCGCGCTACCCGCAAGCGGCCGGCTTCGCCGGTAACGTGTCCGCGCGCCAGGGTGGGGGCGTGCGGCGCATCGATTTGCGTTATCACTTGATGTCATCCGCCCATCCGGCATAATCCTGTTGCAACACCCAGCGGCAGTCGCCCGCGGCATAAAAACGGAGGAAGCCAGCATGAGTTTCGACGCAACCATGAAGTTCAGCACCAACATGAGCCGTCCGGAAATCGAGGCGAAAATCCCCGAGCTCAAAAAATTCGCCGAAGCTGCGGGCCTCGCTGAAATCGTCAAACTGCTGACCGACACCGCCGCACTCAAGCCCGCCGATCTCATCACGCGCATGCAGCGCTGCCTCGAACTCACCGGCGGCAAGGACGAATACGCGCTGCTCTACGACCAACTCGACATGCTGGTTCTCAATCTCGAAAACCTGCAATAACAATTCCGGCGCCAGCGTCTCGCGCCGGTTCATCGGAGGGAATTCAACGTGCAAATCATCCTGCAGCGTTGCGTATTGCTGTCGGCACTGGCGATGACCGCCTCTACGGCCGGCGCGCGTGTCACTGAAATCAACACAAAATCCGTCGAGTCCTTCGCCAACGGCGCCGCCTTCGGCGAGACCGGCGCCTATGAGCGCGTCAGCGGCAGCTTCAAGGGCGAACTCGACCCGGCGGACGCGCGCAACCGCGTCATCGTCAATCTGGACAAGGCGCCGCGCAACGCGCGCGGGTTCGTCGAATACGAAGCCGACTTCTTCCTCCTGCGCCCGACGGATGCCGCGCGCGGCAATCACAAGCTGATTTACGACGTCACCAATCGCGGCCGCAAAGTCATGCACTGGCGGCTGATGGACGGCAAGCCGAAGTCGGTCGCCTCCGCCAACGATCCGAAAAATCCTGAAGACGCCGGCAACGGCCTCTTCCTGCGTCGCGGTTACACCTTGGTGTGGAGCGGCTGGGATTCGGAAGCACCGCGCGAATTCAACGGCATGTCGATGAGCTCCATTATCGCCAGCGACAACGGCAAACCGATCGTGCGCGCGATCCGCGACGAAATCATCACCGAGACGCGCGACCGCGCCGATCCGCCCAAGCCCGGCGAAGCGCCGCGCAAACAATTACTCAAGCTCTATTACGACGCCGCCACCCTCGATCAACGCGAAGCACGCCTCACCATGCGCCGCGGCGAAAAAGATCCGCGCGTCGAGATTCCGGCTACGCGCTGGGCCTTTGCCGGTTCGCGTGCGCTCGAACTGATCGGCAGCAATCCCGAACCCGGCGTGATCTACGAATTTCACTACAAGGCCAAAGACCCGCGCGTGCTTGGCGTCGGGCTCGCCGCCACGCGCGATCTGATTTCATTTTTGCGCGCCGGCGGCAACGATGCGAAGGGCAAGGCCAGTCCGTTGAAGGGCATCACCGGCACACTCGCCTTCGGCGCCTCGCAAAGCGGGCGCTTCCTGCGCGACTTCGTCTACCTCGGCTTCAATCAGGATGAATCGGCGCGCAAGGTGTTCGACGGTGTGTACGCGCACACCGCGGGTGCGGGCGGCGTGTTTCTGAATTACGAATTCGGCCAGCCCAATCGCACCAGCACGCAGCATGAAGACCATACTTTCCCGGAAAACGTGTTTCCGTTTTCGGCGGCGCGCCTGACCGATCCGGTCACCGGCAAGACGGATGGAATGTTGCGCAACGACGGTTTCGATCCACTGTGGATGGAAACCAATACCTCGACCGAGTACTGGCAGAAAGGCGCCTCGCTCACCGTCACCGATCCGCTCGGACAGAAAGACGTCGCGCTGCCGCCGACCGCGCGCGCCTATCTGATCGCCGGCACGCAACACGGCGCCACCGCGTGGATGACTTCGACGCGCGGCTCCTGCGTCAATCCGCGCAATCCACACAGCCCGACGCCGGCGCAGCGCGCCCTGCTGGTCGCGCTTGACGAATGGACCGCCGGCAAGGCACCGCCCGACACGCGCACGCCGCGCCTCGCCGACGGCACCTTCACAACAGTCGATGCCTTGAAGTTCCCCGCCATCCCCGGCATCAAGGTCGCCCGCCGCGTCAATGAACAGGGCGTGCTCAGCGACTGGACCAAACCGGTCTTCGAGGTGCGCTATCCGGTGCTGATCACGCAGATCGACGCCGACGGCAACGAAATCGCCGGCATACGCCTGCCCGAAATCGCCGTGCCGCTCGCCACGCACACCGGCTGGAACGAATACGCCAAGCCGCATCCCGAAGGCGAGTTGTGCGACCGCGACGGCAGCTACGCGCCCTTTGCCGCCACACGCACTGAGCGCGAAGCCAAAAGCGATCCGCGCCCCTCGCTCGAAGAGCGTTACGGCGATCACGCCGGTTACGTCAAAAAGTTTAGTGAAGCGACCGAGCAGCTCGTCGCGGCGCGGCTGTTGTTGCGCGAGGATTCGGATTTGCTGATTGCACGGGCGAAGAGTACTGAGACGGCGCAGCGGTTTGGGCGGTAACGGTTGATCCCGGAATACGCTGCGCTCCTTCCGGGCTACGAAGCTGATGGATACTTGTTAGTCATATGACAGCATCGTAGGACGCAATAAGCGCAGCGCATTGCGCCGCATGTTTGCGGCAAACAACCGATGCATTCGGCGGATTACGCTACGCTAATCCGCCCTACCGGGCTATTGATACAAGCGACCGCCTCGGTTTTATTGGACAATCCTGTTTGTCCAATCGCGTATGAACCAAACCTTCGTGTCCCCACCCCGCACCGCCATCGCCCGCTGCATCCTCTGGATGTCGGGCGCGCTGTTCTCCTTCACCGCGATGGCGGTGGCGGCGCGCGAACTCTCGCACGACATGGGCACTTTCCAGATGCTGGTGGTGCGCAGCGGCTTCGGCGTCGTACTCGTCACGCTGCTGCTGGCAAAGAGTGGCTTCGCGCAATTGCGCTTCACGCATCTGAAGCTGCACGCGACGCGCAACCTGATTCACTTCTGCGGACAACTCGGCTGGTTCTACGCGATCGGCCTGATTCCGCTCGCCACCGTGTTTGCGATCGAGTTTACGACACCGCTGTGGACGGCGGTGTTCGCCGCGATTTTTTTGCGCGAACGCCTGACGACGGCGCGCGTCACTGCGGTGGTGCTGGGCATCGCCGGCATACTCGTGATACTGCGGCCGGGGCTGGCCACCGTAGAGCCCGCGGCCCTCGCCATGCTGGTCGGCGCACTCGCTTTCGGCCTCACGCATGTGGTGACAAAAAAACTCTCGTCGCGTGATTCGGCGCTGTGCATTCTGTTCTGGATGTCATTCATGCAATTCGTCATGGCGCTGGGGCCGGCGCTCGCGCACTGGTCGCCGCTGGCGGCCGCGCAATGGCCGTGGGTGCTGGTGCTCGGCGTCACCGGCGTCAGCGCGCACTTCTGCATGGTCAAGGCGCTCGGCTGCGCCGACGCGACGGTGGTGGTGCCGCTGGATTTTCTGCGCCTGCCGCTGGTCGGGTTGCTCGGATACTTTTTTTACGGCGAGACCATCGACGGCTGGTTGATACTTGGCGCGGCGCTGATTCTCGGTGGCAATGCGACGAGCCTGTGGCGCGAAAACAGGGGTGCGTAGATTTATTGAATAGGGGATTAATTGCGATGGGAAGGGCGGCGCTTCTTCACCCCCATCCTATCCTTCCCCCATCAAGGGGGAAGGAACCTGCTAATCGGCTTGTAGCCCAGTAGCCCGGAAGGAGCGCAGCGTATTCCCGGAATCAGGACTGCGTGTTTTCCACCGGCGCGTCATGCCCGCAGGCATCCGCACCCGGCGAACATCCCGGCGCCGCCTGCGCCGCCATGGCGGCGGCCGCGGCGGCGATGGCGGCGCTGTTGTCGCCCCCGGGCACATAACCGATCTGCTTCATATACATCGCCAGCACCGCATCCATCGAACCCGCATGTTGCGGGAACCACTCGGCGAGCGCATCGGTGAGCGTGCGGCCGAGCTGCACCTGGCCGTCGGCGACGCGCCTTCTGACTTCACGGATCACTTCGAGCACATTGGCGTGTTCGCCCTGATGGCAGTGCGCCGGCGGAAACGCGAACTCCTGCATCCAGCGCTCTTCCTGGCCGAAGTGTTCCTCGGTGTGTTTGACGAATTCATCGAGGCTGGCGGGCAGATCGTCCTCGGACGCGGCGGCAACGCGGTTCAGCAAATCGACGAACTCGCGGTGCGTTTCGTCCATGGTGGCTTCTTCCAGCACAAAAGCGCTGGTCCATGCAAGCAGGGGTGTATTCACGCGGCTCTCCGTTTTTTGAACCGCCAGCATACCAGCAGATTGTGCGAATGCCACTTGATGCAGATCATGGGCTGCGGAACTCCGCTGTAGAATATGCGTCCAAGTAACCGCCCCGTCACCCTCCCGAAGCATATGAATTCCCGCTATAACCCGCATGACCGCCGTGACGCTATTGTTATCAGGGGCGCGCGCCAGAACAACCTGAAAAACCTGTCGCTGGCGCTGCCGCTGAACGAGCTGATTGTCGTCACCGGCGTGTCGGGTTCGGGCAAATCGTCATTGGTGTTTGACACGCTCTACGCCGAGGGCCAGCGCCGCTACGTCGAGACTTTTTCGCCCTATGCGCGGCAATTCCTCGACCGCATGGACAAGCCGCAGGTCGACGCCATCGACGGCATTCCGCCGGCGATCGCCATCGACCAGACCAATCCGGTGCGCACTTCGCGCTCGACGGTCGGCACCATGACGGAGCTCAACGATCACCTGAAGCTCTTGTTCGCGCGCGCCGCGCAGTTGTTCTGCCGCGGCTGCGGGCAATCTATTCATCGCGATACGCCGGCGAGCATTTTCGCGGCGATGAAAACGCGCGCCGCAATCGCCGGCGATCCGCGGCTCATCATCACTTTTCCGGTGGCGGTGCCGAAGAATTTTTCCGAGAAGGAAGTGCTGGCATTGCTGGCAGCGCAAGGCTACGACCGCATTCATCGCCAGGAAAAGCAGTTGCTGGAAATGGTGCAGGATCGATTCCGCTTCGGCAGTGTTGAACCCGCGCGCGTGGTTGAGGCGCTGGAGGCGGCGTTGCGGGTTGGCCAAGGGCGCGTCAATGTTTATGTGATGCCGAACGACGATGCCGCTTCACCCCCATCCCTGCCTTCCCCCATCAAGGGGGAAGGAGACGGGTTCCCTCCCCCCTTGTGGGGGAGGGATAGGGTGGGGGGTGAAACCGCGTGGCGTTTTTCCTCCGACCTGCATTGCGCCGACTGCGACATTCATTACGGCGAACCGACACCGAGTTTGTTTTCATTCAACTCGCCAGTGGGCGCCTGTGAGGATTGCCGCGGCTTCGGGCGCGTGATTGGCATCGACTTCAGCCTGATCGTGCCGGACGAATCGAAATCGATCCGCGACGGCGCGGTGCGGCCTTGGCAGACGCCGAGTTTCAACGAGTGTCAGGACGACATCCTTAAATACGCGAAGCTGCGCGGCATTCCGCTCGATACGCCGTGGCGCGATCTGACTGCCAAACAAAAGCGCTGGGTGCTCGAAGGCGAAGACGAATGGAAGAGCTGGCGCAAGTCCTGGCCCGGCACCTGGTACGGCGTGCAGCATTTCTTCAAGTGGCTGGAAACCAAAGCCTACAAGATGCACATCCGCGTACTGCTGTCGAAGTACCGCGCCTACACGCCATGCCAGACCTGCGACGGCGCGCGCCTCAAACCCGATGCGCTGGCGTGGCGGCTCGGCAGCAAGACCGATGCCGACAGCGTGCTGAAGCCGACCCTGCGTTACCGCGCGAAGACGGTGAAATACGACGACGAAATTCTGCGCGCGCTGCCCGGCCTGACGGTGCACGACCTCATGCTGCTGCCGATTTCGCGCACGCGTGAACTGATCGACAAGCTTCACCTGCCATCTGCAATTGATGAAGCCACCGACCTCCTGCTGAAGGAAATTCGCGCGCGCCTGTCGTATTTGTGCGAAGTCGGCCTTGGTTACCTCACGCTCGACCGCCAGTCGCGCACGCTGTCCGGGGGAGAAGTGCAGCGCATCAACCTCACCACGGCGCTCGGCACTTCGCTGGTCAACACGCTGTTCGTGCTCGACGAGCCATCGATCGGCCTGCATCCGCGCGACATGGGCCAGATCATCCAAGTCATGCAGAAACTGCGTGACGCCGGCAACACGCTGGTGGTGGTCGAACACGACCCGCAGATCATGTTCGCCGCCGACCGTCTGCTCGACATCGGGCCGGGTCCGGGTGAGCGCGGCGGCGAGATCGTTTGTTTCGATACACCCGATGCCGTCAAAAACAATCAGCAGTCGCTGACCGGTGCTTATCTGTCAGGGCGCAAGCGCGCCAGCGCCTCTCACCCCGCCCCAAGCCTCCCCCACAAGGGGGAAGGGAGCAAGGCGGTAGCCCTTTCAACGACGAGTGTTCAGGAATCTCCTTCCCCCTTGATGGGGGAAGGCAGGGATGGGGGTGAGGCAAGCACGCACGCGTTGCAAATCCTCGGGGCAACCGAACACAACCTGAAGAACATCGACGTCAAACTGCCGCTCAACCGCCTCGTTTGCGTGACCGGCGTATCCGGCTCGGGAAAATCGACCCTGATGCAGGATGTGTTGTACGCGGCGCTGCTGAAACACAAGGGCAAACCGACCGAGACGCCGGGCGCGCATCGCGCCATTCACGGCCATCATCTGATCGGCGACGTCGTGATGGTCGATCAGACGCCGATCGGAAGGACGACGCGGTCCAATCCCGCGGTTTATGTCGGCGCTTTCGAAACCATCCGCGATCTGTTTGCGAAAACACCGCTGGCGCGCGAGCGCCAGTACACGCACGGCACCTTCAGCTTCAACTCCGGCAACGGCCGCTGCCCGGCCTGTGGCGGCAACGGCTTCGAGCATGTCGAGATGCAGTTTTTGTCGGACGTTTATCTGCGCTGCCCCGATTGCGACGGCCGCCGCTTTCGCGCCGAAATTCTCGAAGTGCAAATCGAAGGCAAATCGATCGCCGACGTGCTCGACCTGACGGTGAGCGAAGCGCTGGTGTTTTTTGCCGCGCACGATGCGGTGCAGGCGGCGCTGAAACCGCTCGCCGATGTCGGTCTCGAATATCTGCGCCTCGGGCAACCGGTGCCGACGCTGTCGGGTGGCGAAGCACAGCGCTTGAAACTCGCAGGGCATCTGGTCGAGAGTTCAAAACATTCGTCATTCCCGCGCAAGCGGGAATCCAGAAAGGGCGGCGCTTCCGCGGGGACGCCGCCTCAGATTGGCAAACTGTTCCTCTTCGATGAACCAACCACCGGCCTGCACTTCGACGACGTCGCCAAACTGCTGCGTGCCTTCCGCCAGTTGATCGCGGCCGGCCACTCGCTGATCGTCATCGAACACAACCTCGACGTCATCGCCGCCTGCGACTGGATAGTCGATCTCGGCCCTGAAGGCGGTGACGCCGGCGGCGAAGTCGTCTGCACCGGCACACCCCAGGACATTCTGTGGAAGGTCAACTCGCACACCGGGCGCGCGCTGGCAGAATATGAATTTGCACTGAGTGGTGGAAACTTAGGCGCCAACGCTACTCACCCCCACCCTAGCCCTCCCCCATCAAGGGGGAGGGAATCCGCTTCAAATATCGCGCCCGCGAATACATCGCGCGACTCGGCGCTCAATCCTCGATCCTCGATCCTCAATCCTCAATCCATCCGCATCCACAACGCCCGCGAACACAACCTCAAGAACATCGACGTCGAAATTCCACGCGACAAATTCACCGTCGTCACCGGCGTCTCGGGTTCGGGCAAATCGACGCTGGCTTTCGACATTGTTTTCGCCGAGGGCCAGCGGCGCTATCTCGAATCGCTCAACGCCTACGCGCGGCAGTTCGTGCAGCCGGCGTCGAAACCCGACGTCGATGCGATCTTCGGCATACCGCCGACCGTCGCCATCGAACAGCGCACCAGTCGCGGCGGGCGCAAGAGCACGGTGGCAACACTCACCGAGATCTATCACTTCCTGCGCCTCTTGTATGTCAAGCTCGGCACCCAGCATTGTCCCGACTGCGACTGCGCGATCGAACCGCAGACCATCGACGCCATGGTGGCGCGCATCCTGCGCGACTACAAAGGCACTCGCATCGGTCTGCTGGCGCCGCTGATCGTTGCACGCAAGGGTTTCTATACCGATCTCGCCAAATGGGCGCGCGGCAAGGGTTACACGCATTTGCGCGTCGATGGCGAATTCATCGAGACGGCACGCTGGCCGCGGCTTGACCGCTTCAAGGAACATTCGATCGAACTGCCGGTGGCCGACGTGCGTGTGGCCGCCGACAATGAACCGGCGCTGCGCGCCGCACTCGCGCAGGCACTCGATTTCGGCAAGGGTGTGGTGCACGTGCTCGCACCACTCGAAGCGCTGGCACGCGCGATGAAGGCCAACGATCCCTCGCTGGCGCAGATGACGCAGACGGTGTTTTCGATCAAGCGCGCCTGCCCGTCGTGCGGGCGCAGCTTCCCGGAACTCGATCCGCGCCTGTTTTCGTTCAACTCGCGCCACGGCTGGTGTGGCGACTGTTACGGCACCGGCCTCAAACTCACCGACGTGAAGTGGGACGACGAACGCGCCAACAGCGGCACCGAAGACCACGTGCTCGATTCGTGGATCGACTGGCTCGAAGTCGACGAAACCTGCCCGTCGTGCAACGGTCACCGTTTGAATCGCGAAGCGCTGGCAGTGCGTTATCACGGCCGCTCGATCGCCGAACTGACGGCGAAGGCGGTCGGCGAAATCGGTGCGCTGTTCCGCGACATCACGCTCGTCGGGCGCGAAGCCGAGATCGCACGCGACCTCGTCGCTGAGCTCAATTCGCGTCTCGACTTCCTCAATCAGGTCGGCTTGGGTTACCTCGCGCTCGATCGTTCAGCGCCGACGCTGTCGGGTGGCGAAGCGCAGCGCATCCGTCTGGCCGCGCAACTCGGTTCAAACCTGCGCGGCGTCTGCTACATCCTCGATGAACCAACCATTGGTCTACATCCGCGCGACAACCGCATTCTGCTCGACACGCTGGCCAAGCTCGAAGCCAAGGGCAACACGCTGTTGGTGGTCGAACACGATGAAGACACCATACGCCGCGCGGCGCATGTCATCGACCTCGGGCCTGGTGCCGGAAAACTCGGTGGCTACGTGATTGCCGAAGGCTCGGCTGCCGAGTTGATGCAGAACCCGGCGTCGATCACCGGCCGCTTTCTGCGCGAGCCGCTTAAACATCCGCTGCACCCGAACCGGCCTGTCGTTAAATCAACGCCGGAAATCGAAATCAAGAGCGCGTCGCTGCACAATCTGCGCAAGGTTGATGCGCGCTTCCCGTTGGGACGCCTCACCGTCGTCACCGGCGTCTCAGGCTCCGGCAAATCGACGCTCGCGCGCGACGTACTCCACGCCAATCTCGTGCATCGCGTCGGCCGCCACAACGCCGGCAAGGCGGTGCCGCTCATCGGCTGTGCCGATCTCAAAGGCTGGCAGCAGGTCGGCCGCGTGCTCGAAGTCGATCAGACCCCGATCGGCAAGACCCCGCGCTCCTGCCCGGCTACCTACGTCGGCTTCTACGACACGATACGCAAACTGTTCGCCGACGCGGCTGAATCGCGCATGCGCGGTTACACCGCCAGCCGCTTTTCCTTCAACACCAAGGGCGGGCGTTGCGAAGAATGCGAAGGTCAGGGCATCAAGCGCATTGAAATGAGCTTCCTGCCCGACGTGCGCGTGCTGTGCGAGGAATGCCGCGGCGCGCGCTTCGACCGCGAAACGCTGGCGGTGCACTTCAAGGGAAAATCGATCGGCGATGTACTTGCCATGAACATCGATGAAGCGGTTGAATTCTTCAGCGCGCACACCTCGATCCACCATGCGCTGCGCCTGATGCAGGATGTCGGCCTCGGTTATCTTACGCTCGGCCAGCAAAGCCCGACGCTGTCGGGCGGAGAGGCGCAGCGCATCAAGCTCGTCACTGAACTCGCCAAGGTCAGGGCTGATGGGAGTGATGCCGGCACGCGACCCGGCCGCGGCGGCGCCGACCGGCACACGCTTTATGTGTTGGACGAACCGACCGTCGGCCTGCACATGGCTGACGTCGAAAAACTGATCCACGTGCTGCACCGCCTGGTCGATGCCGGCAACACCGTGGTGGTGATCGAACACAATCTCGATGTCATGGCCGACGCCGACTGGATCATCGATCTCGGTCCCGAAGGCGGCTCCGGCGGCGGCCTGATCGTCGCGCAGGATGCGCCGCTGAACATTGCGCGCACGCCGGCGCGCTCGCACACGGCGCGCGTGCTGGCGGAGTTTCTGACCGAGCGCACGGCCTAAGCCGCCCGCACCGGCCTCCATTACAATATTGGCGGGATATTGCGGAGGGTCGGCCGATGGGCAAGCTGTTCAAAGTCATTTTGTTTGCCGCAGGCATCTACGCCGCGCTGCATTTCAACGGCGGCGGCACGGCATTTGAAAAGGACATCTCTGCCACCCTTGCGCCCGGCAACGAGGTCGTCATGTATTCGCTGACGACCTGCCCCTACTGCAAGGAAAAGCGGCAGTGGATGACGAAGGCCGGCATTCCTTTCCGCGAATATTTCGTCGATAGTGATGAAGCGCGACGAAAGGAATTCGAAGGTCTGCTCGAAACCCATCAAGTACCGCCCGGCGGCATCGGCCTGCCCTCGCTCTATGTCAACGGCGACCTGCTGGTCAACAACCCTGCGCGCGAAGAAGTCAAACGCCGGCTCAAATTCCGCAGCTAACCCGCGTGCCGCCGTACAAATAAAACGGGGCGCCGTCGGCGCCCCGTTTTTGTCCGTCACCGCGATTACTTGTGGCGACGGTCCTTGCGGTCGCCACGCACGTCTTTGTGGTCCTGCCGCAGATCCTTGTTGTCCTGACGAATGTCCTTGTTGTCCTGACGCACATCAGCGGACTGCGCATAAACCGCCGGCACCGCGGCAAGGGCGAACACACCGAATACAGCTGCTGCTAAGGTCTTGAGCATTTGAATCTGAACCTGCTATCGATCGCGATGTGCAGAATTGTCGTTCCACTGGTAATGCCGCTCGCGCGGCACCCGGCGGTAATCGGTGCGGCGGTCGCTGTCGCCGGAAAATATCAGGGCGACGAATCCGATCAGGCCGGCGGCCAGAATGTAAGGCAGGTAGTGCAAAAAGGTCAGCATGATGAACCTCCGCTGTGCGTTTAATCCCTCTGATGGCATTAAACGACAGCGAAGATTCCCTGCCTACCACTGCTACAAAGCCTTACCGTTGTTACAGTTTGTAAAGCTTGCTTGCGTGAAACTTACGGGGAAGCGCCGCCGTGCCGTGACAAATGCCACAACAAACTTGATTCCCGGAATACGCTGCGCTCCTTCCGGGCTACGGACCGGCGGCTAGAGGCCGATGTCGCGCTCGCGCGCTTCGCGCAACAAACGCTCGGCATCTTCGGCGAGCAGAAAGCCGTCGCTGCGCAGGCGCTGCACCGCCACCTCGACCTGGCGCACATAGTTGGCCTTGCTGCCGTAGCGTTCTTCGAGCGAGGGCCGCGGATCGTTGGCGCGATCGCCGCGATAACGCGCGAACGGCATGAACGAGCCGTCGAGATAACAGGAACGGTCCTCCATATAACCTTTGCGGCGCAGGTTCCAGCCGGTGTAAGTGCCGAGCGGCACCTGCAGCGTCACCGAACGCACGCCGGGCACATCGTTGCCGTCGCGGTCGACGCGCGGCACCAGCACCACATACTGCTTGTTCGGCACATGCTTCGGGAACAGTGCATCGTTGTCGTTGATGTAAAGATGGTTCGCTTCGCCGCTGTACTTGTGGCCCGGTATGTCGGGAAACCCCGACTCGCGCTGCGGCAGCGGTTTGACCAGCGTGCCGGCAGCCAACGACGGAAAGCGGCTCGGCGGCGGCGCCTTGCCGGCACTGACCCAGCCCTGCATGGCAACCAGCAGCGCGCGCATCGCTTCCTTGTATTGGTTCGGGTTGACCGGGTTCTGGCACAGGGTGCTCGAACGCGACTGCAGTACCGGCGCGTGCTGCGTGCCGGCAAAGTAATAGAGACGCACGTTGTCGGGTATCGCTACGTCCTTCTTGCCGAGCGGATCGGTCATCACCAGCGAGTTGCGCCCGCCCCACGGCTCGGTGCCCGAATCCATGTGCATGATTTTCGGACAGGCCTTCTGCACGCGGCATTTCGCCAGCAGACCGTCGCTGCGGCCACTGACCGGATCGGTCAGCGTTTCATAAGTGAACGGGAACTGATCGCCGGGCGTGAAGTGGCCGACCAGCGCGGTTGAGAAGCGGCCGGGAAAAGCGAACTCGGTGTTGACGTTGGTCATGCGCCCGCCGCTCGTCAACTGCATGGCGCCGTCGAACACGATCCGTTTGCTTTCGTCCTGATTGAAGCCCTGGTAGATGAGGTCCTTGAGAAAACGCCCGCTTTGCGAGCGGCCGAAACCGATCGTGTATTTGATGGTGTGCGGCTGCGGTTCGTGCGCGCCGTGGGCGACCAGCGGATTGGCATTGCTGGTGTCGTAGCGCAGAAAAGACACCACATCGCGTGTCGCCGCAAAAGCCAGCCCCGTCGGCAACGGATCGGTGGCCGGATACGAGAGGTGATAAACATACTCGGGCGTAAAGCCCGCCGGCAGGCAGATGTCGTTGTTGCCCGGCGTCACCGTCTTGCCGTCCCTGCACGCGCCGAACGACCACTCTTCACGCGCAATCAGTTCGTCGGGCGCATCGGCGTGCGCACGGCGGATGAGGCGCGCGCGCGAGGCCACGCGCTCGACCAGCGGATAGGGTTTGAGCGCGCGGCCGTTGTCCCAGCCGATGTTCAGCGTGTAGACCGGTTTGGTGACGATCAGTTCGACACTGATCGATTTGGTGATCTGGTTGCCGCCGCGGTTGGCGACCGGATAGTCGGCGATGATTTCGTCTTCCTCGCGCGGCACGTCGGCCTGCCAGCCGCTCACCACCAGCGTGTAACCCTGGCGCAGGAGGAAAGCGTCGCCGGCGTCCACCGCCTTGGCCGGATTGTTGCCGCCGTGCTCGCCGAGATGAAAGACGTCGAAAGCGCGGCGCGAACCGCGGTTGACCACGTCGTAGAGCAGCGTGCCGTTGCCCTTGGCTGTGTCCAGCGGCTGGATGATGCTGATGTCGACTGCGTATTCGACGCGACCCCGTACGTTGCGCGGCGCTTCCTGGATGAAAGCGATGCCGGCATTGAGCGGATCGTTCGGATCGACCTCGCCGAAGGCGCGTCCGGAAAGCTTTTCGAAACGCCCGGCGCTGCCGAATTCGCGGCCGTCGAAGGTCGGCGAATCAATGCGGTCGATGACAATGCGGGTGACGGCGGCCTCGGCGGCAGTTGCCGTCGTCGCGGCGATCATGGCTGCGATCAATATGCGTTTCAATGCGACCTCCATTGCCTCTGTACGGGCGTTGGACAAAGTATACCGCGGCGCCCCGCATGCGCTTGTCGGCGGGGCGCAATTTGTGCACACTCGCCGTCTCGCAACATAAACCGCAATGGAGCAGACAATGTTGACATTACGCAATTTTGGTAAAGGCGCATGCGCAATACTGGCGCTCACCGCCGCCTGGTCGGGTGCCGCCTGTGCGCAGGCCGATTTTCCGAACCGCCCGATCCGCGTGATTGTGCCGCTGGCCCCCGGCGGCGGCAGTGATTACACCGCGCGCTACATCGGCCAGCGCCTCGCCGATCGCATCGGCCAGGCCGTGGTCGTCGACAACCGCCCGGCAGCATCGGGCATCGTCGGCACCGAACTCGTCGCCAAAGCGGTGCCGGACGGCTACACGCTGCTGCTCGCTTACTCGACGCACGCGCAAAGCGCGCAACTCTTCACCACCCTGCCCTACGATCCGATCAAGGACTTCGCGCCGGTCACCGAAGTGATCGCCACGCCGCTCGGCCTGATCCTCAATCCGTCAGTACCCGCAAAAACCGTGCAGGAACTGATTGCCTACGCCAAAGCCAATCCGAACAAACTCAACTTCGGCACCTCGGGCCCGGGCAGCTCGCCACACCTGGCTAATGAACTGTTCAACTCGATGGCCGGCATCACGATGACGCACATCCCGTATAAGGGCGTGGGCCTCTATATGACCGCGCAGATCGGCAACGAAATCCAGGTCTCGTTTTCAAACATGTTCACAACGATGGCACACTGGAAAGCCGGCCGCCTGCGCCTGATCGCCAGCGGCGGCGTGAAGCGATCGGAAGCCTTCCCGGATCTGCCGACCATTGCCGAATCCGGCGTGCCCGGCTTCGATGCGTTGACCTGGTACGGCTACATGGCGCCGGCCAAAACTCCGCGTGCCATCATCGACAAACTGCAAAAACAGATTGCCGCCATCGTGCACACACCGGAAGTGCGCCAGAACTTCATCTCGCAGGGCAACGAACCGCTCGCCAGCACGCCGGATGAATTCGCCAAAGTGATGAAGAACGACGCCGAGAAATGGGGCGCGATCGGCAAGAAACTGGGCGTGAAGCTGGATTGATGGCTTAACAATACCGATAGCGGAATCCGACCCTCAAGATGACTGCGAAACCCGGCGAACCCGCGCCATGCGCGGGCCCCGACCTGCAGACGCGCAAGCCGTCGTTCGCCCTCCCTGCGAACGCCACCGACTGTCACGCCCACGTTTTCGGCGCCAAAGAAAAATACGGCTGGGCCGGCGACCGCCTCTACACGCCGCCGCCGGTGCTCCTCAAAGACTATCTCGCCATGCACGACGCGCTCGGCGTGACGCGCGGCGTCATCGTGCAATCGGGCGTGCACGGCAGCAACAACGACGTGCTGGTCGATGCAATCGCGCAATCGGACGGCCGCCTGCGCGGCATCGCGCTGATTCCCGAAGACATCAGCGATGCCGAACTCGACCGCCTACACGCATCCGGTGTGCGCGGCTTTCGCGCCAATCTCGTCGCCGGTACCGGTGTGCAGTTCGACGCCTCGCGCAAACTGGCAGCTCGGGTTGCACGTCTCGGCTGGCACGTGCAGTATCTGCTCGATATCGAAAAATTTCCCACCCTCGACCGTGTGCTCGGCGACTTTCCCGTCGAAGTGATGATCGACCACATGGGCCGTCCGGACACGCGCGGCGGCACCGCTGCGCCGGGCTTTCAGGCGCTGATCCGTTTTCTTAAAAGCGGACGCGGCTGGTCGAAGTTGTCCGCCCCCTATCGCACCTCACGCGAAGCGCCGCCGTATGCCGACATCACGCAGTTCGCGCACGCGCTGGTTGCGGCCGCGCCCGACCGTCTGGTCTGGGGCACCGACTGGCCGCATGTGATGATGGAAACGGCAATGCCGAATACGGCGATATTTGCCGATCTGCTGACGACCTGGGTGCCGGACGAGGCGGTACGCAAGCGCATCCTCGTCGATAATCCGGCGCGGCTCTACGGTTTCAAATAACCGCTGTCAGGCGGCAAGCAATACGCCGCGCCGCTTGCAGATGTAACTCATGGCGTCGACCAGGCCGTCGACCATGCGTTCGCTGTGCAGGCTGGTGACTGAAAAACGGATGCGGCTGCGCCGCTTCTGCACCGCCGGATACATGATGCAGGGCGCGAAGAAACCGGCCTCAAAGAGATCGTGCGAGATGCATTGCGCGGTTTCCTCTTCGCCAACCAGCACCGGCACGATGGGCGTCTCACCCTTGCCGAGCACATCAAGGCCCTGTGCTGCGAGGCCATCACGCAAACGTTTCGACAGCGCCCACAAGCGGTGGCGACGCGCCGGTTCGCTGCGCGCGATTTCGAGCGCGGTCATGGCGCCGAGTGCAAGCGAGCCGAAGGTCGCACCGGAGAACATATAGGTGCGCGCGGCCACCCGCAGGTAATCGATCAGCGACTGTTCGCCGGCGACAAAACCGCCGGAAATGCCGAACGCCTTCGAATAGGTGCCCATGTTGACGTCAACGCCGTCGTGCATGCCGAAGTGTTCGAGCGTGCCCTGGCCCTGTTCGCCGAGCACGCCGCTGGCGTGCGCATCGTCGACCATCACCATCGTTTCATGGCGGCGCGCCAGCGCGACGATCTCCGGCAGCCGCGCGATATCGCCGTCCATGCTGAAGACGCCGTCGGTGACGATAAGTCCGCGGTAATCGCGGTACTGTTCCATCTTTTCGGCCAGATCGTCCATATCGTTGTGGCGATAAGTCACGATCTGCGCGCGCGACAAACTGTAGCCGTCGATGATGCTGGCGTGGTTTAACTCGTCGCTGAATACCACGTTCTCGCGCCGATCCGGGCCGCGGCGCAGCAGCGCAGAAACGCCGCGCAACGGCATGTCGACGATCGCCGGAATCGCACCCATGTTGGCCATCATGCCGGTCGGAAACAGCAGCGCGTCATCGAGCCCTTTGTGCCGCGCGGTGCGCTGCTCGAGTTCGCGGTGCACATCAAGACTGCCCGAAACACAGCGCGAGCCGCAGGGATGCAGGCCATAACGCTCGATGCCGTCGATCACCGCTTTCTTTACACGCGCGTCGTTGGCGAGACCGAGATAATTCGCCGAAGCGAACGAAATGACTTCACGCCCTTCGACCACCACCCGCGGTTCGCTCGACAATCCCTCGGTGACAAACATCGGCGGATAGAGGCCGCCGTCTTTTGCATTGCTGACAAACGTGCGTATTTTTTCCACGAATATCCTTCAATTACCGATACATCCAACGGCCATTCGCGTGCAGCTTATTCCGTTGGAATAAGAGACGCCGGCTGGCTCCAAAGTGCCGGACATCCCGCGTTGCGCAATGCCGGCCCCCTCCCGTTACCAATATTTTTTGCTACTGCGCCAACAGGTTAGCGGACACCCCCGCCTTTTGGAGTACGATTTTTCCCGTACGTATTACTACGTACGCGTGGATTTGCGCCGGCGCAACTTGCAGACGCCGCGGAGTGCTACGCTCTGCGCCTCAAACGTAGGTGAGCCGGCGTCGCCAACCCATTTCAAAAGCGTCATGCACAATCATCCCAATTCCGTCTTGATCACCGGCGCCTCGACCGGCATCGGTGCCGCCTGTGCGCTCCGGCTGGCCGCGCGCGGCATTGCTGTATTCGCCGGCGTGCGCAACGCGGCCGACGGCGCGGCACTACAGGCGCGAAACGCCGCGCTGATCACGCCGGTGTTGATCGACGTCACCGATGCCGCCTCCATCGCCGCCGCGGTTGAAACGGTGACCTTGCGCACTGGCACGCACGGTCTCGGCGGCCTCGTCAACAACGCGGGCATCGCCGTCGGCGGCCCGCTCGAGGTGCTGCCATTGAGCGAGCTGCGCCGGCAGTTCGATGTCAATGTGTTCGGCGCACTGGCAGTGACGCAGGCCTGCCTGCCGCTGCTGCGCACGGCGCGAGGACGCATCGTCAACATGGGGTCGATCGCTGGCCGCGTCGCGTTGCCCTTCATCGCGCCGTATTCGATGTCGAAGTCGGCACTCAAGGCGATGACCCATGCGCTGCGCCTTGAACTCGACGCCTGGGGCATCAACGTCTCGCTGGTCGAACCCGGCGCGATCGCCACGCCAATCTGGAAAAAATCGACCACCGACGCCGATGCGCTACAGGCGACACTGCGACACGACGCCCTGTCGCTCTATACCGAACATCTCGAATGCATCCGCCGCGTCATTGCCGAGGCCGAGCAACACGCCATCGCCGCCGACACCGTGGCGCGCGCCGTCGAACATGCGCTGACTGCGGCGCGGCCGAAAACGCAGTACCTCGTCGGCACCGATGCCAAAGTCCGCGCCGCCATCGCCGCGGTGCTGCCGCAGTTTCTGCAGGACAGCCTGCACCGCTGGTTTCTGAAATTTCCACGACGTCACTGAACAGGTTGCCGCCACGCGCCTTGTGGCAGAATTGCCGTGACAACGCTCTGGGAGGAGCCCCGCCATGCAACGCCTGACTGCACTGTCTCTTGTCGCTGCCGCCCTGCTCACGGTCGCTCCGCTCCACGCGCAACCGTTCCCGGCCAAGCCCTTGCGCATCATCGTGCCGTTCCCGCCGGGCGGTGCCGCCGACGTCACGGCACGCGTGCTCGGCGAACACATGGCGAAGGGCCTCGGCCAGCCGATTCTGATTGAAAACCGTCCCGGCGCCGGCGCGGTGATCGGCTACGAGGCCGGTGCCAGAGCGCCGGGCGACGGCTATACGATGCTGGTGGTGTTTCCGAGCTTCGTCATCAACGCCTTCGTGCGCAGCGGCCTGCAATATCAACCGTTCAGGGACTTCAAAGCGGTGGGGCAAACCATCGCGGTGCCGATGGCGATCTCGGTCCATCCGTCGCTGCCGGTGAAATCGCTGAAGGAACTGATCGCGCTCGCACGCACGCGGCCCGGCGAACTCGGCTATGGCACGCCGGGCGCGGGCACCACCCACCATTTCGTCGGCGAAATGCTCGCCGTCGCCGCGAAAGTCAAATTCAACCACGTACCCTACTCGGGCGGCGCGCCGAGCGTCACCGCTGCCGCCGGCGGCCACGTGCCACTCCTCATCAGCAACGTGTCGGAAATTGCGCCGATCGCGAAACTGGGCAAGCTGCGCACGCTGGTGGTGACCACGGCCGAGCGTGCCGAGACCATGCCCGAGGTGCCGTCCTACAGCGAAGCCGGCTTCCCGCAGCTCGCCATCACCAACTGGGCCGGCATCATGGTGCCGGCAGCGACACCGCAGGCGATCATCGCGCGGCTGAACAGCGAAATGGTCAACGGCCTGCGCAATACGCAGATCCAGGACAAGCTAAAGATCCTCGGCATGTTCACCACACCCGGCACACCGGAACAATTCGACGCGCTGCTGAAATCCGAATCGGCGCGTTATGCGAAGGCCGTGCAGGACGCCGGCATCAAACTCGATTAATTTGTTCCGCCGCGCGCAACACGCGGCGGTATTTCATTCCGCTTTCGCGCCCGCCGCCTTGACGACTTTCGCCCACGCCGGAATGTCGTTGCGGATGGTGGCGGCAAACGCGTCCGGCGTTGAGGTCTCGGGTTCGGCGCCGAGCGCGATGTAGCGCTCGCGCAGGTCCTTGCCGCCCACGGCTGTAACGATCGCTGCATTAAGTTTCATCACGATCTCGCGCGGCATTCCGGCCGGGCCGAGAAAACCGTACCAGGTCGACGATTCATAGCCGGGCATGCCCGACTCCGCCACCGTCGGCACCTCGGGCAGCACGCTCGAACGCGTCTTGCTCGTCACCGCAATCGGCACCGCCTTGCCGGCGCGGATGTGGCCGAGCACCGGCGCAATGTTGACGAACACCATGTCGCACTGGCCTGCGATCACATCGACGATCGCCGGGCCCGCGCCTTTATACGGCACATGCGTCATCTGGATGCCGGCCATGGTGTCGAGCAGCGCGGCGGCCAGATGCATGGTGTTACCGACACCACCCGAGGCGTAGTTGAGTTTGTTCGGCTGCTTCTTCGCCAGTGCGATCAACTCCTTGATGTTGCGAATCGGCAGCGACGGGTGCACCACCAGCACGCTGGGCGTCATCGCCACCATGCTGACGGGCGTAAAGTCCTTCGTCACATCGAAGGAAAGTTTATCGTAGAGCGAAACGCTGATCGGCAGCGAACTGTTGCCGAACAGCAGCGTGTAGCCGTCGGCCGGCGCGCGCGCGACGATTTCGGCGGCGATGTTGCCGTTCGCACCCGGGCGCGCATCGGCGACGAATTGCTGACCCAGCGCGTCGGCGAGCTTCACTGTCAACGGCCGTATCAGCGTATCGGCCGCGCCGCCCGGCGGAAACGGGATCACCACACGCACCGCTTTTGCCGGATAAGTTTGCGCAATAACCGGCGGCGTAACCGCACACAGGCCCAACGCAATTCCGACTGTCGCAATCACTTTCATACTTCCTCCTCGACTTTTGCTTTTTGTTTTTGCTCAATCCTGAATCCTCAATCCTCAATCCTGCCTTATTCAGGCTTGATCAGTTTTTTCCACTTTGCAGCATCGGCGAGCAGATATTTCCGAAAAGCCTCGGGCGCGCTGCCGACCGGCTCTGAACCGTCGGCGAGGATGCGTTCGCGCACGTCCGGCAACGCGAGTATGCGCACCAGTTCGTCGTGCAATTTCGCTACGATGTCTTTCGGCAGCCGCGCCGGCCCGAGCACGCCGTACCAGCCCATGACGTCGAAGCCCGGCAACACCTCCGCCATCGTCGGCAGGTCGGGCATCACGCCGACGCGCTTGGGAGTGGTCACCGCCAGCGCGCGCAGCTTGCCCGCGCGCACCAGCACCTGCGAGCCCTGCATGCCGGCAAAGCCGAATTGATATTGGCCGCCGACCAGATCGATCATCGCCGGCCCCGCACCCTTGTAGGGGATGTGCTGCGCCTTCACACCGGCCATCTGGTTATAGAGCTCACCGGCGAGATGACCGCCGCTGCCGAGCCCCGCCGAACCGTAATTGAGCGCGCCCTTGTAACCTCGGGTCCACTCGATGAATTCTTTGAGGTTTTTCACCGGCGAGGACAGCGGCACCAGCAGCATCATGCCGCCCGCGGTGAGCTGCGAGATCGGCGTGAAATCATCGACCACCTTGTACGGCAGCTGCGGATTGAGCGCCGCGTTCACCGTGTGCTGCACAAAGGGCAAAAACAGCGTGTAGCCGTCGGCCGGCGCGCGCGCGACGATTTCTGCGGCGTTCACGCCTGAAGCGCTGGCGCGATTATCGACGACAATCTGCTGCTTGAAGGTTTCAGACATGCGCGCGCCAAAGAGCCGCGCCAGAATGTCGGTGGTGCCGCCAGGTGCGGCCGGTGTGATCAGCCGAATCGGACGATTCGGATAATCCGCCTGCGCCAGTACGCAAGGTGCCGCCACACAGGCCAGCGCGGCAATTGCAACACGCGCAAATTGATGCGCATTACCAAACTCAATCCTCAATCCTCACTCCTCACTCCTCGATCCTCAATCCTCAATCCTGAATCCTGCAATGTCATTCAAGTTTTGCACCACTCTCTTTGACCAGCTTCGCCCACTTCGCCAGATCGGCGTGCATGTATTTGCGGAATTCCTCGGGACTGTTGACGACCACTTCCGAGCCATCAGCCAGAATGCGATCGCGGATGTCGGGTACCTGCATGATCTTCACAATCTCGGCATGCAGCCGCATGAGGATCGGCTTCGGCAGTTTCGCCGGCGCAGCAATGCCGTACCAACCGACCAGTTCGAAGCCCGGCAACACCTCAGCCATCGCCGGCAGGTCAGGAATTGCCGCGATGCGTTTCGGATTGGTCACCGCCAGTCCGCGCAGCTTGCCGCCGCGCACCAGCGTCTGCGCGGCCTGGATGCCGGCGAAGTTGTAGTGATACTGCCCGGCGACCAGATCAATCAGCGCCGGGCCCGAGCCTTTGTACGGGATGTGCTGCGCCTTGATGCCGACCGTGACGTTATACAGTTCGCCGGCAAGATGGCCGCCGCTGCCAAGCCCGGCCGAACCGAAATTGAGCGGGCCCTTGTAGCTCTTCGTCCACTCGACGAATTCTTTCAGCGTCTTCACCGGTGTGGAAGAATTGATCACCAGCATCAGCCCCGCCGCAGTCAGTTGCGTGATCGGCGTGAAGCTGTCGACGGCGTGATACGGCAGCTTCGAATTGAGCGCTGCGTTGACGGTATGCTGGTGATAGGGCACGAACAGCGTGTAGCCATCGGGCGGCGAGTTGGCGACGATCTCCGCCGCCACCACGCCCGAGGCGCTGGCGCGGTTGTCGACGATCACCTGCTGTTTGAGCGCCTCGGTCAGTTTGGCGCCGACCATTCGCGCCAGTATGTCGGTGGTACCGCCGGGTGCCGCCGGCGTGACCAGCCGGATCGGCCGGTTCGGATAACCGTCCTGCGCGTACGTGATGTGGGTGAACGGCAGCAGCACTGCCGCCAGCAAAATTTCACGCCATTTTTTGATCGCGTTTTTCATCTGCGCTGTTCCTCCGGGTGGCTGGTGCGCAAATATAGCGGAAATCGGGGGTCACGACGCAACTGCATGCAATCGTATAATCGGGCTGCGACCCACGGCCCGAGCCGCGCGGCCGACCCAACGGAGGATCGATTGAAGTTCACGCCTGTTGTATTGCGCGCCGCCGCCGCGGCGCTTGTTTTTATTTCCGCCGGCGGCGCACAGTGCGCCGACTGGAAACCCGAACGCAACGTTGAGTTCATTGTGCCCACCGGCCCCGGCAGTGGCGTCGACAACACCGCGCGCACCCTGCAGATGATCCTGCAGGGTGCGAAGCTGGTCGAAGCGCCGATGTCGGTGACCAACCGCGCCGGCGGCAGCTACGGCGTGGCACTCAACTATCTCGCGCAATTCGCCGGCGACGGCCAGCACCTGATGATCCAGACTTCGACGCCATTGTCGGCGCTGCTGACCGGCCAGATCAACGTCGATTATTTCGCCTACACGCCGATCGCCAACCTGATCACCGAACCAATCGCCTTCATGGTACGTGCCGATTCGCCGATCGCCAGCGGCCGCGACTTAGCCTCCCGCATCAAGGCCGATCCGGGGTCGGTGAGCATCGCGCTGGCCGCCGCGCGCGGCAACGCTTATCACATCGCCGCAGCGTTGATCGCGCGCGCCGTCGGCGCCGACAGCCGCAAGCTGAAAATCGTCGTCTTCGGTTCGTCGGCCGACGCAATGACCGCATTGATGGGCGGCCACGTCGATGTGGCCTCGGCGACACCCGGTGCCTTTCTGCAACTACTCGAAGGCAAAAAAATCCGCATCGCCGGCGTAGCCTCACCGCGCCGCCTCGGCGGCCCGCTTGCCGCCGTGCCGACGCTGCGCGAACAGGGGGTTGATGTAGTGTTCGACGTGCCGCGCAGCGTGATCGCGCCGAAAGGCCTGTCGGCCGAGCAGATCAAATACTGGGATGGCGTGTTTCAGCGCGTAATCAAGACGCCGGCGTGGAAAGACGCGCTGGAAAAAAACCAGTGGGACGAGGATTACATGAACAGCGCCGAACTGGGCAAATACCTGAGGTCGCAGTACACGGTACTGAAAGACGTGCTGGGTGAACTCGGCATGGTCAAACAATAAGCGGGATTTGACGCCCCCACCCTAACCCTCCCCCGCGCGATGCGCAGGGGAGGGAATACCACTACAGCCAGGGCAAATCCCCTCCCCCGCCTGCGGGGGAGGGTTAGGGTGGGGGCATTCGGAAGCACCAAAGGAGAAAAGTAAAAATGTCGACACCAAACAACGACGGTTACTACGAAGCCTACTGGCCGCGCGGCGCGCGCCAGCAGAAAACGCGCGCGCTGGCGCCGCGCCTCGACACGCTCGAAGGCAAGACCGTCGCCCAGCTCTGGGATTATCTGTTC